>NZ_LR214970.1:0-600000 GCF_900660525.1 Mycoplasmopsis bovigenitalium | reverse complement strand
ATACTTGATTTTTAAGTCCACATGCTGCGAAAATGAAATTGTTCGACTTAGATACAATTGATGAGGAGCATATCCATATCATTACAATTCAAACCCAAGGTGAAGAGCACACTAAACGAGCTGTTGAATATTTTGAAAAAGTTATCAAAGATAATAATTTAAATGTTTCAATCAATTCATATTGACACAGTGGGCTTTTCATTTGCCCTAAAGGTGTAACAAAAAGCCAAACTATTGACTGATTGTGTGAATACTTAAACATTGAAAACTCTAAAAATGTAATTGCATTTGGCGATAGCTCAAATGATATTGAAATGGTTTCTAACGCTGCATATGGAGTTGCAATGAACCACTCTGAGCAATATTTAAAAAATGTTGCAAATGACGTTGCTGGCGATGTTAAAAATGACGGAGCATACTTAAAATTAAAAGAGTTACGCCTAATTTAATTTATAATATTATTCATGCCATTAAAAGTTTACACTCTAAATAATTTACCAAGATTCAAAAGGCCAATATTTATAATGGGCTCTTTTGAATCTTTTCATTTAGGACATAAAAAACTTCTTGAAAAGGCACTTTTTTTATCTCAACAAGACAATTTTGAAAGGGAAATAATACTAATTTATTTCGCTGATACACAAAATTTACCAAAAAATTCTAATCAAGTTTTTTGTGATGAGATATACCGCCTTGAGGGTTTTTTAATGAATGGCGTTTTAAACGCAATTCAATTAAAATACAATGAAATTAGTCAATTATCACATGTTAGTTTTATTGATAAATTGATTACTAATCAAGATGATTTCGATATTGTAAGTGGCGATGATTTTCGCTTTGGCAACCGCGCTTTAGGCGATATAAATTATTTAGCATCGCGCTTTAATAACAATTATCACTGCGTACAGATGCTAAAACTTGAAAATAATCAAAAAATTTCGACAAGTTTTCTAAAAGAGTTAGCATTACAAGGCGAAATTGAAGTCATCAACATGTTAAATTGTTTTAAATTTGGCTTTAATGCATTCATTCAAAAAAGCAGCGGTATTTTGTTTTTGGATTTTGATGATAATTTAACTAGAATGCAACCCGGGATTTATGCTGCTAATATTGAAATAAATAAGATGGGTTATTATTGCCTTCTGTTGGTAAAAAAAGACAATACTCGCACTATTGAAATGATTGATTTTGATTGAACTTCTATTGAAAGATTCCATTGTAAAATAATCATTCACAAACTAATTAGGCCATTTTATAAAAACAGTTTAGAAGAAACTAAACCTGACGATTTTGCCAAAGCTAAAGAATTTTTTATTGAAAAGGTAAAATAGCAAATTACTTAGTTTTTTTGTATTTTTGCTATAATCATATAGATTATACTTAATCAATTTTGTACTAGGTTTAAATGTAAATTTATGCTTGGTCAAAACATAATAAAGGAGTTATTATGATAACAAAAGAACAAAAAGCTCAATTAGTTGCTAAATATGGTAAAAATGCTAAAGATACAGGTAATTCATTTGTACAAATAGCTATTTTAACCGCTGAAATTGAAGATCTAAAAAAACACTTTGAAGCAAACCCAAAAGATAACCACTCACGTCGTGGATTCATGGCTAAAATTGCTCAACGTCGTGTTTTATTAGCGCACTTAAAACAAGAAAACTTCGATTTATACTCAAAAGCTCTAACTGAACTAAACTTAAGAAAATAAGTATTCCACTTACTTGCCTTTGGCAAGTTTTATTTTGACTTTTTTAATTATTAAAATTATCAATTTTAATTTAAAGTATAATTTCAATTATGACAAAATCACAAATTAAAGAATTATTACTTATTGAACTTAAAAAGATTGCTGAAGAACTAAATATTGAGCGTGAAATTATGCTAACTGAGCCAAAAAGTCATGGCGATTTAGCAACTAATATTGCAATGGGTCACAAGGAATATAAACCAATAGATTTAGCTAATAAAATCATTGAAAAATTACAATACATAAAGGACAAACTAAACATTGAAACTATTGATGTTGCTGGTCCTGGTTTTATCAATTTCACACTTAAAAATGATTCATTTGTTTCAGGCATAAAAGAAATTTTAAGCAAAGGTGCAAATTATGGTCGTGGTTCAAAAAAAGGCAATATAAATATCGAATGAGTTTCTGCTAATCCAACAGGTTATTTACATGTTGGACATGCAAGAAATGCTGCAATTGGTTCAACAATTGCTAATATTTGTGATTTTAGTGGTTTAAATGTAACTCGCGAATACTATATTAATGATGCTGGTAATCAAATTAATTTATTAGCTCAAAGTATTTTTGCACGTTATCAGCAAAAATTCAATAAAGATTTTTCAATGCCAGAAGAATCATACAAAGGTGAAGATATTATTTGGGCTGCTGAACAATTTTTTAATAAATATGCAGACAAATTCAAAGATAAAGAACTTAAAGATGAAATTTTAGACATTTTCAAAAATGAAGGTGTTGAATTGTTTTTAGGTGAAATTAAAAAAGATTTAGCAAACTTTAATGTTCATTTCGATAAATATTTCAGTGAAAAATCTCTTTATTTAAACAATAGTAAAATAATTTATGATGTTATTAATAAGCTAGAAAATACATTCCAAAAAGATGGTGCGACTTGACTTAAAACAACATTAGATGGCGATGATAAGGATCGTGTTTTAATAAAATCAGATGGTTCATTTACTTATTTTTTACCAGATATTGCCTACCACGATATTAAATTTAAATCAAATGGCGCAAATCCATTAATTTTAAATGTTTGAGGAGCGGATCATTCAGGATACATTAAACGTATGCAATCTGCAATGAAAAACTTGCAAAACAATGACAATAATTTAGTAATTCTATGTATGCAACTTGTTCGTTTAATCAAAAATGGCGAAGAGTTTAAGATGTCAAAACGTAAGGGTACAAGTTTTTGATTGCGCGAGTTTATTGATTTAGTTGGCACAGATTCAGCTCGTTTTATTCTTTTAGATCGAACTACTAATACAAAACTTGACTTTGATATTGACTTAGCCACTACTAAAACCAATGATAATCCTTCATTTTTAGTTCAATATGCTAACGCAAGAGCTTATTCATTACTTGAAAAAGCAAATGCATTGCAAGTTGATTTTAATCTTGAAAAATATGAAAATACAAACGATATAAAACTTATTTCACTCTTATTAGATTTTCCTAATATTATTGAAAAATCAGTTGAAAAATTAGTTACAAACTTACTTACACAATATTTAATTAAGTTAGCTAAAGAATTTAATTCATGATACTCAAACACTGACAAAATTTTAGAAAAACAAAACAAAGATAACTCGCTCGCGCTTGTTAAATCCGTTAATATTGTTCTTGAAATTGGTATGAGATTAATTGGTATTTCAATCCCGCATAAAATTTAATTCCCGACTGGGAATTTTTTAAATTTTTGTGAAATAAAATTTTGCAATATTCAACATAAAATCAATTATTTTCGCAAAATTAAGGCAAAATATTTATACATATTATTAGTATCTATATAATTGAATTGAAATTTAAATTTTTGTTTCTAATTAGAACGTAAGAAAGGATTCAATATGAAAATTATATTAGTTGGGGCAAACCATGCTGGTACATCTTTCATTAGAACATTAAAAACTGTTAATAAAGATGCTGAAATTACAGCTTATGACAGAAATACTAACACTTCATTTTTAGGTTGTGGTATTGCAGTTTGAGTTGCTGGTGAATTTGACGAACCAGGCGGACTATTTTACTCATCACCAGAAAGTTTAAAACAAGACTATGGTGTAAATCTAAAAACAAACCACGAAGTTATTGCTATTGATAAAGCTAAAAAACAAGTTACAGTGCGTAACAATGCAGATGGTTCAACATTCACAGACACTTATGACAAATTAGTTTTTGCAGGTGGAACTTGACCAATCGAACCAAAAATCAAAGGTATTGAATACAATAAAATTGTTTTATCTAAACTTTACCAACACGCTCAAAAATTAATTGAATACGCAAATGATAAAGACATTAAAGATGTTACTATTGTTGGTGCAGGATACATTGGTGTTGAACTTGTTGAAGCATTCCACTTAAAAGGTAAAAAAGTTACTTTAATCGATGTTAACAAACGTGTTACAGGTAACTACTTTAGTGAAGAATTTACAAATGTTATGCAAGCTAACATGCGTAAAGAAGGTATTAAACTTGCTTTAGGTGAAAAAGTTGTTGAATTCAGATCAAAAAATGGAAAAGACGTTTCAAGTGTTGTTACTGACAAAGGCGAATACAAAACAGATCTAGTTGTAATGTGCATTGGCTTTAAACCAAGAACAGACTTTGTTGACCTAGAAAAACTACCAAACGGCGCAATTTTAGTTGATGAATTCCAAAGATCAGTTTCAGATGAAAACATCTATGCAGTTGGTGACTCATGTGCACTAAAACATGCTGTTACTGGTGACAGTAGACACGTTGCTTTAGCAACAAACGCTGTTAAATCAGGTTTAGTTGCTGCATTACACATTGCCGGCGTTAATGTTCCTTTCCCAGGCGTAGCTGGCACAAACGCAATTAATGTATTTGATTGCCACTATGCAGGAACAGGATTCACAGAAGAAATGGCAAAAGCTAATGGTTTTGAACACGCTGCATCAGTTCACTTTGAAGATATGGACAGACCAGAATTCATGAGAGAAGCTGAAAAAGTTGCATGTACCATTGTTTATGACAAACAAACATTAAAACTACTAGGTGTTCAATTAGGTTCATGGGGTAAAACAATTCATGCTGAAACAATTTACATGTTTGCTTTAGCAATTCAAAAAGGCTTAACATTACCAGAAATTGCTCTAACAGACGTATTCTTCTTACCTCACTTCAACAAACCATTTAACTTCTTCTTAGTTCCAATGCTAAAAGCACTAGGTATTAACTACAAAAAATAAGTATTTTAAGCAAGTATAGACTTGCTTTTTATTTTGCTTTCAATTAATTAAGGTAGTTAAACATACTTAACTTAAATATTTAAGCAACAAAAAATGCGTATGATACGCATTTTCGTGTAAATTGGCAAATTTTTATAATCTTAAAAAAAGATTTATTATTCAAGATTATCAACTTCACCATTGTCCGTTGATTCTTCAGTTGCTTTAGGTTTTTTAGCTTTTGCTTTTTTGTTAGATTTTTTTCTTTTTTTCCTTGTTGTTTTCTTTTTAGGGGTTTTTTCTTTTTTCTCTTTTTCTTTATCCGCTTTTGGATTGGTTTCAGAGTTATTTGACTGTTCTTTTTCTTTATTTGAATCTTTTTGAGGTTGACTTGAATCGCTATTTGTCTCAGTGTTGCCTGTTGTAGGAGGTGTTGCTACATTTGATTGTGGTTTGTCTGATTCTTTTTGTTTTTCTGGAGAAGTACTCTCGTTTTGTTTTTCAACTTTTAGAGATTCGCTAGGTTGTGTGTTTGGTTTTAGTTTCTTGTTTTCTGGTGTGCTTGTACTATTTTCTGAGTTTGCCGATGTTGATTGAGGTGTAAGGTCAAGGGTTTGTGAAAACTCTTCAGTTCCTTTTTTATTATTTTTATCAAACAAAACTCATTTTAGAGTGTATTTGTCATTTTCTTTGACAACTTTAATTCCGCGACTATTGCCGCCCTTAAGGCTAATGTTGGCTTCCTTGCCCTTTTTACTATCTTTATTTGTGTTGACTTTTTCTCATCCAGAGACACTATTTGAAACTGTGATATATGTTTTAGATTTGTCAGCAGCTTTGCCTAATATTACTTTTCCATCACTTATTTTCAGAACAGATTTTTCACCTGAAATAACTTTATCTAATAATGCGGGAATTTCACTTTTGTGTTCTTCATTTACTACAAAAAGTGCGCCCTTAACAGAGGGTTCATATAATTCGGGCATTAAATATTTATCTTTTTCACTTGTATTTGTATTTCCATTATCTGCCTGGTCATTTGGAAGAATTTCATGGTCTTCGCTATGGTTGCCAGGTTGCACACCATTTTCTGGTTGTGTTTGTTTACTTGGGTTATCTTGTTCGCCGCCTTGTGGAGTAGTTATTTCTTCATCGGTTTTAACTAGAAATCCAGTAAATTCTTTGGTTATTAAATTTGATTTTTCTTCACCTTTTTGGATTGCGAATTCAACGCTTAAAATTCCTTTTTTATCATCTGGGCGCAAACTAACATCGCTTTTTTGATAGCCATCCTCAATGTCTGTAAATTCAATTTGATTTTCTTTAACATCGCTTGCATGAGTTTTGCTTGCTTCGCCAATAAATTTAACTTTCACATTCGCTGCAACAGTATTAATATCTTTGTCTTGTTCAGTGGTTTGTGTATTTTTTTTGATTTCATTGACTTCTTGCTTATGGCAAGAAGTTAGCGAGATAGGTAATATTGTCGAAGATAAAACTCCAACACTTAATAGTAATTTATGTTTTTTCATCACACCTCTAATCATTGTTTTTATAAAGTATATTATTATGCTTGTTTGATATATACGTATATATGTATATATCAATATATTTAAAGCTACAAAATTATATTACTTTATTTTTTTAACCTGTTTTATTAAGGTTTTAGAACTCATTTTCTCAGAAAAATTTCCATTATTTTTAAGTTTATTAAACACTCATATATGGAATACTCTTTTAAAGAGTTCAAATGTCGTATAAGCCCATTTTATAGGTATATACGACTTTTTGTTTGCTGCATGTGGAAAAGAACTTGCTATATATATATATATATAATTTTGAAAATTTTTTCCATATAGATTGGACTGAAAGTGAGTAAAGTTATATGCAACAACTAGTGCTAGCTACAAGAATAATTACTTATATAGGTATAGGTATTACCACCCTATTTACTGCAATATTCTTTTTGCAAATTTTTTATACTTTTTTTGCCTTGTTTATAAAAAATAAACGCTTTAATAAAACTAATAAATTTAATAATCATTGCATTATCATTCCCGCCCATAATGAAGCACATATTATTGGTGATTTAATTAAATCACTTAAAGCTATGAAATATCCTAAACAATATTTTAAAGTTTTTGTGGTTGCTGATAATTGCACTGATAACACTGCCCAAGTTGCTTTGCAAGCAGGGGCTGATAAAGTTTACGAAAGATTTAATAAACAATTAATTGGGCCAAATTTTGCAGTACATGAAACATTATTAAAAATAAAAGATGAATTTGGGGATTTTGATTCATTTTCATGATTTGATGCTGATAATATTGTTGATGAAAATTGATTAAGCATTATGAATGATGCTTTTAATGATTCTAAAAAATATGATTATTTTACTTCGTTTAGAGATACACAAAACTTTGAAGATAATTGAATTTCTTCAGCTTACTCAATTGAATTTTATCGTTTAGTATCGCAAGTGGCTACAACGCGTTCAGCATTTAGAAATCCTCATATGGTTGAGGGAACTGGATTTATGGTGCGTTCAAGTCTACTAGAGAAAAACAATTATTGAGGCAAGTATCAATCAATGGTTCATGATACTGAGTTTAGTTTTGATGCACTTGTAAATGGGTATAAAGGTGTATATGTAGACCAAGCAAAATTTTATGATTTGCAACCAACCGACTGAAATATATCTTGAAAACAAAGAACACGATGAACTGTTGGTAACTATAAATTGGGCAATTTAATCAATAAAACATTATTTAAAAATTTATTTTTTAAATTGGAAGCCCCACAGAAAAAACTTAATTATTTAGAGTATATAGCAATGCTTACGCCTTCTTGATTATTTTTCTTTACTTTGTTAATTATAAATACAACTATTACTGCTTTAAACTTGGTTTTATTAGCCAATAACATTGATAATATAGGAGTATATTTAGGTGCATTATCATTACCTATTATGTTTATCTATTATTATCTAATTACTTTTATTATGGGTCTGTGTGTAATTATTAGACAAGCAAAGAAAATAAAACGCTTTAGCCCGTGAAATAAATTTAAAGCATTAATTACTTATCCTATCTTTATCTTTTTAAATATACCTATATCAATGTACGCTTCAAAAAATAAAAACATGAAATTTGTTAATACTCAAAAACAAAGATCGCTAAATACTAAAATTTAATTATTAAAATAAAAAAAGCTCGAGTTTGTTGCTCGGGCTTTTTTGTATTTTTTATACAAATAAATATTTATTATTTCTAGTCATTTGGCAGTATCTTAATACACTCGATTGAGTTATTTTGTTTTTCAATTGTGTTTAATTTTAAAATAACAGCATTAAATTGGCATTTATTATTTGAAATTTGAAATTTTGATCTGCTCGCATAGCGCATATGTTCATAAACTTCCTGAAAATTAGCGCCAATTGCACAATTATATGGCCCCACCATACCAACATCTGAAATAAAACATGTTCCATTTTTTAAAGTATGCGCATCATTGGTTTGTACATGAGTGTGTGTTCCACAAACTGCATCTACTTTACCGTCTAAATATTGAGATAATACAGCTTTTTCACTTGTTGTTTCAGCATGAAAATCAACAAAGTGAAAATCAGTTTTTTGGCCATTTTCAATGATATTATCAATTGCATCAAAAAAGTTTTGCGCATATTCCTCTTTTCATGGGTGAAGCAATTTGTTAAATGAAATTCCCATTAAAGAAGTTACCCGAAGTGTACAATCATTAATTTTGAACACATTGCTGCCATGCCCTGCGTATGAGTTTGAAATATTCAATGGTCTAATCACGTCGGGATTTGCAATTATTTCAAATATGCCATTTTGTGCTCATACATGATTCCCAAGTGTAAAAATATCAATGCCAATTTTTTTTAGTTGTTCATAATCTTTTTTAATAAAGCCTTTACGATCTGAAACATTTTCGGCCTGAGCAATAGTAACATCAATGTTGTGTTGTTTTTTTATATTATCTAAATGTTTGGCAACCATATCAATCCCAGGTTGACCAAAAATATCTCCAATAAATAGAAGATTTAATTGTTTATTCATATTTCCTCAAATCTACAATATAACTATAGCATATTTGTATAAATTTAATTTATATATTTAGTATATATTGGTTTAAATTAAGAAAAAAACACCTAAATTAGGTGTAAAAATTTGAGTATAACTCATATGGCGGGGGTTAAAGGAATCGAACCCTTGCAAGCAGTTTTGGAGACTGCAGTACTACCATTATACTAAACCCCCATTTCGCACATGGCGAAAAAGTTGTATTGAATTGTAAAATGAATATATTAGTAAATTATTTGTTAAATTTAAAGTGGCAAATATCACCATCTTTCATAACATAATTTTTACCTTCGGATCTGATTTTTCCTGCTGCTTTGACAGCAGCTTCTGATCCATAAGCGATAAAGTCATCATAATTTATAATGTCAGCTTTAATAAATTTGTTTTCAAAATCACTATGGATAATACCTGCACACTGGGGAGCTAACATTCCATTATTAAAAACTCAAGCCCTAACTTCAATTTGACCAACTGTGAAGTAGGTTTTTAGATTTAGTAAGTCAAATGCTTCGCGGGTTAATAAATCTAATCCACTGAATTTAATTTGATAAGAATCGAGCCATTGTTTTGCTTCGTTTTCATCAAGTTGTGAAACTTCACTTTCTAATTGAACGCAAATTGGTAATATTTTCTCGTTTTGGTTGCATGAATTTTTAAATTTTATAAAAAAAGCATCATTTTCATAGTTTGATATTTGTTGTGCTGACAGGTTGGCTACATAAATCATTGGTTTGTAAGTTAGTAAATGATATGATTTGATAATTTTTAATTCTTCTTGAGTTAAGTTTTCTAAGGTTCTAGCGGCAAGACCATTTTCAAGTTTTTCTTGTAATTTTAGGCAAAGATTTTGTTCTAAAATTGCAGTTTTATCGCCAGATTTGGCTTTTTTTGCAATTCTATTTAAAACATTTTTAACTGTTTCAATGTCAGCTAAAATTAACTCCATATTAATTACATCTTTATCATTAACAGGGTTAACTTCATTTGCAACGTGCATTATATCTTTGTCTTCAAAACATCTTACCACGTGAATTATTGCATCTACTTCTCTAATATTGCCAAGAAATTTATTTCCTAGCCCTTCACCTTTAGAAGCGCCTTTAACTAAGCCAGCAATATCAACAAAATCAAATGTAGCAGGAACAATTTTATTTGGATTAACAAGTTTTGCTAATTCATAAAGTCTTTTATCTTTAAGAGGCACTGAACTAATGTTTGGTTCAATAGTTGTAAATGCGTAGTTAGATGCTTCAACTTGATATTTTGTTAGCGCACTAAAAAGAGTGCTTTTACCAACATTTGGCAAGCCAACTATACCAGCTTTTAATGACATATTTCTCCAATCTTATTTTTACTTATTGATTCATTTTTCTAAACAATAAGTAAAAATTAAAAATTAAACTTTATTTAAAATTTCAAAAGCACGAACAACATCATTTACTTTACCTAGGATTGTTATTAAATCTGCACTTTGCAACATTGTAAAACCGCTAGGTAAAATTGTTTCTGAATTTCTTTTTATTAATACAACACTTAGTCCTTTTTCAATAAATTTACAATCTTTCAGAGATTTATCGAAGTATTCGGGATTGGTAAGTGAAGTAGTTCCCATCACAAAATTATCACCCAATTCTTGAAGCCCCATTGAATATTTAGCAAAATTTGGATTAGCCGCAAGAAGTGCTGTACGCATTCCTGCTTCTTGTTCTGGTTTGATAATAACATTGACACCTATTTGTTTTAAAACATTGGCATGGCGCTCAGAGTGCGCACGAGCAATAATATTTGTAACCTTAATTTCAGTTAGTGCTGCTACTATTTCAATATTATCGTTGGTTGCAACAACGACCATATCCATATTTTGAATCCCAAGTGATTTAAGTGCCTTTGGCTCGGCAGCGTCAGCCACAACCAATTTATCAACTAATTCTGAGTAGTGTGTTAGGTTCTTTTCATCTTTGTCAACTACTAAAAGCGAAACATTCATATTTAGTAACTGCTTAATAACGGCATCGCCAAATCTGCCAACGCCAATGACACAAATATTTTGAACAACTTTTTTCTTCATGATGCTCCTTATATATTAATTAATTATATTTTAGTTTATAAATAATTTTAAAATAATGTAATAAAATTAAGACTATGAGCAAGTCTAAACTTAAACGTCATTGAAAAAATGGTGAAATTAAGCAAAAAATTTTAAAATTTATTCATAAATTGACCAAAATTTCGGGAATAAGAATAATTTTTCTAAGTTATATTGCAATAATCATAATTTGTAGCTTAATTTTATATAGTCCAATTTCTCAAACAGGTAAAAATCATGTTGGCTATTTTGACGCTTTATTTATTACTGCTTCTTCATTTAGTGACACTGGATTAGTCACTAAAACTACTTATGATACTTGAAATGTTTTTGGTCAAGCGGTCATAGCGATTTTAATTATGATAGGTGGCGTTGGAATTTTTTCGCTTAAGATATTTTTTATATCGATTTTATTTCCAAAAGCAAAGAGTTCAATTAATGAAATGAGTATGAGCGCTCATGAACGAGGTAGTGATGACTTTGGGACTGCTAAAAAAATTATAATTCGTTCACTTTATTGTTTATTTTTCATAACTTTTATCTTTGGTTTTATATTAACTTTTTACTTTTATTATGCACAACCATGAGCATTAGGGCAATTTAAAGAACTTAATGGTTTAGAAACTACTTATTCAAGCACTAATGGCGACTATCGATTTATTTCACCTTATAAAGATTGAAATTTAGCATTCAGATATGGGTTTTTTCATACTATTTCTGCCTTAAATAATGCCGGTTTTGACATTATTGGTCAAAACTCTATCATGTCATATTATCACAATATTGAACTGCAAGTCATATTCATAATTTTATTTGTAATTGGTGGATTAGGTTTCCCAGTTATTTATGATCTTACAAACTACATTAAATATAAATTTAAAAACAGAAAAAAAACACACCGTAAATATGTGTTTAAACTTATTACTAAATTAAGTGTACTAACTTATTTTATAACTACATTTATTGGTTTTGCGCTAATGCTGACTTTTGAATTAGCAGCCCGCAATAGCGCAATTCATTTTTGAGCGCAAAAAGACCATGGCAATTGAGTTGAGAAAACTTGGTCATTATTATTTTTAACTTTATCTACTCGTTCTGCTGGTTATTCATCAATTAATTTGCAAACACTTTCGCCAGCAAGCATACTAGTTATGACCATTTTAATGTTTATTGGTGCTGGACCAGTATCAACAGGTGGTGGAATTAGAACTACTACTTTAGCAATTCTATTTCTTTCTTTATGTTCAAGGGTTGCGGGACGTCATAGTGTTCGTGCGTTCAAGAGAAAAATTAGTGATGAAACTGTTAAAATGAGTTCAATAATTTTTAGTATTTCACTTCTTTTAATATTTGTTGCAACATTTATTGCTTATTCAAGCGCGCCAGTTTATAATGGTCAAAAATCAAGCGCTGAATATGGGTTTGTTCACTTAATCTTCGAAGTGTCATCTGCTTTTGGAACTAGTGGTCTAACAATAGGGGTGTCTGAAGAATTAAATATAGCTTCAAAAATCACATTCGTTTTAGTAATGTTCATAGGTCAATTTGGAATCAGCAGCAGTATTCTTGTTTGAGGCGGCAAAAAAACATACAAATATCACTATGATTATGTTCAAGAAGAAGTAATGATAGGTTAAATTTAATCAAAAAACTCGCTTTATTTGCGAGTTTTTTCAATTCAATGGAAAAATGAGTATATAAGAAAAAATTTATGAATATTTTGGTCTATTATATTGCTTTAAAATAGATTTAATAATTGAAAAATATGTTTGTTTGTTGCTTGTAATTTTGAATCAAATATATTAATTTTCTAGTTCAATGATTCAATCAACCACTTGTTGGTGGTTTTCAATAAAATCATCAATAAAGTATGAAAAATTAAATAAATTATTCAACAAAAATTGTGTTTTTAAATGTGCTGGAACCAAAAAACTAAACATACTGTCTATATTACATAGATTTTCTATTTTTTCGATAACCTTGTGAATATTTGATTCATTTATATTTTCAAGTAAAATTTTGAATTTATAAGGCTTTATATGATGTATAAAATTGTCGTCTTGAATAGTAATAAAGTCTTTAACATCAATTTTTACTATCGAAATAATGCCCCCCCCCCTCTTCATAAATAGCATTTATTGACTTGGAAAATTCACTGTTGCAGATGGTTGGATTTAATAGAATTCCTTTCAATCCTAAGTCGTTATATAGCTTACCATTTAGAATTGTTGATTGGTGTTGTTCGATGACAAAATTTATGTTTTCTAGGTCATTAGTTAATGCTAATGGAGAGTGAATTGCGGGAATTATAAATGAAATTTTAGGCAAAGTATTTTTGTTTTTAGCTACTTTCAAAATCTTTTTGTTAATTAATTTATTTATATTTTTAATAAATATTTGCGACTCATAAAAAGACATATTGCAATTTAATTTGAAAAATAATTCCATTATTTACCTCTCTGTTTACAAATTTTTACAACTTTATTTAATGCAAATTTATTTTTAAATTTATTGTTCGCGAAACCTTCAAATTTTATACTTGAAACTCGTTTTAAGTTATTTGAATTTCCTAAAATAGTAAGAACAACTGAAGAAAAAAGCCCGATAATAAAGATAATATTAAATAAAAATATTTTATTTACAAAAATTAAACTGATTAATGCAAATCCTAGCAATATTTCAAATCAAGAAGCTTTAATAAATGCTTTAAAATCTATTTTTGTATTATTTTTAGGAGTTACAACAAATGTTGGTTTTTTACCAAAAATGGTTAAAAACATTGATTTAAGGTTTATGTAAAATAGTGAGTAAATCAAAAAATGAGACATTATTAAAAATAATATAAACCTTGGAAATGAAATGTATTTATGTTGAATTAGCATTTCTTTGACTCAAGGAGCGATTATAAAAAAACAAGATACAATCGTGAAATATTTGCTTTTGAAAAATAAGTCCTCGTTTAGATAGTAAATTGAAATATTAAATAAAGTAAATAAAAATCCAAATAATACAAGTAGATATATCATTGAAAAACGATTTAGCAAGTCAAATTTTAAAAATCACGAAATTTTTGATTTAAATATATTTTGGATAACACTTTTAGAAAAGAGTTGCATATCACCACTAACAAATTTAGATTGACGCTTTTTAAAAGCTAAATAGTTAGTTGGGAATTCTTCTCCACAAAT
The DNA here is from genome assembly GCF_900660525.1 of Mycoplasmopsis bovigenitalium. Classification (NCBI taxonomy): domain Bacteria; kingdom Bacillati; phylum Mycoplasmatota; order Mycoplasmoidales; family Metamycoplasmataceae; genus Mycoplasmopsis; species Mycoplasmopsis bovigenitalium. Next base: position 585,673 of record NZ_LR214970.1, on the reverse strand, counting down.
AATATCGGGAGCAAAATAAACATAATAACCTTTTGCCAAAATTGTCGCCGAGAAAGCGTTGTCCTCTGAAACTAAATGTGGGAAACCTCCAGCGGATTGATAACACTCTTTAGAAATCATTGCACCATGACCAAATAATGTAACTATTGATGTGTGATTTTTAGCGGTTAAATTAGCTGTTAATCCAGAAATAATTGATGTATCAAAGGTTTTTTGAAAATCATTTAAAGCATTTATTCCGCGATGATTAGCTTGTAGAACGCCTATGTTTTTAAAGTGATAAAAATATTTTAGTGCTTGCGTTATGAAATTTGATGGAATTACTTCATCTGAGTCTAGAATAACAAAATAGTCTCAATCTTTATTGTTTAGAAAATAATTATTTATATTACCTGCTTTAAAACCAACTTTGTTTATTCGCCTAACAACACTAACGTTTTTGTGTTTCTTTGCAAAATTATCAATTTTTTCAATGTATTCTGGTGATTTTGAATCATCTAAAATTACAACTTTGAAATTTTCATAATCTTGCTTCATTGAAGATAATAAAGCATTTTCATTGAAATCGTCACAAGTGCAATAAGCTAAAACAATTTTATGTTTATTTTTTTCTATTTTAATTGAGTTTATTTTATTGTGCAAAGCTTTAATTATTTTTCTATTTTTTATGTACCATAAAAAACTAAATAAATCATATGAGCCATTAAATCAAAAATATAAAATTATTAAGAAATTTAAACAAAAAAATATTATTGAAAAAATTATTTTTACATCATTAATTTTACTTAAACCATAGTTATTAATAACGTTTTGGTAAATTATTTGAAAAACAAAATACCCGCCAATAACACCCAGAAAACAAGCAACAATTATTGAAATAATGAATATAAAAGGACTTTTCTTTATGTTTTGCATAATACCCCTACAAACACTTCTATATTTTAATTTTTAAATAACAAAATTTATTTAAATTATATTACAAAACATATTTTCCTTTTTATTGAAAAAATATTGAAATAAGTGATTTTAAAGACACTTTTTATTGAAAAAATTGTGTTTTTTTAATTATTTTTTAATTAACAATTTATTTTAGAGTAAGATTTAAACATTAATATTATTTAGGGGGAAATATGTCAAAAAAAATCAACACTAGTTAGATTCTATTTATCAGAATTCTTCGATAAAAATAGAAACTTATCATTCAATCTTAAAAAAATGGGTCAGAAAAAACACTTAAACTTTAAAACATTTGCTGAAGCTTTGAATGAATTTATTAATCAATCAATGAAATTAGAACAAAAAACTAAAGTTTGATTCCACCGTGATGCAGCCTTTAGAGGAACTGCGGGTGTTGAAATGGTTAAAACTATTCTTGAGCAACTAAAATCAAATTCTGTTAAAGATGAGGATGCAATCGAATACATTAATAAAGAAGAATTAATTGAAAAATCAGAATCTAAAAAAGCTAAAAAATCTAAAAAAGATACTACTAAAACAACTAAAATTAAAGAATCTAATGCAAAAAATGATGCAATGCTAACTCAAGAAGAATTTGACAAATTAATTGAAAATTCAATTATTTACGTTGATGTTAAGAATGCTAGAAAACCAATTTTAATCTCTAAAACAAGAGTTAAAACCGATTCAGTGTTAAAACTTGTTGTTGAATCTATTGCAGTTACTGGTGATGTACATGCTTTTGTGTTTTACCATTTTGAAAAAGATGGTTTTAGCTCGAAAACTACAAAAGCTACATTCAATTATCTACATGCAAAAGAAGGTGTTGATAAAATTTACCCTGCTTGCGATGCTGTGACAGATGAAGAATTCCTACAATTAGTAGCAAGCGCTAAATTATATGTTGACTTAAAAGACAAACCAACTGCAATTGAAGTTGGCGCAAATAATATAAAACTTGATGAAGCACTAAGACTTGAAGTTATTGATGTTAATATCACTGTAAATAAGGCTTTTGTAAATTACAAACTATGAAAAGGTACACATTCAACAGAAGTTTTAAAAGCAAAATTCGACTTTGATAAATTAGAAGAAAAATCAGACAAATTGTACGCGTGTTCAAAATGTATGTTAAGTGATTCAAAAACATTTGATGAAATCACAGAAAAAGATGTTATGATTGAAAAAAATGAAATCAAACAAAAACATCACAACACGCTATCTGACTACATTTTAGTTTGAGCTTTATTATTATTTATTACTGGAATAGCAATTTCGTTGATAATTCTTATAATTGGCGGATTTATTCGTTAAAAACTCCTTGGTGAGTTTTTTTATTGCATTTTTTTCAATATTGTTAATTGAAAAAAATATGAAAAAATTTATCTTTTTGTAAATTTACAGTATTATATTAATTATAAATTAATTAATATAATAATAGAGGCGGAATATGCGTAAATATAATGGTGTGCACTACGATTTAGATATTAGAAGTCAAACTGTAAAATTGAGACCGGAATATAACAATCAGCTTTTGTCAAATGAAACTGGTTCTTTCAATGGTTTTAAAAAGTTTGGTGGCTCTTCAATTGGCAATATTTTTGAAACAGACCCATTCAAGGGCAAATTTTTAGCTTTTTTACATATGGCAAGATTAGCAATGCCGGTTTTCAAACAAAAATATGTAAGAGCTGGAGAAGCGGTTGAACCCAAAATTTTTGATGCATTAAGAAAACAAACTAAAATCGAAGATATTCAACACATAGTTGCCAAAGATGTGGGTTATGATTATTTTAAAGATAAACATTCAATAGTAGGGGGAGTCCCTGACGGCTTGATACCTAGCAAAAAAATTGTTTTAGAAATGAAATCTGTTCAATCTAAAAAAAGAGATTTATGAATCAAAGATAATGGGATGAATTTACCGCTAGATTATCGAAAACAAGCTGAATTATACGCTTATTTATTGGGATATGATAAGTATGTAATTGTTGCTGCTTTTCTAGAAGAAAATGATTATTTTGACCCGCAAAATATCAATATATTTGAACGTCACATCGAATCATTTGCCTTTTCAGTTGACCCAAATCGTTCTAAGGATGATTTGCAAAAAATAATTGATTTTTACAATCACTATTCAAGAACTGGCGTTAGTCCAATTTATGACGCGAGAAGAGATGCTATGGTTGTTGAATATCTAGCTTGTCGCAATGAAGAAGAATGATTTAATTTATTTACTAAATGAAAAGCTTTAGGAGAAATAGATGAAGATATTGAATTTTCAAAAGTTAGATAAAGAAAAAGATGTTGTAATTACTTTTAACCATTATCGCGATAGTTATATCACACAAGATTATTTTGTCTGAGCTCCAAAGGATTCAGATGGCTTATACAACATCCCTAATATTGACGCAAATGAGTTTAAATTGTATGAATTAGAAAAAACAAATGAAGCTAAATCATCAACTACAATGCATAATTTCGCTTTTAGTGATATTGAAGATGATGAAGAAGATGAGCTGTTAGACAAGATTTACAAAAACCAAAATGAAGCCTTTTTATCTAATGAATGAAACTATAAATCTGAAAACAAAGGAATGTTTGAAAAAGCGTACTCTCAAGCGGTGGACTTTTTGATTAAAAGTATTGATATTTCAATTGAAAAAGTTAAATTTAATAAAAGAATCTATACAACGGAAACACTTCATAATGCTAATCAAAACATAATTGATTTCGTTTTTAATGACGATAAAGAATTGATTATTGATCCCGTTTTTGTCTATAAAGTTAAGACTAAGGAAAATTTTTACGTTAAAGCCACTTGTTTTGCTTATGATAAAACATCCAAAACACTATTTTTATATAAACCAACATCAAGCACTAAAATAAATGATTATTTAACAGCACATTTCGTTTATAACACTGCCATTAATTGCGGTTTAGCAGTTCAAAATGTGAAATTTATCATTTTTGACCCTAGTCCAAATCACTATAAAAAAGGCATTATTTCATTTGTTTTTACAGAAGGAATCCAATCTTCGCAATCAACAAAATCAGTTAGCAGAAAAGGAGTTACTTTATATAAAGAAGAAAATGAAATTAAACTTTCTGAGCAAATTAATGCTGGTTGAGTTATGCAAAAAGGTATTTGCGAGGGCATGCCTACTACTATAATCAATGCAGTTAAAAATAATTTAGTTTGAGCTAACCCGCGCCAAAATAAGGATGGAGATCTAAGTAAGTTAAAATACAATAAAAACGAAAAATGTGTTTTATTTGATTTTGACCAAAAGATTGAAAAAATAATTGAAGCACGTCAAATTACATTGCCTTTGTATTCAGAAGTTAAAAACGGTGTAACGACATTTAGTGTGCTAAATAGTGATACATCTTGGGCAAAAAATAAAATACTAAATAACACAATAAAAAACTTGTATTTAGGCGATAAATATCTATTTTCAGCTGGCCACAATGGCTGCAACGCAGCTCAAAAAGGAATCCTTGACCAAAACTATATAAACATTGTAAAAAGTAATGTAGATTCATTGTACGCATTTCCAAACTATTTCAGTTCTGAGGCAATTGAATTAATTAGCACTCTTTTAGTTAAAGACCAAAGCATTGTATGGTATGACTATGAAGGGGTAACAAATTTAATTCCATTATTCGATAATTTAAAATCTTGAAGACAAGTCCCTAGTCAAGTTTCAGTAATTAAGACTATTAATGGGGCGGTAAACTATCAAAATGATATCGTTAAAGATCCAAAAAATCTTGAATTAATTGATTTAGTTGAGATCATATTAGAGGTTTATCAAAATAAAGCCGATAAATATGTTGTATTCAATAAAAACTATGAAAACTCAAGAAACCTTGAAATTCGTGATTTTGTTGAAAAGGAATACAAAAAATCCAATAAAGCATTCATTTATGAAATGGAAAAGCGCAACATTAAAAGTTTTTTAGAATTTCAATCAATTGTTTTGCACATAATAAACAATACTTTTGACCTTCTTTGATTTTTTAATAAAGCCGAAAAACCAATCAGTTCAAATAATTTAATTTTTGGCACTAAATATGTGCCATATTCAAAATACCACAACCCAATATTTGATTTAGATTTTCAAAATTTTACAGGCACTCTTGATGATTATGTTAATGTATGCAAAAATGCCCAATCTCAATTAAATAAAGGCATAAACGATATAAGATTAATTCGAATTGTTGAACTTTTAGGATTCACAAGTATTAAAAAACTTGAAAAAATGATTAGTAAAAACAAGTACAAATATCGCTTTTCAATTAAAGAATATGCCAATTTAGACGTTAAAAATGGTTCAATGGCGCTAGAAATTGCTATTAGTCGTTCATCGGGTATGATTGGTGAAACTCAATGAAATGCCAAACTTGAAAGTCTTAAAGAATACTGTCACAATGACGTTGTTGCAATGATAGTTGTTTATGAATTTATTTTAAACTATATTGCTTCTGTTTTCCCCAATATACTCGATTTTGAATTCAAAATAGAAAAAAATCAAATTCTAAAATTGGATTTTGACAACAAAAAATTAATGGCGGTTAATAATGAAATACAATAATTTGTTTATTTCTAGTACAGATACTGTTTGTGGAATAGCGGGGCCAATTTGTGAGCAAACCCTTGAGCAAATTTACACACTCAAAAAACGAGGTAAAACAAAAAAAATAATAATATTAGTTGGCTCACTTGAACAAGCACGCCAATTTAGTCAATGAAACAATGAAGCAGAGGAATTTGCAAAAAAATATTGACCCGGCGCTTATAGTTTGATAGTCAATAATCAAGGTTTTCGAATGCCGAACCAACCTAAATTATTAGAATATTTACTAAAAAATGGCCCAGTTTATATGACAAGCGCTAACATTTCGGGGCAAGTCCCAATCGAACTCAAACAAGCACAAGACGTTTTTCCGCAAATTAAAAATATTTACGATTTTGGCCCTAGTTCGGGTCAGCCAAGTAAAATTTATAATTTAGATACAAAAACCTGAATTAGATAAAATTGCGTTTAATATTGGCTTAAATATAAAATAAATGTTAATTATTAATATTATATTTACTAACAACTCTTCTTGGTGTTTAGTAAATTTTTTTGTTTTTTAGCTTAAAAATAAATGAATTGAGCAAGAATGCTAATTAAAACTTTGAATTTAACTATTTTTTAAAAAAATGCGATTTTAACCATAAAATCGCGCAAAAATGCATTTTTTATTACAACTTCTTTTGGTGTTTAGATACCAAGCAAAAAATTTAAACTTTTTATTAGGGAAAAAAATATTTTATTATAGAATATTAAAGCAACTATACGGTGAAGCATAAGGTTGTTACTAGGCCATAAGTTGTTGAGGACCTTGTAAGTAATTTATGTGGAGTATGTTCGCTTATGAACAAAGGAGACAACGTGAAAAAAATTAATATCAAGTTGAAAGCCTTCGAACATGAACAAATTGATTTTGCCGCAAAAAAAATTATTGAAATTGCACAAAAAAACAATGTTAAGTTCTCGGGACCTGTAGCTGTGCCTACAAGAAGACACCTAGTTACAATTCTTAGATCAGTTCACATTAACAAAACATCTCGTGAACAATTCGATGCTAGAGTACACCAAAGAATCGTTACTCTAATTGATGCTGATACTAAAACTCTTGACATGATTCGTCGTTTCGAATTACCAGCAGGAGTTCAAATTAGCGAAATTACACAAAAATAAATCCAACTTCAACGAAGCAATGGTCGTTATAAATTAACGTGAAGGAGAAATTATGAAAGGAATCTTAGGACGTAAAGTTGGTATGACACAAATCTTTACAGAAACTGGTTTATCAGTTCCTGTAACTGTTATTGAAGTTAAACCAAATGTTGTTACAAAAGTTCTAACAGATGCTAAAAACGGGTACGTTGCAACTCAATTAGCTATTGAAGAATTAAAACAAAGCAAAGTTTCTAAACCACTAGCTGGTCAATTCAAACAAGCTAACACAACACCTAAGCGCTACATTAAAGAAATTCGTGGCATGGAAGGTTACGAATTAGGACAACAAGTTAAAGCAGATATTTTTACATCTGGACAACTTGTTGACATTACAGGTATTTCAAAAGGTAAAGGATTTGCTGGTACAATTAAACGTTGAAACCAACACATCGGACCTAAATCACACGGTGGTGGTGGTGGTAGCCAACCTGTAAGACAAACTGGTTCACTTGGTGATATTGCCGGTAACAAAGTTTTCAAAGGTATTACAATGCCTGGTCATTTAGGAGCAGTTCAAACTACAGTTCAAAACCTAGAAGTTGTTAAAGTTGATACTGTAAATAACTTACTTTTAGTAAAAGGTTCAATTCCAGGGCCTAAAAAATCATTTGTGATCATTAAAGAAGCAATTAAAGGACTTCCAAACCACAAACCAGTTGTGCTTGTTGATGTTGAAGAAGTTATGAAGATGAATGAATTACTTGAAAGAGCTAAAAAAGTTAATGTTGAAGTTAAAGTTGGTATGCATTCAAGCGAACTTGAACCTCTAATTATTGAAGCTGAAGCACAAGCTGCTAAAGAAGGAGATAACTAATTATGGCTGTTAATAAATTCTATTTATCAGAAAAATTTGACAAAGAAAGAAATATCTCATTCAACCTTAAAAAAGAAGGTCAAAAAACATCTAAAAACTTCAAAACATTCAAAGAAGGATTAGAAGCATTCCAAAAAGCAGCATCTAAACTAGAAGGTGAATCAAGAGTTTGATTCCACAGAGATGGCCAATTTTCAGGTTCTACTTCATCAGCAAAAATTGCAAACATTATTGATACACTTACCACTAAAAATATTAAAGATGAAGATTCAATTAAATTCTTAAATGATGAAAAACTAGTTGATGTTGCTGAAGAAAAAGCAAAAACAACTAAAAAACCTGCTGCTAAAACAGCTAAAATTGAAAAAATCGATCCAAATGCAAAATTTGCATTCGACTCTTCAAAACTTCCAGTTGAAGTATTTGGATTAGAAAAAATTTATGAACAAGCAATTTTTGACACAATTCTATCAGAAAGAGCTTCAAAAAGACAAGGTACTCACTCTGTTAAAACTCGTGCAGAAGTTAGAGGTGGTGGTAAAAAACCTTGAAGACAAAAAGGTACTGGACGTGCTCGTGCAGGTTCAACAAGATCTCCTATTTGAGTAGGTGGTGGACGCGCATTTGGACCTAGAACCGAAAGAAACTACTCAATTAAAGTTAACAAAAAAGCTAAAAGAGCTGCATTCTTTAGTGCACTTACCTTATTAGCTAAAGACAACGCAGTTGTTGTAGATGACTTTAAATTAGACACTATTTCAACTAAAGCTGCTGTTGCTAAATTACAATCTTTAAATATTGCTAATGTAAAACATGTTTTAGTTGTTTCTGACAATGACACAGTTTACAGATCACTTTCAAATGTACCAAACGTTGCTGTTATTAAACCAAGTTCAACAACAGTTGAAGCATTAATTTGAGCAGACGTACTTGTATTATCAACAGAAGGATTAAAAATTTTCGAAGGGAGAGCTAAATAATGGAATTAACTCAAGTTATCCGTAAGCCAATTCTTACCGAAAAAACAAACCTTTTACAAGCACAAAATAAATACACTTTTGAAGTAGATTACCACGCAAATAAATTCCAAATTAAACAAGCTGTTGAATTTATTTTCCAAGTTAAAGTTGTATCAGTTAACACAATTAAAGTTGACAAAAAAGCTAAAAGAGTAGGTCGTTTTAATGGTTTTACAAACCGTTACAAAAAAGCTATTGTTACTTTAGCACAAGACGATAAAATTGTATTTTATCCAAATGAAGCTGAAGCACAAGACGAAGCTAAAAAAGAAATTAAACAAGCAAAAGCTAAAGCTCAAAAACAAGCTGACGCAGATGCAGAAGAAAAATTAGCACAAAAAATTGCTGCTAAAAAAACAACAAAAAAAGCCGCTAAAAAAGAGGCTTAGTCAAAAGAGGAAAATAGTAGCTGCTTAAAAGACAAAATTCCTCGAATATTTTTAAGCAAGGAGAAATGACATGGCAATTAAACATTATAAGCCAACTACAAATGGTCGTCGTAATATGTCTTCTCTTAACTACTCACAAAACCTATCAGGACATGCTCCTGAAAAGTCATTACTAGTAATTTTAAAAAATAACGCTGGTAGAAACAACCAAGGTAAAATTACAGTAAGACACCACGGTGGACGTGTTAAGAGATTTTATAGAATAATCGACTTCAAACGTAATAAAGATAATATTCCAGCAGTAGTTAAGTCAATTGAATATGACCCAAACCGTTCAGCTAATATTTCATTATTAGCATATGCTGATGGAGAAAAAAGATACATTCTTACACCTAAAGGTCTTAAAGTAGGCCAAAGCGTAATTTCTGGAGAAAACGTTGATATTTTAGTGGGTAACACATTACCATTAGCTTCAATTCCAGAAGGTACATTAATCCACAACATTGAAATGCAACCAGGCGGCGGCGGAATTATTGCTCGTTCAGCTGGTACAAGTGCTCAAATTCTTGGTAAAGATGACAATGGAAAATACGTTGTTCTTCGTCTAAAATCAGGTGAAACTCGTCGTATATTAGCACGTTGCCGTGCAACAATTGGTGAAGTTGGCAATGAAGAACACTTGCTAGTAAACTTAGGTAAAGCCGGAAGAAACCGTCACATGGGTGTTAGACCTACAGTGCGTGGTTCTGTAATGAACCCTGTAGATCACCCACATGGTGGTGGTGAGGGTAAACAACCTATTGGACGTAAATCACCTCTTACTCCATGAGGTAAAAAAGCTCTTGGTGTTAAAACTAGAAAAACTAAAAAATCTTCAAACAAATTGATTTTAAGAAGAAGAAAGGATGCTAAATAATGGCTCGTAGTCTTAAAAAAGGCCCATTTGTCGACGAACACTTGATGAAAAAAGTGCTAGCAATCGTTGAAGGTGGCGCAGCTAAAAAACCTATCAAAACTTGATCAAGACGTTCAACCATCTTCCCAAACTTTGTAGGTTTAACATTCCAAGTTCACAATGGTAAAAGCTTTATTGATGTTTATGTAACAGATGACATGGTAGGTCACAAATTAGGTGAATTCTCACCAACAAGAAACTACACAGGTCACGGTGCTGATAAAGGTAAAAAATAATGCAAGCAAAAGCACACATTAAAATTCAACGTGTTAGCGTTCGTAAAGCCGCTCTAGTTGCTGCTCTATTTAGAGGCAAAGACGTAAGAGAAGCTTTAGGTATCTTACACAACACCAACAAAAAATCAGCATACCTATTTATTAAACTAATCAATTCAGCAGTTGCTAATGCAACTAATAACCATGGAATGGATGCATCTAAATTATTTGTTAAAGAAGTTATAGTTAATGAAGGACCAACACTAAAAAGATTTCAACCTCACTCACAAGGTAGAGCATTCTCAATTTTCAAACGTACATCTAATTTATCAGTAGTATTAGAAGAAAGAAATTAAGGAGCACAAATATGGGACAAAAAGTTAATCCAAATGGATTTAGATACGGTGTTACAAAACAACGTAGAACAACTTGATTTGCTGAAAAAGCAAATTATGGCGCACTACTTGTGCAAGATGACAAAATTTACAAATTCTTCGATAAATTAGTACGTAAATACCAAATCGGTCAAGTGGAAATTTCAAGAACACAAGCTAATAAAGTAACAGTTTATCTACACGTTGCTAATCCAGCTAAAATTTTAGGTGAAAATGGAGCAAACATTCAAGCTCTAAATGTACAATTACACAAATTTATTAAAGATAAAGCACTTGATATTAATTTACAAGTTATCCAAATTGCTAAACCAGAACTTAATGCACGTTTAGCAGCTGAAGCTATTGCGGTTAGATTAGAAAACCGTGAAAGCTTTAGAATCGCACAAAAATACATTATTAATGATGCTTTAAAAGCAAGAGCAAAAGGTATTAAAACTGCTGTTTCAGGCCGTTTAAATGGTGTTGATATGGCGCGTACTGAAGGTTATTCACGTGGAGAAATGAAACTACACACATTACGTCAAGATGTTGATTATGCTCAAGCAACTGCGCGTACAACATATGGTGCAATTGGTGTTAAAGTTTGAATCTCTAAAGGTGAAATTTTGGAAGGTGGTAAAAAATAATGCTACAACCAAAAAGAACCAAATATAGAAAACCTTTCGTTTTAAGTCATGATAAACGTAAAGCTCATAAAGGAAACAAAGTATCATTTGGAGAATTCGGTTTACAAGCCGTAACTTCAGCTTGAGTTGACTCACGTCAAATTGAATCAGCTCGTATCGCGATTACTCGTCGTATGGGTCGTGAAGGTCAAGTTTTTATTAGAATTTTCCCTCACTTCCAAAAAACTTCTAAACCAATTGGTGTTCGTATGGGTTCAGGGAAAGGTTCACCAGACAAATGATATACACCAGTTAAAGTTAACACAATGATGTTCGAAGTATCAGGTGTTAAAGAAGATATTGCTCGTGATGCCCTACGTTTAGGTGGTCACAAACTACCAGTAAAATGAAAAATTATTACTAGAGAAGATTCACAAGGAGGTCAACAATAATGCTTTACAAAGATATCAAAGCTAAATCAGCTGACGAACTTAAAAAACTTGTTAATGACCTAAAAGCTGAATTATTAACATTACGTTTTAAAAATGCAACAGGACAACTAGATCACAGCCACAAAATTCAAGCTGTTAAAAAAGACATCGCAAAATGCTTAACTGCACTAAGTCAAATGCAAGGAGACAAATAATGGAAAGATCGACACGTAAAAGCCTTATTGGTAAAGTTACTTCAGTTCGTGGTGACAAAACTATTTTTGTTGAAGTAGAAAGCTACCGTTCACACAACTTATATTCAAAACGTTATAGAGTTGTTAAACGTTTCGCAGTTCACGATGAAAAACTATTAGCTTCTGTTGGTGACATTGTTTCTATTATGGAAACCCGTCCATTATCAAAAACCAAACACTTCCGTTTAGTTGAAATTAGACAAAAAGCTGCTAGAGGTGATGAATAATGGTTATTGAATTATCAAAATTAAAAGTTGCAGATAACTCAGGAGCTAAAGAAGTAGGTTTAATTAGAGTGTTAGGCGGTTCAAGAAAGAAAACTGCTAACATTGGTGACATTATTGTGTGTTCAGTTAAAAAAGCATTACCAAATGGTGCTGTTAAAGAAGGTCAAGTTGTTAAAGCGGTTATTGTTAGATCTCGTTATGGTATTAAACGTCCAAACGGTTCACATATCAAATTTGATGACAATGCTGTTGTAATTATTAAAGAAGATAAATCAATGAGAGGAACTCGTGTTTTTGGACCGGTTGCTCGTGAATTACGTGACAAGGGATATTTAAAAATTGTTTCTCTTGCGCCAGAAGTTTTATAAGAAAGGAATCTAAAATATGAAATTCAAAGTTAATGATGAAGTAGTAGTTATTTCAGGTTCTCACAAATGAAAACAAGGCCGTATTATCAAAGTTGATGCAAAAAATAACACTGTATTTATTAAAGACGTAAATGTTCAAACCAAACACCAAAAACCAACTCGTGGCGGTGAAGGAGCAATCAAAAAACAAGAAGGTCCAATTCATGCTTCAAATGTAGCTGTTATGGCTAAAAAAGGAACAAAAACTTCTGCACCAGTAGTTTCAAAAATCGGTTACACAATTAAAGACGGCAAAAAAACAAGAATTATCAAAAAAACTAACAAGGAATATTAATTATGCAAATTAAAAAACATTACTTAGAAACAGTTGTGCCTGCATTAATGAAAGAATTCAACTTCAAATCAATAATGCAAGTGCCTCGTATTGAAAAAATTGTTTTAAATATGACAGCCGGTAAAGAAGTAACAAACTCAAAAGCTATTGAAGAAGTTTTACATGAATTAACCTTAATTTCTAGCCAAAAACCTTTCCAAACAAGAGCTAGAAAATCAAATGCTTCTTGAAAATTAAGAGAAGGTATGCCAATGGGCGGAAAAGTTACACTTCGTAGAGACAGAATGTGAGACTTTTTAGAAAAATTAATCCACATTGCTATGCCTCGTATTCGTGATTTTCACGGTGCAAATCCTAAAGCCTTTGACGGTAGAGGGAACTATTCATTAGGAATTAAAGAAGAAATCATCTTCCCAGAGATTGATTTTGACAAAATTAGAAGAATTAAAGGATTAGACGTACAAATAATAACTTCAACAAACTCAGATGCTGAAGCTAAAAAATTATTAGAACTAGTTGGTATGAAATTTGCTAAAGGAGATAAATAATCATGGCTAAAGTTTCATTAAAAGTTAAACAAAAAAAACACGCCAAATTTTCAACACGTGCTTACACACGTTGCGAACTATGTGGACGTCCACACGCTGTTTTAAGAAAATTCAAAATTTGCCGTATTTGCTTCCGTGTTAAAGCACACGAAGGTCAAATTCCAGGCTACAAGAAAGCGAGTTGATAATTATGTTTATTACAGATCCAATTTCAGACATGATTGTGCGTATTAAAAACGCTAACCAAAGAAAATTCAAAACAGTTCTAATTCCTTTTTCAAACAAAAAAGCAAAAATCCTAGACATTCTTTTAGCAGAAGGATACATTCAAGATGTTACAATCAAAGGCCAAGGCGTTGAAAAAATGCTTGAAGTATCATTAAAATATAAAGGAAATCAAAGAGCAATCATTGATTTTAAACGTGTATCAAAACCAGGTCTAAAAGTTTATTCATCAGCTGCGGACTTGCCAACAGTATTATCAGGCTATGGAACAGCTATTATCTCTACTTCAAAAGGGATGATGACTGAAAAACAAGCGCGTAAGGAAAATGTGGGCGGTGAAGTTATCGCTTACATTTGATAGGAGGTTAATATGTCACGTGTTGGAAACAGAATATTAACAATTCCTGATGGAGTTAGTGTTGCACTTGAAGGCACAAAATTCAGTGCAAAAGGTTCATGAGGAACTCTTGAAGCTAACTTTAGTCCGCTAATCGCAATTAAAATCGAAGATAACAAAATTAGCACAATTAGAGCAAATGAACTAAAAGCAACCAAACAATTACACGGAACTACAAACGCATTAATTTCAAATATGTTAATTGGCGTTTCACAAGGTTTCAAAAGAGAATTAGTAATTAAAGGTGTTGGTTACAAAGCTACTTTGAAAGGTCAACAATTAGAATTAGCTGTTGGTAAATCACACTTAGAATTATTAGACATTCCAGCTGATGTTAAAGTTGAGTTACCAAAACCAACTGAAATTACTCTATCATCAATTTCAAAAGAAAGTGTTGGTCAATTTGCTGCTTTAGTTAGAGCAACAAGAAAACAAAGTCCTTACTCAGGTAAAGGTGTAGCATACAAAAACGAAGTTATTCGTCGTAAAGAAGGGAAAACTGCTGCTAAATAGTAGTTTAAGGTTAAAAATATGGCTATTTTATCAAGAAATCAAGCTCGTCAACGTAAACACTTGCGTGAACGTCAAAGCATTTTTGGCACCAGCACAAAACCACGTTTGACAGTATTTAAATCACACCAAAACTTTTACGCACAACTAATTGATGATTCAAAAGGTATTACACTTGCTAGTGTATCAACACTAGTTAAAGGTGAATTCCATGGTAATATTGCTTCAGCTGCTGAAGCAGGTAAAGCAATGGCTGCTAAAATCCAAGCTCTAAAAATTACTGAAATTGTATTTGACCGTTCAGGATATATTTATCATGGGCGTGTTAAAGCTTTTGCTGACGCTGTAAGAGAACATGCTAAAGGAGTTAAATTCTAATGACAGAAAAAATTCAAGACCAAGCAGCTCCAACAACAAAAGTTGTTAAAGCTGAAAAACCAGTTAAAGACGTTAAAAAACCTACCCAAAGAGTTAACAAAGAACGTAGAGCACCAAGAAGAAGAGAAGAACAAGTAGCTAACGAATTTGGTGAAAAAGTTATTGCTATCGAGAGAGTTTCTAAAACTGTTAAAGGTGGTAGAAGATTTTCATTCTCAACATTTGTTGTAGTTGGGGACAAAAAAGGACGTGTTGGCTTTGGACATGGAAAAGCAAATGAAGTTCCAGATTCAATCAAAAAAGCCGTTAAAGACGCAAAAAACAATTTAATTACTTTACCAGTTATTAAAGGTACAGTTCCACATGAAAATCAAGCTAAATTCTTAGCTTCTAAAGTTTTACTAAAACCTGCTGCAAAAGGTACAGGAATTGTTGCTTCTTCAACAGTTCGTGCTGTAGTAGAACTTGCTGGTTATACAGATCTATACTCAAAAACTTATGGTTCACGTTCAAAATCTAACATTGTTAGAGCAACTCTTAAAGCCTTAACCCAAATGCGTACACCTGAGCAAATTGCTGAAATCAGAGGCAAAGAAGTAAAAGACTTACTATAATTAAATATTTGTTTAGTTAAGCAACTTCAAACTCGATTTTGAAAAGTACTTTTCAGACTATATATTTAATAATATAAGGAGAAATTATGAATTTACAAAACTTAAAACCTACTGCTGGATCACGTAAAGAAAAACACCGTGTTGGTAGAGGTCATGCCGCTGGTAAAGGTAAGCAAGCTGGTAAAGGTCAATCAGGTCAAAATAAACGTCACGGTCACAGACCAGGTTTTGAAGGGGGTCAAACTCCTTGATTCCGTCGTATTTGTAAACGTGGATTTACAAATGTTAACCATGTTGAATACCAAGTAGTTAACTTAGTAGATTTAGAGCAAAGATTTAATGCAAACGATACAGTAAATATTCAAACACTAGCTGCTGCTAATTTAATTAAGAGAAATCTTCCTGTTAAAGTTTTAGCTAATGGTACATTAAGCAAAAAATTACACGTTAATGTTCATGCCGCTTCTCAAAGTGCAATTGATGCTATTGAAAAAGCTGGCGGTGAATTTAAAGCACTTTAATTCCAATAATATAATTGCCTTTTGCACTTATTTAAGTATGCGCAAAAGGCATTTTTTATTTGCCTTTATTAATAATATACGCACGCGATAAGACAAAATCAGACCATTTGCAAGACTTAGCAAAATAAACAAAAAAATATTGATTTTTTTCTTTGTTAAAAAGATAAATAATGTATATTAATATCAACCGCCAAAAATAATTTAAAGCGATTTTAAAGATTAAAACAAAAAAATAAAAAATATTTTGTTATCTATAAAATAGTGGTATTATTATTAAGCAACTTTGCTAATGACGGTTGCAATTGTTCTTTGAAAACTAGATATATAAACATGACGAAGTCAATTTTTTCGAGAGTTTGATCCTGGCTCAGGATGAACGCTGGCTGTGTGCCTAATACATGCATGTCGAGCGAAGTGATTTATCACTTAGCGGCGAATGGGTGAGTAACACGTACTCAACGTACCCTTCAGTTTGGCATAGCGGTTGGAAACAACCGATAATTCCAAATACTCGTAGATGCCGCATGGCATTTACGGAAAAGACGCCTTAAAGCGTCGCTGGAGGAGCGGGGTGCGCAACATTAGCTAGTTGGTGAGGTAACGGCCCACCAAGGCGATGATGTTTAGCGGGGTTGAGAGACTGATCCGCCACACTGGGACTGAGATACGGCCCAGACTCCTACGGGAGGCAGCAGTAGGGAATATTCCACAATGGACGAAAGTCTGATGGAGCGACACAGCGTGCAGGATGAAGGCCCTATGGGTTGTAAACTGCTGTGGTAAGGGAATAAAAAATAGTGTAGGAAATGCCACTATATTGAATGTACCTTATTAGAAAGCAACGGCTAACTATGTGCCAGCAGCCGCGGTAATACATAGGTTGCAAGCGTTATCCGGAATTATTGGGCGTAAAGCGTCTGTAGGTTGTTTGTTAAGTCTGGCGTTAAATTTTGGGGCTCAACCCCAAACCGCGTTGGATACTGGCAGACTAGAGTTATGTAGAGGTTAGCGGAATTCCTTGTGAAGCGGTGAAATGCGTAGATATAAGGAAGAACACCAACATGGCGAAGGCAGCTAACTGGACATACACTGACACTGAGAGACGAAAGCGTGGGGAGCAAACAGGATTAGATACCCTGGTAGTCCACGCCCTAAACGTTGATCATTAGCTGATGGGGAACTCATCGGCGCAGCTAACGCATTAAATGATCCGCCTGAGTAGTACGTTCGCAAGAATAAAACTTAAAGGAATTGACGGGGACCCGCACAAGCGGTGGAGCATGTGGTTTAATTTGAAGATACGCGTAGAACCTTACCCACTCTTGACATCTTCTGCAAAGCTATAGAGATATAGTGGAGGTTAACAGAATGACAGATGGTGCATGGTTGTCGTCAGCTCGTGTCGTGAGATGTTCGGTTAAGTCCTGCAACGAGCGCAACCCTTATCCTTAGTTACTAACATTCAGTTGAGCACTCTAGGGAGACTGCACGAGTAATCGGGAGGAAGGTGGGGACGACGTCAAATCATCATGCCTCTTACGAGTGGGGCCACACACGTGCTACAATGGCCGGTACAAAGTGAAGCAACCTGGTGACAGTGAGCAAACCACAAAAAGCCGGTCTCAGTTCGGATTGGAGTCTGCAACTCGACTCCATGAAGTCGGAATCGCTAGTAATCGTAGATCAGCTACGCTACGGTGAATACGTTCTCGGGTCTTGTACACACCGCCCGTCAAACCATGGGAGCTGGTAATGCCCGAAGTCGGTTTATTAACAAACTGCCTAAGGCAGGACTGGTGACTGGGGTTAAGTCGTAACAAGGTATCCCTACGAGAACGTGGGGATGGATTACCTCCTTTCTACGGAGTACAAAGCTAATTTAATTAGCATTAACCTTATTTTTCAGACCTACTATTATTATTTATCGTCATGGCTTGGTTAGGTCCCAAGTGTATATCTAGTTTTGAGGGAACAATTCTCTCAATTGTTCTTTGAAAACTGAATAGTAAATATTTTAAAATATTACAACGACATCAAAAAAATGAATAAATTTGGTTTATTCGTATTGATTCATCGAGTAATCATATTAATTATATGATTCATTGAAATGTCTTAAAATACACATCATAACAATAGGAAATCTTAATTTAATAAATTAAGGACATACTTTTAAATAAGTAAGAGTTTGTGGTGGATGCCTTGGGTCTGGAAGTCGATGAAGGACGTGATTACCTGCGATAAGCCTCGTGGAGCTGGATATAAGCTACGAAACGGGGATTTCCGAATGGGGAAACCTAACTAGGGTAATGCCTAGTTGCCTTCTTGTGAATACATAGCAAGTCGAGCGAGACACCATGTGAACTGAAACATCTTAGTAGCATGAGGAACAGAAAATAAATAATGATTTCTTTAGTAGCGGCGAGCGAACGAGAAACAGCCCAAACCACTTTAAAGTGGGGTTGTAGGACAGTCTACATAGAGTTACAAAATTTAATGATAGCAGAAACATTTGGGAAAATGTAGCATAGAGGGTGATACTCCTGTACGCGAAATCATTAAATCTCTTGACTGTATCCTGAGTAGGGCGGGGCACGTGAAACCCTGTCTGAATCTGCCGGGACCACCCGGTAAGGCTAAATACTAACCAGACACCGATAGTGAACTAGTACCGTGAGGGAAAGGTGAAAAGAACCCCGAGAGGGGAGTGAAATAGATTCTGAAACCACTTACTTACAATTAGTCAGAGCCCATTTAAGGGTGATGGCGTACATCTTGCAGTATGGACCGGCGAGTTATGTTATCATGCAAGGTTAAGCGGAAAAAAGCGGAGCCGTAGAGAAATCGAGTCTTAATAGGGCGTTAAGTATGATGGCATACACCCGAAACCAGGTGATCTATTCATGAGCAGGCTGAAGCTTGGATAACACCAAGTGGAGGGCCGAACCGTAGTACGCTGAAAAGTGCCCGGATGACTTGTGAATAGCGGAGAAATTCCAATCGAACTTGGAGATAGCTGGTTCTCCTCGAAATAGCTTTAGGGCTAGCGTGTGGTGTTAAGTAATGGTGGTAAAGCACTGAATGTGGAATGGCCGCGCCTAGCGGTACTGACT
Organism: Mycoplasmopsis bovigenitalium; assembly: GCF_900660525.1. NCBI lineage: Bacteria > Bacillati > Mycoplasmatota > Mycoplasmoidales > Metamycoplasmataceae > Mycoplasmopsis > Mycoplasmopsis bovigenitalium. Next base: position 566,615 of record NZ_LR214970.1, on the reverse strand, counting down.
ATAATCAAACTCTGAATACCATTATGGATTGCCATGCAGTCGGAACCGGGGTGCTAACGTCCCGGCTCGCGAGGGAAACAACCCAGATCGTCGGCTAAGGTCCCAAATTCGTGTTAAGTGAGAAAGGTTGTGGGGTTTCATAAACAACTAGGAAGTTGGCTTAGAAGCAGCCATCTTTTAAAGAGTGCGTAATAGCTCACTAGTCAAGAGACCCTGCGCCAACAATTTAACGGGACTAAAACACGAAACCGAAGCCACGGGTACATTTATGTACGTTAGAGGAGCGTTCTTAGGGCGGTGAAGTCAGACCGTGAGGACTGGTGGAGCGCTAAGAAGTGAGAATGCCGGTATGAGTAACGATTCGTAGTGAGAATCTACGACGCCTATTGGGGAAGGTTTCCTGGGCAAGGTTCGTCCACCCAGGGTAAGTCAGGACCTAAGGCGAGGCGGAAACGCGTAGTCGATGGACAACAGGTTAATATTCCTGTACTTTCTATAATAGTGATGGAGTGACGGAGAAGGATAGGCTTACCTCTTACTGGATTGAGGGGCAAATAGTTACTGGGAATTGTAGTAAAATGCGCAATTCATTAACCGGAAGCTATGACGCATAGGCTTTAGCTGAATTAGTTGATTTCATACTTCCTAGAAAAGCTTCTAAACTTAATATTATGGAAACCTGTACCGAGAACGGACACACGTCCCTAAGATGAGTATTCTAAGGCGAGCGAGAAAACTAGTGTTAAGGAACTCTGCAAAATGACCCCGTAAGTTCGCAAGAAGGGGTGCTCACGCAAGTGAGCCACAGAAAATTATGAGGGGCAACTGTTTATCAAAAACACAGCTCTCTGCTAAACCGCAAGGTGATGTATAGGGGGTGAAGCCTGCCCAGTGCCCGAAGGTTAAGTGGATGCGTTAGCTTATGCGAAGCGTTGAAATGAAGCCCGGGTGAACGGCGGCCGTAACTATAACGGTCCTAAGGTAGCGAAATTCCTTGTCGGCTAAATACTGACCTGCACGAAAGGCGCAATGATCTCTCAACTGTCTCAACACTAGACTCGGTGAAATTATGGTCCCAGTGAAAACGCTGGGTACCCGCATCAAGACGAAAAGACCCCATGGAGCTTTACTACAACTTCGTATTGAAATTTGGTCTAACATGTGTAGGATAGGTGGGAGACTTTGAAGCTAGGACGCTAGTTCTAGTGGAGTCAACCTTGAAATACCACCCTTGTTATATTGAGTTTCTTAACTTGCTACCCTGATCGGGTAGGAGGACAGTGCGTGGTGGGTAGTTTGACTGGGGCGGTCGCCTCCTAAAGAGTAACGGAGGCGTTCAAAGGTACACTCAATACGGTCAGAAACCGTATGCAGAGCGCAAAGGTAGAAGTGTGCTTGACTGTGAGACTTACAAGTCGAGCAGGTGCGAAAGCAGGACTTAGTGATCCGGCTGTACATTGTGGAATGGCAGTCGCTCAACGGATAAAAGTTACCCTGGGGATAACAGGCTTATCTTGCCCAAGAGATCACATCGACGGCAAGGTTTGGCACCTCGATGTCGGCTCATCGCATCCTGGAGCTGGAGTCGGTTCCAAGGGTTGGGCTGTTCGCCCATTAAAGCGGTACGCGAGCTGGGTTCAGAACGTCGTGAGACAGTTCGGTCCCTATCTGATGTGGGCGTTGGAATATTGATGAGAGCCGTTTTTAGTACGAGAGGACCGAAACGGACGTACCGCTGGTGTTCCAGTTGTTCCGCCAGGAGCATAGCTGGGTAGCTAAGTACGGAAAGGATAACCGCTGAAAGCATCTAAGTGGGAAGCCTCCTCAGAGATTAGTATTCCCTTGAGATTCCTTGAAGACTACAAGGTTGATAGGCTGGATGTGTAAGCATGGCGACATGTTGAGCTGACCAGTACTAATAAATCGATAGGTTTAAAAGTAATGTGTATTTAATACATTTCAATGAATTTAAAAATTACTATTCAGTTTTCAGAGAACACGCTGCTTAGGCAGTTTTTTTTATTGCTTTTTTGCAGTAATTCATTTAGCCTCTAAGCACATAAATTACTTAACACACTATTATTAAATTAAAATGTAGCATATTTAATCTGGGCTTGACGTGTAGATGTTCTGTTATTTTTTATGCGGTCTATACGCATCAATTTAATTAGAAACGTAAATTTTGCTGTAACTTTAAATAAAGTCTCTTAAATTAAAAAATTACCCCACTTAGCGCGGGGTAATATATTTAACTATTTAGTAGCATCAATAAAAATTTTCATTGCCTTATTATCAGCAGCATTTAAAAATGTTTCATATGCTTTCATCATTTCAGATAAGCTAAATTTATGAGTAATTAATCCTTCAACAGGTAATTTACCAGTTGAAACCGCATTAATTAACATTGGCAATGTATTTGTGTTAACTAAACCAGTTGTAACTGTAATATTTTTAATTCATAAGTCTTGTACATTAAAATCAACTTTTTTACCATGAACACCAACTACTGAGATATTGCCACCTGCTTTAACAATTTTTTGACATGTATCTCATGTTTGAGGAATACCAACTGCTTCAATTGCAACATCAACACCATCCGTGCCGACAATTTTGTATAATTCATCAATTAAAGAGGCATCTGGAACTAATGTGTGAGTTGCTCCTAGTTTTTTAGCCATTTCTAAACGGTTTTTATCTAAATCAATCACAATTAATTGTGCCGGTGAGTATAATTGTGCGCTTAATAGTGCTCCCATACCAACAGGGCCAGCGCCAACAATAGCAACTGATTTACCCGGCGCAACATTACCATATTGAACACCAATTTCATGACCAGTAGGCAAAGCATCTGAAAGCATAACCGCCACTTCATCTGAAATTGTTTGTGGGTATTTATAAAGACTATTATCAGCAAAAGGAACTCTTACATACTCAGCTTGTGTCCCATTAATCATGTAGCCAAATTTTCAACCCCCTTCTTTTTCACGGCAATGTGAATAAAGTTGCTTACGACAGTTATCGCATTTACCGCATGGTGTAATGCAGCTAATTAAAACTTTATCACCAACTTTAACATTTGAAACACTTGAACCAATTTCTTCAACTATTCCAATACCCTCATGTCCTAGAATACGACCATCAGCGACTTCTGGGTTTTTACCCTTGTAAATACCTAAATCAGTACCACAAATAGTTGTTTTTGTGATCTTAACAATCGCATCTGTTTCTTTTTGAATAACAGGTTTATCAACCATTTCTAAAGTTATATTGTGTTCACCATGGTAAACCAAGGCTTTCATTTTCATATATATTTTCTCCTCATTTTAAGTTTATATACTTTAATTGTAATTTAAAATAATATAAATAAATACAATTAATTTAAATAATTATAGTTTTGCGAAATGATGCAGATTTAGCTTTTTTGAATTATATTTGGATGCTCATAAATAAAAAACTAACACAATAAACTAGTGCAAAAAAGCCAACACCTAGTGTTAACTTTTTGTTTTGGTTTAATCATTAATATTTAACTTCAACTATTGGTTTAGCATTTCCTAGTAAATTAATATTGTTCTCACTTTTTATGTATAGCGAAGTAAGGGTGTATTTTCCTTTTGGGGTTTTATGATTAGCATCGAAATAGTATAATGGTGAAACTTCGAATTGCTTTTTATTCCCAAGATCTTTAATAAGTCTGACAGGCAAACCTTCTCCATTACCATATTTAGTAGGGCTAAATTTATTAGGCACTCCATTTTCATGTTGAATTTCAAAAACTAAGTCATTTTTTGAATTTTTTAATTTATCAAAAATTTCATTGTTTGACTCAAAAACATAATTAATATATCCACCATTTTTTATGTATTCTGTTTTAATTAATTGTAATAACTGTTGTTTTTTAGTATCACCTGGTTGATCTTCTGGTTGATCTTGTTTTCCTGCGCCTGGTTGTTCTTGTTTACCAGCACCTGGTTGATCCGCTGGTTGATCTTGTTTTCCTGCGCCTGGTTGTTCTTGTTTACCAGCACCTGGTTGATCCGCTGGTTGATCTTGTTTTCCTGCGCCTGGTTGTTCTTGTTTACCAGCACCTGGTTGATCCGCTGGTTGATCTTGTTTTCCTGCGCCTGGTTTATCTTGTTTACCAGTGTTACCTAATTCAAGTTTGGTTTTTTCTTTATTTTTATTTTTTGTTGTCACAACAACAGCGGCAGTAGTAACTCCACCAACTGCTAAAACTGATAGCGTACTTGCTAATATTATTTTTGTTTTTGCCATATTAAACTCCTTAATATTTTTGTAAATATCTGCTAATTTCGCTTGCAGATACTATGAGTTTACAAAAAAAAAAAAAAAAAAAAGAAATTAGTGTTAAAAAAAGCCTAAATTAGTTCCATTTTATGGAAATATGTGTCATTTTTTCATAAATGTGTTATTGATAAAAAAATGCCAACATTAAAATGTTGGTTTAACCATTTTATTATCTTTATTCATCCTTAAAGTAAAATGCGCCAAGCAATAAATCTTGACGCATTTTACATTGAGAATTTACAGATGTTTTTTGATTTACAATTAACTTTTCAACTGCACTAATTATTAAAATAATCTTTAACAGCTTCAATAAACAAATCATTTTCTTCATCTCTTCTTACAGCTACCCTAATAAATTGTTTATCATATAGATTAATTTTAGTTGTGAGATCTTTAATAAAAATATTTTTCTCTAACATATTAATACATAAATCTTTAGAATTACCTTTTAGAATTTCGATCATTAAATAGTTTGCCTGACTAGGAATAATTCTAAATTCTTTAATTTCTATAAGTTTTTCAATAAAGTTTGTTCTTGATTTTTTTATTAATTCTAAAGCAATTAAATAGTCTTTTTTATATTTTTCAAATATTTGTAAATAGTATTCGCCAAATGAGTTTATATTTCAAATTGATACTGATTTTTTAATATTACTAATAAGATTTTCATCAGCGCTGCATAAAAATCCTAGCCTGCAACCAGGGATTCCGTATGATTTAGAAATAGATTTTATAACTATAAGTTTTTCATATAAATCAAGTATGCTATCATCAACAAAACTATTATTTTGCTCTTGAGCAAAATCCGAAAAACTTTCGTCGTATATTAATGTAATATCTTTTTGTTTAGCTCAATTCACTAATTTAATAATATCATTTTTAGAAATATAATTACCAGATGGATTATCAGGGTTAATTAATATCAATGCTTTAATATTTTTATCATCAAAAAAACTAATTAAGTCATTTACTGTGTATGAGAAGTTATCATTATTTGGATTAAAAATTACACTTTTTAAATTAGGATATCTATTTGGATATTCTTCAAAAGTAGGTCTTATAAAACCGATTTTTCCATCCATGTTTTCCATTATAGATTTAATTAATTCTGCTGCACCATTACCCACTACTGTTCTTTCTTTTTTGATTCCATAAATTTTTGCACATAAGTTAGAATTAACTTCTAGTCCAGATGGGTATTGTTCCAATAATGTTTTAAAATTATATTTTAATTCTTCTATCATTTTTCTAGGCGGGAAATATGGGTTAACTAAGTAGCAAAAATCTAGTAATTTTGGATATCTTCAATATCCTCCATATCGATTTTGAAACTTTATTAATTTTTGTTCTCCAGTTACAAAAATAGATTCAGCTATATTTAAGTCAGCTTCATCATCGATTTCATATCAGTTGCAACTATTAGGTGTAATTTTTGCATACAAATCGTGATTATTAAGTTGGATGATTAGTTTTAATACATCTTCGTAATAATCATTTTTTCCTTTTGCACTAATTAATGCTTCTAAAAAAGGAAAATATGTTGAAGATGAAAATTCTTTCGAAAATTTATAAATATTAACGGTTTTATAATATTTATCTACTTGGCTATAATCAAATTCTTTACTTGAAACAAAATCGGTTATTTTTTTGTTTTCATCTATTTTTAGACAACTTCCATCCATTCAACTTTCATATTTTGAAACTAATGCCAAGTTTTTCTCTTCATCATTAATTAGTTCGTCAATAATTTGCTCATCGAATATTAAATCAGACTCTAGTATTAATGTATCTTCTTTAATCATTTCGTTTTTTGCTAAAAACATTGAATAAATATTGTTTGTTGAGTCAAAATCATCATTATTTATAAATTTTAATTTGGTTTTTAAGTCTAATGAGTTAATGTAATTTTTTAATAAATCACTTTTATACCCCGTTAAAACTATTATTTGGCTAAGCGACTTTTTATCTAAAATATCTAATGCCTTTTTTATTAAAGTATTGTTATTAACCTCAACCATACATTTAGGTTTATCTTTAGTTATTTTTTTTAAACGAGTGCCTTTGCCGGCTGCTAAAATTAACGCTTGCATTTATTTTTCCCTTTCTAACAATATTTTTTTAATATTAAAAATGATGGAAATTTTGGCTCAAAACAGGTTGCTTTAGGCGGCAGAATACAATTATTATTTGATATTTCAATAAATTCATTCGCACTCACAGGGAAAAGTTCAAAAAGAACATCATTTTTTGATAAATTTCTTTTTCTTGTTTCTAAATCACTTTGAAAAACTGTTTCACATTGACTAAAATCTAAAATTCTAAAAGCCGTTGATATTATTTGAGTATTAAGTCGATAAATGTCATTATTTCAAAATAAATCTTCATACATATCTTTAAGTTTCACAACAAAAGATTCATTTTGATAAGTTACATTAACTTTGCCTTTGGATAAATTTTGCTCATTTGATATTTCGAACATTTTATCAATAAAGCTTTTAGCTTTTTCAAATGTTGAAGCATCAATATTATTTAATACTCGATGAATTGGTAATATATCAACTTGTGATAAACTCATTAATGATGCTAACATGCTTTTCTTATTTTTTGACATTGATGTAGCATACAATCTGTGGTGTCCATCGGCAATGAACATAGATTTAATTTGTTTATATTTATTTAATAAAAGTTTAGCTTTGTTACCAGTATATTGAAATAATTTTATATTGCTAAAATCATAAAATTTATTATATTTAACTTCTTGAGTAAAGTTTTTAAGATCTATTTCTTCTTTATGAACAATAAAAACAGGCGCTGTTTCAGTATTATAAATTTGATAATTAGCAATCATTCCTTGCACAATATCAGGTAAAACCAATTCATGGCACTTAATATTGCCTTTCTTGTATTCTGAAATGTCTAAGTCGGCAACAACACCATATTTACCATTATATAAATATACATAAACGCTTTCGTTATTGTTTTCTATTTTTTCTTGATTTAATTTGTTTTTTGTTGCAGCGGATAAAAATTTTGTTTTTTCATCAAAATTTATTTTTTCATTATGTATATTTGCCAAGTTTAAAAAATCGGGGCTATAAATGTTTTTTGAAATATTAACATAACTAAATTTAATAGGTAATAATTTCATGCCAACTCCAATTTTCAAATAAAATGTTGCAAAAAGCAACGGGTCATTTTTATGATTAAAATTTTAGCAAATTTATAAATATATTATCAATATATAATAACAATTGGTATATGTAAAATTTAATTTTATTTTAATTATTTAATATTAATATCAATATGGATTAATTTTAAATATATAATAATAGTACCTAGATTAATAAATTAGGAGAAAGTATGGACAAAAATAATTTGAAAATAAGTGTTTTAATTCCATGCCATAATATTGAAAAATTAAGTTATTTTTCATTAAAAAGTGTTGTAAAAAACAAATATCCTAATTTAGAAATAATTGTTTTGAATGATTATTCCACAGATAACACTTTAAAAATTTTGCACAATTGAGCTCAAAAAGATAAAAGAATAAAAGTGTATGATTTGCAAGACTATAATCAACACGTTGGAGTGGGATTTAATAGAGATTTTTTAATTCAGAAGGCTACTGGCGATTATTTTGTTTTTATAGATGATGATGACAAAATGAGTCCAAAGACAATTAAAGAATTTGCTAATTCACTTGATAAAGATTATGATATCGTTTCTTCAAAAGCTGTTTATTGTTTTGAAATTGCAAAAAACATAAGAGTTTCGCTTCCTAATTTTCCCTATTTTAAAAATTATGATGTTGATGATCCAAAAGATTTTTTCTTACACAATCCTTTATTTGCGTGAGGCAAATTAATTAAAAAAGAATACTATTTAAATATTTGTGAGAAATATAATATTTGCTTTAGTGAGCATGATTATGAAGATATAAGAATGACATATCTTTTGTTTCTTTCTAACCCAAAACACAAATTTTTAAATAAAAAGTTGTTCACTTATCAAATGAGAAAAAATTCATTATCAAGCAGAATTATTGATTGAAAAGAGAAAATTGATAAAGTGTATAATGCATATTCACAAACATTTTTAAACATTTTAAAATTTAAATTATTAGACAATAATTATCAATTAAATGAACTTAAAAATTTATTCATCATATCTATATATTTAACTTACTACGGATTGAATAAAATAATTCAACCTAATCAAAATAGTGAATTTATTGATTATTGTGCCTTTAAAATTAGTGAATTTAAACGAGTTCACAATATAGATGCATTGGCAAAAAACAAGTTAGCAGGAATTTCAAAAGTCGTCTACAATTTAGCAATAAAAAAATATGAGTTATAAATTTAATTCATATTTTTTTATTGCTGAATTTAATTATTTAGTTATTTTTCATTTAAAAAATATAACACTGTCATTGAACAAGATATGCAATATATTTTCATATTTAAAGTTATGTAGACCGTAAACTCGGTTATAGTTTTGCATATAAAAATGTGTGGTAGTATAATTTGTTTAAATTAATTTACTAATAAAATTAGTAAAAGAGGTGCATATGCATAAGTTAAACAAAATTTTACTATCACTATTCTCACCAGTTGTTGTGGCTAGTTCTATTTATTTAACAAGTTTGGTTGTAGTGAATTCTAATAAACGTGTAAGCAAGCCAAAAACATTAAACACAACTGATATATCTAAACCAGATAAACAAGGTATCGAAATTAATGATGATGAAATCAAAATTCAAAATTTAATTAAAAAAATAAATGACGATGAAACATTATTAGATGAACAAAAAACTGTGCTAAATAAATCAATTAATAAAATAAATTCGCTAAAAAGTAAAAACAATCAAGACTGAGAAACGGAATTTAAAAATACAGAAGCCAAACTTCAATCTTTTATTAATGAAAATAAACAAAATGCAATAAAATTGAGTGCTAAATTAGAAGAAGATATTGCCAAAAATAGACAAAAAATAAAAGAAACAAATGATTCATTTAACAGTGGTTGGTCAAATGATTTTGAAGATTCGCCTCTATCTGATGCTGAAAAACAATATATAAATAATTATTATTCAGACAAGTTACAAAAAATTGAAGAAAAATATAACTTAGTAAAAAATAAAAACATCAATGAAATTAATAAATTAGCAAAAGAATTAGAAAAAGATTATAACGAAATCAATGAATACGAAAAAGCTTTGAACAAATATATTGATGACAAAATGTTGGGTTTACGCAACCAATTACCTAATGGTTACTTTGATGAGTTTTTGGAGCCAATCAATAAAGAACACCAAACGCAAATTGATAAAATTTCTAATTTTGAGAAAACAAATCAAGCGCCAACTTTTGAAGCTTTAAAAGAGTACAATGAAACTATTGATAAATTGAATTCAAGATTAGTTGAAAAATATAATAAAGAGTTAGCGAAAGCAAGTAATGATAATTTAAGACGCGCAATTGATGAAACATATCAATTAATAAATAAAATTGCGCCAGACTCAAAATACTATAACTATATAGCCGTTTCTGATGATGAATTATATGGTAGAGATTTACGTAACGGGTCTGGTTTGATTGAAAAATTAAAAGCCATACCATATAGTGATAGTGATATTGGCCATCTATATTTTGAAAGCGAAAAAATTGCTAAATATCATGAAGTTCTGCAAATTCAAAAACAAGTTATAGAAAATAAGAAAAAATACTTTGAATCTGAAAACTATAAGAATGATAAGAAATACAATTCAGCAAAAATTTCTGATCCTAAAATAATTTTTGATTGATTTAAAGATTATCAAAAAATACTTAATTCAGATGAATTCAAAGATAATTTTAACAATAAGGAAAATGTACTTTGTTTGTTAGTAATCAAAAAAAATGGTGAGACGCCCAAAAGTAATGGTTTTGATCAATTTTGAAAACTAAATGATATAAATATTTTTAAAGACGAAAAATGAGATGAGCTTGATCGCATAACAACACTTAGTGAAACAAATATCCCTTTAAGATATAAAGAAGACAGATTTACTCATTACAGCAATGCTAAAACTCACTTGGAATATGGCAACAGTAATTACCATAAAGGCATACTAACTAGATACGGAACTAATGGTGAGATATTAGATCAATATTATCTAAAAGATGTTTATACACCACAGCATTCTTGAGCAGAATTAATAACAATATATAATGGTTCATTATTTAAAGATGATAAATACTTATTACTAAATCCAAATGCACCCAAAGAGCAACAATTTAAAAAAGATATATTTGATATAAGTTGAGAAGAATTTAATAAATACCAAACAAAAGATTATTTAGATAAAATGTGATCTTTTGCTCATGATTATACATTTTCTATTAGCGAGTATCTAAAATCAATTGTTGATGAAAAAATTAAAGAGATATCTGATAAAAATCTGCAAAACTTCATTGAAAAATATTGAAAACCAAAATCTGACGAATTGTATAAAAATCATATTAAGATAAAAAAAGACAAACCAGTATTAATGCCTTTTGAAATGCAAAAATTTGATAAATTTAAAGAAGAATTTCAATCGTGATTTGAGTATGCAAATAGTAGTGAAACATTCAAGGAATTTGCTGCATTGCACAAAGAGTTTTCTAATTTAATAAATTCGTCAAATAATCAAAATGAAACTCGCAAACAAATCATTGATAATTATCAAAAACTAGAAGTAAAATTACAAACTTTAATAGAAAATAAAAATAATAGCGATGACGAATATCAGTTATTAACATCAGAACTTAAAACATTAATTTCAGAAGCTAAAAATGATTTAAATAATAATAGTTAAATTAGTAAACTTTTAGATAAATAAAACAAGTACAGGCATTAGGCTTGTACTTGTTGTTTTAATTATTTGATGCTTAGTTCTTTATAATCAGAAGCTAAAATATTTTTTTCAGGTTTAACTCTTATTTCGTAATCACCTTTTGGTAGATTTTTTAATTTTAAACCATTTATGTTTGCTCAATCATTGCTGCCTTTAAGACGATATTGCATTGTTTGGTCAACGCCGATAATATCATTACCATGTACTTTAACAACAAAATCAATGTCTTTGTGTTTTACAAGACGAATGAATTGAATATCAGAGGCTTCTTTATCGGCAGTCGCTTTTCTTCTAATCAAAATTTCTTTTGTTCCTACTTGTTCTAATAAAACACTATCCGATTCAATATCTTTTCATTTAGTGCCATAAATACGATACTGCATTGTATTATCAACATTTTTTAGTATTCCAGAATCACTGTTGTATGTTTCAACGTAAGCATTTGGTTTATCATGTTTTTGAATCATAAATTTAAATTTATCTTTATCAAGTGTAAATTTATAGCCATCTTTAAACACTTTAATTGATACCTCACACTCGCCAGTATTATCAAAATTCATTAAATTAACTATATATGAGTTATTTTGTTTTACAACATCTTTGATAAATGCGCCCTTTACATCGACGTTTTCAATTGATAATTCAATGTTATTAGGAACATCTATTTTGATAAATTTATTATTTGTTTCAGCGGAAAGTTTTAAGTCAATATTTTCTTTATTTTTGGCTGAAATAGTACCTCAAGATTCATATGAATATCTTCTCATATTCATATATTCACTTGATTGAGGGCTACCTCATAAATACCCATTTTCATCAATGCTTTTAGCTACTAAATCTCCAAGTTTTCTCGAATCATTAAAATTTAAGTCAGTTTGTAAAACTATTCCTTTAGCATCTGGTTTTTGTATCTTGGTTAATTCGATAACCTTTTCTGCTTGTTTAAGATCACTTACATAATTTTCAATTTTTGAAAAACGGTATTTTTTACCCATAAGATTTTCATCTGGTTTGGTAAAATCTCGATTTTGACCAAAATCATCATTGCTAATTAAAAAGTAATAGTAGTTATTATCACCGCGTTGATTACGATTGATTCCTCATGTTGCATCGACATGGTATCATCCATCATCTAATTCAACTAAGTTTCAAATGTGTTTATCGTCTGCATATTTTGGATCACTTACTTTACCTTGAATAGTTGAACAAGGAACTCCTAGAATATCCATAAACATTTTAAATGCTAATGTGTAACCTGTACATACTGTTCTTTTTTCTATGATTGCTGAATATGCAGTTTGATCAACTCTATCTCCTCTTTCCTCATAAGCAATGTTTTTAGTTATTCAATCATATGCTTTAAGAGCTTTTTGATAGTTTGATAAATTGTGTCAATCTTTTGAAACCTTAATAGCTTCTTGTCTTGCTTGTTCTTCTTCAACATTATAAACTGCATGGGTTGTATTTAAGACCATGATGTCTCTGCGGAATAAGTAACCTTTATATTCGGCTCATATTTCTGCATGTTTATTTTCGCCATTATGCTCTTTTGCAGTTACTGTTCCGTCTTGATCTAATTTCACTAATGCATCATGAGGGCTTTGACCAGCTTTATAAACTTCATCTTGCGGATAATGAGTTCTTAAGAACCATTTTACATCTGATACAGGTTGTTGATTTTTATCAAGAAGTTCAAGTTTTATTTTATTATCAGTACTTGATTTTGAGTTTAATGCTTTGTCAACGCTTGTAATTTTATAATCAATGTGTGAGTAAAAATTGTGAGCAGTGTCTTTGGTGCTTAAAATCATTTCTTTAATTTTGCTATCTTCATAATGTTTTTCAACGAAGGCTTCATTGTGAGAGAATGAACTTAAATCATAATTGTTTTTAAATTGTTTTAAATCCTTGATTTTTCCCAAGTTGAATTTCGACTTTACATTTATTTTAATTGTTTTACCTGTTGCTTCATTAGTTGATAAATCAGTAAATGAATTTTGCACAAATATTGGCAGTTCAACATCAAAATATATATTCCCAGTTTTATTGCCAGAGTCATTAGTTATTTCTAAACGTACGTTTTTAATAACTTCATTAAAGCGTGTATAGAAAGGATATAAGCCAAATTGTTGTTTTAAACCAGCAAAAGAGTTGATTTTTGCACTTCCATTTGTAAAACGATAGGTGTTTAGTTCGTTATCTATGATACCCACATTAACAATTTTGTTTAATTTGTTCACCAGGCTTTTATAGTTAAATTCGTTTAATTTACTAATTAAATAAATTGCTTGATTTAAGTTATTTTGATTTTCTGCAATTACTTTTTTGATTTGATTATTTTCATTAACCAATTTTTCCAAATCACTCGGTAAGACATTGAAATCAATAACATTTTTATTACCGTTATTTAGATCAATTTTTCTTAAACCATCAAATTGATATTCGGCAGTTAATTCAGGTTCACCTTGTGGTCCATTTTCAGTGTTAGAGATCTGAACTTTTATACCAAGAGTTCCTTCAAGATCATTGAATTTTGTTGCTACTACTTTTGTTTTATATTTTTCTTTGAATTTTTCATTATATTCAAAAAATGCTTCTTTAAGTGAAATATTTAGTGGTGCAACTTGATCGTGAAATAAATTACTATTTTTATTTTGAAGTTGTTCAAAATTAATTATATATTTACTATCATTAGCACTTTCTTGATTTTGGTTATATTTGTTTGGGTCTTCAGCATGTAATAACATGTGAGCAATTAATGAAGGAAATAAGCCTTTTACTGATGGTGGTAGAGTGCTTTTTGGTATTAGATATTCATTTTTATTATTTTTTGGCAAATTATTATTGTGTGAATAAAATCCACTCAAGTTAAAGTAAAGCACTTTGCTTTGATTTTTATATGAAAATTTAACACCGATATTTGTAATTATTCCATTATTATTGTCAATATTCGGAATATTATTTTGAGCATATTCTATGTTGTATTTTGACTTAATGTTGTGATTTAAACCCAATAAAGGGATAAGGTCATTAATGTTATTTTTTAATGCTATTCATGAGCTATTTGCATCTTGATTTTTATAAAGAGGAATGGAAATTGCTACATCTTTTTCAATAGAGTTTAAATCATTAAGTTCGCTCGAACTTTGTGAACCAGTATCTTTTTTAATATTTATTGATCCATTTGAACCATTATTTTTATCTTTTTTATCATTTCTTATGTTTCCAACACCGATATTTAAAGTTATATTTTGGGTATTTTCATGTTTTTTGGGGCCATTTTTAGTTTGTTGCTGAACACAAGAAGTAGAAAATAAAACTAAAGAACATAGTGCAGGGAATAATAATCTTATTTTTTTCATAATCCAATTATTGCACTAAAATAGAATCAGCAAAAAATTTATTTTAATTATTATTAAAATTATAAATTTTAAATATATATGACTATATACATTTTCAGATAAATTTTGAATTAAAAAAAGTTAACGCTTGTAGCACGCTAACTTTTTGGTAGATTATTTTGTTATTGTCATTTATTAAATTAATAAATTTAAAACTTAACATCAACAGTAGTGTCGTATGGACCTTCTAGAAGATTGGTTTTTGTATCATTATCTGCATATACGGCTTTTAATGTATATTTAGCTGCTGGTGCATATTTATCTTTAAATGGATAAAGAGTTTCTATTTCAAATGTATATGGTTTATTTCTTCTATCTTTGACAAACAAGTTTGTTGTTTCATTTCCTACTGTATATGACACAGTACTAAAAATATTTTCATCTAAATCAACTCTAGGATTTTCAATTTTAAGAGTAATTGTTTTATTTTTTAATAACTTAAAAGTTTCAGCATTTGATTCAAAAGTATATTTTATGTGACCAGTATTTTTATCATATTCTGCTCTAATTGGCTGGCTTAATTTATACTCTACTTTTTTAGGATCTTGTTGAGTGCTTTCTGGTTTTTTAGCAGGATCTTGTTGACGACCTTCTACTTTTTTAACAGGGTCTTGCTCACTACCCTCTACTTTTTTAGCAGGATCTTGTTGACCACCTTCTACTTTTTTAGCAGGGTCTTGCTCACTACCCTCTACTTTTTTAGCAGGGTCTTGCTCGCTACCCTCTACTTTTTTAGCAGGGTCTTGCTTACTACCCTCTACTTTTTTGGTTGGATCTTGCTCACTACCCTCTACTTTTTTAGCAGGATCTTGTTGACCACCTTCTACTTTTTTAGCAGGGTCTTGCTCACTACCCTCTACTTTTTTAGCAGGGTCTTGCTCGCTACCCTCTACTTTTTTAGCAGGGTCTTGCTTACTACCCTCTACTTTTTTGGTTGGATCTTGCTCACTACCCTCTACTTTTTTAGCAGGATCTTGTTGACCACCTTCTACTTTTTTAGCAGGATCTTGCTGATTAGCTAATTCTGGTTGAGTTTTTTCTTTATTTTTATTTTTTGTTGTAACAACAACAGCGGCAGCAGTAACACCACCAACCGCTAAAAAAGATAGCGTGCTTGCTAATATTATTTTTGCTTTCGAAATATTAATCTCCTTAATATTTTTTATAAATATCTGCTAAATTTGCGCGCAGATACTATGAGTTTACAAAAAAAAAAAAAAAAGAAATTTGCGCTGAAAAACATCGTTATTTAGTCAATTTTGCGGAAAAATTCGCATTTTTTCCATATTATGCTATATAGACAAAAAACAAACCAATTTAACTGGTTTGTCTATACTTATAAGTAATATTTAATTTTACTATTGAGCTTTTTTTGTAAAATCAAGTTCAATAGGTTCTGAAACTTTATCTAATAAGTTTTTTGTATTATCGCCATTTATGTATAAAGCTTTAACAAAAACTTTAAATTTATTAACGTGTGGAGGCACAGTTCCTCTTTTTTTGCTTAAGTAATATGTAGGTGAGATTTGAAAACTCATTCCATTTTCAATTGGCTTAGGATTTGCTAGGTAAATAGGTGACCCATTAGGTTTACCTCAATTTGATACATCTGATTTTATGTCATCATATGGAGTACTATCCAATACTATTTCTATTTTAGTAGCTTTTTTCAAAGTCTCATACATTTGATTTGTAGCATTAAATGTATAAGTTAAATAACCTCATTTATCATTATCTTCGCCTTCTCATTCACTTTTTGCAACAACAAGGTTATGTTTTTGGACAGGTTGTTCTGGTTGTGGAGTAGATGCTTCTGGTTCTTTTTGATCTGTCTCTGGAGCAGTTGTTCCAGGTTCTTTTTGATCTGTCTCTGGAGTAGATGTTTCAGGTTCTTTTTGATCTTTACCTGGGGTTGAAGTTTCAGGTTCTTTTTTATCTTTATCTGGAGCAGTTGTTCCAGGTTCTTTTTGATCTTTACCTGGGGTTGAAGTTTCAGGTTCTTTTTTATCTTTACCTGCCCCTGTTCCACCGGTTTCTGGACCTTTTCCTGCATCTGCACCGGCATTAGCGCTTGGGTCATCTCCTTGATTTGGTTCAGTTGGTTTTGCTGCATCACCAGGTTTTTTGTTATCTCCATTAGTCGGATCGATTGGTTTTGCAGTGCCGCCTGGTTGTGCGTCATTGCCCGGTTTTTCTTTAGGTGCTTTAACCTCTGCAATTAAATCTCTTTCATTATCACCTTCTTTAACAACAATTTTTGTAACTGTATATGTTTTGCCATCTTTTAGGTTTGAAAAATCTATTGTTCCATCTTCTTTTACTTTTGTTTTAATTGTTTTTGATGAATTATTTTCAGTCAAAGTAACTGTAACATCTTGACCTTTAACAAGTAGTAATTTAGCACTTAATACTTTTGTTTGCTCAGTGTTTAAACCATATTCAAATTTTGAATCAACTGCTACTACAACTTCATTTCCTTTTTTAGGGGTATCACTTTGTTTTTTCTTTTTTTGTGTAACAACAACTGCTGCGGTTGTTACACTAGCAACCGCTAAAACTGATAGTGTACTAGCTAATATTATTTTTGTTTTTGCCATATTAATCTCCTTAATATTTCGTATATATCTGCAATTTCGCGTGCAGATACTATGAGTTTACAAAAAAAAAAAAAAAAAGAAATCAAGGCTGAAAAACTGGGATATTTCGTCAATTTTGCGGAAAAAATATGATTTTTTCCATATTTTTACAATATGTTAATGAATAATTTAAAAATAAAAGTTAATTTTAACTGGGACACAAATCTTAAGATCTATTGCATTTTGTAGTGATTTCTTAAGTTACATTTATTGATAAATACAAATAAAATACACCAATATAACATTGGTGTACTCTATATAAAATAATTAATTATTATTTGCTTGGTTTTTTCTCATATTTGACTGTTATTGGTTGTGCACTTTGTTTTAGTAAGTTCACACTTTGTTTATTGGGTTCATATACCTTAAATAGTACTCAATCACCTGCGGGACTACCAGTTTCTCCATATTTATCAAAGAGACGAGCACTAAACACTTCTAATGTAACATATTTATTATCTCTTGAAACTTCTTTAAATATACCAAGTTCTTGGTTGGGCCCATAAGCTTGGAATCAGTTTTCATCGTCTGATATACTTTCTTTTTTTAATTCAAGACCAAATTTAAATTTTTTATCTTTAATTATTGAATAATTTTCAATACTTGTTTTTATTTTTCAAACAAAAATTCCTGCGTCTTTTTCTCATTTAGATTCAACAACTAATCATTTATTTTTTAATTCTTGATCTTGGTTGAGTTGTTTATCTTTATAATATTCAGCCACTTTTTTATCATATTCATTAATTTTGTCTGCTTCTTCATCATAGTGACTTTTGATAGTTTTATTTATTTCTTGCTCTTCTCAGTATTTAGCTACTGCTTGATCATATTCATTGATTATTTGAGTTTCTTTGTCATATTCATTTTTGATTACTTCATTTATTTTTTTGAAGTCATTTTTACTTAATGTTTCAGAATTAGTTTGATTGTTTGTTTTGGGATTATTAATTGGTTTTGCAATATTTTGTATTTTAGTTAAAGATTGTGTCTTTTTATTTTCTTTATTTTCTTTTTCTTTGTTTTTAATTGTTACTACAACTGCTGCTGTTGTAACTCCTCCAACTGCTACAACTGATAGTGTACTTGCTAATATTATTTTTGTTTTTGACATTATTAATCTCCTTGAATAGATTTTAAATATCTACAAATTTTGCTTGCAGATACAATGAGTTTACAAAAAAAAAAAAAAAAAGAAATCAAGGTGAAAAAATCCGTAAATTTGCTCTATTTTGCGGAAAAAATATGATTTTTTCCATAATTTAAATAAGATACACACTCATATATTTACTAATTCATTAGTTTTTGAAAGCGCTTTAATTTAAGTTATTAAGATTTTAATAAAAACAAGAGAGTATGATTAATACCCCCCTGTTATTAATTACATTAATAATTGTCTATTTATATTTAAGAAAAAATGTAAAAATTTTATTTTTAATTTATTTGAAATTAAAAGTTACAGCTTCAGATTGTTTACTTAATAAATTATTAGCTTTATCCCCATTAATAAACAATCCTTTTAATGAAACTTTATTTTCTGGTCTATCTGGTAATGTGTCTTTTTGGAAGTAATATTCACCAGATAGCATAAATGAAACGGTTTTTCCATTACCAGATACTTTTGTAAAGTATGTATCATTTGAGCTAACACCAAATTTTCCTGCTTTGTATGATAAATCTTGATAACCTTTTATGTCATATAGCATCTCTATTGATTTAGATTTTTTTAAAATTTCAAAATTATCTTTAGTTGTCTCAAAGTAGTAATTTATGTATGCCTTTTCTTTTTTTGAATTATCTGCTCATTCAACTTCTGTTTTTTTCACTTCTAATTTTATTTGTGTCTCTACTTTATCATTAAGTTTTTTATCTGGTGTGGTAGTTCCACTATTAGTTTGTCCATTATTTGCTTGGTCTGCTTGCTCTTTATTAGTTTCCGGCCCTTCGGTTGGTTTAGTTATTGAGCCACTATTGTCTTTGCCATCACTAGCACTGCCATTAGTGCTTGGACCATCGCTTTGGGGTTGGTTATTTGGGCTTTCTACACTATTAGGTTGTTTATCCTTTTTAATTTTTTCTTCTCAGTATTTTGCTACATTATCATCGTATTCATTAATTATTTAAGTTTCTTTGTCATATTCATTTTTGATTGCTTCATTTATTTCTTTGAAGTCTTTTTTATTTGTTGTTTCAGGGTTGGTTTGATTGTCTGTTTTAGGATTATTAATTGGCTTAGCAATATTTTGGATTTTAGTTAATGGTTTAGTTTTTTTAGACTCTATTTGATTTGGTGTTTTTGGATCGGGTTTTTGTTTTTTATTTTTCACAGTAACTACAACTGCTGCGGTTGTAACTCCTCCAACTGCTAAAACTGATAGTGTACTAGCTAATATTATTTTTGTTTTTGACATTATTAATCTCCTTAATATTTTTTATAAATATCTACGAATCTTGTGCGCAGATACAATGAGTTTACAAAAAAAAAAAAAAAAAGAAATCAGGGAACAAAAACAGGCTAATTTGTTTAATTTTATGGAAAAATATTTAAATTTTCCATATATATTGCAATATAAGGATGAATGTTTAAAAAATAAAAGTTAATTTTAATCAAGAAAAAAAGTTAGTAGGAGTTCTCATATGTCTGCATATTAATTAGCACATATTAATAAATATAAATAAAATACACCAACATAATATTGGTGTACTCTATGTAAAATAATTAATTATTATTTACTCGGTTATTTCTCATATTTATATGTAATTGGCTGAGCACTTTCTTTTAGTAAGTTGATGCTTTGTTTGTCAGGCTCATAAACCTTAAATAGCACTCATTCACCTTCAGGTGTGCCGTTTTTTCCATCTTTACGGTAATAAGGAAGGCTAGATACTTCTAATGTGATATTTTTATTATCTCTTGTAATTTCTTTAAATATTCCAGGTTTTTGTTTGTCTCCATTAGGTTTGAATGAATTATCTTCATCTTCTATATTTGTTCCTTTTACTCTAAGACCAAATTTAAATTGTTTATCTTTAATTTGTGAATAATTTTCAATACTTGTTTTAATTTTTCAAGTGAAAACTCCATTTTCTTTATCTCATTTTGATTCAACAACTGATCATTTATTTTTTAATCCATCATCTTGTGTATCTGTAGTTTCAGCTTCTGTGCCAGCTGCTTCTGATTTACCTGCTTGTGCGCCACCTGATTCTGGGCCTTTGCCTGTTTCTGTCTTACCTGCTTGTGCGCTACCTTCGGTTCCAGAACCTTGTGAGCCAGCAGCTCCGGCATCTGTGCCACCTACTTTTGGATCTTTATCTGTTTCAGAACCTTTTTGATCTTGACTTGGTTTTGAGGTTTCAGAATCTTTTTTATCTTGATTTGGAGTTGAAACATTACCAGCTTCTGGTTCTTTGCCTGATTCTGCGTTCCCTGCTTGTCCTGGTGTTTCTTTACCAGTTGCACCACCAGCTGAGCTGCCACTAACACTTGGATTATCGCTTTGAATTGGTTCTGTAGGTTTTGCTGCATCCCCTGGTTTTTTGCCATCTCCATTAGTTGGATCGGTTGGTTTTGTAGTACCACCTGGTTGTGCATCATTGCCTGGTTTTTCTTTAGGTTCTTTAACCTCCGCAATTAAGTCTCTTTCTTTTTCACCTTCTTTAACAACAATTTTTGTAACTTTATATGTTTTGCCATCTTTTAGTGATGAAAAATCTACTGTTCCATCTTCTTTTACTTTTGTTTTAATTGTTTTTGATGCATTATTTTCAGTAAAAGTAACTGTTACATCTTGACCTTTAACAAGTAGTAATTTAGCACTTAATTCTTTTGTTTGTTCAGCATTTAAATCATATTCAAATTTTGAATCACTTGCTACTACAACTTGGTTTCCCTCATTTCCTTTTTTAGGGGTATCATTTTGTTTTTTTCTTTTTTGTGTAACAACAACTGCTGCTGTTGTTACACTAGCAACTGCTAATACTGATAGTGTACTTGCTAATATTATTTTTTGTTTTTGCCATATTAAACTCCTTAATATTTCATAAATATCTGCAATTTCGCGTGCAGATACTATGAGTTTACAAAAAAAAAAAAAAAAAAAGAAATAGGGGACAAAAAATGTGCAATTATGTTCATTTTTATGAAAAAATAGTTATTTTTTCCATAATTTGAGGCGCATAATTATCAAATTTTAAAAAAATAAAAAACACGCTAATCAATAGCGTGTGATACATTATTTAGATAATATTATTATTCATATTTTACTTGTATATCTTTTGATGGTTCGCTCAAGACATTATTTGATTTATTATTATCATAATATAAATTAATTAGTTTGTATGTTGTTTGGGGAGCGTTTGTTGCTTTATTATAGTAATAATTGGTTGACATAAAAACCACAACTCCATCATTTAAATTTGAAACTATAGCAACATTTTCATTACCAGATGTTCCAGTTTTGGCGGCATCTGTTTCAATATTTTGTCAATTACCCCCTAAATCAAATTCCATTTTTCATGATTTGGTTCTCATTTTTTCAAAATTTTCTTTAGTTGTTTTAAATCAAAAATTAATATAGCCAGTACTTTTGTCATATTGTTGCTGTACTATAGTTACTTTTTTAATTTCAGCTTCTTTTTCATCTGCTTGTGGGTTGCTTGACTCTGCACCACCTGTTTGTGGTTTACCTGACTCTGCACCACTTGTTTGTGGTTTACCTGCTTGTGCTCCTCCTGGTTGTGTGCCACCTGACTCTGCGCCATCTGCTTGTGGGTTTCCTGACTCTGCACCACTTGTTTGTGGTTTACCTGCTTGTGCTCCTCCTGGTTGCGTGCCACCTGATTCTGCACCACCTACTTGTGGGTTGCCTGATTCTGCGTTCCCTGCTTGTCCTGGTGTTTCTTTACCGGTTGCACCACCAGCTGAGCTGCCACTAACACTTGGATTATCGCTTTGAATTGGTTCTGTAGGTTTTGCTGCATCCCCTGGTTTTTTGCCATCTCCATTAGTTGGATCGGTTGGTTTTGTAGTACCACCTGGTTGTGCATCATTGCCTGGTTTTTCTTTAGGTTCTTTAACCTCCGCAATTAAGTCTCTTTCTTTTTCACCTTCTTTAACAACAATTTTTGTAACTTTATATGTTTTGCCATCTTTTAGTGATGAAAAATCTACTGTTCCATCTTCTTTTACTTTTGTTTTAATTGTTTTTGATGCATTATTTTCAGTCAAAGTAACTGTTACATCTTGACCTTTAACAAGTAGTAATTTAGCAGTCAATTCATTTGTTTGTTCAGCATTTAAATCATATTCTAATTTTGAATTAGCTGCTACTACAACTTGGTTTCCTTCATTTCCTTTTTTAGGGCTATCATCTTGTTTTCTTTTTTGTGTAACAACAACTGCAGCTGTTGTTACACTAGCGACTGCCAAAACTGATAGCGTACTTGCTAATATTATTTTTGTTTTTGCCATATTAAACTCCTTAATATTTCATAAATATCTGCAATTTTGCGTGCAGATACTATGAGTTTACAAAAAAAAAAAAAAAAGAAATCAGGGTTGAAAAATAGGCTAATTTGTTTATTTTTATGGAAAAATATTTAAATTTTCCATATTATCTTACTTGTTTGGTTGAATTTATGAATTAATATACATAAACCCTTATGGTAAAAAGCCTTATTTTGTAATCATAGTTGAAATGATGAAATAAGCTTAAATATGTTAAATAAAAAATCAAGCACAAATTTTGCACTTGAACTGACTATTTAATAATTGGGTACTTAAGATTAAAGTTTTTTATCCTTTTTAACTCGTGATATTTACATTCTTATGATTGCTTTGGATTTGTAATTACGGTATTTGATTTACTTTTTAACAGATTATTGTCATTACCTTTAATAAATAGACCTTTTAATGTTACTGGAAAATTCTCTTGAGGAACTTGACCTTTTACAAATCTAAATTCTCCAAATATTGTAAATGAAACTTTACCATCTTGTGAATTTTTAACTCTTGTGAATATTGTAGGATTTTTAGGATCATGTGTATATACTCCGGCTGAGTATTTTTCATCGGCATAACTTGTATTTGTGTATTCAAACAATAATTCAATATTTTTTTCATTAGCTTTTAGATAGTCAAAATTTTCTTTTGAAGTAGTAAATCTATAATCAATATATCCAGTGCCTTTATCTAACACCCCATTAGGTGCATCAAGTAGTATTTTAGTTGGTTTAGCTATTTCTTGAATTTTGGTTAAAGGCTGAGTTTTTTTAATAGGTTTAGCAATATCTTGGATTTTGGTTAAAGGCTGAGTTTTTTTAATAGGTTTAGCTATTTCTTGAATTTTGGTTAAAGGCTGAGTTTTTTTAATAGGTTTAGCAATATTTTGGATTTTAGTTAATGGTTTAGTTTTTTTAGACTCTATTTGATTTGGTGTTTTTGGATCGGGTTTTTGTTTTTTATTTTTCACAGTAACTACAACTGCTGCGGTTGTAACTCCTCCAACTGCTAAAACTGATAGTGTACTAGCTAATATTATTTTTGTTTTTGACATTATTAATCTCCTTAATATTTTTTATAAATATCTACGAATCTTGTGCGCAGATACAATGAGTTTACAAAAAAAAAAAAAAAAGAAATCAGGGAACAAAAACAGGCTAATTTGTTTAATTTTATGGAAAAATATTTAAATTTTCCATATATATTGCAATATAAGGATGAATGTTTAAAAAATAAAAGTTAATTTTAATCAAGAAAAAAAGTTAGTAGGAGTTCTCATATGTCTGCATATTAATTAGCACATATTAATAAATATAAATAAAATACACCAACATAATATTGGTGTACTCTATGTAAAATAATTAATTATTATTTACTCGGTTATTTCTCATATTTATATGTAATTGGCTGAGCACTTTCTTTTAGTAAGTTGATGCTTTGTTTGTCAGGCTCATAAACCTTAAATAGCACTCATTCACCTTCAGGTGTGCCGTTTTTTCCATCTTTACGGTAATAAGGAAGGCTAGATACTTCTAATGTGATATTTTTATTATCTCTTGTAATTTCTTTAAATATTCCAGGTTTTTGTTTGTCTCCATTAGGTTTGAATGAATTATCTTCATCTTCTATATTTGTTCCTTTTACTCTAAGACCAAATTTAAATTGTTTATCTTTAATTTGTGAATAATTTTCAATACTTGTTTTAATTTTTCAAGTGAAAACTCCATTTTCTTTATCTCATTTTGATTCAACAACTGATCATTTATTTTTTAATCCATCATCTTGTGTATCTGTAGTTTCAGCTTCTGTGCCAGCTGCTTCTGATTTACCTGCTTGTGCATTATCTGCTTGTGCGCCACCTGCGTCTGATTTACCTGCTTCTGGAGCTTTACCTGTTTCTGAGTTGCCAGCATGTGCATTATCTGCTTCTGCGCCGCCTGATTCTGGGCCTTTGCCTGTTTCTGTCTTACCTGCTTGTGCGCTACCTTCGGTTCCAGAACCTTGTGAGCCAGCAGCTCCGGCATCTGTGCCACCTACTTTTGGATCTTTATCTGTTTCAGAACCTTTTTGATCTTGACTTGGTTTTGAGGTTTCAGAATCTTTTTTATCTTGATTTGGAGTTGAAACATTACCAGCTTCTGGTTCTTTGCCTGATTCTGCGTTCCCTGCTTGTCCTGGTGTTTCTTTACCAGTTGCACCACCAGCTGAGCTGCCACTAACACTTGGATTATCGCTTTGAATTGGTTCTGTAGGTTTTGCTGCATCCCCTGGTTTTTTGCCATCTCCATTAGTTGGATCGGTTGGTTTTGTAGTACCACCTGGTTGTGCATCATTGCCTGGTTTTTCTTTAGGTTCTTTAACCTCCGCAATTAAGTCTCTTTCTTTTTCACCTTCTTTAACAACAATTTTTGTAACTTTATATGTTTTGCCATCTTTTAGTGATGAAAAATCTACTGTTCCATCTTCTTTTACTTTTGTTTTAATTGTTTTTGATGCATTATTTTCAGTCAAAGTAACTGTTACATCTTGACCTTTAACAAGTAGTAATTTACCAGTCAATTCATTTGTTTGTTCAGCATTTAAATCATATTCAAATTTTGAATTAGCTGCTACTACAACTTGGTTTCCTTCATTTCCTTTTTTAGGGCTATCATCTTGTTTTCTTTTTTGTGTAACAACAACTGCAGCTGTTGTTACACTAGCAACTGCTAAAACTGATAGCGTACCAGCTAATATTATTTTTGCTTTCGACATATTTAACTCCTTAATATTTCATAAATATCTGCTAAATTACGTGCAGATAGTAAGAGTTTACAAAAAAAAAAAAAAAAAGAAATCAGTGCTGAAAAACAGGCTAATTTGTTTAATTTTGCGGAAAAAATAAGATTTTTTCCACATTATCTCAATATGAAGGTGAATAATTAAAAAAATAAAATTATCATGCCGAGTTTTAACTGTTGATTCATTCTTAAATATGTAGTTTGAGCAAACATATTCACTTTAAACCACAACAAAAAAAGCCAACACCTTTGTGTTAACTTTTTTGTTCTAGTTTATTAATAGCTTATTTTATAAACTTTTTATTTTTAGATAGTGAATAAAAAAAGTTGTTTGACTAATGATTTCAATATATCATCATCTTAGTTCAACATTCTATTTTTCCTCCTACATATCCTTGATTGACTTTTTTATATGTTCTCTTTCTTCTATTGATAAGTTATATTTATCAAAAAGTTGTTCATCGATTTCTCCGATAGATTTTGTCCAATCAATATCAGATTTTTCTGTAAAATCTTGCATTGGAATCTTAGACCAAGTTTCTTTTGTTTTATTATTTTGAGTTGTCTTTTTTAACCCTAACATCAATCTTGCAAATTTTGATTTTATATATTTCAATAATGCTTCCGCTTCTTGTTCTGTATTAAATTTACCTAGCGAAATAAATGTTTGGGTGTACCCGATTACGGGGTACCCGATTACGGGGTACCCGATTACGGGTGTAGATAAAACTTCTCCTAATGCACCACTTCCATTTGCCGCAGGAACAAAAACCTTATAAAATTCAAAGTTATCATGTGGTTCAAGATATTTTTTATCCATCCACATATATGTTCTTTCGTTAGAAATTCTTCCATATATTTGAACTGAATTATTAAATTTATGCTCTTTGAATAATTCTTTATAATCTTTAAATGCTGATGATGTAATTCTCTTTTCTTTTTTTATAATATTCTCTAATTTAGGAAAATCATCAAAAACATTTTTAAGATTAAATTTATTTTGAACATACATAAGAGAACTAATATTATCCTCAAAATTGTTGCTTTTTATTTTAACTTTCTCATATATTTCTCTCAGAATATTACTTGAAATAAACATTTCTATTGGTTCATAAATAATATTTTTATTTCGAGATGTTATAGCAACACCGCCTTTTATATCAACATTTTCAAAAATATTTGTAGATTTAGTGGCATATCTCTCAACCTTAAAATGCTGATCGTTCAACATTTTATTATTCCAAATAGTAGGCGTAGAACCCACATTATTAAGAAATCTTGCAGGAGTAACAAAAACACATATATTGGAAATAGAATACCCCAATTCCATAAACAAATTGTATATCGAATCATCTCTATTTCTCGAAGAATTATTTTCTTGATATGGAGGATTACCTATTACTGCTGCAAAATTCACTTTTTTATCACCTACCTTTACTTCATCTTGTAATGTTATGTTACTAAATTTTTTATTTTGTTTTAATATCCCACTTATTTTCTCATAATCAACTTCATCTTTATCGTTTTTTACCTCAATCAAATCATATGCATTAAACATTGTTGCTATATTTTCAACATTTAACTCCAAAATTTCATAAAATCTTCTCGTAAATTCGTATGCAATAGATGATGTTGGAATAGAGTAAATAATATCCTTAACATCTTCATGTGAATACCCAAGTTCAGATGTCAATCTCTTATATAAAGCAACCGCGTATTCTCCAGATTTGCTTGCAATATCTAAAAGGTTATCTTGATTAGATACAATCTCTTTTAAACCCTCTTCAGGCAATAAACCAACCATTTCATCACACACCTTAAATGGTGTAATAACCTCTGATTCTGACATTCTTTTAAATTTTTTGATAGACGTCATTGCTCTTTCAATAGGCTCAATAGATTCATCGTATGCAAGCATTGAAATATTTTGTATCTTGTAATCAAGTCTGCTACGCTTAAATGGATCCATTGACTTGCTTATTTTTTCAATGATAGTTTTATCCAAAAACAAATTTTTAGATAATCTAATATTTTCATCTCTTTCAAGCACACTTAAAATATCATCAAGCGAAGCTACTTTATCCCTAGTCAAAAAAGAAAAGAACAAAATCCTCTGATAATATGTTTTAATCTGACCTTCTAATTTCTCTAATTCTTTATCGCTTTTTTCTTCGATATATTCATTATTCTCTGGTTTATCATGTTTTTGTTCAGATTTTTTGGCTTCATCAACTGGTTCATCAATATCAAGTTCATCACCTTCGCCTTGGTTTGGAACTATTGTGAGTCCTTGCTTAGAATTAAATTGAGCTTGCTGTTCAATCGCTTTTCTAATATCATCATCTTTTAAAATTGAAAAATCGATTGGTATATCTAAAACTTCATCTGATACGCTTCTTTTATTGTTGTATTCACTGATTGCCTCTAATATATTAGTTGCATCAACCTCTTTTATTTTATTATGATTCATCATAATAACTGGAGATATTCTTAATTCCTCAGCAATTCTTTCTTTTAATTTGCTATTTCCATTTTCTTCTGTATTTACGTTATAAATCAGAGACTTTTGTTCCTGCATTTTAAACAATCTATCTGGATCAAAATCAACAAGTAGTGTTTGTGGTTTTAGATTTTCTTTTATAACACCATTTGTGCTAGACAATGTTCTAACATATTGATTTTGTAACCTAAAAATAGCCTGGTCATATTCTTGTGGAGAAGAAGTATCTTTAAAATAAAGCATTGTATCCCATTGCTCAACAGTAGAACCAGTAAGCATTCTATTAACTGTTAATGTTATTGTCTTTTTATTTAAATTTTCACATTCTTTTATTTTATTTTTTATATCGCTTGGTTTTTTATAGCTACTTTTTGCATCAACACCAGAAATATTTATAATTTCGTACTCGCCAAGATTTTTGAAGTCATATTTTTTAGTGCTTAAAAGTTCTTCCATAGCATCACAAGATGCACAATACGGAAGCACCATTACCATGTGACGGCACATATTGCCATCTTTAATTTTGTCATAATCTAAAAAACTAAGTAAATTCTCATCTTCTTTGCTGCCATCTATAACCTGAAGCAAGTCTAATATTTCAGTTTCGTTTATGAATTTCTTATGTCCATTATTTACTGTATCTTTTTTTATTGACTCTGGCTCAAATAGTTTGGAAAAAGCAAATGTAACCCCGCTTCTTTTAAGAGCTTCCATTTTATCTCGTGATGATTTATTGGGATTAAATGCAAATCTAACCATTTGAGGAAAACCATAATATGGATTGTCCCATTCATTTATATCATCATTATTAAGATTATTTTTATCCCATTCTTCTTGCTCTTTAACTATATCCGAAAATTGTACAAAAGAAATAATATCTTCTTTTTCAAATTCGCTACCCATCAAGATACGATAAGGTGTTCCAGATAAGTGTAGTCTAATTTTGGCATTAAGTTTCTTAATTTCTATTTCAGCTTCAGCAACATCTACATTTTCATCTTCAAGTTTATTGATATTCCCTTCATCCGCCTTATCATAGCCAGCATTTTTTAAAATTTTTCCATATGATTGTGCTCTTGCTCCAAAATGGGTTTCGTCAATAATGAGTAAATCTATTAGTTCATTTAACACCTCTTTATGTTTATCTTTTATTTCAGAACCTTGCAGGTCTTGTAAAGTTAAAAATATTACAAGTTTTTTGTTTCTGTTTCTATTTTCTTTAATAACATTCTCATTAGAAGATAAATCATAGGCTTCTAGAAAAACATAATCAGAAAAGTTCCCGGCTTCTTCAACAGTTTTTTTTCATTCATCTTTTACATCAGCTTTTGCAGATACAATTAAGACTGTTTTTGCATCCATTTCTAAGGCGCAGCAAAGAGAGGTAAATGACTTTCCAAAACGCATAACTGCATATATCAATAAATTTTTTCTGCCATTATTTATTGCATTTCTAAAATTTTTTACAGTCATAGCTTGATTTGGTCTTAAAATCCAGTTTTCACCTCTTTGATAATGATACCTTTCGGGCAATCTACTATTAGAACTATAATATTCATATTTGCCTAAATTTGCATGATAGTTTTCTTTTATATCTTTAATAGCATTATTAATATCTTCTATTTCTGTTTCTTTAAAAAATTCTCTACTGTAATAAATCCCATCTTCCAATTCTTCTGGTTTTAGTCTTTTCTTATTTAAATCATTTTCAAGGTATTGATGAATAGCATAATCTCTAAAATAAATTTCTCCATCAATAATAGCTTTATTCTCATATTGTTTTTCAAGATCGGGGAAAAATGCTCTTCACTCGTTTAATCTCTGTGATACTGGTCTATATGTGTCGCCAACCTTTAGATAATTTGGCACTGTATTTGTTGTAAAAGCATATATATGTGGATCTACACGTCCTATTATAATTCTATCAAGCACATCTATTGCTTCTATTTTTGTTTTATCCATTTTTGCTACCTTTGTTTACTAAATCTTGGAATGTATGAATTTTATTTGCTCTCCAATCTTTAATGATACATAAGCTGTTCTTTGTTTTTTCTTGTACATCAAATATTTCTAACTGCTGAGATGGTTTCATATCTTCTTCATAAGGAATTTTAAAAGTAAGACCATCCATCTGCCATATATTTCATGAAATTATTTTTGCAATATTGATTAGTTCTGTTTCGGTTGGCTGTCTATTTAGACTTTCTTCCATATATTCACAATATGAAATAAGTAGATTTTCTCTTGCGATAAGAAGGCTATCTCCTTGAAATTCAAATCCATATATACTTTGGAACGCTCTTTCAGATCATTTAAGCCATTCTTCCTCAGTAGAAGTATTTTCGGCTACAATTCTCATTTTCCTATCAAGCATACCTATTCTATCTTTCAGCTCAAATGCTTTTCCAGTAACTGTATCATATCTACTAACTAAATATGGAGCTTCTCCACAAGTAATCTCAAGTCTTCTCTCGTCAACATAATTTTGCCAAGTTTTATTTTTTTTATCTGGGAATTTGATTTTTTCTATATTCGTTTCCCAACCTTTTTCAATTTCTCTATTAAATATATTTTCGCTCTCAAACCAAGCATTATCTACAAGATTATTTTGTGCATTACAAACCCAGCTAGGTGTAAAAACTTCAGCTTTGACTTTTGTTCTATTACCCTGTTTTTCTTTTGTCTTTAATATCCTAGGTTTAATCACGCCTAAATTTTCTCCGATTATAGATTCAAATAAAATTTGATAGTGTGAATTATATTTTTCCCCTAGTGAAATATAATCATTTGTTCCCCAAATTATATTTCTATTTGTTGTTCTATCAATTAGAAGGGTTTTAAGAACTTTTTCGCTCCATTTACCTTCATCTACATCTATTGTAAATGCCATTTATTCACCTTCCTTTATCTTTTTCATATAAACTATATCACCTATATCTGTTCCAAGTTCTTAGCAGATTTTTCTGATAATCGTAAGTGATACAGCTCTTTATTAACCATCTTTTGAGATTGTATTAGGCGATACCCCTCGTTTTATCAATTCAGTTTTCCCTACATATTCTTATCAAGAAGAGTCTCCAAAGTCCATTGTAATTGAATTTCATTTTTCTTTTCCTTGCTTAATATATGTGGATTTTTATAATATTAATATATCATATTAAGAATAATATTTCTATTAGGAACAAGTTTTTAAGTTTATTATCATATAAATTATAGTCATTATATATTCAATTATTACAACAAAAATGCTGGCACAGTCCATGGCGCATACCGACAAATTCTTATCTTTTGACTTCTTAATTATTTGCCATATTACTATCATAACTAATCTTATCTTTAAATTTTATAATAGCATCTAAGGTTGATTCTTTCTTATTTTCGGCATTTTTTAACTTATTATTTTAGCTTATATCCATAGGTTAAAATATTTACAAATTTACTCATTTTATCTTGACCATTTAACAATGCTTAAGTTAACTTTGATTTTTTTATATTTGTCTTCTACTTTTTTCTTTTAACATATATACTATATTTTTATATACTCACTTAGCTCAATTTTTTTCCTTTTCTTTAATGGTGCGACTATTTAAAAGTTCATTTATCTTATAATAAGACTCATATTTAAAAATTCATTGTCCTATTCTCTTTTTTAAAATGTTTATATTCATATTTTTCATTTGTTCGTAGATTTGTTTAATCATAATCATCTATTTAACCCGTAGTTAACTTAGTTCCTTTTTCCGCGTGTCTAATATTCACTTTTAACAGATAGCGAGCCCTTATTTTCTTTATTTACCTTATAAAGATCTTGGATTTGTAAAATTAAAATTTAAACAAATTTGGTTGAGAAAATACTCTAAATTTCCATCTTTAAGTGATTTTTTAACTATATGTTTGCCATATATATATATATATATATATATATATATATAATGTTTACACTTGATAAAGGAGAATCATGAAAAAATCACTTAAAAAATTATTTATTTTTGGCTCATTATCGCCAGTATCATTATTACCACTTATTGCTTTTTCTTGTGCGAAATCAGAGAAAAAGCAAGATGATAAATTAAATGCTACAAACATTCCAAATCCAACACCAGGGCAACAAATTAAAGCTAAAACTACATTTGAAGTTAAGTTAAACACTGATGAAAATATAGAACTTAAAGCTAGGTTAAAAGATTTAGTTAGTCAATTAACTGCAGCATCTCAATCAAATGATGATTTTGTAAATGTATCTGTAAATTTTTCAGGCAAAAGTTTGTCTAAAAAATTTACAAAAGATGAATTCTTGCAAAATATATTTAATAAAGTAGATAAATTCGACTTTACAAATCTTAAACCAGAGATTAGATCAGAAGAAATAAATGTGCAATTTGAAACTAATGATGATGCTAAGGAATTTGAAAAACTGCTGCAAAAAGAATTTAATAATTTTTATGTAACTGAAAATTGATTTACAAATCAACTTAAGGATGTTATTCATAAAGTAGGAACTAAAAATGCTAAAAGCAAGGGTGAAACATCACTTGAAGAAGCTAAAAAAGATAAAAAAGAAACTGAATATCAAGCAGCTGAAAAAATGATTTTAGACTTTTTAAAATCACAAAATGTAACTTTTGGAGATGGTATTAGAATTACTAAAATTAACCAAAATATTAAGCCTGCTTGGTCATTAAATGTTGAACTAACCAACACAAAAAACAATATCAAAACTAAAAATGTTAAATTAGACTTTAAAAAACCAGATAGAAATTGAAGTGAAGATGAAATTAAAGAGAAAAATAGAGTTAGAACAATTGGTACTAAACTAGCCAATCAACTTTCTGAATTATTTGATAATAGCATCATCGAAAATTTAGGTAAAACAATTTATTTAATGTTGCTAATTGACAATGAAAATGTAATTTCTAAGGATTTATCAGAAAAAATTTCTAAATTACTTGTTAATAATCTTAAAAAAGTCGAAAAATTTGCACTTTTAAAAATAAAATTCATTGACAAGGCAGCTAATAAATTAGTTAATAAAATTATTACTCCATTAGTAACAAAAATCGAAAATGCTGCAAAAAATAAATAATTATTAATATATTTTATCCCTATAAATTAGGGATTTTTTAGTCTTATTAATTTACTAATAAGCCTTATTTAAAAAAATAGAAATATAACTTATATTTAAAAGTTTTAATAATTGTGTGTTTATTGATATGAAAAAAATATGGAAATAATTATGAATTGTATAAATAAAGATATTTATTTTATATTAATAATTCAGCTAGTATATTATAACCTTATAAATTTTTCGAGGAGAGATAATGAAAAATAAAAGAATTTTAATTTTGGCAAGTGCAACTACATTTTTACCATTAGTGGCTATTTCATGCACTAAAACAAAAGAAGTAAAAAAAGTAGAAGAAGAAAATAAAAATAATAAAGTAATGAATCCCTCAGATCAACAAGGAGCTCAAAGTTCTAAACCAGGATCGCCAGATAAAAATGGTCAAAAAGACCAAAAGCCTAAACAAGGACAATCTGGGAATACAAATCAAGATGGTTTAACTAAACAAGGACAATCTGGGAATAATCAACAAGATGGTTCATCAGCAAATAATGCCGACAATGGCAGAGTGCAACAAGATGATCCTATGTCTGATCAAGAAACACCTAAAACTCAGCAAAATGATCAATTAACAGAAATAAAAGCAAAATACGAAAGTGAATATAAAGAAGCTAAATTGTTATTTTCTGACGAAGAATTAGACAAAGAGCAAATTACAGAATTAGAATCAATAAATAAAACTATTACTGACAATTCTACTGTTCAAGATTATGAAGCAGCGATAAAAAAAATAAATGAACTTTTAAGTAAAAATGACATACAAACAGATGAGAGAGATGCTAAAGAAAGACCTCTTGAAGAAGTAAAAAAAGAATATGAAATGTTATTGGAGGAAGCTGGAAGAATATTGGAAGGAGAAGATGGTAAAAAAGAATTAGAAGACCTGAAACGCATAAATGACCAAATTCCTTCAATCCCTCGTACATATGATTATGAAACTGCAATTGAAAAAATCAATAAGTTAATTGGAGATAATGAAGATGATGAAGATGCTGATGCTGAATCAGTTGAAACAAAATAATTCAAACAATAATAATCTAAGATATAAAACCGAATTGGTTTTTTATTTTACCAATTTGATTTCGAATGAATTGGTAAAATATTCATTATTTATTTAATAAAATAATTTTAAAAGTATAATAAAACAATTACGCAAAAGAGGTCATATGAAGTTAAATAAATTTTTATCAATATCAAGTATATTTATTGTTAGTGTATTTTCAATATCTTGTTCTAAAACAACTAATGATATTAAGGCTCCTGAGAAAACCAAACAACCTGGTAATGGTACTATTTCTAATCCTTCTAAAGGTTCTGGTGGCCAGAATGATGGGGGCAATAACTTGGATTCACAAAAAATTGAATTAAACAATCTAAAAGATATTTTGCTTCAAAGAATAAATCTTATTGAAAAGCACTATAAATCAATTAGTCTTGAGAAAGCAAATGATATTCTTGAATTGAAAAAAGAAATTAATGGTGCTGATAGTAAAAATAATCTAGAAGTTTTACGCAAGAAATTAATTGATACTTTTTTAGTTCCCTTAACAAAACAAGATTATCTTGAAATGTTAAATTACAGTAAAACTAATTTTGCAATCCAAGAAAAAAGAATTGGTGAAATCAATTTAGAAACAGAGCAAAAAGTAAAAGAATCAAAATATAATCAAGCCATAGTAGAAGCTTATAATCAAGGCAAGAATTCATTGATTAACTTCATCAAACCTTTATTTGACGAAAAAATTAAAAATGGAATGGATTTACCTGCAACTCCTGAATTACATAAAGCATCAAGAATTTTAGAACGTGAAATTTTTGATGACAAAAAATATGCATTAAATCAATGAGCACAAATATTTAAAGAAGCACAATATATCCTTAGAGTAATCGACAAAGAAGAATACAACAAGATTATTAAAATTAATAATGAGATTATAAATCTAGATGAAAATCAAATTAATCAGCATATTTGAAATATCAAAAAAAATTTTATCAAAAATATTGATAAATATCTTGAATACGACAAAAAATTAGAAGTTCTTATTGAAAAATTTAAGGAATTATTAGCAAAAATTGCTTCATATATTGAAAAAAATAAAGATGAAGAACTTAAAAAAACAATTGAAAATTTCGTTGCAAAAATGGACTCATCAGACTCAATTGAAGATAAACAAAAAGTTTTAGATGAATTAAAAGATTTTATAGAAAAAGACGCTCGTTTTAAAGAGAAATAAGAGCTAATTCACTTAATTTATAATATTCATTGTCTAATAGTATAAAATGTTAATATGAATAAATTAATTAAAAAAATTGCTACAGCGTCGTTAATCATTGTTTCATTGCTATTCATTTTAAACTTTATTGGAATAATTTTTATGGGAATTGAACTACAAAAATTCATTTTAGCAGCTGCTAATGGTCAACAACAATCATTAGCTTCTCTTTTATCAGAAATTTTGATGAGTATGGGAATTATCTACGTAATTATTATCCCTCTAGAAACAACACTTATAGTATTGATAATTATTTTATTAACCAGTAATATAAAAACAGTTCATAAAGTTTTAATTGGGTTAGGTATTTTAATAACTCTTTTAGCCTTGGTTGGTTTAATTGTCTTATTGATTGATATTAATAAAGAAGCCAAGATTTGTGCGCAAAATACGCAAAATTGTGAGAATAATAAAATGAGCTCGTAAAAGCTCATTTTATTAATCCTTTGAAGCGGTGTAAATATCATATGAAAGATGTTTGTTGAAACTAATAATATCTAGCGCAATGCTGTGTTTTTTAATTCTTTTTTCCATTGCTTCAAATTCTTCGTGTTTAAGGGTCTTGATTTTTTCTAATTTATAGATAAATGAATTGATTGCGATAATTAAAATTATTGCATATAAAGACAGAAAAGCAAAAACGCAAATAAATACAATGTAAATTATGTTGTAAATTTGCAGATTTTTAGCACCATGTGTAAAGTGGAAAAATTCAACCTTATTTACAATTAATGCCGTAAACAATAGTGTTATTGCACTACTAACCACTAACAAAACATAGTAAATAGAAACAAATTTTTTGTATTTTATATAGTTATTTTTATCCATAATTACCCTTTATAAACAAAGTATAAACTATTTTTTAAAAGCTGATATTGATTGGCCATGTTGATGGAAACAAAGTATTAAAATTGTGAATATAATTCCTAAAAATAACATTATGAATGTTGTAAACCATTTGCGTTTTTCCATATTATTGTGGTAAAACTCGGGTAGAAATTCCATTAGAGCAGTAAAGAGCATTACGCTACCTACGATTGCTAAAATCATTGCTTTTAGTCAAGCAACTGAATCAATAAATTTTGCTCCATAGATGCCAATAAATATAAATGGGATAATAAGTGCAAGTGCTCCTATTGAATTAAGCAATGCAAAAATTGGTTTTATACCCATTTCTCTTTGACGATAATAAAATACGATTTCTTCTGGTATTGTGTGTAATAAAAATGAAACAAAGAAGGCTACTGATATTGCATTAATATTTGGATTTGCAATCAAATTATGCAAACTAATTCCAATTAATAAGCCCTCAGGTATTCTGTGCCCTAATAAAAGCACTAATGCAGTTCATTTATTTTTTGATTTTGGAGCATTTGAATGTACGTCAGCTAAATCATTTGCATTTCAAATATGGTCTTTATGCTCGTGAGTGTGAGCAATTTCGCCATGATGATGTCCGTGTTCGTGATTATGAATAAAAATTGAGTTTTTTAACTTGTAATTTTTTTGAATAACTTTGTAAATAATTATTTTGATTACAAAAGCACTGATAATTCCCATTAATGCTCCACCCCCAACAACAAAAATGTTATATAAATAAATATTGCTTGCCGGAATATTTTCGCCTTTAAGTCCGCTACCAATGCTTGTTATTTCGATTGATTCTCTTAAATATCCAAAAGAACCTAAAATAATAAACATACCCGTTATGAATGAATAAAGATATATTGAAAACTCTTTTTTTGGTTTTTTGATTATAAAAGGAACAATGCTTGCAATTAAAATAGGTATCGATAATAAAATTACTGAAACAATTAGCGCCAAAATCGCTTTTGCACCTAAATCATTAATGTGAGGTTGAGATGTTAATCAATTGTAAAAATTGTTTAAATAATTATCCATTTTGGCCTCCAACCTTAATTTGCAACTCATGCTCAAAATAATATAAGGGCTGGTTTTTGTTGTTTTTATCAAAGTTTTTGCTTGCAAATTTTGCTTTTAGTCTCATAATATTGTTTTCAAATTTGAAATTTTCAATACTATCAATATGCATTTGGAAGTGAAGAACTTTTTCATGGTCTAAAAACACGTTTGGAATGTTTTCAATGTGAATATGATTGAATTGAGCATAGCCATCACCCCATCCTGAATGAGGCCTTAGTGCTGTAATTGAAATTATAAAGTGTTCATTAATTACTCGTTTTAAATCTTCAATTGTTTTAACATTTTTGATTTTTGGTGCAATAACATTATTTTGGAAATCAACACTATAATTATTCTTAAAATTAATTTTAATAGAATTTTTGTCAATATTTTTGTAGTTTTCTATATTGCCAAATGAATTAAAATCTCAATTTCCTTGATGAATATTATAAGAACCATCTAAAAAACATGAGCTAGCAATAAGTGTGGGACTTAATGCCGCAATTGGCGCAAGTAATTTAATTATTTTTTTCATTTTCTCCTCCCCACAAGAAATAATCTATTACATTGTTTTGGTCTTTTAATTTGATTGAATCATTTTCCAATAAATATTTTAGTGTTAATTCTTGAATGTTTTGTTTTTTGATTTGTTCATTAATTTTAGTGTAATTTGTGCCTTTAAAACCATATCATTTTATTATTTTTTTGCGATTTTCATCGCTAAGAAGTGATTTTTTGTTTTTATCAAGAAAATCTACCCGGATATTTAAAACTCCGGGTTCATCACCTACTCCAAGATATTTTATCTCAATGTCATAAAGCAGATTTGTTTTGTCTTTTTCATCGGCTACTAAATATTTGAATACGTCACTTCCAAGTTTTGTTTTTAATTGTTCGTGTAATTTTGTGTTATTTATTGCCAAATGTGCTTCATAGTTTGCCATTATTTTATTGTCGAATATTGATAGGTTCGAATTTATCTTATACAATTGTAAAGACAATAGTTTTAGTAAAATTTTTTCATAAAATTCATTAGCACCTATAACCTTATTTGGTAAGGTTTTTTCATTATAATTCACACCTGAAATTCAACCATAAGTTTCTTGGTCAAATCAGTTAAGATCCGGTGTTATTTTATATTTCGAAAATGTGTGATAGTGTGAGTTAATGTCAATTGAATATCATTTATAAACTTTTTTTGATAAATCTCTTTTTGTTACTTCGATATCAAACTCAATTAGCGAAAGAGTATTGTTTAAGTATTTTTTATTGATTTTTTTGTTTATTATTTTGTACTCTAAATCAATGTTTTTTCTATGCTCTGGCACTACTAATTCAAAATATTTTTGATCATTATTTAAAAATCACAAAAATGCCCTTGCTGTAAGTTTTTCATATGGGTATGTTGGATTAACATATGCTTCATATTGGTCTGCGTTTATTGCTAATTTATTTTTGTACATTAAAATTGTTTGGTCGCCAAAATAGACATTTGCATACTCATTAAATAACAATTCATCATCATCAATGTTTAATGTGTTATTGAAGTCAATAACAGAATTGTAATTTTTAAATAAGGATGAATTATATTTTGCAACATTGTCTAATTCAGTTTTAATTAAGTATTGATTTTGGTTTTTGCCTAATAGATAATGTTGGTTGCGATATTTTTCTGATATTAAGCTTTTACCGTCTTTATCTTGTAGGTCTATTTTTATAATTATTGCACTTTTAAATTTTCCATTTTCAATTGATTCTATGTGTTTAATGGGAAAAATTTTAACTCTATCAATTTGAGGCAATTGCCCAAAATCATATCTTAGTAATTCTAATTTAATGTAGTTTTCTCAATGCTTTATTTGTTCAATATTTTTTACATTGTTTTCGCCCTTAATCATTTAGGCGGTATAAAATTTGGATTTAAAATATTAAAACTATCATTTAATTCACTACTAAATAATCTTGAAAAAATACTGTTTAAGTCAATATATTCTCCACCATTGGGATTTTGAAAATCAAAATCATTTTTCTCAAATAAAAATTCATAATTATTAATAGTTGAAGGTTTATTATTTACAATAAAATAATTTTGGCTCGGGTGTTTATGAATTCCTAATCTAGGTAAAAAATGAAATTTATCAATAACTTTTGAGGCAAAAACAGTGTTTTTGCTATTTTTAATTTTTATATCATTCTCTAAAAATTCAATATCTATTTTAGATGTTGGGTTGGATTTATCGATAAAAATTGGTTGATAATTTTCATTTATAAATTTCAATTGGTCTTTTGAAAAAACATCAAAAATATTTTCATTAGCTGTTAATTTATGTGTAATTTTGGAATTTATTTCAAATTGATTTTTAACGCAAGAAGCAGCTAAAAAGCAAGGACTAGTTAATAAAATTGAGCCAAGTCAAAATTTATTCATTTTTGCCCTCCATTTTTATGTCTTCAAAATATATTAAGTTATCTTCTCTTGTTGGTTTAATTATTCATGGTTGAATTAATTCATATTTAAAACTATCTAAATCAATATTTGAGCTTAAATTATAAGGTGATGAGTATAAAAGTTTTATTTCGTTGATTAATTTTATTATTTCAAAGTATGAAAATTTATTGTGTAATTTTATTGAAAATTCACCCATTTTTTCAAAAAAATGTTTGTCATTTATGTTCACTATAATTTTATTTTGCTCAATAAATTTAATTAATAGCTGTTTAGTTTTGTTAAGTATTTTATATTGCGAAACATCAGAATTAGTTAAAGCATTAATAAGATTGTTATTGCTTGTTAATAATAATTTATTAATATATTCAATTGTGTTATTTGTGGAGTAGTTTGAAAAGTTGTAATATTTTTTCGCTATTTCACTATCAATATCAACAATATTAACTTGTAAATTTTGGTTTATTTCATTGAAAATTTTGTTTAATTTTTCAATAATTCTTGTGTCTAAAGATTCAAGTTTTAGCGGTAATATAAAATTAATTTTTTTATTCTTTATATTAGGGTTTTCCTTGTAAAAATCATCAATTATATTGGCTATATTTTTACTAATCGATTCAAAATGTATTGATTTTAGTTGTTTATCTACATTTAAAAATGATTCAGCATTGTAATAATTTTTCTTTAGATCCTGCGGATAAAATTCAATATTTTTTGTTAAATTTATTTGACCTTTGCTCACATGATCATTTGCATCAATAACTTTAAGATAATTTGTGTTTTGGGCATTAGATATTATCGCGTTTGGAGATATAAAATTATCGTAATAATTAGTTTTATTAGCAATAAAATTCAATGTATATTTGTTTATTATTTGCGTTATATTGTTTCTAAAATCAATATTATTTTGCGAATAAAATTGACTTATTTGGCCATTTTTATCTTTATTTTTACCATACATCATTATTTCAAAAACGTTATTTATATCAGGTTCATCAATAAAATCTTTGAACATAATTGTATTCACTATATTATTTGAAAAGTTCTGTACAACAGATAATTTTATGCCTTTATTTGAGTTAAAATCTCGAATTAATTGTTTTTGCTGAACATCACTAAAATCATCTAATAGATTGCTAGAAACAAGTCCTTGATGATATTCATTTAATAAGTGTTTTGCATGTGTTGGTTTATCAACTTTACCAGCTGAATTATATTTAATTAAAACACTTTGAATATCATTAGTATTATTAACAGATTTATATAATGTGTGTTTAAGGTCATTTTTAACTAAATAATATTCAGAATAGTTGAATTTATCGCTATAAGCAGAAAAAATCTTATTGTTAATAATTAAATCTAAAAATAATTCAGCTTTAAAATTATCATTTAATTTGATTTCAAAATATGAATTATTTTCATGTGTTTTGAAATCCATTTTTTCAATTCCAAATGCCTTTAATTCATTTGTTTGTTGAGAAGATAAATTTGCTGTTTCAATTGATTTTTCAATATCTTTCGCATTAATTAAAATATTAGTTTTTTTATCTTTATCATATCAGTAAATATTGTTTTTAACTTTAAAACGAATTAGTTTACTGCTTGCAAGTTTTTGGTTAAAAAATGAAGAATTTATTGAAATATGGTTATTTGTTTGAATTTGATAAATCGGGTTTTTATAACCTCTATTAATGTCAGGGTGAATAAAATCGCTTACATTATTTATTTGAGAATCTTCATCAGTGTTAAAAATATGAGTTGAATTTTGTTCATCTACTAGATGGATTTCATCAATAATGCCAAATTTAAGGAATTTTGCACTAACTCCATTTTTATAGAAATAGTTATTCAAGTAGTCATATTTTGTTTCGTTTTTATACTTATATCTTAATAAATAGTTTCCGGTTAAAGTGTCATGATGTGTTTTTCTTAGTTCGTAAACGCCTGAAACTTTTGACAAATTGTTAAAAGTTTCATTTTGATTATTTACTTCGATTACATATGTTTTTTTGTCAACTTTATATAGTGACGAGCATGAACTGCAAACCAATGCAAGAGGTAAAGTTGAGCAAAAAAGTAATTTTTTAAACATTTTGCCCCCTTATATTTGTGTATGCCGAGCTTAATGAATATGATATTGTTTTAAGTGCATAAATTGTTGCGGATATGTACACAAATATTGTTAAAAGATAGCTTGGATTTTTATCAAACAGTTGTAATGATTCATTTAATATCAAACCTAGCGAAATATTAGTGTTATCGATATTAAATATTGCTAGTGCTGAGTATGAAATAAGCATTAATGATATTTGCTCTATTGCAAAAATAAGTTGACTAAAAAATACTGGTTTTATTAAATCTTTTGTAAATATATTTCACTTGCTAAATCCAAGAGATTTATCAACGTTTATATACTCATTTTTTAATATTTCGCCAGATATTTGATAAGCATTTATATACATAAATAAAGATGACAAAATGCTATAAGATATTATGAAATTTAATATGCTAAATTTCATTGTTAAATTAATTATTAATGCAAATAATAAATAGGGCAATAAAGCGAATATAGATATTCATTTCTCTATTGATTTGGACAAATCTTTCTGCAAATATATTGCCGAAATTGGCGCAAAAATCATTGAAAAAAGTAAAGCAAATAATATTGAGAAAAAACAAATTATAAATGAATCAAATAGAACTTTTATTACCCTTGCATAGATATCAATCCCACTTGAATTAGTTCCTAATAAATGAAGGGAATTATCATTCAAAATTCCATATGCATTGAATAAAACTCAATAAGAATTTGAGTCATAGTTTTGATTATTTATTTTGCTAATTTCAATGTAATTTGGGTATTTTTGTTTTAGCACTGTAAAAACATTTAACTCTTCACCTTCGGGAAGCGTAATAGACTTAAGTGGGGCTAAAGATGAGGGTAATTCATAGTTTATACTATATGCATCATTGATGCTTTGGTTGAAACTTTGCGAGTAAAAAAGTTTAGAAACAATAAGTAAAACAAAAAGCAAAACTAAAATTACTATTGCAACTATCATTCACTTATTAGCAAAAACTCTTTGTCAATAACGTTTTGCAGAAGATTTTATCTGTGTTAATTGAGCAAGGGGTTGTTTTTTTGAGGCTATTTTGAATAATTTTTTATCCATTTTAACCTCCTTAAATAAATATTTCTTTGCTTTTTGTTTATGTCAAATATAAATATTGCCAATTCACTTGCGGATTTAATCATAATTATGCTAACTATATTTAACAAAATTGAATACATTAGCAAATTAAAGTATTTTTCTTGCTTTAAATATTGGAATATAAATGACTGACCTGGTATATAGAAAAATCTTTCAATAACTAATACTAGTGTTAACAAGTATGAGTAAATTAATACAATTTTTTCAATGAATTTTGACAATCAATTTCTAATTAGAATTGTTCAAAATATTTTTTTATAGCTTAATCCATTTGCTTTAGCTCACAAATAATATTCACTCTTGACAATATCGTAAATAATTGGATAATTTATTGAAATAATTAAAGGTAAAACAAGTAAGCAAAGAATTAAAATTGGAGTCAATAAAGATAAAATAGTATTAAATAAATTGCCATAAAAAGTGTCAATGTAAACGGAAGGCAGAAATAAATATTTATTAATTATGACTAACAAAGGCGCAATAATGAAAATTGGCATTGCACTTAAAAATGTTAGTGCTGCATTTAACGTTTTAAACACTTTATTGTTTGATTTTGCTAAATTATAGGCAATAGCAAAACCTATTACAAGACTTAATATTAATACAATAATCAATATTGCAAAAGTTGTGTAAAAATACGGATTGAATATTGCGGAAACACTAATTTGTGAATTTAATTCTACATTGCCATAATTAAATATTAATATTTTGCCAATATATTCAAAACTATATTGAATACGAAAATTTTGTACTAAGTTAAAACCTAGTGCAAAATGAATTAGAAATATTGAAATTAATATTAGGCAAAAATTTATTAATATGTTTTTTAATAAATATTCTATGTAATTAAAAAATTTCATTCACAATCTTTCTACATAAATATATATAGTTAAAGTATATATTAATTTTAATATTTAATAAGATATAAAAATGCATAGTTGCCTATGCATTAAATACTTTTTGTATTTCTACATTTTGGGAAATTTTCACAGCCAGCAAATTTTAAACCGCTTTTTTTATTGTATCTAACTATCATTTTTGCGCCGTCTTTTTCACAAGGTTCATCTAAAAATTCTTTTTGAATTTGAGTTAATTCCATTGTTGCTTGTGCTTCAAGGTAAACTTTATTAAATTTGTTTCAAAAATCACTCATAACAGGTTGCAATGAAACACTACCTTGTGAAATTAAGTCTAGTTCTTCTTCAACTTTTGCTGTATAACCTTCTTCAATTATGTCTGGGAATGAAGTTATTAATTTTTCAAGAACTAATCTACCAAATTCAGTAGGGTGTAATGAACTATTTAAATTTTCAACGTAGCATCTTTCTAAAATAATTTTAACTGTTGATGCAAATGTTGATGGGCGACCAACTTTAATATTATCTAGTGCTTCAATTAATGACCCTTCACTATATCTAGATGGCGGATTTGTTTGATGATCTGTTATTTTAAAATGATTAACTTTTACCAATTCACCTATTTTATAATCCAAATCGGCAACTTCTTCTTTTTCACCTTTTACTACATAGTATCCGTCA
Source organism: Mycoplasmopsis bovigenitalium (assembly GCF_900660525.1). NCBI lineage: Bacteria > Bacillati > Mycoplasmatota > Mycoplasmoidales > Metamycoplasmataceae > Mycoplasmopsis > Mycoplasmopsis bovigenitalium. Next base: position 522,096 of record NZ_LR214970.1, on the reverse strand, counting down.
AAAAGAATTTTACTTGTTGAATATCTAAATTTTAAAGAATCTTTGTTGAATATGTATAACTTACTCAATCTTATAGGAGAATTTATTAAACATTGCAATGTGTGTTCATAGATTATTTTGTAAACTTGATAGTCATAATTATTTAAATTATATTTATTTTTTGCCATATCTGGAGTTAGTGAAACATCTGTTGGTCTGATAGCCTCGTGTGCATCTTGATCACCAGAAAAACCTTTGATTTCACTTGAAACATACTCTTGTCCATATTTTTGAGCAATATATTTTCGTGCATTATCAATAAAGTACTGACTTAATCTAGTTGAATCTGTACGAGGGTAACTTATTAAACCACCATCTCCATAACCTTCATAAAGATTCTGGGCAGCCATTTGAGTTGATGAAGCTGAGAATGGTGATTTTTTATATAAAACAGCTTGCTTAAGAGGTGTTAATGCTGATAATGTTTTCTTGGTTTCTTTTACTGATTCCAATATAAAATGTTTATTTTCGTTAAAAATTATTTTTTCTATATCAGCTTTTTCATGCGGAAAAATTCAATCTTTTTGCCCTGATTCATTTGCATCGTTATGATAAGTTGCCTCAAAATTATTACCAAAATTTGCAAATGCTTTATGGTAGAAAACAGGAACAAATTTTTCAATTAATTTTTCTCTATCAACAACCAATTTTAATGCTATTGATTGAACTCTGCCAGCAGATGGCTTGGTTGGTGAGTTTGATAGTTTTTGTTTAATTAATCCACTTAATTTAAAACCAATAATTCTATCTAGCATTCTTCGTGCTTTTTGGGCATTTATTAGATCAATATCTAATTTACCTGGGTTGGATATCGCTTTTAAAATTGAGTCTTTTGTAATTTCGTTATATTTAATTCGAACATACTTATTTTCGCATTTTAGAAATTTAACTAAATGATCGCCAATTGCTTCACCCTCGCGGTCGGGGTCAGTTGCAATTAAAACTTGATCAGCATTTTTTGCGGCATCACGTAATTTTTTTATTATTGACTTTTTAGTTGAGTCTAATAAATAAATGGGTTCTCAATTTTCGAAATCAATACCCATTTTTATTGATGGTGAAGCGTTTTTTGTTGAAAGTTTAGCAATGTGCCCAACAGATGCTAAAACTTGATATTCACTTCCTAAATATTTTTGTATTGTGGCTACCTTGTTTGGAGATTCGACTATGACTAATTTATTCATAATAAAAAATTTACCACATTTGGTAATAAAAATAGAAAAATGCTCAAATATTTCAATAAATTTTTTGAATAAAAATACCATATAAGTTCTTTTTAAATAATATTTATTTAAATTAATTATTTGTATATAATTGCCATTGAGTAAATATATTACTCCTTGGTCGTTAGACCCAGAAGTCCATAAGGAGGATTGAAATGAATAAATATGAAATTATGATGATTCTTGATCCTAAAGCAAACCCAGAAATCGGTTTCGAATTAGTGGAAAGTGTTTTTGGAAAAGAAAACATCACAAAAGCTGAAAAGCTAGAAAATACTACTCTTGCTTACCCAATTAAACATTCAACACAAGGAATTTACTTATTAATTCAGTTGAATGGTGAAGCATCATTGGTGGCAGAATTTGTTCGTCGTTCAAACATTTCTAAAGAAATTTGAAGACAATTAGTAATTAATTTAGACTCAGAAAAAGGTTACGGTAAAGAAAGAAAAAACCGTTCAAAAAAACAATTTGTTCAAAATGACAAACCTAAAAGAAAAGCTGAATAATTAATTTTGAGGGAGATTAAATGAATAAAGTTTTATTAGTGGGAAGAATTGCATCTGATATTAGATCATTTACAACACCAAGCGGTGTCAATTATTGCCGTGCTACAATAGCAGTGAATAGAAGAGTTAGTTCAACTGAACCAATTACTGATTTTATCCCACTTGTTGCATGAAGAAATAATTCAGATTTTATGGCAAGATACTTAAGTAAAGGTGCTCTAGTTTCAATTGAGGGTTCATTTACAACGGGTTCATATAAAAATGCTTCTGGTGAAGTAATTAGAACTTACGAAGTAACTGTTGATAATGTTTCTGCTTTGGAATCAAAACAACAAAGAGAACAACGTTCAAGCTTTGCTAATTCTGAACGTAAATTCACTGATGAAACACATAAATTTGCAGGATCTCAATCGCCAGCTCAAAGTGATTTTGAAGACAATAATCAAAATAATGTTAAACACAATTTTGTGTTTGAATCATTAGATGATGATTTAAATTAGGAGATAATAATGGCTAAATTTAACAAAACAAAAAAACCTTTTACAAAACGTCGTAGAAGCTTAATTGCTGAACTAAATCTAAATTACATTGACTACAAAGATGTAGAATTACTAAGCAAATTTATTACTGGAACAGGACAAATTAAACCAAGATCTGCAACTGGATTATCAGCAAAAGATCAAAGAAAAGTTGCAATGGCAATTAAAAGAGCTCGTTTTATGGCTCTTATGCCTTACACAAAAGAACGTGTTCGTGCAGTTGCTACTGTAGCTCGTCAAGACTAATTTATGAAAATGTGCTTTTGGGCACATTTTTTTGTATAAAAAACAAAGCCATAAAATTGACTTTGTTTTGTTTTATTGCTTAAGCTGCAACAACTGGAGCTAAAGCTTTGAAAGCAGCCGAAGCTAAAAGAGTTCATATTGGTAATGCAATTAAGCAACCAACTGTTGATAATGAACTAACTTGAGCTGTAAATGGTGTGTGTTCATGTTTGTAAGCAACTGAGAATACTATTGTAACAGCAGCAGGTGGACAAGCACCTAGGATAACTAGTAGTGTAGCTGTACTTGGTGTAAGTAGTCCGCCAACCACAAATCCTATTACCACTAAGAACATGAAAATTGGAACTGTGAATAGTTTTCTGATAGTTGTAATTCAAACAGCTTTATCTTTAACAGCTTCTTTTAAGTCTGAAGTAGCAATTGAGCCACCAATTAGAATTCAAGCCATTGGAGAAATCAATTGAACACCTGGAACTAGGAATGCTTTAAGAATTGTAAATCTTTCTAGCATTCCGGCTCAGAATTGTTTTCCGCCTTCTGCTGCAACATTAAAGTCGAATGGATCTTTTGCACTTGTTACAAGGTTTTTTCCAATTTGTGGAATAAATTGTAGTGTTCAAAGAGTTGCTGAAATGTATAGGCAAATCATCATTGGTGATAATAATGATTTAACTATAGGTTTAATCATGTCTTTTGAGAATTTTTCTCCTGAATAAGACATTTTTAGGTATGAGAACGCACCAATCATGTAAGGTAGGTTTCATACTTGTAGTAGCGCAGTTGCTGAATCATTGAATATTGCTTCTGGACCATTTCCTTTAAGAGCTGTAACTAATGGAACCGCAAAGAATTGAAGCGAAGCGTAAGCGACCATCATTTGCGCTGCAGAGATTTTTCTAGCGTAGCTTTGAATGTGAGCTTGTTTAAATTGCTCTTTTGTCAAATCTCCGCCTTGTTTTTGATATAGTCTTTCAGCTTTTGCATAAACAGATTTTGACATTAATTTTGGTCACAATCTGATTATTACTGTGTTTCATACACCGATTAAAATGTAGAACGCTGCAGAAATACCAATTACAATACCAGCTTCACGACCTAATTTAGCGTTCGCTGGTTGCATAAATGCGACAATGCATAGAAATGGCAATGCATAATCTAACAAGAATTTAGAAAGCTTACATTTATTTCTTTATTAAATATACCTTTTTTGGTAACTAGATAACCTATACCTACAAAGACTAATGTCGCAATAACTGCCCCATATAGCCCTTGGTCAGAAAGGATTTTAACTAGGTTTTTAAAAAACATATAATCCTCAATATATATCTTAATTCACTGAAAGTGTTGTTGGCACAATTATGTACCGATATTATTATAATAAATTAACTGGTAATGTGTAATCTTTTCCATATTTTAACCAATAATACTAATATTATTGAAAAAACAAAAAAATTAGCGATAAAATAACCCAATTTACATTTTTTAATATATAGTTAACTTTCTATTTAAAATTTATTTAACTTAAAATAAAATAATTTAAGAGTTTATTGAAAAATCAAACAATTTTTAATAATTTTTTCCTTATTTAAATAAAATTTGAATTATTGCTAATAGCATATTGAAAGGAAAATAGAATGAAAAAAATCGAAAACGACGCAGTTCAAAAAGCTATTAGCGAAATAACTAAAAAATTTGGTGAAGAGGCTATAACATTTTTTGACACATCAGATTTAACAAAATCAATTAAAGTAATTCCAACTGGTTCATATTTACTTGATGAAGCATTAGGAATTAAGGGTTATCCGCAAGGCAGAATAATAGAGATATTTGGTCCAGAAAGTGGTGGTAAAACCACATTGTGCTTACATGCTATTGCGCAAGTACAAAAAGCGGGCGGGGTGGCAGCTTTTATTGATGCTGAGCACTCAATTGACCCAAATTACGCAGCTAATTTAGGTATAGATTTAGAAAAGGTTATTATTTCTCAGCCCGACAGCGGTGAGCAAGCAATGGATATTGTTGATTATTTAGCAAAATCAGGTGCAATTGATTTAATAATTGTTGATTCAGTTGCCGCTTTAGTTCCCGAAGCTGAGTTAAATGGCGAAATGTCTGATAATCAAATTGGCTTGCATGCTAGATTGATGTCAAAATCATTAAGAAAAATTACTGCAACATTAAATAAAACAAATACAACTATTATTTTTGTTAACCAAATAAGAGAAAAAATTGGTGTGATGTTTGGTAATCCTGAAACCACAACTGGTGGTAGAGCTCTTAAATTTTATTCATCGGTAAGAATTGAAGTTAGAAGAGTATCATCAATTGTTGATGGCAAAGAAATTGTTGGTAATGATGTCAAAATTAAAGTTGTTAAAAATAAATTAGCACCACCATTTAAAACATTCCAAACAGAAATAATTTTTGGCCAGGGTGTTGATTCAATCGGAGAATTAATTGAGTTGGCTTGTGAAAAGAATGTTTTTGAAAAGAAAGGGTCTTGATATTCATATCAAAACCAGAATCTTTGTCAAGGTAAAAAAGCACTTAAAGATTTATTAAAATCTCAAGACGAATTTAGAAAAGAGATAGAACAGAAAACCTTAAATTAATAATTATCTTGATTGATTAATAGCAATGTTTTGCAAACATTGTCTATTTTTGACGATAATTCAGAAAGCAAGTTAATAATTCAGCATATAATTATATTAGAGATAAATTAGGGAGGGAAATATGGATTTATCAATATTGATTTTGTTAATTTTTACAATGATATTTATCATTATTTTCGCAATTACTCAATCAATTGTATTTTTACTAAAACGCCGTAAATTCAATTCATTTGGTGAAAATATTTCTAAAGGGATTAATGATGGTTTTAAAGAACAATTTGATAGTATGAGTAAAAATATCTCAAGCAATATTGAAAAAGATATTGCTTTGAGTATTGCCAACCAATTAAGTAATGTAAAAGATGTTTTGGGCAATGTTAAAGATGAATTAAACAAAAACAATCAAACTAATTTGGATACAATCAATAAAAATCTAAAAGATGGAAACGAATTGATTCATAAAAATTTGCATGAAGGCAATGAAAAAATAAATAAAAATATTGCGCAGCAGGAATTAAACTTTAAAGATTTAGAAGCAAAAATAATTGAAATTAATAATGAAGCAATTGAAAAATTGAATGAAAAAATTGATAACAAATTGTTAGAAATTACTAACAACAATAATAATTGATACAAAACAATTAAAGAAAATATTGACTCACATTTCGAAGACAAACTAACCAAACACATTAAAGAACAGTTTAATAATATTAAAACTTCAATGGACGAAATGAACCAAGGAATGACTAAGTTTGAAACTGTTCAAAAAAGTGTTATGGGGCTTGAAAAAGTATTTAATAACAACAAAACTGTTGGTTTAATTGGTGAATTTTCGCTTTCACAAATGCTTCAACATCATTTCCCTAATCTTAAAGATAAATTATGATTTGAACAATACTCAATTGACCCTAACACACAAGAAAAAGTTGACTTTGTTATTAAATCAATAATGAAAGAAAAAGATGGAGAACTTGATACAACAAAATCAATACTAATTCCAATAGACTCAAAATTCCATTTAGATATTTGAAAAAAATTCGATGAAGAAGATGACCCATCTAGAAAAGCAGAAAAATTTAAAACACTAAGAGATGCTGTTAAAAAACAAGCCAAAGATATAGCCGATAAATACATCAAACCTAACAAAAAAACAACTCCTTATGCAATAATGTATATTCCCGCTGAAACAATTTATTTAACTTTAATAAAAGAGGGTAATGGATTTATCTTTGACTTATACAAAGAACATTATGTTCAAGTTTTAGGACCAACCAATATTCTTGCATTCATTTATTCAATATTTATGCAAAGCAATAACTATCATTTTTCACAACAAATTGACAAGATTCGTGACTTATTCTTGAGTGTTCAATCAACATATGAAAAACTTGTTAAGAGTGTTTCTGATAGTGCTAAATCGATTGATAAGGCGAAAAAATCAATTATTACAGTTAAAAAACACTCAGATAGTGTTTTGGGAAGTATCAATAAACAAGCAAGTTCGCTTGGAATTGCTAAAAAAAGCAAAATTAATGTTTCATTTGATGAAGAATACGAAGATGAAAGTGAACATTTAAACTAGCCAACATTACTAAACATGAAAAAAAGTTAACGCGTTAAAAGTGTTGGCTTTTTTTGTTTAGTTTTAATAGAAACTTTTTTAGTGATTGTGATTTATTAAACATTGTTAACTGAAATGTCGTAACATTAATCAATATTCTTTATACATTTATTTCTTTATAAATGTAATATTTATTACTTTTAATTAAAACTTTATTATAATTTTTGATATTTATTTAGTATTAACCAATAAAAAATGCTAAATAATTTGTTAAGGAGCAATAATGCAAATATTTTTAATGTGGTTTAATATATCGATGTTGATATTTTCTCTTTTATTCCTATGTTTAAATATCTTGTATTTTGTTGTTGGGTTCATATTAAGAATATTTAAAAATAAAAAGAATAGTTTAATGTGCGCTATGCACAAATTTGCGATTCTAATCCCTGCTCGAAATGAAAGTAGCGTGATTGCGAATTTAATTAAGTCTCTTAAATGTCAAAATTATCCATCTGATTTATTTGATATTTATGTAATTGCAGACAATTGCACTGATAATACAAAAGAAATTGCAGACCAAGAAGGTGCGATTGTTATTGAAAGAAATGATACTCAAAACATTGGCAAAGGCTATACTTTGGATTATGCAATAAAGCATATTAACCAATTAAGACGGGGGGGGGGCAGCTATCTAATTCATTAGAATATGATGCTTTTATTGTGTTTGATGCTGATAATGTTGTTGATAAAGATTTTTTACACTATATCAATATTGAGTATTCAAAAGGATACAAAATAATTACATCATACAGAATGCCTAAAAATTACAATTCATCATGGGTTGCAGCAATTTCTGGATTAATGTACATTCGTGAATCAGTATTTGTTAATAGACCAAAAAATGCTCTAAATATAAGTTGTTCGATATCTGGCACAGGATTTTTAGTTGATTCAAATATTTTAAAAGATGGTTGAAAATACCATTTACTAACTGAGGATATTCAACTATCATCAGATTTAGTTTCAAAGGGTCAAAAAATTGGATATGCTAAAGATGCAATAACATATGATGAACAGCCCACAGATTTAAAAACATTTTTTAGACAACGAACTCGCTGAGCTAAAGGTTTTTTACAAGTTTTTAGAAAATATTCTGGAAAACTATTTTTAAAATCATTCACAAGTATATCTGCGTTTGATATATTTTCATTCATTTTCCCAACCAGTTTAATTTTTATTCTTTCATTTTTGGTTAATTTGTCATTTGCAATTTTTGGATATTCAACTTCTAACATTACTCTAGGAAATTATGCAATTATTAATTTAACTATCGGAATTAGTTTAACATTTTTAACTCCTTTTGTTTTTGGATTAATAACAACTTTGACCGAGTTTAAAAGAATCAAAGCATCTTTTATAAAAAAGATCTGATACTCAATTTTATTTCCGATTGCATTTTTCATTTACTTAGCAGCTTTTTTAACTGCGCTATTAAAGAAAAAAGTAGTTTGGAAACCTATTAAACATTCAGACACAAAAGATATAGTTCAAATGTAGGAAATTATGAATGAATTTCTTATTAAATTTAGAATAAAATTTATAATTTTAATATGAATACTAATACAAATAATCAATATTTAGTATATATATAATTGATAGTCTTAAAAAAGTTTCTAAAATAATATCAAAGCAATATTTTAATGCCTTAAATTCATTTAAGGCTTTTTTCTATTTATGAAAAGCAAAATAATTAATGTTTTAGAAACTTTTTCAGGAATAGGAGCACAGCATAAAGCGATAAAAAAGATTGGCATAAAAGGAAAAATTTTTAATATAAAAGCAACCGCTGATTGAGATGCAAGAGCAAATATTGCCTACACAGCAATTCACCATGACTTATTAAAGAATTTTAAACAAGTTTTACAATCAAAAAAACTTGATAATGAACAGCAAATTGATTTGTTTTTGAGTAATTATGCCATTTCATTAGATTCAAAAAAACAATCAAAATTAAATGGAAAAGACATTATTTTTAAACAGCATTTAGCTGCTTGAATAATCCTAGCAAATAACCAAGTAGATATTACTAAAATGAATGGAAATATTATTGAAAAAGAAAAAATTGACTTAGTAACCTATTCATTTCCTTGTCAAGGCTTATCCGTTGCAAATATGGGGAGAGTGAATGGTATAAACAAATTGATTTTGGTAAAAGCAAAAAGGAAAACAAATTTGTTTGGTCACAGGATAAAAAAATAAATTTGCCAAACATTATTTCATTTCCTCAAAATTTAACAAGAGATTCATTTAATGAATTTAAAGAACAAATTATTGAGCGTTCTAAACAAATTATTGATTCATATATTTCTGTTTTATTTTATGAAGACTAAAAAATGCGCACGCGCGCATTTTATTATTTGGGTTTTGGGAGCGATACATTGAACTTAATTGACAGGATTCTAACCATAATCACAGTAAATGAGGCAATTAGCATCGCAAACTTAATATCAACACGATAAAGAAGCATTAAAACAATTGTTCCTAATACTGAGGCTAATGCATATATATTTTTTTCAAAAATAACTGGGACTCGATTGGCAAATATATCTCTAATTATTCCCCCACCAACGCCTGTTATAGCACCAGTGAACATTATTAATATTATATTTCTTGCATTTATTTCAGTTATCTGTTTTATTTCGATTGCTTGCTGACTACCAACAATTGTAAATACACCAAGTCCTAGAGCATCTACAAAATTGAAAAATTTGCTATCAACATCAATAATTCTTTTATTTTTTAATAAAAAGGTAATTATTGATGCCACTATTGCCAAAGATATATATATTGGGCTAGTAAATGCTGTTAGTTCATCTTTGTTTAATATAATGTCACGAATTATCCCCCCGCCAACTGCGGTTGTGACACCTAAAACAGTTATACCAAATAAGTCCATTTTCTTTTTGATTGCTACATCAGCTCCTGATGCAGCAAAGGCTATTGTGCCAATTATTTCAAAAATGGTAACTCAATCTAGTTCTAAACCTAAGATTTTAAGCATTACTTAGAATTTTTATCTAATCAATTAATTGCAGATTGAACCATGGCAGTTGGACCAATAATTAGTGCTTGCTCGTTAAATATGGTTTTAGGATTATGAACACCAATATTTTTGCTTTTGTCTTCAAAAGCAGGACACGAAACCAAAAAGTAACAAGATTCTGGCAATTCGTCAGCAATGTGAGCATAGTCTTCTGAAGCAAGTGCAGGTTCATAATAATCAACATTATATTCATTATTAAGTGATTGCTGCGATGATTCTATAACTAAATCAGCCATATTTTCATTATTAACTAGTGCGGGAACATTTGCTACAAATTCAAATTTAGCATTTGCTCTAAATGCCTTAGCAATATACTCAGTTACTTCTGGAAGGCGAGTTCTTAAGTGTTCAGTAGTTTCAGCAAATAATGAACGAGCTGTACCTTGAAGATATGCTCTTGATGGCACAACATTAATAGCTCCGCCAGGAGCTTCAATAAAGCCCATTGATAATGATGCGCCTTTATTTGATGGCAATTCTCTTGCAAGAATGCCATTTGTTGCGTTAATAATTTGCGATGCTACAAAAACTGGATCAACACCATTAAATGGCATAGCGCCATGTGCGCCCTTGCCCTCAATTTCGATTTTGAAATTTAATGCAGATGCTAATGCTTCTTTTCTTTGAACTAATATACCAAGTTTTTCGCCATTAGGTCACATATGAAGTGCTAAGCCAGCATCTGGTTTAGGGTTATTTAAAATACCTTTTTTAAGCATTAATGCTCCACCATTTAGTGTTTCTTCAGCGGGTTGGAATAAAAATTTAATTTGGCCCTTTAATTTGTTTTCATTTTCTTTAAGAATAATTAAAGAAATAAGCAAACAAGTAGTGTGCAAATCATGACCGCAAAGGTGCGCGGCACCATTTTTAGATGCAAAATCTAATCCTGATTCTTCAGTAGTTGGCAACGCATCCATATCAGCTCTTAAAAGTAAGGTTTTACCTTTTTTGGCATCACCTAATGTTCCAATAATTGCGTAGGTATCGTCAAGTCTTTGGTGTTTAATATTGTATTTATCTAGTATTTTTTCAATTAATTTTGCAGTATTTGGCAATTCGAAGCCAACTTCGGGATTAGCGTGAATTTGACGTCTAATTTGTTTTGCTTCTTCAAAAAGTTCTTTTGCTCTTGTTAAATAAGACATGTAGCTCCTTCAAATATAAAATAAATAATTTAAATTATATATCTAGGTAATTTTTTCGTAATTATTTATTTTGCAAAATGCATTCAAAAATTCATTGAAAAATAGATTGATTTTTTGTTTATCTTTGACTATTTTTTATTTTTGGTTGTAAAAAACAGATTTTTTTAATTATGAAACGCTTATTTCATAAATTTTTATCCACTTTTTTACAAAATTGTTAAATTTACAAAAAACGAATTTTTGCTGTAAAAAATCACCCAAAAATTCGTTTTTGTTTTATATGCAAAAATCTTGGAAAAATTATTAAAAATTAATTAGAAATTAAAGCAATAATAATGTAGAATAGTGGTGGATAGTGGAGGAAAGTGTGTACGGACAATACGATAGAACAATTGATTCGAAAAATAGAGTTGCGTTGCCTGCTAAATTGCGTGATGCACTGGGCTCGAAATTCTATTTAACAATCGGAATGCAAAATATTGTTGAATTACGGAGCGAAGCTGAGTTTGCAAAACTAACCGCTGACTTAACTTCTAAGAGTGCTTTTGACAAAAACGCGAATTTGTTAAAGCGTTTTTGACTTGGAAACACTCATGAAATCGAACTTGATTCATTGGCGCGTTTTGTTTTACCTAAAAACGTTATTACTAAAGCTGCTATCCAAAAAGACGTTATTTTTATTGGAGTTGGTAATTCTGTTGAACTTTGGTCAGCAGAAAACTTTGAAAAATATAATGAGCAAATGAGTGTTGAAGAATTAGAAAACGCTGCAAATGAGTTGGCAAAATATGCTAGATAATCATTATTCAGTGTTGCTGAAGGAAACTATTGATTCATTGCAAGTTAAACCAGATGGAATTTATGTGGATTTAACGCTTGGGATGGGTGGACATTCAGCAGCCATATTAGAAAAATTAACAACAGGTAAACTAATTAGTTTTGACAAAGATGACTTTGCGATAGAGAAAAGTCGCGAGCGTTTGAGTAAAATTAATACAAATTTCATATTAGTTAAGTCAGACTTTAAATATATAACTGAAGAGCTAAATAAACTTGGAATTAAATCTGTTGATGGAATAATTGCAGATTTAGGAATTTCTTCTCCACAAATTGATAATGCTGAGCGCGGTTTTAGTTACAACAAAGATGCATATCTTGATATGCGAATGGACCAAAATCAAAGTTTAGATGCGCATTACATCATCAATAATTATGATGTTGCATCTCTTGAGCAGATTTTAATTAATAACGCAGAGGTAAAGCTTGCTCGTCAAGTTGCGAATGCCATTGTTAAGTCTCGCCCAATTGATACAACATTACAATTTGCGAATGTAATTAGAAATTCATTACCAGCAAAAATTGTTAACGCGAAAAACCCATGCAAAGCGGTTTTTCAAGCAATTAGAATTGCTGTCAATAATGAATTTAAATCGTTGCAAACTATGCTTAATAAAAGTCTAGATTTATTAAAACCAAATGCTAAGTTAGCTATTATAAGTTTTCATTCAATCGAAGATAGAATTGTTAAAAAATTTTTTGGCGCTCTTATCAAAGATAAAATGCCCGCCAAAATGCCAATAAAAGAACAAAAAAATTTCAGTGTAAAAGTTATTGATCCTAGTTCAAGTGAAATCGAGCTAAACAATCGATCAAGAAGTGCTAAATTAAGAGTTTTAACTAAATTAATATAAAAGGAGAAGTTATGAAGAATTTTGTTGTCAACTTTGAAGTAGCCAACAAAATAATTCGAGCCAGTGTTATTTGCGACACTGACTCAAGTTTTAGCACAATATTAAACGAATCATATTTTTACCAAAACATTGAAGATATAGAGAAATTCATTAAATTTATAAAAACTTTACTAACACAAAAAATTAAGTTTAAAAAATACAGTGTTGAATACAATCTTATTCTGGATGACAAACACTTTAAAACTCAATGTTATATAAATAAATATTAGCAAAAAGTTGATAATAATATATCACAAACTCATATTAATAACTTTGAACAATATTTGTCAAAAGAACTTGATAACAACTCATTTTGCTTAAGAAAAAAAGCATTTATGTATGAGTTAATAAATCAAGGTGTATCAAAAAAATATCAAACATTAAATTTTGAAAAACAAGCACAAATTTTGATTATTCATTATTCAATGTTATTTTTAGATTCAAACAAAGAATTGTATTTAGCAATCACTTCATTATTTAAAAAATACAACATAACAATAAAAAATACATTTTCAAAATCAACTTGCTTAAATGCTTCGCAAAAATTAGATAAACACGTTGCACTTGTTGAATTTGATGCTGAGGGTGTAAAAATTGATGGTTTTTTCAATGATGTTAATTTATTTAGTGTTAACCGAAATTTACCACTTGATACAGTAATTAAGTTAGTTTCGCAAAAATTAAATTGCAGAGAAGAACAAACTCGCGCATTTCTTGATGCAACACTAACTAACTGGTCATATTTCAATTCAAAAAAATTTAATTCTAAACAAGGTAATATCTTAAAAGCTTTTGAAAACTTAATTCAAAGATTATGTGAATTTGTTAAAAAAGCTTATTATGAACATTATTCAGAAGGTCAACAAGTAATTTTTATTATCAAATCTCCTTATAATGATTTAGTAAAAAGCTATATTAATGATATTAAATACATAAAAATTGTTGATTTTTCTGAAAATGATAAAAGTTATGATGCTTTGGATGCAATTCATTATGGAGCATACAATTTAAGTTCACTAGTCAATAAAGAAGATCAATCACAAACATTGACAAATGTCAGTGAATTCAAGTCAAAAAACATTTTTCAAAAACTATTTAGTAACTTTAAAAACAATAATTTAAGGAAATAGCAATGGAACCTGATGCAATAAAAATTAAAGTAATTGGTATTGGTAATGCAGGTTTAAATATTTGTGAGTCGCTAATTGAACGTCAAAACACAAATATTGAAATTTATGCAGCTGATACAGATAAAAATAAACTTAATAAAACCAAAATAACTAACAAAATTATTCTTGGAACTTCTCTAAATGGTTCAGGCACTGGTGGTGACCCTAAATTAGGAGCCCAAGCTGCTGAAGAAAGTTCTGAGCAAATTTCGCAAATCATAGATGATTGCAATATGTTAATTATTGTTAGCGGTTTTGGCGGCGGCACAGGCACTGGTGCTAGCGAAACCATTGCAAAACTTGCAAGAAATAAAAATATTTTAACACTTGCAATAATTACTTTGCCAATGGCTGATATAGTCGGAAAAAGAAAACTTGAATTAGCAAACAATTACCTAGAGAAATTAACCCAATGTGTAAATTCATATATGGTAATTGATAATAACAGAATGTTACAACAAAATGCTGAATTACCAATGTATCAAGCAGTTAAAATGGCTAATGTTGCCGTTGAAACAACTATTGATGTTATTGACGATATTATCAGCAATGTTAGTGATCTAAATATTGACTTCAGTGATGTTAAAAGTGCTTTAATAAATGGGGGTAAAATTGTTGTTGCTAGCGGAAAATCGCAAAATGGCGACAAAGTTGCTAATGCTTTTGAAGCAGCTAGAGACTCATCGAGTTTTATTGATAAACCCACAAGTTTCGCCACTTTACTTACCAATTGCACAGTAGATACAAAAATATCTTATGCAGACATTTTGGAATTAAGAAAAAAAATAATTGAAGAATACCAATTACCTGAAGATATTGATGGTAAATTTGGAATTGATTATAAAGAACATGAAGATTCGCGAGATGATTATCTAAAATTTAGTTATATACTAACTCAAGGAAATCATAATTCATCAACTAGCTATATTATTAATAATAATATGGATTTATCTCAGATAATAGATGACGAAATTACCAATGCTTTTAATTCTTATGATTCAAGTGATTCAATAAACAAAAACATTGATAAACTACCAGAATTTTAAATATGCATGCATTAAAGCCGGGTAACCGGTTTTTTATTTGAAATTTAACGATAATGAACTAATAAATGCAAGTTTTGGGTAAAATATTTATAAATTAAAGGGGTATTATGCACAGATTTTTTTGCGATAATAAACAAAACAATTCATTTCTTTTAGATAAAGACTTGCTACACCATATTAAAGTTGCTCGTCTAGAAAATGATGATTTTTTAATCAATTATCAAAATCAGTTTTATAAGTGCAAATTAAATAAAGAAACATTATGTGCCGATATTATTGAACAAGTAAATATTGATAATGAATATCAAAAAGATCTTGTGCTTGCCGCTCCAATAATAAAACCTGAGCGTTTTGAATGAATGATTGAAAAAGCTACTGAATTAGGTGTTAAAAAAATAATTCCAATGTTAAGTCAATTTTGCAATCATAAATATGCTCAAAATAATTTTAGTGACAAAAAAATGCAGCGTTATAAAGCAAAAATTTTATCAGCTGCTGAACAAAGTTTTCGTAATGTGATACCTGAAATAACAAGTGTTCAAAAATTTACCAATATTATTGATTTTTATGTTGAAAAAGGTTATAAATTGTATATTGCTCATGAATTAGTTTCAACAGATAACACTCTAGATAATATTGAAACTGATTCAGTTGTTTTAATAGGCCCTGAAGGCGGTTTTAGTCAAAGTGAAATTGATTATGTTGCAAGCAAAAATTATGATCAAATCAAAATAATTTCGCTTGGCAAAACAATTCTAAGAGCAGAAACCGCCGCAATTAAAATGCTAAGTAAAATTAAGGAGAAATAATGCCAGAGCTTCCAGAAGTGACTATTGTTGCCCGTGAACTTAATAGCAAAGTGAAAAATTTAACAATAAAATCTATACAAATAAACAAAGAAAAATTAATTAAGCAAATTGATCCTAATCAATTTAAAAATGAATTAATTGGTCAAAAAATTACTGCTGTAAAAAATATTGGAAAACACATAATTTTTGAACTTACAAATGATTTGTTTATAATAAGCCATTTACGAATGAGTGGTAAATATTCTTTTTATAAGGAGTTTCATAAGCCACAAATTCACGACCATCTAATATTTAGTTTAGATGGAGGTTTTTTATATTATAATGACGCAAGAGCCTTTGGTACATTTCACTTAAAAACCAAACAAACTATATTTAATAGCCCGCCATTGAATAAGCTAGCAAGCGAACCAAATAATATAAATATTAATGAATTACACAAAAAACTTAAAAATAGAAATATGCCAATAAAAAATGCGCTTTTAGACCAAACTCTTATTCTAGGTATTGGCAATATTTATGCCAATGAAGCTCTTTGAGAACAAAAAATCCATCCGTCTACTCCTTCTAAATTACTAGATATTAATACGTTAGGCAAACTTGTAAAATCTGCCGGCATAATAATGGATAAATCAATTGAATTAGGTGGCAGTAGTATTCAAAGTTATGAATCTATGAATAGAAAAAGAGGTTCATTTCAAAACTTTTTAAAAGTGCATGGCAAAAATAATCAAGCTTGTTCAAGATGCCAAACATTAATAATTAAATATAAATTAGGTGGTAGAGGCACATATTATTGTCCAAAATGTCAAAGAGGCGATTATGAGCTTTAAAATAGACTTGCACGGTAATAATGTTGAACAAGCGATTAGTAAATTAATCTTAGGTTTATTTCAAGCAAAAGAGCAGGACTATGATTATTTAGAAATAATAACAGGCAAAGGCACAGGTGCAATGCAAGTAACAGTTGAACAGTTTTTAGAAGATGAAAATTTAGAATATTACATTGAAAGAGAAGGCTGTTACATAGTTAATTTATCATATTATGGCTATTCAGATTATATAGATTAAACTAGCATTTATAGTATAATTACTATGCATATAATAAGTTTTAAGGAGATTAGTTTGAAAAAAATATTATTTTCACTTGGGGGAGTGATAACCTCATTTGCTGCTGTTCCATTTGTGGCTGCATCATGTAGTAAAGAATCAGAACAACAAAAAGAAAGAAAAGTTACAATTATAGATTTAAATGATGCATCTAAAACAGCTGGCGCTAAAGTTGATGGATACGACAAAGTTACATATCAAGACCTTGGCGATAGCATTAACCTTGACGGAATTACAGTTGATATTGATTGATCAAAGTTCAAAAGTGATAATTTTATAGATTCTAAATACAAAAAAGCAGGTTCTATAGGTCAAATTTTCATAAATACATATATCAATGCTACAACAATTTATGGTAAAGCAAAAAAAGGTGATGCTCCATTTAAAGGAATTGTTCTAGGCACCATCACTGGTTTACCAAAAAGTTTTTCAATAACAAATGCTGATAAACCAATTTACGAAAATAAAAACAAAAATACCTTAAATTCATCTGGATACATTGATTTATTCAAAGAAGGCGATAAAATTAAATTTAAATTTAGATTCTTTAAATATAATGGAAAAAGTATAGATCCAAACATTTCAACTCAAGTTTTTGAAGCAACAATTCAATAATTCATAAATACAAAAATGCACAAATAAATTGTAAATTGTGCATTTTTATTTAATCCTATAAAACATATAATGACTATTAATAATATTAATGATTTATTATTGGCAATAAATAGAACTAATTTATCTCACAAATATTTCACTAATCATTAAATATAATCCGCCAATTATTAATAATGATAAAAGAACGATTGCAATAATTGCAAGGGCACGTTTTAAAATCGCTTTGCGATTTTTTACTTTATCCTCACTAATTGAATTTCGAGCTTCTGCTAATAATTCTAGTCGTTTCTCTTTTGAAAGTTTTTTAATATTTTTTTTGTTTAGGGTTAGTTCTTCTTTTAATTCAATTGTTTCGGTCTGATTATGTGAACTAAATTGTTTGAAAATTTTCATAAGTTAATTTTAGCATTATTTAATATTTATATATTAAAAAACCCGCATTGCGGTTAGGTGCATTGCATATGGTGGAGATGACGGGAGTTGAACCCGTGTCCACATAATGAGACATAATAACACTTTTTACAGTTTAGCTTATTTATATACCACAAATAAACTAAATAAGCAAAAGCTCATTTGTGGTTGTGCTTATTTTTAAGAATTAATTTTGCACAAATTAATTCCGAGCCTTTAAACCACAGCAATAAATTAAGGCGAATTTATAACTGCACTAGTTTGCAAATTACGCAAAAACTAGATTTGAATGACTTTGTAGAGCGTTTGCTGCTACTAAGTGTTTTAGTTCAACTTGAACTTTGTTTTTATCTTTTGCGACTATAAAGCCTAGAAGTATTATGGTCTACCAAACCACTGATGTTATTAATACCCATTACATGTCGAAGCCATTACACCCCCACATATAATTTAATATACCACATATTTCATTGACACTTAATAAATAATTTAAGCATTTGCATAATTAGTAATTTAATAGTGGCCATATAGCATTTTGTAATAAAAATGAACCATAAATGGTTCATTAGTATAGTGTATTATTTGTTTTGAATATTGTTAACATGCTGGCAGTTTTTAAATTCAATTCATCTATCGGATTTTTTTACCGATATACTCATTTTTCTATTCATAAAGTCAATTTGAACTTTGTCTTGAACAATTCAAATAGCAACAAATATTGAATAAAATATTAATCCTAAAATAGTTCAAGTGAATAGGTTTCAAGGTCATTTAGATAAAACACCAAACAAGTTGGATTGGGAATTAACTTCATCTTTACCCAAGTATAAATAATTAGTTTGTCAGCCTTTTGGAGCGTAAATATATGTTACTAAATTAATGTTAAACATTATTAAGGCCAAGCAAATAAAGAATATAGTTGTAATAAGCAAGTCTTTTGCTTTTATTTGAATTCTATGGGTTGCAAGTAGCATTGAAGTAATAATAAGTAAAAAGCAATGGCATAAAATATAATCATAGTAGTACACTGAATCAATACCGATTTTTTGTGGTTTTGTAGCAGGCACAAAATCAAAACTAGGAAGCAATAAAGCAATTATGCAACCAATTATCGCTATTGGTCCAAAATACTTAATTAGATTTACTTTATTAAAAACTAAGCTTAATGCGGTAAACAATAGCATTAATCTGCAAAGATGGAAAGGTATTATTTCATAAATATTTGGGTATTTAGCAAATCAAAGAATTAAACTTCTCATACTCATAAACACTATGGTTATTGAACCAATTAGGATTTTTAAAGATTTTGATGAAAGTGTTCCTAAATGAATGCTTTTACTGTTATATCATATGTGGATAGGGTTTTTAAATATTCAAATTAATATAACTGCAAAGAATGAAATAACCACGCAAGTTATGTATAGGGCAAGACTTATTCCCTTGAAATAAAAGTGTTTATTATCGGGTTGTCATCGAAAGAATTCGAGCATTACATTCCTCCGCCAAATCCCATTTTAGTAAGGTCGCCCAAATTTCCGGATTTAATTTTTTTAGCCATTTCATTCATTTGTTTGCTCATTGATTCAAAATCATTGATTAATCTGTTGAATTCAAATGCACTTCGACCAGAACCAGCAAGAATTCTTGCTTTTCTAGATGCTTGTTTTAGTAATTTAGGGTTTTTGCGTTCTTTTTTAGTCATTGATGAAAGTAAAATCTCATATGAAGCAAATTTTGACTCAGCTTCTTGTATTTTTTCATCGCTAACTTTTTTAGCTAAACCAGGAATCATTTTTAAAATTGACTTCATTTTTCCTAGTTTTTTCATTTGGGCTAGATTCTGCATTAAATCATCAAGCGTAAAATCACCTTTTAGAACCTTAGCAACCATATTATTTGCTTGCGATGGGTCATAAACTTCTTCAGCTTTTTCAATTAAGCTTAAAACATCTCCCATTCCTAAAATTCGATCAGCCATTCGGTCAGGATAAAACAAGTCAAGGTTTGAAATTTTTTCTCCAGTACCTATAAAGCGAATAGGTAGGTTTAAAACTTTACACAAACTAAGAGCAGCACCACCACGTGCATCTGAGTCTAATTTTGTAATAATTGAGCCAGAAAGATTTAATTTTTCATTAAATGTTGAAGCAACGTTAATAATATCTTGACCACTAAGTGCGTCAGCTACAAAAAATATTTCATGCGGTTTTGCAATATGTTTTAAATCAATTAATTCATTCATTAATGCTTCATCAATTGATAATCGACCCGCTGTATCGATTATTATTAGGTCATTTTTGTTTTCATTAGCGTGCTCAATTGCTTGACGAACTATATTTTGTGCACTTTCGTTAATTCCTTTTTCGAAGAAATCTACTTGTATGCTTTTAGCAAGAGTAACTAATTGTTGGACAGCGGCTGGACGATAAATATCAGCAGCTACCAGTAAAGGTTTAGTAATGTGGTTTTTCTTACGTAAATAATAAGCAAGTTTTGCTGCCGCAGTTGTCTTACCAGAACCCTGCAAACCACACATCATGATTATGAATGGTCTGGCGGTTATTTTTAATTCATTTACTTGCCCGCCTAATACATTTTGAAGCTCAGTGTGAACTATTTTTATCATTTGTTGCGAAGCATTTAAAGAACCCACTAAACGTGAATCCATTGCTTTTTGTTTAACGTTAGCAACAAATTCTTTAACAACTTTTAAATTAACGTCAGCTTCTAAAAGTGCCATTTTTATGTCGCGAGTAACTTCTAGAATGTCTTCTTCATTAACCATTGTCTTGCGATTCATTTTTTCAATGGATTTTTGAATTCTGTTTTCTAAAAAATTAAACATAACCCTCCTATTTGACAACTATTGTGTACAAATGACCAATAGGTTTGTAGCCTAGCTCCTCATATATTTTTCCTGCTTTTTGGTTGTGGTAAAACAACATTGGAATTCTATTGTTTTCAATCACAAAATTTGAAATAGCACCAACTACTTGCGAAGCATATCCTTTTTTTCTGTGTTCTTCTAGTGTGAATACTCCACCTATTATACTAATATTTGCTGCGTTAATGGCAATAAGAGCACAAGAAACAACCTCATTATTAATTTTAATAATAAATGGGTTTGAAACATTTGAATCAAATGCTTGTTTATAAAGTTTTAGTTCTTTTTCGTAATCATTACGAAAATCTTTAAATTCGTCAATTTTCATTCGTGATTTAACAATTAGTTCAATATCTTGACTTTGTGCTTTTGTTGCAATGTTTTTATCTTGAATAATTTTTTGCTCTAATTTTGAAATTATTTGTTTGTGAACATCAAATTTGTTTTTTTGATTGAAAAAAACAGATAAATTTTCAAACATTTTACTTGATATATTAATATTTTTAATACCCTCTTTTTCAATGAAATAATTGATGATTTTTTCATCAATTAAATAGTAAGGGTCAAAATATAATAATGTTTGATTATAAATTAAAATTACATATTTAATTTTTGATTCTAATTCAAAAATAAATGTTGTATGAATGTTTGAGTGTAAACCAAAAGCTTCAATATCACCAATTAAAAAAAAGTTATTTTCACTATCTTGATTAAGAAATTCAATTATTTTTTTAGTCTCTAATTCAGTAGCTTTTCTAAGCATTTTTACCTCCTTAAAATATTAAAAAAACCTCTTTTAAAGGTTGTTGCAATAAGCTATTAAAGTGATTCAAGTTCTTTATCTAGTATTGCTTTTAGAGATTTTAATTCTTCGATTGTTAATGTGATTCCTTTTGATGAACGCGCGTGGTCTTCACTTCAATCTCTGATATCGTATTTAGCTTCACCATTATTTCAAGATACAAGGTTTAATTCTCTTGTGTAACCGCTATTTGTTTCAGCTATTTTTCCAATGTGGCGAACAATTTTGTTTGTTATTTCTGGTTTTTTGTATGCCATATATTCTCCTTAATAGAACCAATAAATACTAATATTAATATTATAATTATATTATAAATATTTAGTAATAATAAAAAAGTGCAAAAATTGCAATTTTATTGTATTTTTGCGGAAAATTAGCACTTATTTTTGATTTGTTCATACGCACACATTGCAATCATTGCACCATTATCAGTTGCGTATTTAAGATTTGGAACAAGCGCTTTATCACTTAATTGCATAAACTGTTTTCTTAGTTCGCTATTAGCGCTTACACCGCCAGCAAGCGTCAATGAATTTACATTGTATTGGTTAAGAGCTAATTTAGTTTTATTAATTAAATATTTAATTGCAGTGCGTTGAAAACTTGCTGCAATTTTATTTTTATCTATTTTTTTGCCCTTCATAGTTTGGTTATTGTAATAGTTTAGAACTTGCGATTTCAAACCACTAAAGCTAAAATCAAATTTATTTTCAGTTTGTGGCATTGTAAAATCAATAAATTCTCCATTGTAATTTTGGTAGATTTTATCAATTATAGGTCCGCCTGGAAATCCTAAATCTAATTTTGAACTAACTTTATCAAAAACCTCGCCTACAGCGTCATCAAGTGTTTGACCAATAATTTCAATGGCAAATGGCGAATTTACAACCATTAATTGAGTGTGCCCACCTGAAACAAGCAAGCATAGAGATGGATATTGTATTTTTTGTTCAATTGCGTTAGAAAAAAAGTGACCGTGTAAATGATTTATTGGAATTAATGGTTTATTTAGGGTCAAAGAAAGTGCTGATGCGAATAAATAACCAATTTGCAATGTACCAATTAATCCAGGTTTTTCAGTATATGCAATATAATCAATTGAATTGAAATCAAATTCATTTAATAGTAATTTTTGAATTAAATTTATATTTTTTACATGCAATCTTGAAGAAATTTCAGGAATTGTTCCGCCAAATTCTTTAAATATATCAATTTGACTGATTGCTTTCATTGTCAAAATCTTGCCATTTTCCAATAGGGCAATTGATGTATCATCATGACTTGTTTCAATACCTAATATTCTCATTATTTCTTAACTCCTATTTGCGGACTTTTTATGTAGTATGGTTCAATATTCATTAAATCTTTATGCATTGTAAATAAACTAGAATAATCCTGAAAATTTTCAATTAGATTTTCGTAATTAATAAAATCTATTTCTTGATTTTCTAATTGTTCAATTTTTATGTTTTCAATTGAAAATATATTGTTATTGGTCAAATATTTATATACTTTACCACCTGCTGCATTTATTGAAAATGCTTTTTTTCATGGGTTTTGTTTTGCAAGAATTTGCATTGAGCTAATTGTATGAATATTTGCATTAGTCATTAGGGCAATGGTTCTTAGAAAGACTAATGATATTCTTACGCCGGTAAAAAATCCGGGACCAAGATTAATGTAAAAATCGTTTATATCATTGATTTTAATATTGTTTTCAATTAATATTTTTTGAACGTATTGCGGAATAAGGGGGACTTTTTTTGGTTGGTTTTCAATGATATATGAATTTAATTTGTTGGAATTATTATCGAATAAAGCAATGACAAAATCATCATTTGAGGTATCTAGAAAAAGTTTCATTATTTTACCTCCTCAATTAAAAATACGTGTTTTTCGCAATCTAATTTGATTCTAATATCAAGATAATTTGTGTACATATGGGATATATTATCAGACCATTCGATGGCAACAATATTATCTAGGTAATAGTCTTCAAATTCATCTAAGTCTTGTGTTAAGTTATATGCATCAATATGAATTAAACCCTCATACTCCTTCATAAAATTAAATGTAGGTGAGGTTATGTTATCTTTTATACCAATTAACTTTGCTATTTCTTTAACTAATGTTGTTTTGCCCGCTCCTAAATCACCGTTAAGAAGTATGATTTTTGATTTTGTTAGATTTTTTAATACATATTGTGCCACGTGTTGGATATTTTCATTGTTGTTTGTTGTAAAAATTTTGACCATTACTGCCCCTTAGATATTTAATAATAATTATTATACTTAATAAGAATTTTTATTAAGCAATAAAAAATAGGGCAATGCCCCATTTTGAATTATTATTTAATAATTTTTGTAACGTTACCGTAACCTACAGTGTGTCCACCTTCACGAATTGAGAATTTAGTTCCTTCTTCAACTGCGATAGGAGCAATTAGTTTAACTGTTAGTTCAACGTTTTCACCTGGTGTAACCATTTCACGGCCAGCTTCAAATTCAACACCACCTGTAACGTCTGTTGTACGGAAGTAGAATTGAGGTTTATAGTTTTTGAAGAATGGTGTGTGACGTCCACCCTCATCTTTTGTTAGAACATAGATTTGAGCTTGGAATTCTGTGTGAGGAACAATTGAACCTGGTTTTGCTAGAACTTGACCACGTTCGATAGCTGATCTTTCAACACCACGTAGCAATAGACCTGCGTTGTCACCAGCTTGAACTTCTTTAAGGTTTTTTCTAAACATTTCCATACCTGTAACAACAGTTTTTTTGGTTTGTTTTAGACCAACGATTTCAACTTCTTCGTTTAAGTTTAATCTACCACGTTCAACACGACCTGTAGCAACTGTACCACGACCTGAAATTGTAAATACGTCTTCAACTGCCATTAAGAATGGTTTGTCGAATTCTTTAATAGGAGTTTCGATTCATGTGTCAACAGCGTTCATTAACTCCATAATTTTTTCTTCTCATTGAGCTTCACCAGCTAAAGCTTTAGCAGCTGATCCACGGATAAATGGAGTGTTGTCGCCATCAAAACCGTATTTTGATAGAAGTTCACGAACTTCCATTTCAACTAGGTCAACCATTTCAGCTTCATCTTCTGAAAGCATGTCTGTTTTGTTTAAGAAAACAACCATACGTGGAACACCAACTTGTTTTGAAAGTAGAATGTGTTCACGTGTTTGAGGCATAGCCCCGTCAGTTGCAGCAACAACTAGGATAGCACCATCCATTTGTGCAGCACCGGTAATCATGTTTTTAATGTAGTCGGCGTGACCAGGACAGTCAACGTGTGCATAGTGACGAGCTTCAGTTTCGTATTCGATGTGTGAAGTATTAATTGTAATACCACGTTCTCTTTCTTCTGGTGCGTTGTCAATTGATGCATAGTCACGAGCTTCAGCTAAACCTTTTTTAGCTAATGTAGAAGCAATAGCAGCAGTAAGAGTAGTTTTACCGTGGTCAACGTGACCGATTGTACCGATATTAACGTGTTCTTTTGAACGACTAAAATCTATTTTTGCCATGTTATATATTTCCTTTCATTTTGTTAAATATAAATTGTTTTAGCGCTAAACCAACCTAAGTGCGGCCTTTCATCCGCATCCTATCCATGGCTAATTTATTCGATCAATAAAATAGCACTTTAATTTTAGCAAAGAAACAAATTTAAAAAAATATTTATGTAGCTTATTATAATAATTAAATTAAATAATTAATAATAATTATAAATATTTATTTTTGAAAATGCTTGACAATTTTGGCAATTGCAATATTTAATAATTTATGTTAATTTTTATATTGGTAAATTGTAAATAAAATATAATTAAAATCAAAATTTAGGAGAATAATGAAATCAAAATATATCAATAATTCAGAATTAGGTATTAATAATATTGGCCAAAAAGTAACAATTCACGGCTTTGTTGCAAATAAACGTCGTTTTGGTGAATTAACATTCATCGATTTAAGAGATAGAAGCGGAATTGTTCAATGTGTTTTCAATAAAGATGTTCATATTAATAAAGAAAGTGTTATTGAAGTTAGTGGTCAAGTTGTAGCTCGAAAAAGTGTAAATAAAGACTTAAAAAGTGGCGCTATTGAAATTATTGTTGAAAATTATCTTATTTTTTCAGAGTCGCTTGAAGAATTACCTTTTGCAATTCGCGATGATATAAATGTTAACGAAGATTTAAGACTAAAATATCGTTTTTTAGACTTGCGCAGAAATAAGATGCAAAATAACATAATTTTAAAAAGTAATTTAATGTTTGCTGTGCGTGAATTTATGCATAAAAATGGCTTTATTGATATTGAAACACCAATGTTGGCACGTTCAACACCTGAGGGCGCTAGAGACTTTTTAGTTCCAACAAGAAATGCAAATGAATTTTGAGCATTACCACAAAGCCCGCAACTTTTTAAACAATTATTAATGGTATCTGGCTTTGAAAAATATTATCAATTTGCAAGATGTTTTAGGGATGAAGATGGCAGAAAAGACCGTCAACCCGAATTTACTCAACTTGATATTGAGGCTGCATTTTTAAATGTTGAGGATTTTCAAAAATATATTGAAGAATTGTTTAAGCATATTTTTGCTCAACTAGGTCTTAATTTAGTTACACCATTGGCAAGAATCAAGTATTTTGATGCTTTAAGAGACTATGGAACAGACAAACCTGACTTAAGATTTGGATATAAAATTGAAGATATAAATGATTTTTGCTTAGATACTGATTTCGATATTATCAAAAATTCTCCTGCAAAAAGACTATTGCAAGTAGATACAATAATTACTAAAAAAGATTTTAAACAACTTGCGGAAATTGCTCTGAAAAATAAAGCTAATATTTTGTTTTATTTTGTTGTTGAAAATGGTGAAATTACACATAGTAATTTTGCCAACAAAGTTTCCCAATCTGTATATAATCTAATTGAAAAAAGAAAAAATAAACACGGTTCTTATTTCATTGTTGCTAACACATATGAAAACTGTTCAAAAGCGCTTGGAGCTGTTCGTGTTGAATTAAACGAAATGTTCCAATATGCCAAGGCAGATACATATCATTTATCTTGAGTTACTGACTGACCAATGTTTGAATATGATGAGGAAAATAACTCTTGACAAGCAGCACACCATCCATTTACTCAATTTGACCATGAATTAGATGAATTGGATTCATTGCCACTTGATAAAGTCATGGCTCGAAGTTATGATTTAGTTTTAAATGGATTTGAATTAGGTTCGGGTTCTGCAAGAATTTACGACTCTAAAACACAACAAAAAATGTTTGAAATGATTGGTATGGATAAAGAAAAACAACAATCAAAATTTGGTTGATTCATAAACTCATTTAAATATGGTGTTCCTCCTCACTGTGGAATTGGTTTGGGTCTTGACAGACTTGTGATGATTTTGACCAATGAAAAAAGTATTCGCGACGTAATTGCATTTCCAAAAAATGCAAAAGCGCAAGATGTATTTACTCAAGCGCCAAGTTCGGTTGATAAAAAACAACTCGATGAATTATTTATTGAAGTCAAAGAAGATTAGTATAAAAGTTTGCATTTTAAGACTTTCCCGTTTGGGAAAGTTTTATAATAATTTTATGAAAAGTTATCTTAAATATTTGTATCCAGAAATAGAACCTTATTTAAAAAAATTTTATAATCCTAATGATAGCGAACACAAAATTTACTATGAAATAAGCGGGAATCCTAATGGTATACCAGTCGTTTATGTTCATGGCGGGCCAGGCGGTGGAACTAGTCCTGTTTGTCGCAGATTTTTTGACCCCAAAAAATACAAAATTATCTTGATTGACCAAAGAGGTTGTGGCAAATCAACTCCATCGATGCTTACAAATAACAATACAACGGATTTTTTGATTGAAGATTTGGAGAATATTCGCAAAATTTTAAAAATTGACAAGTGAATTCTTTTTGGCGGTTCATGAGGCACTACTTTATCACTTTGTTATGCAATAAAATATCCGCAAAATGTATCAAAATTAGTTTTAAGAGGCATATATCTTAATCGTCAAAGTGATGTAGATTGATTATTTCAAGAAGGAGCAAGTTATCTTAAACCAATCGAATTTGAAAAATATACTTCAATTTTGAGTCCAGAGCAAAAGAAAAATATCCTAAACTCATATTATGAAATGATGAATAGTAATGATGAAAATATTCGCAATAAAGCTTTTATACATTGAACAAATTGAGAAACAGCTCTAATTAGTGTTAATAAAGTTAATTTTGACGCACATAAATATCCAAAAGAAACTGCTGAAATAGCTTTTTTAGAAAACTACTATTTTTACAATAAAGCATGAATGCCTGAAAATTATATTTTGAATAATATTGACAAAATTAAACATATTGAAACTTATATTGTGCACGGAGAATATGACATTGATTGTCGCCCATCTGGAGCATATGATTTGCATAAGGCAATGCAAAATTCAAAATTATTTATGTTAAGTAAAACCGCGCATACACAGAGAGAATGAAAAATCGCAAAAACTCTTGTTAAAATTATGGATAATTTAACTTTTAATTAAATATATTAATTAATAATACTCGTTATGACTGTATAATTTATAAGCATAAAAATCGTGTTTATTGGTTAATCATCAATTGAGTTTATGCTGAAAATGGAGGAAAAATGCTAATTAGACTTACAAGAGATTTTTTAAAACAAATGCCACTATCAATTTTGACTGCTTTTAAAATCGAAAACTTTACAAATGTTGTAAAAAATGAAGAAAAATACAATGAATTGAAAAAAATGGCAATTGAAGTATTAAATGACAAAAACAAAATTGATGAATACACAAAAAACTTTATTTCTAAAAAAATAAAGCAAAATTCATTTTTGGAAGTTGTTAAAAAAGGGCCTAAAGCTTTTGAAACAAACGATGCTCTTCAAAATGTTATTAATATGTTAACTATTTTGAGAGGATTTACATTATCTAATATCGTTATCGATAATTTATTTGGTAAACTAGACGTTTATAGCGATGATAAAGGATTAATATTTACAAATAACAATCAAACATTGGGTCACGTGTTTAATAATGGGATTGAAAATTCTTATAATTTTGACAAATCAATTCTATTTCTAGAATCAATGGACGAAACCAAATATGAACATTATTTGAAATCAATCACTATTACTACTGAGTATTTGGGTACAATTTTTGATTTTAAACCAGTTCGTAAAATTTTAACATTAGTTAGTGATACTGCGTATACTTTCTCACAAGCTGAAATTGATTGAACAACTGAAGGTTGAGATTTATTTGGAGAAGTTGCTCTTATTCGTAAAAAATCTTGTCACATTTAAAAAAATGCCGCGAGGCATTTTTATTTGACAATACTAGAAACTTTTTCAATTGATTTTTCAATACTTTCGCAAATTCCGTCTGCAACTAATTGATTGATAACAATGCTACAAATTAAGTGCAATTTGTCATCTAAATTAAGCTCTTGTTTGAAAAAGAATTTATCAACTTTTGAAATATATCAACGCACCATTTTAACAGGAATGTTTTTTGTTTTTGTAAATGTTGAATTTCTTGATAAATCTTTTGACCACTCTTTTTCAATATTTACGCTATTTTCTTCATGATATTTATTAGTAAACGAGTCTTTAAATCTGTATAGGAATTCTCCGCTTTTGAATCTTAACTCATTTTCTAAGCAGTATTTTTTGACTTTTTCTCAATCAATTTTGGTATTTACTTTGATTTTTTTGTATTTTATTATGCAAATCAAAAGTACTAATAAATTTAATGTGAAAATAATTGATATCAAAATTATATAGTTTATTCGATTTGATTTAAGAATTAATGGGTCTTTTACTAAAAACTCATTTAAAATCAATGCAATAATTAACATAATTAATGTTATTAACGCAGTGATAATATATTGGAAAATTTGGCTTAATTTAACAACTTTAATGTCAGCAAATATAAATTTTTTTTCGAGATATGTTTTATTTCCATATAGTATTTTTCGAATTAGTATGACTTGCAGAAATAATGGTGCAGCAAATAAAATGAATATTGATATGTTAATTAAATTTGTGGTTGTGAAATACCCGACTGAATCACTTGCTAGTGAATTAGACATGTTTGACATATAAAAATTTTGAACTGATAATCTTCACATTAGTCCTCCAATAAAAAATCTTTGTTATATATTTTCAATGCTAAATTTTTTGGTAATACTCTTTCGAGTTCTTCAATTGATGCGTTATAGATATTGGAATATGTCCTGAAATGTTCAATGAGTTTTTGTTCATATTTTTCACCTATACCTTTTATTCTTTGAAGTTTGCTTTCTAGCGAAAATATTTTTTTTCTCTTTCAAAAATGTTCTTTTGCAAACCTATCAACTTCGATTTGTACTTGTGTTAAAAAGTTTTTAAGACTGGGTGGTTCTATATTTTGTACATTTCCATTAACATCAATTATTTTACTTGTTTTGTGTTTATCATTTTTTACCAAACCAATAATATTTATATTGAAATTGAGTTTTTTCAAAACTTTGTGAATTTCATTGATTTGTGCTTTTCCACCATCTGCAATAATTAAATCCGGGAGTAAATTTTCATCAATATTTTTGAAGTATTTTTCTGTTGTAAGTTTCATATATTCAACATCGGCTTCACGAGAATTTATTTCAGAGTGATTGAATTTTCTATAATAATATTTGTTTTTCATTGCATTTGTGTATGCAACAGCAACACCGACAGGGTTCTCATTTGATAAAGTTGAGTTATCAAATGCAATTATATTTGAGCAAATCATTCCATTTGTGTATTTTGATAACTGCTTTAGAATTTCATAATTTTTTTGCTCAATTGACTCGGATTTGTGTTGATTTTGTTGAAAATAGTTATTCAAGTTTATTTGGGCAATTGATAAAATTTTTGAGTAAGAACCTTTTTGCGGAATTACAAAGTTATAATCAATGACATCTAACAATAAAGCTTGCCCAATTTGTTCACTTATTATGATTTGGTCAGGCTTTATTTTATTTTTATAGAAAACTCTAAAAAAGTTATTGATTGTTTCATTAAAATCAATTTGAATAGGAATAGTCATATCGTCTTTACCAATAAGATTTCCGTGTCTATAGTACAAAACTGTTATGAAAATGTTGTTTAAATTTGATTTTGCAGCAAAAACATCAACATTTTGATATTTATTTAGTTCAATTACTTGGTCTTGGACTAATTTTTCTAAAAAGATTAAACTTTTTTTAATGTCAAGAGCAATTTCAAATTGCATATTTTCAGCCGCATTTAGCATTTTTGTTTTTAATTGCGATAAGTAATCTTTATTGAATTTGATTAATGATTTTATTTTTTCAAATTTGCTTTCTCAAAACTTTGGATCTGAATTAATAATTTTTAACCCATTTTCATAATGAGCTTCTCTTTGTAATAATTTGAGTATTTCAGTTGCGCCCCCGGATGAAAAAGGGCCAAAATATATTACATCGTTTCCGCGCTTATATATTTTCCTTTCAATTGAAATATCAATTGATTTGGTCGATTTTTGAATCTTAATATAAGGGTATCTTTTGTCGTCTAAAAGTAGTATGTTGTATTCAGGATTAAATTTCTCAATAAATTGCTTTTCTAGTAGTAACGCCTCTTTATTGTTTCGAACTAAAAAGATTTCAAAATCACAAATTTTTTGAACGAGTGCGTGTGTTTTATATGAGTTTATTGCCCCTTCAAAATAATCATGCATTCTTCTGTGTAAATTTATAGCTTTACCTACATATATGACTCGATTTAATGAATCTTTTCAAAGATAAATGCCGGGTGATTTTGGCAAATTTGACATTTTTTGTTTTAATTCGGGATTCATTATTCAAGATTTTCCTCAATAAAGTCAATGATTATTTCTTTAGGATAGATACCAGAACCACTCCTTTTTACTTTGTTATTGTATATAACTATAAATTTTGGTGATTGTCAAATTTTATATGAATCATTTATGTCTTTGTATATATTTGTTTTTTCAATATCAACGTTCATAAACTTAACATTTGAGTTGTGTTTAAATTGTTCCTCAACTTCCTCATAGGTATTTAACATAGTTAAAGAATCAATATCATTGCTTTTTGTGAAACATACAAAAAATATAACAGATGAATTAACTCTGTTTTCAATTGTGCTTTGAACTTCATCTCATGTATATTTTTTCACGTTAACCTCTTTATTCAAATGGGCTTATTCAATCATATTCATCATTTGGTTGTTCTTTAATAGAATCAACACTATTTTCATAATGTTCTATTTCTTGTGTGTTTATATTCACAAATTCCATTGAATTTTGTGTTTGTTTATTCATGTTTTGATAATTATTTGTATTTGTGATTTCTGTTTGTATTGAGTCATTAAGTAATAATTCATTAGTGTCAATTAATACAAAGTTATCGCTAACTGAATTTTTAATAGTTGGCTTTATTTCAACTTTCATCGAAGAGGTTTGTGACTCTGGTTTTAAAATAATGTCACAAGTTTCGTCTTGAATTTCATTTAATGTAACGGTATCAATGCTTCTTAATTCAATTGTTCTGTCGATATTTTGGTTGAATTCATTTAAATCATTTTGCTCATTATTTTGTTCATTATTAATTGAATTATTATCAATAATTTCTTGATTAATGATATTTGTTTTTTCTTCTGTCGTAGGTGATGCAAATTCTACTTGTTCGAGTGTATTTTCAGTGTTTTGGTTATTTTCTATAATTTCAGTATTTAACAGTGTATCATCTTGCTCTAATTGTTCTTCAATAATCACTGTTTGGTGTTGTGGAGGTATATTTTTTACTGATTCAATATTTTGTTTTGCAAGTACTTCATCAACAAGTTTCTTAAACTTCATCTCATCAGATTCTTCTTTTTGTTTAGTGGATTTAATATGTTCATAATACTTAAAGGTTTCTATATTAGTTGATAATATTTCGTGATTTACCTTAATAAGTTTCAATATTTTTTTCAATGATGTTTGTTCAATATCAATTTCAAGGATTTTACATGCCTTGTCGATGAATTCAAAATATCTTTCAACTTCTTGTGTATAAATAAATAATGAATTTATCTTTTTTAAGTTATTTTTCAATTCAATTGGTGTTTTTTTGCTCGAATATTTTTTAAAGTATTTTATAGGATTTATTGTTGTAAAAAACAACCATGAAACTATTTGAATTGTTGCACAACTTAAAATCATTAAATATGGTCCAAATGAAATAACATGCAAAATATTAAAAATTGTATCAGCTAAAACACCAATATTTCCCTTTGCATTTGGAATTTCTAGTGCTTTTTGCGGACCCTGTGTAAACGAATAATATCATCCACGCAAAAATATATTTTTTAAATCGTTTGTTGAGTAAAATCAATTATTTTCTAATTCACGCTTGCTTAATAATGTTCAATGATAAAGCATAACAACACAAACTATTGAGCTCCATAAAATAAGTTTTAGTCTTTTGCTTATAAATCAATAATCAATTTTTAAATGCTCACTAAATCACTTAAAATAATACTTTTTAAGAAACAGTTCTAACCAATTAATAATTAATGAAAGTAGAACACCGATGATAATAAAAATTGTTAAATCACCAAAAACTAAACCAACTGAATAAAGATAAAGAATTTCTATAACATTGGCTGTGTTTTGGTCTTTAATTCAATTGCTGCCATACTGTATTAAAATGAAAAAGGCACTAATAAAAAGTAAAAAAAGCAATTTCAAAAACTCAACACCAGCTATAGCCTTCTTTGTTGTTAAAATTTGATTTTTTTGCTTTTTTTCTACATTTATAAAATACGGATTTTTTTGCTTAACTTGGTTCTCTAGTGATTTAGTCATAGTTAAATTATACATTTAAATTAAATTACTAATGTTAATATTAAATATAAAAGAATTTTGATTTTTTATTTGCTAAAACTAAATATTTTTTCTCAATTCAACTGAAAAATGAATAAATTAGTTAATTTAACAACATTTCAATTTCTTGTTTGTAAATTGGCCCTTGGTCTGTTCAAGGAGTTTCTAAAATAATTGGAATGTTATCAAAGTCTTTATCAAATACAAATTTTTTAAGCGTTTCTAGACCAATAAATCCTTTACCAATATTGGCATGACGGTCTTTATGCGATGATAAGTCATTTAATGAATCATTTAGGTGGATTACTCGCACATTTTTTAATAAATCAAAATCAATAAGTTGTTTTTTAAACTCTTCATAATTTTTTAAATTATAGCCAGCATCTCATAGGTGACAAGTATCAAGACAAATTTGAAGTCTTTCATTAGCCACTTTATCAATAACGTATTTAATTTGTTCAAAATTCTTACATATTTCAGTGCCCTTACCCGCCATTGTTTCCAAACAAATAACTACATTTGATGTTTTTTCAAAAACTTTATTTAAATTTTCGCAAAGTTTGTCAAGTGTTTGATCAATGGTAAATTTTGTGTGTGCTCCTGGATGTAAAACTAAATATTTAGCTCCAATATAATCAACTCTTTTGATTTCTTCAATCAAAAATTCAACAGCAAAATCACCTTTTTCAATCGAAGCTAAATTGATAATGTATGGCGCATGAACAATAATGTCTTCTGGTTTTATTAGCTCAGAAAAGTTTTTTTTGTATTCTTCAAGCTTGTATTTTTCGACACTGACTCTACGAGTTGTTTGAGGAGCACCTACATAAATCATCATTGTGTTTGCGCCATTTTCAATTGAAGTTTGGCAAGAATTAGTTAAATAATCTGGCGCATTAAAGCTAACGTGAGATCCAATTTTAATCATAAAACTCCTAATAAATCTTTATTGATTTTAAATTATAAATATTTATTTATATGATGCATAACATATTTATCGCAAAAGCGACATTCTAAAATATATCTTACTTAGAAAAATAAATTTAAAAAAAATTAAATACATATAAATCAA
Source organism: Mycoplasmopsis bovigenitalium (assembly GCF_900660525.1). Classification (NCBI taxonomy): domain Bacteria; kingdom Bacillati; phylum Mycoplasmatota; order Mycoplasmoidales; family Metamycoplasmataceae; genus Mycoplasmopsis; species Mycoplasmopsis bovigenitalium. The sequence goes on along the minus strand of NZ_LR214970.1, from coordinate 487,539 downwards.
ATTTTTAAATTTATTAATTGAATAAACTATTTTTTAAAAAAATATTTTCCCAAATCAATTTAAAAATGAATTGATTAGTAAAAATATACTTATAAAATAACATTGGCAAAAAAAGATAAAATTTTGCTTTTGTTAATTATAAATTATGTTACAATTAAGTATATTTACTTATTAAATTAAGCAAATATTATTTCATACGCAATAATCAAGGAGTTTTATGGAACAGTTAAATAAAAAATATGTAAATAAATTCCAGTACAAAGTTAACGAATTTGGTTCGGGCACCAAACGTAGAGATTATTCATCTACAAAAAATATATTCCAAGTTCAAGACTTTTTAAAAACATCCAAAGAATCTTTTGAATGATTTAAGAAAACTGGTATCGAAGAAGCGATTAGAGAACACTATCCTATTTCTTCTGCAAACAAAGGTGTTACACTTGAGTATATCCCAAATACTGCAACACTTGAAGTTCCAGCAAAAGAATACGATGAAGTTACTAAAGCTAAGGTTAAAGGAACCAACTATGCAGGTAAACTGTATGGTAGATTTAGAGCAACAACAACAAACGAGGGTTTAGTTAAAGAAGACGTTGTTTTTCTTGGGGAAATACCATTAATGACTTCTGGCGGAAGTTTTATTATCAACGGTAGTGAAAAAGTTATCGTTAGTCAATTAATTCGTTCGCCTGGTGCGTATTTTGGTCGTGGAGTTAGAAATAAACAATCTGACGATCTTTTTAACAAGGTTGAAATATTACCACGTGTAGGTTCTTGAGTTGAAATTTCACACAAGGTAACATCGAAAAACCCTGACAGTGTAAAAATAAGAATTGACAAAAATAAAAATGTTAACATTGTTACTTTCTTAGGTGCGTTAGGAATAATGCATGATGATATTTTTGAATTATTTGGTAGATCTGACGTTATTTTAGAATCAATCAAAAGAGACAAAAAAGCAACTACAGAATTTACACCTGAAGAAGTTATTAAAAATTGTCAAGACGAGCTATTTAGAACCATTAGAAAGGGCGATCGTGTTTCTGATGAGTCTATAGCGAACTTAATTCCAAGTATGTTGTTCCATAAAAAGCACTACAACCTAAGTGCAACTGGACGTTATATGTTAAACATAAAACTAAATCTAGTTGACCGTATTTCGGGAACTATTTTAGGTCAAGATCTTGTTATTAAAGACAAAAATGGTGAAGAAATTAGTCTGAAAATTGGAACCCCTATTACTCACAAGTTAGCGGTTTTAATTCAATGAAACTTCAATAATGGTAAGCTTTCATCTGAAAAATTAAAATGCATAAAAACTGATGTGGTTTATGCAAAATTATTAAATGATCCTGCCAACTCTTCATTAAAAAGAAGGGACAAAATCATTTCTATAAAAGTTTTCCCTAACAAAAAATGAATGGAAAAAGGTTTAGATCCCGTTAGAGTTATTGGAACCGATCCAAAAGCAAACGAAACACATTTAGTAGTTTCAGACTTAATTGCTGCAATCAACTACTATTTCAATATGTTGGATGGCATTGGTCAAGATGATGACCCTGATGCACTAACAAACAAACGTATTGTTGCAATTGGTGAGTTAATTCAAAACAACCTAAAAGTTGGTTTAGCAAAACTTGAAAAAACAACACGTGAGAGAATGGGTGCTAAAGAACCTGATAAAGTTAGCCCTAAAAATGCGACAAACAACAAATTAATTTCTAACCAAATGAAAACATTTTTCAACTCATCGAAATTGTCGCAATTCATGGACCAAATCAACCCACTTGCTGAAATTAGTAATGAAAGACGTATAACTTCACTTGGGCCTGGTGGTCTAAACCGTGATACAGCTCAATTCGAGGTTCGTGACGTTCATGCGACTCACTATGGAAGAATTTGTCCAATCGAAACTCCTGAAGGACCTAACATTGGTCTTATCTTAAACTATGCTACATATGCATCAGTAAATGAGTTTGGTTTTTTACAAACTCCTTATTATAGAGTGGAAAATTGTGTTGTTAATTACTCAGAACCTGTTTATTTAACTGCTGCTGATGAAATGGGATATAAAATTGCCCAGTCAACAGTAAAAGTTGATGAAAACAACAGAATTATTGATACAAATATTACTATTCGTCATAATTACACATACCAAATTGCCTCAGCTGACGAAATTGACTTTATTGAAGTTTCACCAAATCAAATCGTTTCGGTTGCTGCTGGATGTATTCCTTTCCTTGAAAATGACGATGCCAACCGTGCACTTATGGGCGCCAACATGCAACGTCAAGCAGTACCATTATTACAAGCTGAAGCACCATTTGTTGCTACTGGTATTGAAGCAGATATTGCTAAATATTCATCGGGAAACTTTGTTGCTCGTAATGATGGTCTTGTTGAATATGTTGATGGTAAAAAAATTAAAATTAGAAATGCAAAAAACGCACTTGATACATATTATTTAAAAAACTTCCAACGTTCAAACCAAGATACGGTTGTTCACCAAAAACCACTTGTTAAGGAAGGTCAAGAAGTTAAAAAAGGTGATTTACTTGTGGATGGCGCATCATTTAAAGATGGAGAGTTATCACTTGGTAAAAACGTAGTTGTTGCCTTTTCTACATACAAAGGCTACAACTATGAGGATGCGATTATCCTTAATGAAAGACTTGTTAAAGATGACGTCTTTACCTCAATTCATATTGAAGAACAAACAATTCAATTTAGAACATCAAAAGCCGGTGATGATGAATTAACTGCTGATTTACCAAACGTTTCAAAATTTGCTACACGTCATTTAGATGAATTTGGTATTGTTCGTATCGGTAGTGATGTAACACCCGGTGATGTTTTGGTTGGTAGAGTAAGTCCTAAAGGTGATGACAATCCTTCTCAAGAAGAAAAATTACTTTTAGCTGTTTTACAACAAAGACAACAACCAGTTAAAGATACTTCACTTAAAGTTAAAAATGGCCATGGCGGTACAGTTATTGCTGTTGAAGTTTTAAGTAGAGAAAATAAAGACCAACTTGAAGATGGAATAACAAAAATTGTTAAAGTTTCAATTGCTGTTAAACGTAAAATCAAAGTTGGTGACAAAATGTCTGGGCGTCACGGAAACAAAGGTGTTGTTTCGATTGTGCTTCCTGAAGAAGATATGCCACACTTACTAGATGGTACACCTGTTGATGTTATGCTTAACCCACAAGGTGTTCCATCACGTATGAACATTGGTCAAGTTTTAGAAATTCACTTAGGAATGGCAGCTAGAACACTGCAAACTAAATTTGTAACTAGACCTTTCGATGGTATTAAAAAAGAAGAAATTTATGATGTTATTGAAGAGGCAAACTTGCCAACTACTGGTAAACAAATTTTAATTGACCCAATTACTGGTGAAAAATTTGACAATCCAGTATCGGTTGGTGTTATGTACATGCTAAAACTAAACCACATGGTTGACGATAAATTGCATGCTCGTTCAGTAGGTCCATATTCATTAATTACGCAACAACCATTAGGTGGTAAATCACAAAATGGTGGTCAAAGATTCGGAGAAATGGAAACTTGAGCAATTGAATCTTATGGCGCTACAAACATTCTTCAAGAAATCTTGACATACAAATCAGATGATATTAATGGTAGAAACCAACTTTATGCAGCTCTTGCCTCGGGTAAAGAGCTGCCAAAACCTGGCGAACCTGAATCATTCAATGTTTTAAAATACGAATTACGTGGTCTTGGTATGAAATTAGACGTAAAACACTCAGAACAAGATGACGAACAAGATACTTTACAATACTTTGACATTTTTGGAGGTACAAATGAGTAGATTTAACAACGAACCAAAATTATCAATTGACAAAATAACTCTATCATTAGCCACTGACAAAGATGTTACAAACTGATCAAATGGTGAAGTTACAAAACCTGAAACAATTAACTACAAAAGTTACAAACCAGAAAGAGAAGGTCTTTTTGACGAAATAATTTTTGGGCCAACAACTGACTATAAATGTCCAGTATGTAACACAAAATATAAACGTAGCGACGAAAACACAGAATGCATTAGAACCCCAATGTGTGTAAAACACAAACCAAAAATTCTGCCTAAAATCACACGCAGAAGTAGAATGGGTCATATTGCTCTTAAAAATCCTGTTGTTCACTTTTGATTCTTTAAAATTGACCACTCAATTATTTCAAAATTATTAGGTTTAAAAGTTGCTAATTCTTCTAAATCAGTTACCAAATCTGAATTAGAAAAATTAATTTACTACAAAAGCCATATCGTTCTTGAAGATGGCGGACTAAAATCATTAAAGAAAAATACAATTATCGATATTTCAGATGCTGCCGCTATTTATTATGAAGCCCTTTTAGAATTAAAAGATAAATTCGATCCTAATGGCGATGAATTTGAACAAGAAGCTTATGAAGTTATTGACGAAGCAATTACTGAATTAACTGAACAAGCAACATCAAAAATGGGGCAAGATTATGGTATTGACTTTTATGAATACAACGAAATTATCCATGAATACTCTGATGCCTTAATTTCTACAGGTTCAAAAGCAATTGAATATTTACTAGAAAACGTTGATCCAGCTGAAGAAGCTCGTAAACTTGAAAGAGAAATTGAAGAAATCAATGAACAAATTGCCCTAAACCCTAATGGCGCAGCTAAACTTCAAGAAAGATCTAAACTTTACAAACGTTTAACTGTAATTAATGCCTTTATTAAATCTGGCCAAGACCCTAAATCTATGTTGATTTACAACTTGCCAGTTATTCCTGCTGATTTGCGTCCATTAGTTCAACTTGATGGGGGTCGTCACTCAACAAGTGATGTTAATGAACTTTACCGTCGGATCATTATAAGAAACAACCGTCTTAAAAAATGAGAAGAAACCGATGCTCCGATGTTAATCAAGCAAAATGAGTACCGTATGATTCAAGAAGCAGTTGACTCATTAATTGATAATGCGCGTAAAAAACCAAACCCAGTTGCATCCAAAGATGGGCGTCCATTCAAATCAATTTCTGACGCATTAACTGGTAAAAAAGGTCGTTTCCGTCAAAACTTACTTGGTAAACGTGTTGACTACTCAGGACGTTCAGTTATTGTTGTTGGTCCTGAATTAAAAATGCACCAAGTTGGTATCCCTCGGGAAATGGCGGCTAAATTATTTGAACCTTGAATCATTAGAGAACTTATCAAATCTGACAAAAACAACATAAATTCAATTAAAGCGGGTAAAAAAGCAGTTGAAAACTTAGACCCAATTATTTGACCATATGTTGAAAAAGCAATTCAAGGCCGTCCAGTACTTCTAAACCGTGCGCCAACATTGCACCGTTTAAGTATTCAAGCTTATGAACCCGTTTTAATTCGTGGTAAAGCAATTAAATTACACCCACTTTCATGTACCCCATTCAACGCTGACTTTGACGGTGATCAAATGGCTGTTCACGTGCCAATTAGTCCCGAAGCTGCACGTGAAGCTAGAGAATTAATGCTAGCATCAAAAAACATTTTAGGACCAAAAGACGGTGAACCAATTATTAACCCTGGTCAAGACATGATTCTTGGTCTATACTATCTAACCCAAGAAAAAGCAGGTGCTTTAGGTGAAGGTAAATTCTTCGCTACTTACGAAGATATGTTAACTGCTTACGAAAATAAAGTTGTTAGCGTTCATTCTAGAGTCGTATTACCAATTGAACAAGTAAACAAAAAATGAATTAATTCGGATGGTAATTATAGATATATCACAACTACTGTTGGTAAATTTATCTTTAACAGAGCCTTTCCAAATAGTTTTGAATTCATTTTTTGTAAATATATTGAAGCAAATGGCAAAGAAGTTGTTCATAGTTCAAAATCAAGTGAACAACTTCAACATTATTTAATTAAACCAGGTACAAATTTTGCTGAGCATATTGCCAAAATGCCAATTAATTTAGCTCTTACTAAAAAAGATATCGCTAAAATAGTGCGTCGTGTTTATGACCAATATGTAAGTGTTATTTGTATGGAAGATTTAGCTAATGTAATTAGCGACATTGACAAAGATAATTTAGATAAAATCTTTGAAAAATGTGCTGCACTTAAAGATTACAAAGGTGAGCAAATTGATATTTCACACGCGGAAATTTTAACTAGATTTATCAATGAAGAATTTAAAGAAATTCAATACATTGTTACAGCTGGTCACAACAATGAAGAAGCAATTTGAACATTAGATGACTACACCAAACTACTTGAATCGGTTTGATTTAGATACACTAATGTTGTTGCCAATGTTTTAGACAAAATTAAAGCATTAGGTTTTAAATTCTCAACTATTTCGGGAACTACAATTGCAGTTAGCGATGTTATTACCCTTCCTGAAACCAAAAATAAAATCAAAGAAGGTGAAATTTACATTGAAAAATTAAAATCATTCTTCGAAGAAGGTATGCTAACTGATGATGAAAGATATAGCTTATCAATCAAAAAATGAGCTGAAATCAAAAACTCAATTGAAGATGATTTAAAACAAGTAACCAAATCAGATCCATATAACCCTCTATTTATTATGTTTACATCAGGGGCTCGTGGTAATTCATCTAACTTCGTACAGCTTGCTGGTATGCGTGGACTTATGAATAACAACGTTAAAATTCTTAAGGCCGATGCTGAAAACGAACGTGTTGTTCGTTCAACTGTTGAAATTCCTGTTAAATCATCATTCCTTGAAGGTCTAACAGCTTATGAATTTTATTCATCAACTCACGGTGCTAGAAAAGGTCTTACCGATACTGCGCTTAACACCGCTAAATCAGGTTATCTAACTCGTCGTTTAGTTGACGTTGCTCAAGGTATCGTTGTTAAAGAACCAGATTGTGGTACTGACTATGGTTTTGTTGTTGACGATATTAAAGATAACAAAACCAATACAATTATTGAATCATTAGCCGAAAGAATTGAAGGTAGATTTACTAACAAACCAATTTTTGATGCCAATGGTGAATTAATAATTGCTGCTAACCAACTAATTACACCTGAAATAGTAGACAAAATTACTGCTGCAAACATTAAAGAAGTTGAAATTAGATCAGTTTTATCTTGTTATTCACGTAATGGTGTTTGTCAAAAATGTTATGGTAAAGACTTAGCTCTAAACCGTATTGTTAACATTGGTGAAGCTGTTGGTGTTGTTGCTGCTCAATCAATTGGTGAGCCCGGAACTCAGCTAACCATGCGTACATTCCATACTGGTGGGGTTGCTGGTGTTGAAGATATTACTGGTGGTTTTGGTCGGCTAATGGAATTGATTGACGCCTATGACTCACCTTGAGGACGTCCTGCTATTATTTCTCCAGGATATGGTTCAGTTTTATCTATTTATTCACCAACTGAAACATCACACCGTAACATTAAATTCATTGACATTGAAATATTTAATGATGCTGAAGAAAAAGAAGTTATTACTTTTGAAACAAAAGCTGATCGAAGAATTGTTGTTAAAGAAGGCGACAAACTAATTCCGGGCCAAAAAATTGTTGAAGGCCCAGTTGTTTTAGGTGATTTATTAAAATATGCCGATACACGTTCAGTACAAAACTACTTGCTGCAAGAGGTTCAAAAACTTTACCGTCTACAAGGTATTTCAATTGCCGATAAATATATTGAAATCATTATTAGACAAATGCTTTCAAAAGTTATGATTACTGACACTGGTGATTCTAAATTCTTTACTGGTTCATTAGTTGATATTTTAGCATTCCAAAAAGAATCAGCTCGTTTATTAGCAGAAGGTAAACGCCCACCATTTGGTGAAGTTAAAATCAAAGGTGCAAAACAAACTCCATTATTATCTGACTCATTTTTAGCTGCTGCTTCATATCAAGAAACACCTAAAATTCTTGTTAATGCGTCAATTTCTGCGCAAAGCGACAGATTAGAAGGCTTAAAAGAAAATATTATTCTAGGACGTAAAATTCCTGCTGGTACAAACTCTAATTTCGACCAAAAAGGTAAATACGATATTCGTGATCCTCGTTCATATTTTGCTTCTAAATACAAACTTGATGAACAAATACTTGAAGAAGATTACTCACTAGATAATTTTGAAGCCCACTTAATTGATGTTGAAGAATTATTCTCAGAGTTAAATATCGAAGATGTGCAAGACATTGACGATCAAGATTTCGAAGAATAATTACTTTGCTTAATTAATCTTAATATAGGCCGCAAGGCCTATATTTTTTGCGCCCCTAAAGCCCTATAAATGCGCAAAAAAATTCAAGCCCGAAGACTTGAATTTTTGAATTTATTTCCAAGGTGAACTTTGGTAGCTTGAACCAAGTAGATCATCAACTAGAGTATAACCAGCTTTAGTTAACTCATCTTTAGTTGTATATTTAGTTACTGTATTCTTTTTAAAATCGGCAACTGGGTTAAATAGAACTTTATTTTCACCATTTGTAAATTGAACAAAGTAGTGTTTTGAATTATCACTAGTTTTATTAAATGCTAATAATTGAATATCTGTTGGATTAGTTAAATACATTGCAAACGCAACTAACTGCGCAAAACCAAAGCTGCTAATTCCTTTTTGATAACGTTCTATTGAACCATAGAATGTTCCGCTTTTATGAGTCGCTTTATCGCCTTTAAAGTCCTTATTAAATATTGGATTAATTAGACTACTATTTTTAGTGTATCAAGCTTCAGGGTCGGCCGCAAATTCGCTTGCACGCGCTGCCAAGTTTGGTTCTAATTCATTTTGACGCTCGCTTGTAACAAGTGCAAAACGATCTTCTTCTGATACTGCATAGTTAGCATTAACATATTTTTTAGGACTTGGACTATTTAAAACATAATAAATAGGCGCATAAACATCTAAATATTGTCTTTGTTCCGCATCATCTATTTTATAAACGAATTTGCTTAATGATTTAACTGTGTGTTCATATGCTTTTTGTGCATTTTCAACAGTTGGATTTTTAATAAAGTCTTGATGCTCAACAATTTTAGAAATTAGTTGAGGAATGTTGATAACGTTGCTAATTTTATTATCAATTGGGTTTTTATCAATAAATAAATTAATTGTTTTATTTTTAGCTGATGATTTTCTTTGGCTTTCAGTAGATTTATTTAATTGTGAATAAGCAAAAGGGGTTTTACCTAAAATGTATTCTAAAAATGCTACTTGGGCTTCTAATTTAATATCTGCTTGCTTGCTTGAATTTTGTTCTTTATCTGTGTATTCGTTGTTTAATTCCAATTTATTAATTTTAAATGAGTGTAATAAGTTGGTTAGTGATAAGTATTTAACATCATTAAGATTCTTGAATGCTTTTTCAAAAACACTTAATACATTGTTGCGTTCTGCTTCATTACTATAAATATTTTTGGCAATGAAATTTTTCTTGAATTCTTCAAAGTTTTTACCGTTTAGAAAATTGTTTTTTGCGTCATGAACGCGAGCTTTAGCGATCATCTCGTGGTCTTTAAAAGGATTAACACATGATACTGTAGCTAATGAGCTAATTGTTAGTATTGGTGCGCTTAATAATAATTTTTTATTCATATTTTACCTATAATGTCGCTGTATAGTTTCATGATTTAGCACCAAGATAACATATACAACTTGAAATTATTAAAACTATGCATGAGAATGATAATATACCAATACCATAAGCTTTGAAGGCTTGATAATCATTGATTAATGAACTATCAACTTCAACAGCTTTTATTGCATCAATATCATTAACAATCCGTGCAATTAAAACACTACAAAAGATAACGAATGCTAAAGCAATAAAACCAATAATACCTCATAAGATGGTGTTATACTTAACGTTAATTTTTTTCATATTTTATCCTTTAATTGTACTTCCTTGACGGCTAATTGCGTTCATAATTTTTCTACGAGCAACCAAGAAGAAGGCAAACATTGGCAGAATAACAAGAATAGCACCGGCCATTTTAATGTTGTAGAAGACTCTATCATCAGCTGTAGTTGATGAGTGGTCTTTTCCAACGTCAAATAGTCACACAGACATAACTCTATAGTTTGTACCAGCAATTAATGATGGTCATAGATATGAGTTTCATGAAGCAAGAGTTGTTAGAATAACAATTGTTAGAGTTGTTGGTTGTACCATTGGAATAGCTATTTTAAATAGATATTTAGCGCCAACAGCCCCATCAATCATTGCTACTTCTTTAATACGGTTTGGAATTGATTCAAAAGCGTTTCTATACATTAAACCATTGAATATTGAGGCCACAAAAGGCACAGCGATTATAAATAGGTTGTATGTAAATTCGCTAAATTTATCTGCTGGTCTTGGTATGTTATTAAGTTTAAATACAACTCATTGTTGACCTGAAAGCAATGCTACTTCAGGTAAAACTAATAACATCATCAAAAATCACCAAATAAGTTCTTTACCTCTTCATTTTTTAAGACTAAATCCATAGCCAAGTAACATAGTAACAAACACTTTAAGAACAATTGAAAGTAGTACGTTAGCTAATGTTAATATAAATGAAAATAGGTAAGTTTGTGGAAAGTTTTCTAGTCATTTAGCAAGTGCTTCTGGATTGTTAAATGGTGGGAAAAATGACTCACCTGATCCATTAGCAGCGGATGCTAAGTTTTTTGCTATATGTCATTCTTGTGGTCAAATACTTGATTGGCCTTGTTTAACAGCGTCGGCTTGGGTATTTGACATTGAAGATAGCAAAATCATGTAGATAAAAGGTATCATAATTATCATTGCAAAGAAGGTTAAAAGGATAAGTTTAGCAAAATATTTAGTTAGAACTGTTGCTAGCGATTTATCAAGTACTTGCTGAGTAACTGAATCTCTCTTGCGTTTTAGCTTTCAATTCGCTAATTTCCGCTGAATTTTTAATTTTGTTTCAAACATCAGATTCTCCTTTGTTAATTGAAGCTAAACTTAATACCTTAAATCCTGCACGAATAATTGTTGAGTAAGATACACCAATTATAAATAAGATAATTGATGCTGCACCAGCTAATTCATAGTCGTTAACATTTTTTACATAGTAGAAAATGAATAACATTAGAGTTGATGCACCAGCATTAACTGCTAAGTCTGGTTTGTTTTCGAATAGAGCTAGTGGAAAGACTTTAATACCATTTATGATACCCATTGTCATAATGAATGAAATTGTTTTTTTGATTGATGGCAATGTAATTGTGAAAAATTGTTTGCTTCCGCCCACACCATCAATTGAAGCGGATCTATATAGGTTTTTGTCTACGGATAGCATTGCTGTTGTAAATAATAAAATATTAAATGCTAAACCGCCTCAAACACCATTAATAAGCATAACAACAATTGATTTAAATGCAGCTAATCCGCCAGCGGTGTCACCTAATCAGTTGACATCGCCATCAAAGCCGAATGCTCTTAAAATTTGGTTAAATTGTCCATTTTTTTGGAAAATTTGTACGAATGCTAGCGACACAGCAACAATGTTAGTAACGTAAGGTAGAAAGAAGATAGTTTGTAAAAAACCTCTTATTCTCTTGCGAATAACTGATGCGATAAGTGATGAAACTAGCAATGAAATAATCATTGACAGTGGCAGCACTAAAATCCCATAAATAAATGAGTTACGCACTGCGACTGCGAAAGTTAATAGACCAAATAATTTTGTAACGTTTTGGAATCCTACAAATGTTATTGTTTCAACGCCTTTTACTGTTTCGCGGTGTGTAACCGCTGAAATAATATTAAAGATAAAAGGAATGACGGTGAATGTGAATAAAATTGCAAGAGCCGGCAAAATTAATAGAAATGCAATGATGAATGGAGTTCTTCGATCAACAACTGATTCAGAAATTGCATTATTTCTGTTTGCAAGCTTTTTAACTGCAAAGTTGAAGACAAATTTATTATTTGTGCTTAAACTTTTTTCACGGAAAAATTTATTTAACATGTGTATTCAATTCTATTTTCTGAAACAGCATCGAAAATATGTAGTCTATTAGTAGGTACGTTAAATTTGATTACATCTCCAACTTTAAAGTCGTATTTATTTGAAATTAGGAAGTTAAGTTTTGTATCATCTTTTAACTTAACAATTAATTTAGATTCTTTACCGAATTGTTCGGTATTTACAACTGTTCCTTTGAATTGTGCTTTTTTGTTTGAAGCTGTAATAATTTCAAAGTCTTCAGCACGCACACCAACATTAACTTCTGCACTGTCTCTGTCTTCAAGAGTTATACCTTGGATTTTTACACCCATAATTTCTAGAGTGCCATTTTCATATTTACCAGGCATTAGACCCATTTCAGGCATACCTAAGAAGCGAGCAACGAATTGGTTTGCTGGTTTGTTGTATAGTTCCATTGGTGTACCCATTTGTTGAACTTTAGCAACTGACATGCAGACAATAATATCTGAAATTGACATAGCTTCTTCTTGGTCGTGAGTAACAAATACTGTTGTTATACCAAGACTTTGTTGAGTTTCACGAATTCATTGACGTGTGTTGATCCGTAATTTGGCATCTAAGTTTGATAATGGTTCGTCCATTAACAAGATTTTTGGTTTTTTAACAATTGCCCGCGCAATTGAAACACGTTGTTGTTGACCACCTGAAAGTCTTGTTGGTTTTTTCTGAAGAATTGGCAAGATATTTACACGTTTAGCAACTTCAAGAACATCTCTGTGCATTGCTTTTGCAATTGAAATGATGTCTTTGCTAATTTCAGTGATTTCATCACGTTCTTCTTTAGTAAAGTTGAAGTTACGTTGTTTTTTATCTTCATCCATTGCTTGTTTAAATTTATATTTTGCATCAAGTTCTGCTTCTAGACGAGCGTGTTCTTTTTGCATAATAATTGGAACAATTTTTAAGTTACGAGCAGCACGTTTAACCGCATCTTTACTTATTGTTTTAATGTTTTGTTCTGCTGTACGCAATTCTTGTTTTAATTGAGCTAACTTATCAACATTTTTTTGCTCGATTTCAATTAATTTGATACCGTGTTTGCAAATTGTTTGGTTTCTAAGTAGTTTTCTTTCAAGTTTTGCAAGAAGAATTGCATCTTTTTGAGAGTAATCAAGTTTTTCAAGTTGAGATACTTTGGCAATTAATGCATCATATTTAGCAAGTAATTTGCTTAATTCTGCATGCATTAATTCTCATTTTTGCTCTTTGGTTTCTGCTTGCACACTTGGGCGAACAAATTTTAATAGACCTGATTCGTTAATTTCAGGTAGAATTGTAAGCTCTTTTACTTCTTTAACAATACCGTTAGCTTTTTCAATTCCTTTTTCGTATTTAATGTTTGAAACAATTTTTTTGTATTCTTCTTTTAATTGGTCAAAACGCTCTAGAACGTTTTTGGCAAGAATTGTTGTTTGGGCATTGTATTTGTTTAGAGCTAATTTGTAATTACTTTGAGCGCTTGATAGTTCGCTTCTTCTTTTTGAAATTGCTCTTGAGTATAATCTTTCTAACTCATTTAATGTTGCTCTTGTGTTAATAACATTTTTTAGATATTCATCTCTTTCGCTTTCGCTAGCACCAAGTTTTGCTAGGTACATGTTATTAATTTTAGTTTGAGCTATTATTCTTTTTGTAATAATACCATTTTGTCATTCTGGGTCATTTTTTAATGGGAATGCAATGTTAGCATAAACACTCATGTGTGGATAAAGTGCATAGTTTTGGAACACAAAACCGATTTTACGTTTTTGTGGGGTTAATGTTGTAACATTTTTACCATAAAAACGAACTTTACCACTACTTATTGTTAGTAAACCTGAGATAGCATTCAATGCTGTTGTTTTACCTGAACCACTAGGTCCTAGTAGAGTAACTAATGAACCTTCAGGGATCTTGAAACTAACATCATCTACAGCTAGAGTTTCACCAAAGTCGATATAAACATTTTTAAGTTCGATAGCAGGAAGATCTTTATCTTCTTGTTGAGCGATTACTGAATTCAAAATTCTTTGATATTCAGCGTAATCTTCTTCAGTGTATTTAGTTAACTTAGTATTTATTTTTTTAAATAGTTCTTTAATAATTCTCATATCGATCCTTTATGCTACTCTGGTATGTAAGTTCTTTGTTCTTCAGCGTTGTAATATCAAATATAATCTGGGTTTATAAATGATTCTTCATCGTAAGGTCAAAATAGTTTTCATGAAGTATTTGGTTTTAGCATATAAATTTTTTCGAAATCCTTAGGATGTTTTCCAGAGAAAAATCCTAAAAATCCTGAACCAAAAAATCCTTTTTTGTTATCATACGCATATTTTAGTGCCAAAGCAATTGGATAGTATGTGTAATATTCAATGCTGTCACGTTCGGTTGCTTTTTGAGCATTACTTGCGTGTGGCAATGTTAATCCTGCTTTTGTTATTTCAACACAGTAAGATGTATCTGCATCTCAATAGTTTGCAGCTTGTGTGCCATCTTTTTTGAAAAATACATCGGCAGTAAGTCTACTAAATCCGTCTTTTGTGCCAAAAAATACATGAACAACCTTGCCAATTGGCAATGTTTTTTCTGCAAATGCAGAAGCTTTTTTGGCTCAATGTAATTCAGGATTTACTGCTTTTTGGCTGCCAACTGCTTTTTCAGGTGTATCAATACCTGCAAGTCTTAGTTTTATATGATCACCAACATTTATACTATTTGATAATACTTCTTCAAGTGCTTCAACTGTGAATGTATCACCGTCTGAATGACCTACGATTTTAGCTTTAAAAACTTTTGATTTTACGAATTCTGAATTTTTATCTAATTTTATGTCTCATTTTCCTTCGCCTTTAACTTTAACATTTTTATTGTATAACTTTGTGTTTGTGCATGATGCACTCACAAAAGATGTTGTTAGGCTTAAACCTGTAATTAATAAGCCTAACTTTTTAAAGTTACTCATGTTCCCTCCGGAAAATAAAATTAAAACGAATATACCATTTGCAAATGCAAATGATATAGGGGAATTTATAGTTAATTATTTATTAATTTAAACCTTTAGTTTTTTCTTTAATGTTACTTACTATCTTTTCAAAATCATTTTCTGCGGCTTTGCCAATACGTATTGATTCGCTACTTGATTTTAATATTGCATTCAATGATTCTCTAAATGGACTTGAGTTTTTGTCATTAGGTTCTTCATATCATGTAATATCTTGTTTAACAAATAATTCATTTGCTAACTTAACGTATTTGTTTTCAATTACAGATTTATCGCTTTTGACTTTTTCTTCAAAACCTTTGTATGGGATAACATATGAAGCTGTTTTTGAAATATAATCAAATGCTGTCATTTTAGTTTTTGATTTACCAAATATATGTTTGTTTTGAAGATCGGTCATGAATTTTAAAAAGTTCATAGTAGCTTTATTGTGTCTATCGCCTTTGTCGATAACAAATAAGTTTGGACCTTGTAGGAAGGCACTTGTGTTTTTATCTTCTTTTTTAAGTTTTTGAGGTGGAGTAATAACAACTAATTCTTCTTCTTGTAGAGAGTTAGCATTTCCAATAGTAATTTTGTATTTGCCACTTTCTTCTTTAGATTTTGTAGCTTTAATTTGGAATAAAGTGTATTTTGTTTCTGTGTCTGTTAATTTTGTATCTTTAGTACCGTCTGCTTTTTGAGCAAAGCTTCTTTTAACTTGTGTAATTTCTCCGATTTCTTCAAAATCTTGTTTATCTTTAACAAGTTCTTTAATCTTAGCTAGATTTGCATCACCACTTTTTACATAGATAATTTGTGTATCTGATTCAAGTTTAAGAATTTTATCTTTAACTTCTTTTTCAGCTTTCAAGTAAACACCAGCATCATTGTCTTCAACTTTATCTTGAAGTAGTCTTGTGTTATCGTTCATGAAAATTAATGCATTTTTGCTATTTGTGATTACTTTACCTGATGTTAATGTAGGCCCATCATTAAATGCTACAATAACAGATCTATTGCCAGTGAAGTTATGTGTATAACCCACTGTTGAACCAAAGTTACCGCCTAATTTATGTTGTACTTGGTCAGATGAAGAATATGAACCACCACCAAATATTTTCAAAGCACCTTTTTGAATTGCTTCTTTCATTAAATCATATAGCTCTTTAAATGCCTTGTACACATCAGAGTTAGAGTCTTTAATGTTTTCAAAGTTAACTTTTGAAGTGCCACCTGAATTGGTAACAGCCATTAACATTTTACTATCATCATGATTTAGATTTGAATACAATGTTGTATTAATAATTCCTGAAGGGTCGTCAATACCTAGCAATGCAACTGATGATTTAGAAACATTTGATGATTTTTCAAAAATTTGAATTGCATCAGTAATGAATTTAAGAAGAGATGAAAAATCTTTGAAAATATCTGCATTAATTTTCATTTTTGGATATTTTACATGTGTAAAGATTTTTTTGATTTCTTCTTTACTTTTTGCATTACCAAAGTAGCCTTCACCTTTAATTACATCAATATCTTCTGTTCAAGAATCATCATCTAGCTTGAATTGTTTAGTTAAATCACTATCGATTGTTAATCCAGCTTCTTTTAATGTTTTAAAAACATATTTGTAAATTGGACCATTTATACCAAAAGCAACTGTTGATTTAAAAAATGGAACAGAGTACAAACCACCAGGTTGAACTCCTGAGATTTTATCATTTGTTTTGGTGAATCTTTCATCTAGTGAATTTCTTTCAATTGCTAGATTACCAAATTTAGCTTTATTACTTATATCCACTTGTTTTCCATAGTTAACAATCTCGCTGATTGTTGAACCATAGTTAACTGTAATATTTGGCAAGCTAGAAATATTATTGTTTTTTAGGTTTGTAACAATGCTATTGTGACCTGCACCATAACCTGAACCTATATTATCTAATTTAACTTTTATATGTTCAGATAACTCGGCTTTTTTAGCTTCTAATTCTTTATTTAAAGTTTCTTTTTCTTCTTTTTTATCTTCTTTTTTAGCTTTAGCAATTTTTTGCTCAAGTTCTTTTATTTCTTTATTTTTTTGTGCATGATATTCATCAACTTTTGCGTTGTAGACTTTAATTACATCATCCAAAGCGTTTCATTGATCTTTACCTCTTGAGAAGGTTACATCAAAACGTATTACATCTTCTTTCTTGCACGATGCGGCTAACAATGGAGATGAGATCGCCAATGTAGCAGACATTGCGCCAAGCGTCAATAGTAATTTATTTTTATTCATATTACCTTTCTTGCGATGCGTCCATCGCTTAAATAACAATACTTATAAAGAACATGCGTACGTAGTTTTTATAAGCTTCAATATTATATATTAATAATAAAAAACTAACCTATTCAACCCTAGTCTTTATAAAGTTAAATGTGTTAGTAAATATTATTTGTTTTGGATTTAATCTTTGATTAAAGGCCAAGTTATCTTGAAAATTATCGTTATAATTAATCAATTCTTTATTGTTAATTTTTTGTTCTCAACTAATGAATTTTTCAAAAGTTATTTTAAAATTTTGTGATCAAAGATTTGCTTGATTTTTAAGGTGTTTATTATTGATTTGCTCACTTGAATTAGGTCCCAATTTATCTATTAAATTAACTAGTTCTAAATATTGACTAAATACCATTTTGTAGTATTCATTTTTAATAGGATAAACAGTATCAATTACTGAATTTATTTCATCAATATTTATTTTAAAATTTTTTACATTCTCAATTGGTTTTTCAATTGAATTGGTTAAATATTCAATATACATTAAATGAATAAAATCAATTTCAATAGATAGAATATTTTTATCACTATAAGAGATTATATTGCTTTCAAAATTGATGTTTGAAATTTGATTAATTTTATCAATTAAATTATGATAATAATTCAAATCCAACTTAGTTATTTTAGTTTGTAAATCGCTAATAATTTTTTTAGATTGCTCTTTTATTAATCCTATTTTGTTGCTATCTAGATAAATTTTTTCAAGTATTTTTTCATTTTTTTCTTTTGTTAAAAAAGTTTTAAGTTTTTCTAAATCCTTATTGATTTTTTTAATAATTGAGCCGCTTTTAATTTTTAAAGCTTTTTGTGCAAAATGTGAAAAATTTTCATATATGGACTTAACTGCATAGTAAAGTTGTTTAAAATTTTTGCTACATTCTTCAATTTGTAATTTAACTTCATTGCTTAGGGAATCAAATTTTGCTTTTTCATCATCAAAATTTACTGCGTCATTATTTGTTAAAATATTTTTTATTTTAATTAGTGATTTATTTACTCTTGATTGAAAATTGTTGCTTTGTTGTTGATTATTTTTTAGATTATTTTTGTAAATTATTAAGTCATTTAAAAAATAATTTTCAATTAAAATAAATTGGTCTTTTTTGTCTTGATGCACGTATTCTTTATTGATTTGAGCAAATTTTTGATTGGCTAAGTTAACTTGTGTTTTGAAAGCTTGATATTCATTTTCAGCATTAATTTTGCCACAAGCACTCAGTGCTAGAGGCATAGCAATAACAAATAATGGATTTAATAATTTTTTAAATTTCATAGAATTATTATATATAAGATTTAGTTTATGTATTTAATTATTAACATATATAATTATTCATTATTAGGAGGTCAATATGTGAACATGAATTTTGTTTGGTATTATTGTTGCAGCACTGGTGATTTATTTTATTTATTCATTTATAAAGGATAAAATTTCCAAAAAACGTCGTAAATTAAAACAAATCAAATTAATTAATAAAACTGAAGAATACAAAAAACATATTGTATTAAGATTACATTTTTTAATTAAGCATAATCAAAAATTAATTGATGAATTTGTACCAAGTATTGGCGAGTATAAAATGAATTATATTGTTGATACTGCTCGTAAATATCTAATTGAAAAACAAAAAGAATCTGATTTTAAAGAGTTAATTATTGATAATATAGATGCAAAAGATATTTTTACTAATTACACTTATTTAAGGGATGTTCGGTCAACTAATTGAAGAAACCTTAAAGACGTAAGTGAATTTATTAACTCAAGAATGTTTTTAATAGATGAGCAAGTTGAAAAAGATAATTTTGAATTAGCACAAAAAGAAATTGAGGAGTTTTACAATAATGAAATTCAAAGAACTTAATACACCAAATAAGTTAACAATAATTAGAATTATTTTGGTTGCTCCTTTTATAATTTTAGGTTGTTTATACTTGATTTTACAAGAATTTGTAGCACCTAGTTTGTCTAATACAAGTGGTAATATTGATAGTTTATTTAATATTGACAAGCAAATATTTGTGTGAGGAATTGTTTCACGGATAATATTAGTGTTAATGTTTCTGATCTTTTTAGCCGCTATGTTAACTGATTATTTCGATGGAAAAATAGCAAGAAAAAGAAATTTAATAACATCATTTGGTAAATTATGAGACCCGATTGCTGATAAGTTAATTACCACCTCCGCATTAATTTTCTTAGCAGTAATTACAAGAGGATATGCTTCATTTATTATTGTCACACTATTAATTTTAAGAGATTTAATTGTTGATGGTTGTCGCGTTGTAATGAAAGAACACAGACAAGATATCTCAGCTTCAATTTGAGGTAAAATTAAAACAATAGTTCTTACAGTTGCAGTGTGCTGAATATTGTTTTTCAATATTGTTTGACCTTCTTTGGATGTTGTAGGTTTTATGTCAACAAAAACTGACGTTTTGAATAATAGTTGAATAAGAATTTTAATTTGATTTGTTGTAAATATTCCTTTATTAGCGGCTCTAGTTTTAAGTTTTATTTCTGCATTTTTCTACATTAAAAAAGCATCTAAATTGACAAATCATTCACAAATTCACCGTGGCGCAGAAGATTATAATATTCATCCAAGTTATAAAAGTAAATTTAAAGATGAAGAACCTGCACAAATTGTCGAGCAAGACGACAATTCAAAATAGAGATTTAAGCCTTTTGGGCTTTTTTTATTAAAAAATGAGCTTAAGAGCTCATTAGTAATGGTTTTTAATGCGGTCGAAGTTTTTTTGATTTTTAATTTCGTATCATTTTACAATATCTTCATCGCTATAATTTAACAATTTGGCGCAGCCAAGCGATAATGCTAATAAGTCGGCGATTGTTTCTTTGTTAATTTCGCTTTTTAAATTTGAAGCAATTTTAAATATTTCTAATATTTGGTCAGTTGGATATTTTGAAACAATTTTTGGTTCAATAATTGGGTGTACTTCTAGCTTGTAAGCATATGAACCTAGAAAATGCAATACGTCTGCAAATTCTTCTAAAATAGCGCTATCATTAATTTCTTTATGTTTTTTTCAGTATTTAAAACATTGAACTTCGTTTGCAAATTCTGCAAACTCGACAAGAAGCGCTAATGATCACTTAGCTCGTCATTCGTCAGTTGTAACACTGCTTAGATCTTCGCGGGATGAAATAGCTAAGTCTAGCTCTTTTTGTTTTTTGAAAATATTAGTAAAATCCATTATAACTCCGTTACAAATTTGTGTATGGTTCAACCATAAGGTGTGTTGTGACATTAATATCACTAAATTTATTTTTTATCTGTTCGCATATATCGATTGCAAAAACTTGCTCATCAAGATGCGATAATTCTAAAACATCAATATTATGTTCTTTATATAGCAATCACTCATTTCATTTGATATCGCTTGTTAGTATTAAATTAGCTTGGTTTTTTAATGCCAATGCTAGTGTTGCGGGACCTGATCCGGAAAGAATTGCTATATTTTTATATTTTTTATTTGTGTTCATTGAATTTGTTCTAAATGAATGCAAATTCAATGAATTGGTCAATTTTTGCTTTAGATCGTTGATTGATAAATTAGCATTAATTAAACAAGGATATGGCTCGGCAAAATCAATTTTATTTTGCAATCCAAGTGCGAATGCAATTTGGTGTGAAGTTCCTTCAAAATTGTTGTCATAGTTTGTGTGCAATGAAATAACATTTATTCGGTATTTTTTTAGATTCCTTAAAATTGTGGCTTTATAAGGTGCTAATTCAAGTTCATCTTTTCATGTTGGCGCAAATTTAAAAGGGTGGTGAACAATTATTAAATTAGCGCCTTGTAAAATTGCTTTATTTAAAACGTCATGAGTTAAATCGATTGCACAAACTATGCCATTTAATTTTTCACTCAGGTTAAATTTAACACTAAAGCCAGCGGGATCTCAAATTTCTGCTTTTTCAAGCGGGTATTTTTCAAGTAAATATTTAGTTACTTTACGAATTTGCATTATTTGTAAAAGTCCTTTAAATTTTTACCTTTACGAGTAGAATTCTTTAATTTACGTAAAATTTTGTTTTCAATTTGGCGAATACGCTCTTTAGAAACTCCTCGTTCTTTTGCTAAATCTTCAAGAGGAGTAATTTGGTATTTTTCACCATTTTCATCAACACCGACTCCATAACGCTTGCAAATTAGTGCGTATTCGTCTTTGTCTAATGATTGGGTTAAAACTTCATTTAACATTTCGCCAAGTTCTTCTTGTGATGCGTAATCAATTGGATTTACAACGCTTTCGTCTTTTACAAAGTCAGAAAATGATGAGTCATTTTCCTTACCAATTTGTTTGTCTAGTGAAATTGGGTCAATGTTTATTTTACGGATATATCTAACTTTTTCAGCAGTATAACCTTGACCAAATTTTGCGGCAATTTCTTCATCAGAAGGCTCGGTTCCGTATTCTTGGTGTAATTCTCTTTCAATTTTTGTAATTTTGTTTATTGTTTCCACCATGTGAACAGGTACACGAATTGTACGGGCTTGGTCAGCCACTGCTCTAGTTATTGCTTGACGAATTCATCAAGTTGCGTAGGTTGAAAATTTAAAACCCTTGCTTACATTATATTTTTGGACTGCTTTAACAATTCCAGAGTTGCCCTCAGAAATTAAATCAATAAAACTTAAGCCACGATTTTTGTATTTTTTAGCATTATTTATAACTAAACGAAGATTACGTTTAATTAATTTATCACGTGCGCGCTTGCCACGAAAACCACCTTTTTCCATTTCGTAAGCAAGTTTTTCTTCCTCTTCTTTTGTTAAAAGTTTTCCATATTTACCAATTCAACGCATGTATCATTTAACAATATCGTTAGTTTCGGTTAATTTGTTTCTTAAATTGCTAGTTGAAATATGGTCTTCTTTTGAAAGGTCAATCTCTTCATCGTCATATGTTTCGATTTCAAGATCATCATCAGTTATATCTTTAGATTTTTTCTTGGTTTCTTTTTTCTTTTTTTCCTCTTTTTTTGCAACAATTATTTCTTCTTCCTCATCATCGTCGTCATCATAGCTTGAACTATCGGTATATTCATAGTCATCATAGCCATATTCGCCTGTATATGAGTCATATTCGTCATCGCTATCAAAAGAAATTTCGCTATCTAGATTCTCATCAAATTCTTCTTCAATGTCAATGTGCTTTTTAAATTCATCACTTTTACTTGGAGCTCCTTCGTCAGATTCTAAATTTTCGTCTATTTCATCGTCAATTTCTTCATCAATTTCGCCAAGAATATCTTTTTCATCAACAAAGTCAAAATCACCATCATCGGCTTCGTCAGAAATTATGCCTTTTTCATGAAGTTTCATTAGCACTTCATCCATTAATTCATCCGGAATTTCGACTTGAATTTTGTTTAAATAATCATAAACTTGAGTTTGAGAGAGTTGTTTTTTCTTAGTTGATTTGGCATGGTCTTCAACCATATTCAAAACTGCTTGCAGTTCGTTATTTGTTTTTTCCATATTTCCCCTCTATTTTTTTAATTAATTGTCGTGTATCTTCTGTTTGTTGTTCAAGAGCAGCATTACTTGAAGAAAATAAAAACTTATTATCTGGATTTATTATTTTGCTTGTGTTAGTTTTAAAGCTCTCGATTTTGGCTAGGTCATAAATGAACATAAAATCACTTATTTTCTCTGCTTGCGAATTATTTGAGTTAAAACTTTTAATCAATTCGTTTAGCTTTAGTGATGGCTCAAAATTATCGCTTAGTTGTTGAATCATGCGGTCTTTTTGTTCGCTAGTTAACTTAGGATTGTTGGTTATATTTTGGTAAATATCAATTTGATAAGGTTCTCAACCGTGTGTTTTTCACCTTAGTGTGTTTTCATTAGCGGCTTTTTCAATGAATAATTCTCTTAAATCATCGTGGTATAAAATTAAATAAAATAATTTATCAACATTGCTTAACTTATTAATTTTTTTGTTTTTCTTTTTAGAAATTGCAAAGTGTGGAGTTTGATTGATTGGCTCATTGCCAAACATAGGAGTATAGTTGTCTATATCATTTAAATGGGCAAAATTGTTAAATTCATAATCAGCATCAAAATCATTAAAAGTTTGATTTAAAGAGCTTGATTCTATGTCTTTTGAAGCATCATATTTAAATTTTTCTTTGATTTTATTTGTGTAAAATTCTTGCGCATTAGTTGGTGCGAATTTTATGTATTCATTGAATTCATGAATGAATTTGGATATATTAGTTAAATTATTTTGTTCCCCAGATGAAACATTGTGTCTAACTATTAGCGTGTTGAAAATGAAATCCAAAGAATCAACTGAGTGATTGATTAATTCATTAATTTTGTTTGGCCCTAGTTGATTTAAAATTTCATCAGGATCCATTTTTGTTTTGTTATTAACGATGTTTACATTGATATTGTTAGCTAATAAAAATTGTGCTGATTTTATTGAAGCACTTTGTCCTGCTTCATCACCGTCTAGAAAAAGTATTATTTTTTTGTCTTTTAAAAAAGGTAAATGTTTAGTAGTTAGTGCTGTTCCCATAAGTCCAACTGAGTTTTTGAAGTTGGCTTTATAAAGAGCTATTACATCAAAAAATCCTTCACAAATTATTAAGGTATTGTCTTTTATATTGTTTTTTGCAAGGTAATAATTGTATAAAATTTGCGATTTTTGGAATAGTTTAGATTCTGAACTATTAATGTATTTTGGCTTTTCGTTTTTGTCAATAGAACGAGCACTAAAACCAACAATTTTGCCATCATTATTTCTAATGGCAAAAGTAACTCTATTTTTAAAAATGAAAGTATTGGTGTTGGTATTTATCAAGCCAGCGCGAATAAAAAGCAATTTATTTTGGTTGATTTCGTCGCTAAATATTTTTTCAAAGACTAATGGGTCAGCATAACCAATATCAAAATCATTAATTAGTTGTGGAGTTAATTTGCGAGAAGTGTAAAAATCATTAAGTTTGGAATTTTTTAGTTTGTTAAATTCTAATTTGAATAGAGAATTTACTCTTTCTAGCAAATCAAATATAGCTAAATCAGTTTCATTGTATTTTGAATTAGCATCATAAAATGTGTTTTGGTCATATGAAATATTGTATTCATTGAGTAAATACTTTAAAGCGTCTGTATAAGTTATTTTTTTGAATTTTGAAACAAATTTAACAACATCTCCGCCCTCACCACAAACGAAACATTTAAATATTTGTTTGTGTGAACTTATATTCATTGATGGGTTCGAGTCGTCATGAAAAGGGCATAAAGAAACATAACTTTGACCTTTGCGAGTTAAAGTAATGTGTTTTGCTAATTCATTAACAATATCAATTTTGCCAATGATATCATCATGGATTTGTTTCAATTTTGTGCTCATAATTTAAAAATACTTGTGTAAATCAGATATTTTTACTCTGACTTGTTGCATAGAGTCTCGGTCTCTTAAAGTAACTGAATTATCTTCTAGTGTGTCAAAATCAATGGTTATGCAAGTAGGTGTGCCAATTGCATCTTGTCTACGATAACGTTTACCAATCGAACCTGCTTCGTCATAGGTTACACTGATTCCATGACTTTGTAATAATGAAAAAATTTCATCTGCTTTTGGACTCAACTTCTTAACAAGAGGTAAGATTGCAAATTTGTAAGGGGCTATGTTTTTGTTTAAACGAAGAATGATTCTTTTTTCGTTTTCCAATTCTTCTTCATCATATGATTCAATCAAAATCGCAAACATCAATCTATCAAGACCCATTGAAGGTTCTATTACATAAGGAATGAATTTTTCATTGGTATTAGGGTCTAGGTATTCTAAAGTTTCGCCAGTTGCATTTTGGTGTGCTGCAAGGTCAAAATTAGTTCTGTTGGCAATCCCCAATAATTCACCTCAACCAAATGGGAAATTATATTCAATATCGCTAGTTGCAGAAGAATAGTGAGCTAACTCTTCTTTTTCATGAGCTCTTAGGCGAGTATTTTGTTCACTCAATCCTAGATTTTTAACGAATTCCAATGATTTTTGAATGTAATAGTTAAAAATTGATTCAGCTTCATTGGGATGAGTGAATACCTCAAGCTCCATTTGTTCAAATTCTCTTGTTCTGAAAATAAAGTTTCCTGGAGTTACTTCATTTCTAAAACTTTTACCAACTTGACCTATACCCATTGGCAATTTCGATCTCGTTGCTCTTTGTACGTTTTTAAAGTTAACCATGATACCTTGCGTTGTTTCTGGCCGCAAGTAAACTTTACTTTTCGATTCTTCAGTAACACCTTGTTTAGTTTCAAACATTAAATTGAATTTTCTAACATCACTCCAATTAGTTTTAGAGCCTTCATATTCCTTTAAGTTTTCAACTAAAAATTCTTTCATTTCATCAAAACTTAGTGTTTCGGCATTGATATTAGGGTTTAATTGTTCAATTAATTTGTCAGCACGGTAGCGTTTGCCATTAACTTTGTTTTCAATTAATGGATCATTAAAGTTAACAACGTGTCCTGATGTAACCCACACTTGCGGGTTCATTAAAATTTTTGAATCAATTAAATGGTTGTTTTTTTCTTTTTTAATGAAAAAATATTTTCAATAATTTTCTATATTGTCTTTAAGTAGTGAACCTAGTGGTCCATAATCTCACGTATTTGCTAAACCGCCGTAAATTTCACTACCTTGAAAAACAAAACCAAAAGTTTTTAGATGGTTTATCAATAAAGAGATATTTTTATCTTTGTTTAACATATTTTTTTAATTTCTACTTGTTGAAAATACCATTGATTGTTAATGAGTCAATTAAATGTAGACCAACTAAAACTACTACAGCAATTAAAACAATTGCTAAAAGAAATACAAACAATCATGTTCATCTCGACTCTTTTGTAAAGTAGTAATTTGTTGTTCTTGCTATTTCATCATTTTTAGCCTCTTTAATTTCTGTTTTTAGCTCAATAATTTCAATTGCTTCATCTTCTTTTTCTTGGTTTTCTTCAACAACTTCTTTCGTTTCTTCTTGTGTTGTTACTGTAGTTTGTGTTTCTTGAACAGGTTCATGCATTTCGGTAGTTGATTCTTCAACAGTGCTTGCAGTTATATGGGTGTATTTGTATTCATTAACTGGCACAAAAATAATAAATTTATCATTGTTTAATACATATGATGTTTCAAATGAAACTAATTCAAAAATTCCATTTTCATTTTTTGTATATGCTTGTGTTTGAGGCGCATCTTCAACTGTGTAATCAATGCAAAGTTTTTGGATTATGTCGCTTGTAGCAATTTTTAATTCTTCAAAAGCTAATTTTGTTTCTTCATGGAAACTATAATTTTTAACGTGTAGTAAGTCTGTGATTAACTCATCAACGTGAGCAAAATTATGTTTAATTCTAAAGTATTCATCTTGACTAACTCTAGTGTGATCTAGATTTTGAGAAATTTTTTGTACTTTATTCTTGTATTTTCTAAGTGAGTCTAGCAAAACATCTTGGTCTAATGAAATGTAGTAAGCTAGCTCTGTTGAGGCCATTATTTTGTTTGACATTAATACTCCTAAATTAATATTTAAATCTATATAAATATAGATAACAAAATTATATTAAAAAAACAAAAAAATGATAGCGATTTTTTAAGCAATTATTTTTTACCAATTCAATTGAAAAATGAATTGATTAGTAAAATTACAAGATATGCAAAACTGAGTATGTTTAATTTTAATATTATCTTATGATATTTTAATTTTCATTTATAATACATATATGAATAAAAAAGGTGATATTTTATTTGGAAAAATAATTCATATTTGCAATGACGGAATAACAGTGCAAACTACTAAAAAATATGTTTTTGAAATACCTAAAAAAAACATAACCGATTGAGGTTGAAAAAACTTATATAATGATTTTAAACTACGTCATAAAGTTAACTTCTATGTTGAAGAAATCAATAACCAAACTAAGACTGGAATCGGTAATTTTAAAATGAAACATAGTTACTATTCTAAAAGTCCATTCATTGAAGAATTGAAAGAAACAAAACATGGTTTTGAGAATCTAAAAAAATCAATAAATATGGAAATACAAAGTTATAAAGCACGCAAAAGAGGATAATAATGGCAAGGTTAAATCTTAAATTTTATAATTATTATCCTGACTTTAATAACGATGATTTAGTAGCGAAAGCAATTGACATAATTCATAGAATTAAGCGAAAAAATATAGATGGATTTGAAAACTTTGGTTTTCATGAACTAGCACTAAATTTCAGTGCGAATAATATTTTAGAAATTCAAAAAATTTCACAATTAATAATTTCCAAAAACACTAAAACCTTAATAATTTTCACAGACACAATAACTTATAATAATTTTGTTGGTGGATTAGATTTTATATTCAAATTTGATACATTAGCAGATAACAAAATTAATTACATATTCATAAATTCTGATGAACCGATAAATAAATGATTTACTCAATTTAAATATATAAAAAATACATTTGACTTCGAAACTACTTCTTTTATATTTTCAAAATTATCCGAATTCAATGTAAACTTTATTGAATTCGTAAAAATGATGTTGAATTATTTACAAGTAAATTTTGGCTATTATCGCACATTAGATAAGTCTTTTATTATTGGTAAAGAAATAATTGAACAACAGTTAAATTTTATTGATGTTGAAGAAAAAAACCGGTTAATAATACCAAATATACTTGATGAAAAACACTCATTTTTTAGTGAAATTAACCTTTTATTATTATTTTTAAAAGGCGTTGATATTTCCAATGTTTTAGAAGGATATGTAGTTGCAAGTCAAGATTATTCAGGCGAAAATATTAAAGATAACTTAGCTTTTCAATACGCATATGCTTTAGCAGAACTTAAAAAAAACAAACAGGCGCATTTATTGACATTTACAAATGAATCGGTCAAAAATATATTCAATAATTATCTATTATTAAATAATTCAAAAAGCATTAAAAATAACTTTTGGTCAACATCAATTATTTTTCCTAATGATATTTATACTTATGGACCATACACGCTAACTATGAATAACTTTTTTGTAAGTCTAATTCATATTAATAGCTTAAAACATGACTATCGAATAACGCCTGAGTTGCTAGTTAATGATGGCGTGCCAAAATTTAAACAAAATAGGTTAAGCCACTTCACATCATCAAGTTTTGATGGAATTCTAAATACATTTAACAATGTTGCACACACTCAAACAATTGTTATTGAACTAAATTCTAATTCTGAGTTTGTTTTAGGTTCATTAGTTTGTTTTATTTATTGAGCAAACATATTCGAGTGATACATAAAAAGAAATAATCCATTTAATTAGGAGTTAAAATGAAAACAATAAATTTAAAGATTGATAAAGCAATTAAATATAGCGAACTTGACAAGTATCAAGAAAAAGTTTCCAAAATTCATAATTCAATTAAAGCGAAAACAGTTGCTGAAAAAGATTGATTAGGTTGAATGGAATTACCTTTTAAACTAAATAATGATGAATACCAAAAAATGACCAATATCAATCAAAAATGAATAAATATGGGAATTGAAACAGTTGTAGTTATTGGGGTTGGAGGCTCATATTTAGGTGCGCTTGCTGGCTATGAATTTATCTATGGACAATACTCAATTAAAAAACCTATTATGGAATTAGTTTTTAGTGGCTACAATGTTAGTTCAGAAAGTCTTGCATCGCAATTAAAATATGTTGAAAATAAACGCTTTGCAATTAATGTTATTTCAAAAAGCGGGAAAACTCTTGAAACTGCCATTGCATTTAGAGAGTTTAGAAAGCTTTTAGAAGCAAAAGTAGGAGCGGTAAGAGCAAAAGATTTAATTGTTGCAACAACTGATGAAAAAAATGGTGTACTGCGGGAATTAGCTGATAAAAAAGGCTATGAAACATTGGTAATTCCTGATGATGTGGGAGGTCGTTTTAGTGTTTTAAGCCCGGTTGGAATTTTTCCATTCATGTGTGCAGGATTAAATACAGATAATATTTTATTAGGAGCGCAGCAAGCTATTAAAGACAACTCGTCACACCTTATTAAAGACAATGAAGCATATCAATACGCTGTTACAAGACACATTTTAAGTAAGCAAAATTACTCACTTGAATTATTTGTTTCATATGAACCAAAACTAAGACAAATTCAAGAATGATGAAAACAATTATACGCAGAAAGCGAAGGAAAAAATGGAAGGGGAATTTTCCCTGCCTCAACAATGTTTTCAACGGACTTGCATTCACTTGGTCAATTTATTCAAGAAGGATCTAAAATCTTATTTGAGACTTCGCTGGTGTTAAAAAACCCTAATGTTGATTACTTTTTAACAAAAGATGAGGAAAATTTAGATAAAATCAATTATCTTGATGGAAAATCATTACACAAAGTAAATTGAGCGGTATTTGAAGCCACCTTGCAAGCACACAATATTGATGCAAACATTCCAAATATAGTAATTGAATTTGAAAAATTTGACGAATACAATTTAGGCTATATATTCCAATTCTTTATGATTTCTTTAACTATGTCAGCTTATTTACTTGGAGTAAATCCATTTAATCAACCTGGCGTGGGTGTATATAAGTCAAATATGAGCAAAATTCTTCCTGAAATATAAAAAGCCGAGCAAACGGCTTTTTATTTGTCAAAAACATTATTCATTGCATTCTTTTCGGCAGTTAATGAATATTCATCAGTTTGATTATCTTCGCTAATTTCAACTTGCGTTGAATCATATGATTGACTAATTTGAGTTTCAGAAGTGAAAAAATTGTCTTTTTGTGCATTGTCATTTAATTGAGTTTGTTGCGTAGAATTTTCCCTAAATAAAGATTTTTCAATTGAATTAGTTAATTTAGCTTCATTCATTTCGTTAGTGAATTTGTCTAATTCTTCATCAATTTGTTCTTGTATCATAGAACCTTTATCATAAAATAAATCAGTGTTATTATTTTCTTCAACAAAATTTTCTTCTTCACCCTCTAAAATATCATAGTTTTCGGTATTGTGTCTCAAATTATTTTCATATTGTTCAACACTAGTAATGATATTTTTTTCTTCAATTTTATTAATTGTAGTTTGTGATTCATTGTCTTGCTCAAAAATCTCATTCGTTGTCCGAATTTCAGTAAATGAGTAGATTTTTTCTTTAATTTTACTTGATAATTCATGTCAATTAAGTTTAGAGACCTTGAACAAATCATATTTCTTGGCTTCAATAAATTTGCACAAGTCATTAAACTGTAAATATTTATCATAACTTCCAGAATAATCGAAATTATCAACAATAATTACAAATGCATTTTGACCATTTTGTTTAATTAAAAAGTCAACATTTATTGTACCTAGTGTTTGATGTTTATGAATAGAAATTCAATTCATTCCGTCAGAAATTTGGTGTAAATAATTTTCTATTTCTATAAATAATTCGCTTTCTTCAATTTGAGATTCAGAATCACTATTTAATTTTCTTTTTTTACTGATATTTAAAAAGTCTTTTCTTTGTTCATCATTTAATTCTAGGAATTCAAGCCACTTTTTAAAGGCATAAAGATTTTCGTTTTCGGTAGTTATTTTAACATCTTCAGATTTTAATGATTTAACAACAATCATTTTATCTTTTGCGCGCGAAATCGCCACGTTTAATGCATTTTTTCCACCTGGACGGCCAACGTATGTTGAGTGAATAGTTGCATTCTTATCATATCCAACCATCGCAATAACTAAGTCTGCTTCATCACCCTGAATATTTTCAATATTTCTAAGCAATAAAGTTTCATTTTTCATTGCAATTTCCAATTCAGGATATTTTTCAAAAATTGTTTTTGTTAAATATTCTTGTTGTTTACTATTGAAGCACAATAGAATGATTTTTTCGTAAGTGTTTAATGAATATTTAGTTAAATTAAGAGCTATTTCCGTTTCAATAAGGTTTTGGTTATTTTCTCATACACCATTCGCCTCGATTACTTCAATAGGTTTTGAATTTGATTCAACCAATCCTGAATCAATAACATCTAAGTCTGAATTATAAAAATGTTTCGAACTAAATGTCATTAATGCAGCATGATTTGAACGATAGTTTTTGTTAAGTAAAATATTATGGATTTTTACAGCTTGACCAAAGTCCAGTAATGATTCAGTCATTCCGTAAACTGTTTCATCGTCATTAACCCTAATTCCAAATCAGTTAGAAGGCTTCATTTGTTCTTGGTCACCCGCTAAAACTTTGGTTTTTGCTAAATATACAACAGGCAAGCCTTTTTCAACAAATATCTGGCTTGATTCATCCAAAATCGCATAGTCAAATTCATTTTTTTCTGAACTTGACATATCAACTTCAGGGGTAATAATAACTATTGGGAACATTTTTTTGATTAATGAAGTAAAGTAGTTAATAAATTTATAAGGTTCTAATTTAGCTGTTCTTATTGTTGAAGAAAATTCAGTGTATTGCTCTTTTTCTTGTTGAGTAAGATTTTCCATTCGCTCAATAATATATGTTGCAATATATTTTTTTAATTCATTTTCATCACTAATCAATTCATTTTGCTTGATATTGGTAATTTCAAGCATGTTTTTAATTAAGTTAAAATCATCCGGTTCAAGTTCGCTTACAATTTGAGTTAGTTCAGAAACATTAAGACCTGTGTTATTGAAAATATTGAATATTTTTTCAGTAGTTTGTGAAACTTTTCTTCTTTTTTGTGAGAAAAATGACCATTGCACTTTGTTATTTTTAAACATTCATTTTTGAGCATCTTTAAGAGATTCGAATTTAACAATCTCTGGATAAACTAAAATATCTGGTAATTGAAACAATAAGTTTCATGCCTCAAAAGTTAATTTTTCAAAATACGGCTTAATTCTACTTAAAATTCTTGCAACTGAATCAAAACGTGGGTTTTGTTTTAATTCACCAATTTTATCAACAAAGTCTTTTTCGCCTTTATTGATAATTGACAATCTTTTTAGCTTGTTTTCTTCATTGAAATATTCAAGAAAATCTATGTATTGTTGTAAAGGTTTGTAGAAAGCTTTTTTGTTTGCATTAGCTCTTGAATACAAAATAGGCAAACAAAATATTCTCAATGAACCAAGTCTTTTTAAAATAACGTCAAGTGCTGCTTTTTTCTGAGAACAAACTAGCGCAGTTTTTTTATAAACTAGGATATTTGCAAGTAAATTTACAATTGTTTGCGATTTACCTGTACCTGGAGGGCCTCAAATTAATGTATTTTGCAACAATGAAGAAGCAATTGCCTTGTCTTGACTATAGTTTGTTGGAGTTATTTTGAACAAACTTTTGCGCTCATCAAATAAATAATCATCAATTCTTTTTGAATGGATTGCTTTTCGAAAATCTGAAGTAAATATTGAATTTAATTCATTATTTTTTATTATTTGCATCATTCTATTTCTTATATAACCGCCAGAAGGTTGGAATAAACCAAGCACCATTCCAGGGCAAAATTCAACAGATTCATTTACAATCTCTTCGCTTAAATAATTATTAAAAATACTTGTAGGTTTAGGAATATTAGTATAAATTTTTGACCAAACTCCACGCACTCTTTTGACCACTTCATCTATGGATAGTTCTGAAATATCAAAGTTTGTATCAAAATCAAAATTGGCATTGGTTAGCAAGAAAAGTAATTTTTCATTAGGTTTAATATCACCTGCTGATTGCAATTTTGGTCTAGCATTCTCGATAACTAAGTTTACTTCTTTTAAAAATAGTGGTCCGTAAACAGCTTTATCTTCAATTTTTACTTTTACAAACATAAAACCAATGTGAATTGGTCAAGTGTTGCTTTGTTCATTAACTTCTTTGGCTTTAGTTAAAAACATTTTTCACTTAACAGATTGCTTTTGAAATTGTTTTTGTAACTCTTCAATAATTCTTGCTTTGGTTGAAATAAAATCTCTTTTTAGTCCCTTAATTTTATTCTCGTGTTCGATATCAAAACGATTTAAAATCTCAATAACTTCATCAGCTTGAGTACATTGCGCAATTTGATCGGCAGCAACACTTAATTTTTCTTCAATAATATCAACTTCAAAGTTACTTTTGTAATATATTTCATTGCAAACATTTTGCCCAAATAATTTAAATAAGTCAAAATTATACTTATTATCTACCTTGGTCAAAACAGCACTATCATTTGGCGCAACATCAAGTAAATTAGCTAAAATTGCCTTATATTTTTTTTCGTTTTCTGTAAACATTAAAGCCTCCATTGATTCCGAAATAACATTATAAATTATATTTACATTCTAATTAATAATTAAAACAAAATGCAAAAAAACTGGCTAATTGCCAGTCATTTTTTTGAGTTCAATTGCATAATCATAGATTCTTTGCTGATACATTTCAGTGTTAAATGGCGCAGGTGTTTGAGTGTGAACTCATAAAATTACAATGTAATTTACCAGCATTTTATGACGCAATAAAAATAATGGATTATATTCGCCATAGGCCTCTAAAAATTTTTGCTCTAAATCTTTGCTCATATTGCTTGATTCGATTATGTATGCCAACTCAAAATGTTTATCTCCCATTGTGGCATATTCTCAATCAACAAAGTAAATTTTGCCATTATTTTCAATCATATTGAATGGCCACAAATCATTATGAAGCGGAGTTGAACGATCCATTTTTGCTAGCGTTTGGTTTATTGAGTGATAAAAATCATTTAAAACAGGAACATTTTGTTTTAGTTCATTAAAAGTTTTTCGATAGCTTTTTATTCTTGCTGCAATATTATTTTTTGGGAATTTTAACTTTGAATTATGAATGATTTTAACTTGTTTTGCAATTAATTCAATGTTGTCAAAATTTATTTGTGGTTCATAGCCTTCAATAAATTCTCATTTTATCGTATTGAATTCATTTTCAATAAGTTTGGGAACAAAATCAAATTGTTTAAGTAACGAATAATCAATACCATGATTAAAGCCATTGCGCATTTTTTGTTGCACAAAAACATCGCCTTCGCGATAGGAAATATTAGTATGTCCTTTATCTATTTTAATTTTCATAATGCTCCCTTACAATTACTGAATTATTTTAACAAATACCGAATATTTTATATTAAAATTTATAACATTATATATTAATGCATTTCAAGGAGGTTCAAGTGGACAAAAGTAAAATTCGAAATTTTGCCATAATTGCGCATATTGACCATGGAAAAAGTACATTAGCTGACCGTATTTTAGAACTTACACAAACAGTTGCAAAACGTGATCTAGAAGAGCAAATTTTAGACACAATGGACTTAGAAAGAGAACGTGGAATAACAATTAAATTAAACGCAGTTCAAATCAAGTATAAAGATTATATTTTTCATTTAATTGATACTCCTGGACACGTTGACTTTACTTATGAGGTTTCACGTTCTCTAGCCGCTACTGAAGGTGCGCTTTTAATTGTTGATGCAACGCAAGGCATTGAAGCACAAACTCTTGCTAATGTTTATTTAGCAATTGAAAATAACTTAACAATTATTCCAATAATCAACAAAATTGATTTGCCTTCAGCAGACATCGAAAGAACCAAAGAAGAAATTGAAAGAGTTATTGGCCTTGATTGTTCGAATGCTGTAGCAATTTCGGCAAAAACTGGACTAAATATTGAACAAGTTCTTGAAGCTATTGAAAAATACATTCCAGCGCCAATTGAAGCAGATGACAATAAACCTCTACAAGCATTGATATTCGACTCTTACTTTGATGAGTATCGTGGTGTTGTTATGTTGGTGAGAATTGTTCAAGGTCAATTGAAAAAAAATGACAAAATTCAATTTATGTCCAATGGAAAATTGAATCAAGTTTCCGAGCTTGGGGTTAAAAGTCCTTGAGAAGTTAAAAAAGATGTATTGCGTGCAGGCGAACTTGGTTGGGTAGCCGCCACAATTCGCGATGCTCGCGAAGTTAGTGTTGGTGACACTATAACTCTTGCAGAAATGCCAGCGGAAAAACCATTGCCAGGTTACAAGAAAAAACAACCCGTAGTTTTCACTGGGTTTTACCCAATTGATACAAGAGACTACATGGAGCTAAAAGAAAGTTTGGAAAAAATTTCCTTATCAGATTCATCAATATCATGAGAGCAAGAAACATCTAAAGCGCTTGGTTTTGGTTTTAGAGTTGGTTTTTTAGGCATGTTGCATATGGAAATTTTGCAAGAACGACTAAATCGAGAATACGCAATTTCAGTAATTGCAACTTCACCATCAGTTGAGTACAAAGTTTATAAAACTGACGGAACATTAGAAATGATATCTAACCCATCTTTATTGCCTGATAAAACATACATTGACCGCATTGAAGAACCATACATTTTTGCGACAATCATTGTTCCAGATAACTTCATTGGAAATGTTATGGACTTGTGTCAAAATAAACGTGGTGTTTACAAAGACATGGAATCATTAGATGGAAATCGTAGCAAAAT
Source organism: Mycoplasmopsis bovigenitalium (assembly GCF_900660525.1). Lineage (NCBI taxonomy): Bacteria > Bacillati > Mycoplasmatota > Mycoplasmoidales > Metamycoplasmataceae > Mycoplasmopsis > Mycoplasmopsis bovigenitalium. The sequence continues at coordinate 451,772 of NZ_LR214970.1, read as the reverse complement.
TACTTATGAAATGCCGCTTGCCGAAATTGTTGTTGACTTTTTTGACAGATTAAAAAGTTCAACAAAAGGTTATGCATCATTTGAATATGACTTATTTGGCTATAAAGAAACTGATTTAGTAAAAGTTGATGTTTTACTAAATGGCGACAAAATTGACGCCTTTACAATCATTACTCACCGTGACAATGCCTATCCAAGAGCAAGAGAACTTTGTCAAAAATTAAAAGAAGCAATTCCAAGACAAAACTTCGAAGTTCCTGTTCAAGCTGCCATTGGTGGAAAAATCATTGCGCGTGAAACAATTAAAGCATATCGAAAAGATGTTACTGCTAAACTTTATGGTGGAGACGTAACCCGGCGTCAAAAACTTCTTAAAAAACAAAAAGAAGGTAAAAAACGTATGAAAATGCTAGGTTCAGTTGAAGTTCCACAAGAAGCATTTTTAAAAATTTTAAAAACAAATATTGAGAACTAAAACAACTAATTTCGTAAAATTATTTTGAGGTAAATATGGAAAATGAAAAAACAATAGATCAACCTTTAAAAGAATTTGGTCAATATGACGAGCTGAATAATCAAATAATTGATAAACATTTTCAATATTTTGTTGAAAAATCCAATATTAATGTTGAAGAAAACATTGAACAAGTTAAAAAAATTGATAAAACCCAAGCAAAATTAGCATCAGTAAATTATCGGCTAAAAGGTTTGAAAACTGGTTCAATTTTTAACATAATTGGTATAGTTGGATCGTCGATTGCTGCAATTGTCGGTTTGACACTTGTGATAATGTATGCAAATTCACCAAAATCGCAAATATTTATTGGTGGAATTATTTCATTATTACTTGGAATAACATTATTTGTTTTACTTTTAGTTAATCAAATTCTTAACATTAATAAAAAAATAAATTCAACTGAAAGTGAAAAAAGTAAAGTAGAAAAACTACTTTCTGATGAAAAAGAAACTGCTTATAATCAGACACTCCCACTAAGATTACTGTTCAAACAAGGGACAAAATTTAAAATTTTTTCTGAATCATTGCCTCTAATTAAATTTAATAGAAGCTTAAAAATGTCTGATATAGAAAATTTAAGAAATAAATATGACTATGAAGATACTCCGTATGACATTGAAAAAATGGCAACATATATTCAATCTGGATCAATTTATGGCAACCCATTCATTATAAAGACTGAAAAATCACACGAAATAATTGATAAAACATACCACGGTTCATTAACTATCCATTACACTGTAGCACACAGGAATTATGATGGAAAAATTACTCAAAGAACTGTTACAGAAGTGTTGCGCGCTCAAGTTGTAAAACCCTATCCACTTTTCACCGACACCTCTTGAATAACATTTTTTTCAATGGCGGCACCTAATTTATCATTTTCAAGAGATTCTCAAAAAATACACAAATTGTCAGACAAAGAACAAAAATCATTAGTTAAAAAGACACAAAAAGAAATTGATAAACGTAAAAAGAAAGATCACAGTTTTACTGCGCTTGCTAACACAAAATTTGAAGCCTACTGAAATGCCCCAAACCGAGATAATGAGCTTGAATTTAGATTATTATTCACCCCACTTGCTCAACAGAATTTATGTGACTTGCTTGAAAATACAAAAATAGGTGTTGGAGATACATTCTCAATGTATAAAAATAAAAAAATAACTGAGATATTCCATGACGAGTTGCAAGATATAAATTTAATTGATGATCAACAAGAATTTTATGAATATTCATTCAATAAAATTAAAGAAAAATTTTACAAATTCAACAAAGAATGCTTTAGAAAAATTTATTGATCATTTGCCCCGTATTTTTCAATCCCTATTTATCAGCAAACAAAAGATTTTGATTGAGAATTTGACAAGTCAAGCAATTCACCATTAAGCGAATGAGAAATTGAAAGTCAAATTAATCTTTTACCAAGAAAACTATTTGTTCACCCAAATACAAAAACACAATCAATATTAAAAATATTTAACCCAACTAAAGGCGAAAATATTGAAGAATCATACGTTTATTCATTGAGTTATGACATAATCGAGAGAGTTGACTATGTACCGGTTAGAGGTGGCGATGGCAAGATTCACCATGTACCTGTTTATTGAGATGAATATATTGAACTGGCAAATAAAACAAAAATTGAATTAGTACCTTTCGAAAATCAAGTTGTAGACGAAGATTGAGAAGAAAAAAACAAAAAATTCATTACCGATGATTCTTATATCTCGAGTGGTTCAATCATTAAAGTTTTATCATCTAATCTTGCACAATAACGAAGATACTTATTAATAAAACACTATTTAGAGTATAATATTTACACAAATACTTTTAATTAACTTTTAGGAGATTTATTATGTCAAATCAATTAGATGAAATGAATGGCCCAACATTAGAAAATGGGCGTGATGTCAATGTTATAAATCAAAGAATACCAGTTAAAATTGGAGCGGGAACTAAAGCCTTTATTGTTATTTTATGACTATTATTCATTATTCCTGGACTAATTTTTATGCTTAAAAAAGTTCGGGCAAGAACATATTTAGCACAAGTTGAACAAAAAATGCAACACAATGCTTCTCAAATTGATAACTACTTAGAACAAAGAGTTATTATTATGCAAAATATGGCAAGCATTGTTGCTAAATCAGTAGAGCTAGACAAAGATGTTATGAAGACTGTTGCTGCATACCGTAGTGGTGTAAATATTAATGAAGACACAAGAAATGATGTTGCAACAAATATTGATACAACAATTAGGGGCTTACATCTACAAATTGAAAACTACCCAGAACTAAAAGCACACAGCGCACTTAGAGATGCAATACAACAAAACTCATACCTACAAAAAGAAATTACAGCAGCTCGTGAAATTTACAACGACACTATTCTAGAATGAAATAGCGCAATTCAAGAATGACCTACAAAAATGGTTGTTGCTGCGGAAAAAGGTTACACAACCAGAATTCCATTTGCTACAAGCTCAGAAGTTAAACAACAAGCAAGACAAAACTTTTTTGAATAAAAGCAGTCTTGCTTTTTTTGTTTTCAATTGATTTTTCAATTCATTTGGGAAAAATCAACCTAGACTAAAGTTTATAAATCCATTTATTCACATTAATACTATTGAATATTAATATCTATTTGAATAATTTAATTTAATATTATAATTACATAGATAATTTGAAAGGCTAATAATGAGTAATAAATACGACAAATATATTTCATCTTATTTTCACAGAACAGAAAAAATAATCGAAACATATAATCCAAATAATGTTATTAAATTGCAATTTTTTCAACGAACTGATAATGCAATGCTAGCAGGTATGGACGAAGTTTTAAGCTTACTTAAAAATAATACCGATACTTCTAAATACAAAATAAGATACTTGGAAGACGGATCAATAATAAACAATCTTGAAATTGTTCTTGAACTTGAGGGCCCATATCAATATTTTGGCAAATATGAAGGTATTATCGATGGCATTTTAGCTAGATCTTCAAGTATAGCAACTAATATGCGTAGATGCATTGAAGCAGCAAATAATAAAACGATAATTTTTATGGGCGATCGAATGGATCATTGATCAATGCAAGAAATTGATGGTAAAGCTGCAAAACTTGCTGGATGCAAAATAATGTCAACCGATGCACAAGATTTAAGTAATGAAGAAACTTTTGGCTCAGTTCCTCACTGCCTAATTCAAAACTTTGGCGGCGATACCGCCGCTGCAATGCTTGCATACCAAAAATTATTCCCAAACGATAAATTAATTTCACTTGTTGACTACAATAACAATGTTATTGACGATTCTCTTAAGTCATTTGCTGCTCTAGGTGATAATTTGTGAGGAGTGCGTATTGATACCTCAAAAAACATGAAAGACCATATGTTTGATAACGAAGAAGATAATCCCGAATTTTATGGTGTGAATGTTGAACAAGTTAAAAGACTAAGAAAAGCATTGGATAAAGTTGGCGCTCAAAATGTAAAAATTGTTGTAAGTAGCGGATTTAATGATCAAAAAATCAAAAAATTCGAAGACAACAATGCTCCAGTAGATGCTTATGGAGTAGGCCAAAGCATATTTAAACCAAATGTTTCATTTTCTGCCGATGCAACAATGTTAAATGGCCAAAAACAAGCAAAAGAAGGCCGTTGATACAGAACTAACGAAAGACTAATTGAACTAAAAGGTTAATAATGAGTTATCAAATCGACTCAAAAATTATTTTTTCAATTATTGGCCTTAATTTATTATTAATTTTTATTGGTTATTTAATAGGTTCGCTAAATACTTCAATTATTTTGTCTTCAAAATTAAAAAAAGATGACGTTAGAAATCATTTTAGTCAAAATGCAGGCGCAACTAATTCATTAAGGGTTTATGGCAAAAAATTTGCTTTAACTGTATTTATTATTGATTTTTTCAAGGTTATAATACCATCTTTAATTTTTATAATTTTAATAAGATATGTTTGATATGATTTTGCCAAAATTTACTGAATGAGCCCGCAAGCAATTGGTTTTGGCGTTATTATTGGCCACTGTTGACCTGTATTTTTCAAATTTAAAGGCGGAAAAGGAGTTGCTTGCACATCCGCTTTCATACTTGTAATTAATCCAATTTTATGAGTTTTTGCCGGAATAATCTTTTTTAGTTTTGCATTCAAAACTAAAAAAGTATCACTAAGTTCAATGTGCACTGCATCAATAATTGTTCCATTTGTTTTCATACCTTGATTCACACAAGGAATGCCAGGTTATTGACTAAATTTTATAAATTATAGTAACAATATTTCATTAAATAATTTACAGCCATATTGATTTGTATCAGGTATATTTTATTTAACTTCAGTAATAATTATTATAGTTCTTCATAGAAGCAATATTAAAAGACTGTTAGCAGGTAAGGAATCAACATTATCTCTTAAAAGCGCAAAATAGGTTTTAGCCTATTTTTTCTTTTTCAATTGAAAAATAATTGAAATAAGAAAAAAATATATTCAAAAATTGACCTAAACAACATTCTAAGAAACTTATTATTAATATTTAGTATTTAGTTTAAAATAATATTATATTAATTTAATTAAGTTTAGGAGACTAAAATGATAAATGTTAATACATTTAAAGGTGGAATTACTTTTGAAGATGAAGGCGAAATTTTTGTAGTTATTGAAGCACAACACTCAAAACAAGGCCGTGGACAAGCAAATGTTAAAGCTAAAGTTAAAAACTTAAGAACAGGTGCTATAACAATCAAATCATATACAGGTGGGACAATGATTAAAAAAGCCCACATTGATAAACGTCCAATGAATTACCTTTATTCAGATGGTGAAAACATTATTTTGATGGATAACGAAACATACGAACAAGTTGAAATTCCATTGAAAAATGTCGAATGAGAAATGAACTTTTTAAAAGAAGGCTCAACTGTAAAAATTCGTAAATTTGGCGAAGAAATTCTTGACGTTGAATTAGACGCATCTGTTACACTTGAAGTAACAGAAGCGCCAGATGCTGTTAAAGGCAATACAACAAATAATCCTCAAAAGAAAGTTAAGGTTGAAACAGGTTTTGAACTTGAAACACCAATGTTTATCAAAGAAGGGGATGTTATTGTAATCTCAACTGAAAGTGGCAAATACATTAGTAGAGGAAATAAATAATGGTTGGAATTACAGTTTCAAGTGATTACAATCAAAGTTATACTGTTTCTGGAGACGCTATTTGCCAATTAATTAGTCAGTGTGCTAGTGATACTAATTTTTTAAAATTAGATGCAGAACCAAAAATTATTTATAACAAAGACTACTCAAACGCATCATTTATTATTGATGTTAAAGTCAAAAAAAATAAAAATATTGCCGAAATTATTGAAAATTTCGCAACAGAATTTGAAACTCGTTTTAAAAGTTTAATTGATATTAAACCACACGATATAAGAGTTTGCTACGTTGGTAGTTATTAATTTTATCCAACCGCTTTTGTGGTTGGCTTTATTTATTTAAAGTAAGGAGGGCTAATGAATAAAAAAGTTATTTTAGGAATGTCGGGCGGCGTTGATTCATCAGTGGCTGCTGCTTTATTACTTGAACAAGGTTATCAAGTTGAAGGCTTATTTATGAGAAATTGAGACTCGTATGTCAACAATGATTTTTTAGGCAATAATGAAATAAATAATCCAATTTGCCCTCAAGAACAAGATTACCAAGATGCACTAAAAGTGGCACAAAAATTAAACATTAAGCTACATAGAGTGGATTTTATTAAAGAATACTGGGAAAATGTCTTTGAAAATTTCATTGAAGAATACAAAAAAGGACGCACACCAAACCCAGATATTCTTTGCAATAAACACATTAAATTTTCAGCCTTTGCAAATTATGCTTTTGACGTATTAAACGCTGATTATATTGCTATGGGTCATTATGCTGACGTAAAAAATGGTAATTTATACCGCGCTAAAGATCAAAATAAAGACCAAACCTACTTTTTGGCTCAACTAACAAATCAGCAACTCAAAAAAGTTTTAATGCCGCTTGCTAAATTTGAAAAATCACAAATTAGACAAAAAGCTAAAGAATTAAATTTAATTACAGCCTCCAAAAAAGATTCAACGGGAATTTGCTTTATTGGTGAGCGGAATTTTACTCAGTTTTTACAAAACTACATTCCAGCCCAACCAGGCGAGATAGTTTCAATTGTAACCAATAAAGTAGTTGGCAAACACGATGGATGTTTTTATTACACATTAGGACAAAGAAAGGGCTTAAATTTAGGCGGAATGCAAGAGGCACATTATGTTTGTGGCCACGATGTACAAAAAAATATTGTCTATGTTGCGCCATCCTCAAATTTAAGTTATTTGGAATCAGATTCACTATTAGCAAGCAATCTAACATTAAACAATTTAGACTTTAATCCTAACAATTTAACAGCTAAATTTAGATATAGACAAAGTGATATACCAGTTACAATTGAAATTTTAAAAGATAATTGAATAAAAGTGCATTATCCAAGTAAATCACAAGCGGTCACACCGGGCCAACAAGTTGTTTTATACGATGGTGAAAAATGTATCGGCGGAGCAATTATTGAAAAAATTTATTCAAATAACATTGAAAAAACTTATGTATAAGGAGCTAGCATGAATTCAAAAGAAATAAGAAATAAATGACTTGATTTTTTTGAATCAAAAGGTCATTTAAAAATTGAAAGTAAAAGTCTTATTCCAGTTAATGACCCATCTTTATTATGAATTAATTCAGGAGTTGCAACACTTAAAGATTATTTTAGTGGCAAAAAAATACCACCAAAAAATCGTTTAACAAACTCACAAAAAGCAATCAGGACAAATGATATTGAAAACGTTGGAGTAACCTCAAGACACCACACATTTTTTGAAATGCTTGGTAATTTTAGCATTGGCGATTATTTCAAAGATGAAGCAATAGAATTTGCTTTTGAATTTTTAACTAGCGAACTTAAATTGGACATCAATAAACTTTATTTCACATTTTTTGAAGAAGATACTCAAACAAAACAAAAATGATTGTCATTAGGTGTTGATGAAACCCATATAATTTCAGGTTCAAGAGACACAAACTTTTGAGATGTCGGCGCCGGACCTTGCGGCCCATGTACTGAAATATTTTATGATAGAGGACCAAAATTTGACTCGCGTGGCATTGAGTTATTGAAAAATGATATTGAAAATGACCGTTTCATTGAAATTTGAAACATTGTTTTCAGTCAATTTAACAATGAAGGCGAAAACAAGTACACTGAATTGGCACAAAAAAACATTGATACGGGCGCTGGACTTGAAAGAATTGCTTCAATTCTTCAAGACGCACCAACCAACTATGATTCTGATTTATTTTTAGGAATTATTCGCGAAATTGAAAAATACACTAACCTAAAATATGATGTAGAAAACTACTTTACAAAAGATGAGAAACAACGCGAAATTAACACGTGTTTCAAAATTATTGCTGACCATATTAGAACTGTTGCTAATGCGCTTGGTGATGGTGAATCAATTTCAAATGTTGGTCGAGGCTATATCATCCGTAGATTAATTAGGAGATCTATTTATAAAGCAATGCAGCTTGGGATTAAAGATTTATTTTTACACAAATTAGTTCCAGTAGTTCATGATTCATTACCTTTTGAATATGATATTAATAGTGTTTCACAAGCAATACTTGCTGAAGAAGAAATTTTTGCCAAAACCATTGAAAATGGTAAAGAATTGTTAGAAAAACACATTAAAAATAACACAAAAATATTTGATGGTGAAATTGCTTTTCATTTACTTGAAACATACGGATTCCCAATTGAGCTTACTGAAGAAATACTTGCTAAAAAGGGTATTTCAATTGATTTAGAAGGCTTTGAAAAAGCAAAACAAAAACACATTGAAGCAAGTAGAGGCAACAAACAAAGCGGTATGCAAAAAGCAATTAACTCATTATCATTAATAAACTCTAAAGTTTCAATATTTACCGGTTATGAAACTACAAGAGGAACTGCAAAAGTAATTGAGTTATTTGATACTGAAAAACGAGTTGATTCAGCAAATGGCAAAGCTTATGTTTTATTGGATAAAACACCATTTTATGCAACTAGTGGTGGCCAAAAACACGATGAAGGTTACATGCTTCAGGGTGAAAACAAAATTAAAATCATTGATGTTTTTAAAGATAAATTCGGGAATAATATTCACTTAGTTGAAGGGAAAATTAATAAAAACGAACCAGTTGAATGCTTTGTTGATGAATATGTTCGTTTGAATTGTGCAAGAAACCACTCTGCAACTCACTTAATGTTCTCAGTTATGAGAAAAGTTTTAGGATCATATATTAAACAATTAGGTTCTGACATCAATGAAAAAAGATTTACTTTTGACTTCCCGGGAGATTCGCGTCCAACCGATGAGCAAGTTAGAAAAATTGAATTGGAAATGCGCCAAATAATTAAAAATGATATCAAGCGTGAATACATAATTTCAACAATTGAAGAAGCAAAAAACTTACATGCTGTTATGACAATTGAAGAAGACGAATATATGGATCCTAAAGCTGTTAGAATTGTTAAATGATCAAACATTACTAGTGACCTTTGCGGAGGTACACACTTAGACCATAGTTCAATTTTAGAAAACTTTAAAATAACAGAAGTTGAGAAAAAACAAGCTGGAGTTTATCGTTTTAGAGTTGTTACATCAAATAAACTTGTTGATGAATGGTTAAAAGAGCAAATACAAATTTATAGCGAAGAGCTTGCAAACATTGTCAACAAAATTAAAGCTATGGATTCTACTTATAATTTAGAAACACAAAACGATAATAATCTTGAAAATTTATTGAATAATATTCAAAAATCAATTGAAAAAGGTAGAGAAGATTTTAGAAAAATAAATAAAGAGAAAGCAAGTGTTGAGTTTAAAATAAGTTCTCAAGATGCTTTAGAACTTGAAAAAGGTAAAAAATTCTATATCAATTTAAATATAGAATCTTCTCAAATCAAACAAACAGCCTCAACACTTAGAGAAAAATTCCCCAATGCCACTATTGTTCTTGCAAGTGTGAATGAGAATCAAACATTACTCGCTATTGCATCAAAAACAAAAGATTCAAATCAATTATTCAAATTAATTGGCAAAAATCTAAATGCAAAAGGCGGTGGTTCAGCTATTTTAGCAATGGGTAAAATTGATTCAACAAGTGAACTTGAGCAAATAATATTGGAGGCAATTAGTGCGTAAACTTTCATTGGATTTAGGAACCAAAACTTGTGGTTTTGCAATCACTGATTCAATGCAAATTATTGCTAGTGCCCTTGAAACTATTCGTTTCGAAGAAAACGATTTTGACAAAGTAATAGACCATATAAAAAAATATTTAGCTAAATATAATGACATTGATGGCTTTATCATCGGAATACCACTAAGAAGCAATGGTCAAAAAAGCGAAAGAACAATTTTAATTGAAAATTTTGCAATAAAAATCAATGATATTTTTGACCAAAACGTTTATTTAGTGAATGAATATGGAACAACAATAAAAGCCGAAAAAACTCTTAAGTCGGCTAAGCTAAATCACAAAAAAGTGCGCGAAATAAAAGACTCTTTATCTGCAGTTATTATTTTGCAAGAGTTTTTACAATATGGCGGAAAGTTGGTTAAATAATGCCACAATGATTAAAAATTGCATTATGAGTTTCAGTAGGTGTTGTAGGTTTTTTAGGCATCTCAGCATTTATTATTTCTTTGGTTAAAGTGAAAAAAATTAAAGATAAATATATTAATGATAAAGATGCGCTAGCTAAGAAACAATTAATAGAACTTCGGGGTGAAAATTGAGGCAAATTACCATATGAGTTAAAAGAATTTTATAATTCAAAAACTAACGATAATGATATTGACAGTTGAATAAATACAGTATTTTTAAACGATTATAAAACACTTTTAATTGCAAGTAAAAACTTAGACTATGAGCTTGTTTGTTTGAATTTACTTTCGCCATCTAAAATTACAATAAATAAAAATAATTTTGATGAAAACAAATATGCTCAAGCATGCAAAATAAACACTGAATTAAGCAACAAAAAAATCAGCGTTTTATCCCAAAACGAAATTAAAGATTCTAAATTTGATTTAATTTATGCAACAAATATCATTGAAAATAACACTGATATTTTTGCAAACTACTTTAATTTATTGAATAATAATGGTATGTTGGTTATCCGCCAAGATGACACAAATAAAGCTAAATTACGCGATTTAATTTCAGATTTAAAATTTGCGCAAGTAACATATGAAGTTTCAAGTGTTGCAAGTAAATTTATTTACATTGTAAAAAATGCAAATATTTCTTAAAAAATATAAACAAAGTTGATAAAATAAAAAATAATTACAAAGGAGATTTCTATGTCAAAAATTCAAGACAAAATTTATTTAGCCCAAGAAACACTAGATAAATATAAAGCCGAGTACCATGAATTAGTTAATGTAAAACGTAAAGAAGTTCAACAAGCTCTAAAAGAAGCTCGCGCACAAGGTGACTTGTCGGAAAACGCGGAATATGACGCGGCTAGAGACTTACAAGGAGTTGTTGAAGGCAGAATTCTAGAATTAGAAGCAATAATTGAAAAAGCTGAAGTAATTAGCACCAATGAAGCAAGAACTTCAACCAAAATTGGTGTAGGTTCTACTGTTAAATACGAAAAAATTGATAGTGGCGAAATTAAAACAGTGACTATAATGGGTATCCACGATAGCGACCCTTTAAATGGCAAAATCTCTAATGTTTCTGCATTGGCTTTAGCACTTAGCGATGGCAAAATTGGCCAGATTGTTGAAGTTGATGCTGCAAGTAAATACTCAATCAAAATTCTTGATGTTGAATATAAATAATCTATTAAGTAATTAAGTAATGCAAATTATTTTAATTACTTTTTTTAAACTTTTATTTACGAATTTTAAGGAGCAAATATGATAATTGGCATAAGCGGAATGATTGGTAGCGGTAAAAGTTCACTTACTAAAAAACTTTTAAACCATTATAAAGGTTCAATGATATTGAATGAATTTGAAGAAAATGACGAAGAGTTTAATGTTTTTTTAGAATGATTATACAAAAATGAAGAAAATATAACAATGAGCTTTCAATCTTATATGATTGAGCGGCATGTTGATAAATTTTCCGAAATAAAACAATTATTTATTGAAAAAGGAAAAAATCTTTATAATGACCATCTATTTTTAGACCGTTTTGCAATTGAACACCACATATTTGCTTCCGTTATTCTTCAAGATAAAAACCCGCATTATCAACAAGCCTATGATTCAATGTTTAAGCAAATGATAACAAATGAAGAAACTCCCCATTTTGCAATTTTTTTAGATATGACTCATGAAACATTTAAAAAGAGACTTTTTGCAAGAGGTCGCGAGGTGGAAGTCAAAAACTATGAGCAAAATGCAGAATATTTTGCAAAATTGCACTCTGTATATAAATCAAAATTTGAACAATTGGCAAAATTATACAAAATGCCATTCTATATAATTGATACAAACAATTTATCTGAAAATCAAGTTTTAGATCAAGCAATCAAAATAATAGATAATCATATAATAAGTGGGAAAGGTTAAAAAATGATAATTGGTATTAGTGGAATGATTGCGAGTGGCAAAAGCACTCTTGCAAAAAATTTAGCAAAATACTATAATAATTCAATATATTTAGAAGAATTTCAATCTGAAGATAAAATTTTTAACCAATTTATTGAATGATTTTATAAAGGTGTAAAAAATATCAATTTAGCATTTCAAGCTTATATTTTAGAATCTTCAGCAAATACTCTTAGAAGTGCTCTAATTGATTTTTCAAAAAGCGGCAAAATTTGCCAAACAAACCATATTTTTCTTGATAGATTTAACCTTGAACATTACATTTTTGCATTAATTTCAATGAAAAACAAACCAGCAAAATTTATTAAAGCTTTTGACCAATTGTTTAATAAAATGATTGAAAAAGAGCAAAATCCAAATCTAGCTATTTTTATTGATATTGACTTTGATAATTTCAAGGAACGTTTATTCAAACGCGGGCGTGAAAGTGAAATTAAAAACTATGAGCAAAATGAAGAATATTTTAAAGAATTGCATGCTCTATATAGACATCTTTACGAAAAACTTATGAATACGTACAAAATCCCATACGCAATAATTGATGGAAATAATAAAAATGAACATCAAATTTTAGCCGAAGCAATAAATATAATTGAAAAATTTGACTTTTCAAAATAAATTATAAAATTATATAAAGGACTAAATATGGACAAAAGATTCACAAAAATTTTATACACTCAAACAGAAATTGAACAACGCATTAAAGAGCTTTCGCAATGAGTTAACGAAACATACAATAACTCTAAAGATTTAGTTATTGTTGGATTGTTAAAAGGAGCTATTCCCTTCATTGCTCAATTAATAAAAGGTGTTGATATTGAAAACGAACTTGCTTTTATGATTGCTTCTAGCTATCATGGTGCAAGTCAATCAAGTGGAAATGTCAAAATTATTATGGATCTTGAGGTTGATATTGAAGGAAAAGATGTTTTGATTGCAGAAGATATCATTGATTCTGGAATTACACTTGATAAAGTAAAAAATATGCTTTTACAAAGAAATCCAAAAAGTCTAAAAATAATTACTTTACTCGACAAACCATATAATCGAAAAGTTAATTTGGAAGCTGATAAAGTCGGTTTTGTAGTTCCAAACGAATTTATTGTCGGATTTGGGCTAGATTATCAAGAAAAATTTAGAGGAATACCATTCATTGGCGTATTTGATCCCAAAAAATAAATGACGCGATTTCCTGTGTTTCCCACTTTTATAGTGTTAGTTAGCTGTTTTAAAAGATTTTATTAATCCATACTATATATAGTATGGATTTTTTTGTATTTTTTAATTACAATTATGATATAAAAGGATAACGGAATATGATTTCATTAAAAAAATTGTAATTAAAAATTAATTAAAAATAACGAAAACCACTTTAAAATAGGGGGTATTCGTTATTTTAATCTATGAAATTGGGAAACTCAGGAAAATTGACTGCGTTTATTTTCTTTTTAGGTTAGATAAAGAAATGTTTAATGTTATCATCAATAGAGTTCATGATGCTGTATAAATTAATGAGCCTCATCATTTAATGTCTTGACCAAATAAAATATTAAAATCATATATTGCGTGTTTTTCGCTGAATAATTTTTGAATAATAGGGTTTTTTTCTGAAAACACAAGTCCTTGGGTAATAAAATGACGAATCATGTTGGAAATGTGAGTTGATGGAATTAAAGAGCTAAATTCAGCAACTGCACGCGGAAAAGTGTGTAATGGGACGAAAGCACCAATTAAAAAGCCGGCAATTGCACTTAAGCTAGCACTAATAGCGCTAAAGGCAGAAGTATTATTTAAAAAACTTAAAATAAAGACAAATAATGAACTATTTAAAAATGCGGCCAAGATTATTAACCCTATGACAATAAATACCTTAGCTGTGTCAAATGAATAATAAGTCTTTGTATGACTTGAATCATTAAGAGTGTTTGCTAACTTCGAAGGATCTAGTGTTTTTAAAATTTCTGGAATATTAAACATATTTTGAAAGTCAGTGTTTTTAACTTCTACTACCAATGTTTTATTAATACCCATTCAACATATACCGATAACAAAAATAAATAGAGTAATGCAAATGTTCAAAATTATATTATAGATTAAATAGCTACATCTAACAATTCCAGCTCGCACAGGCGAAATGTACAAATCGTTAAGAACTTTACGTTCTGTGTCGGTAACCATAATCGATGAAAGACTAATAGCATTAGTAAATGAGGTAACTGAAAGTAAACCAATTAGCATTGATATATCGGCATATTGATCTTTTATTTTTGCAGGCAAATACTCAGGCATTTGGCTTAAATAAATTTTTCGCGCAAACAAAACGAAACACAAAAGAACAATTAATGGCGACAAAAAAGTGAAGAATATTCTTCTTTTATCTTTGAAAAAAATAATTAAATTACGTCTTGTTAAGTACATTAATTTGCTCATTTTATTTGTGTCCTTTCTGTGTTACGTTTAAAAATACCTCGTCCATTGTTCCTTTATTGAATTCAAAATCTTTTAGTTGAGCTATATTTCTTGTAACAAATTCATGTCCTTGCGCCGCTGAATCGAAACGAATAATGTAAATACCATTTTCAACTTCGTAGTTAATGTTTTTACTTTGAGTGATTAATTCTTTAAGTTTGTCTGTCATTTGATATATGCGAAGTATTGAAGATGAATATTTTACTTTTAAAGCAGCTGGTGTGTCTTCAACTAGTTTTTGACCTTTTTCTAAAATTATGACCCTTGAACAATCATCTGCTTCTTCCATATAGTGAGTAGTTAGCATTATTGTAAGTTTTCTTGTTTTTTGTATTTTCTTTAAAATTTGTCAAACAAGTTTTCTTGAATTAGGATCTAAGCCAGTTGTTGGCTCATCTAAAAAAAGAATGTTTGGGCTATGAACCAATGCCCGTGCTATGTCTGCTCGTCTTTTCTGACCGCCTGATAAAGTACCATAACGGTGAGATGCGAAATCATTAAGTTGAAACTCATTTATGATTTTATCAACAACGGAAGCCACTGATTCACCTTGCATATAATCTTTATAAAGAGTTGCTCTAACCATAAGATTTTCACGAATTGAAAGCTCAGGATCAAGAATTGATTCTTGAAAGACAATACCTACTTGATTTCTAATATCAAGTTGGTTTTTATCTATGCTCAAACCATTGATAAAAACTTGTCCTTTATCTCTTTTTAATAGTCCTAGAATAATGTTTAATGTAACTGTTTTCCCGGCCCCGTTTAGACCTAAATAGCCAAATAACTCCCCTCTTTTAACACTAAATGAAACACCTTTTAGTGCTTTATTTTTTTTAAAGCTTTTTTGCAAATCCTTTATCACTATTATTTCATCATTATCAAAGCTATCTTGTGTTTTCATCAAGCCTCCTGTTTTGTATTTATTTAAATTATAAAATATTATTAGTAATACACATTACTAATATGACGAGTTTACTTAATGCTTTATTTAATTGTAATAATATTTGGGTTAGTGTTAAATAATTATTAAATTGTGACTACTATGTTTTACGCTTAAATTTTTGATTTCAAGATAAAGATTTAATAAATATTTCTCAAAATTAAGAGAAAGAGTTGATATTAACTCGGAAACCAAAGATATTATTAGTAGACAGCGAGAAGATTCAAAAGTCATTCCAGATATATGAACGGAATATGATTTCATTAAAAAAATTGTAATTAAAAATAACTAAAACCACTTTAAAATAGGGGTATTAGTTATTTTTAACCTATGCAATTGTGAAACTCGGGAAAAATAAATGACGCGAAAAAATCGCGTCATTTTTCTTTAAATAAAAGCAAAAATAATTCCAATTATTATTAGTACAACTGCAATAGCAATTATTATCAAAAAAACTAATTTATTGCTTTGAGCATTATTTCTTGCAATGGATTTGTTATTGATGCTTTGTAATTCATTGTTTAAAATTTTAATTTCTGCTCGCGATTCTTGGTTTGATTGTCCCAATTCTAGTCTTTGAATTCTGCGTTTTAATCGATTTTCACGGTTACGCTGACTAATACTAATTAATCCAGAACCTAAACCAAGTTTAAAAGAAAGAATGAATACTCCATAAGCAAGGCAAATTACACCACAAATGAAAAAAGTATCACTTAAAATTTTATATACATTTCCGTTATATTTTTTTTGATAATATGAAACAATAAAATATATACTTGAAACAATAAGTGATACAAGCACTGTAATAAGGTGTAGTCATTTGCGATTTTTCATAGCAAAATTATAAAGCAAAATTACAATATATTATTTGTTTATTATTTTCCCATTTCAATTGTAAAATGAATAAATTAGTAAATTTTGTATATTAATTAAAATGTTTATATTGATTAATAGAGATTAATTTCATTAATAACTACTAAATCATTAATAATTTTCATAGTTAATATAGGCTAAAAAACAAAAATACTGCTTTAAGCAGTATCTTGTTATTTTACCTTTTCAACTGTTAAACCAAAAGGTTTAGATCATTCTGCGGCTTGTTCTTGAGTGCCATAAATGAAGTGATTTTCCTCTACTTTAAACAATTCAGGAATATTTGGGTATGCTTGCCCTTTGAAATAATCTAACTCAAAACTAATGTTTTCAAATTTTTCATTTGCGTTAGATATTTTCGGTATTGCCTTGAATAGGTTAATTGTATATGGGTGGATTGGTTTTGAGTAAACTTTTTGAGTATCTCCTGATTCAACTATTTTTCCATAGTGCATAATCTGTACTCTGTTAGCAATATATTCGATCATTGATAAGTCATGAGCGATAAAAATCATGCCAATATTTTTCTTCTCACAAAGGTCTTTTAGAAGGTTGACGACTTGAGCTTGAATTGAAATGTCTAATGAAGCAATAGGTTCATCAGCAACAATAACTTTAGGTTCAGTTATTAGAGCACGAGCAATAACAATTCTTTGACGTTGGCCCCCACTAAATTCATGAGGATAACGGTATGCAAATTGTTTTAATAGACCAACATCTTCAAGTGATTTATATATCGAAGTTTTTATTAATAGATTTGAAATTAATATTTTGGCAATAATATTGCCCGAAATTTTCTTGAAAAATTTAATTATTTTTGAATCAACTGCATTTTCTGTATCAATACCAAGCAATACTTTAATTGCTTTGATATCTTTATTTAAATATTTAACTTCAATTTCAAATGATTTTAAAGTTAATAATTTAGATTTGTATTTTGATTCATAAATTTTTATTAATTTTGAGTATTCACTTATTGAAGTTTTGTCGGCTTTTGATTGAATTAATTGTTTTAAATTCTCTTGTAAATGTGCAATGAATTTTTTGTGTGCTTGCGCAACAAGCGCATTTGTTTCACTTTGAATATCTTTTAAGCCTAAATATTCTTTACGTTCAATTTCAACCTCGCTTAAAAGTTGTGCGAATTCTTTTTTATGTAGAATTACATACTCGTCAAGCATTTGTTTGATGACTATTTTTGCTTTTTCATATTTTTCTTTTGCTATTTCAACATCTTGTGGAGTAGCAGATTTTTTATGTTTATCAAAGCCTTTTGAGTTCTTGTCAATTTTTTTACGTAATGAATTGATTTGGGCAATATATTGGTCAAAATTTTTCTTATTTAATTCATGTCATTTTGTTGAATCAAAAACAAATTTTTCGTTAATTAATGCTAATATTGTATTTTTTAATTCTGGAGAATATTTTAATTCTTGTAAGTGTTTAGTGAAAAAATCTTTCGAATAAGATTGAATTTCACTAATTAATTCACGAGCTTGAGTATATTTTAGCGACAACAAGTGACTTTTTAACTCTTTAACAAGTGATCTTAGTTTTTTAGTTAAAAGTTGATTTTTTAGATTGTGTGAATAAATATCTAAATTTGTTGATAGTAATTTAGCATTTCGATAAATTATTGAATCTTTTTTGAATTCATCAATAAAGTTGTTAAAAGTATTGACAACTGTATTTTTTTCTTCTTTAAAAGCTTTTTTAATATCAGATATTTCTTGTTTTCATATTGATACATTTTTGATTGAATTGTATTGTTTTAAAGACATTTTTGACAATTTTAAAGTCTTTAAATATTCATCTTTAGCAGCTTTTAATTCGCTTTCATCTAATTCTAGATTGCTATTTCTAAAATCGTTTTGTTTTTCATAGTAAAAACTCATTAATTCATCAGTATTTGAGTATAAATTACTTACAATTTGACTTTCCATCGTTTGTTTTTGTTCAAGATAGCCAAAATAAGCGTTGAAATTATCTTCTAAAGAAATTGAATCATCAATTTTGTAATTTTGTAATTTAGCTAGTCAGTAAGGGAAAAAATCTTTAGCTAACTCATTAATTGATTTTAAATTTTGCAATTCAAGTGATTGATATTTCTTTTGAAATGTGTAAAAGTACATTTCTTTAATATCAACTCAGTCTTTGAAAATATCATTTATTTTATTTTTGATTATTCCATTGACAATTAATGGTTCTTTTAATGTCGAATAAATATTTTTCTGACCATTAAGTGAAGCATGAGGGTCTTGAAAAATCATTTGAATATTTTTACGTAAAAATTTAGTTCTAGAACGCGAAATTCTACGTCCACTAATAACTTTGCCATCAAGTGTAACAAATCCATTAAAGTCTTCATATAAACGCATTAATGAACGACCAACAGTTGTTTTACCCGAGCCTGATTCACCAATTAGCCCAACAATTTCGCCCTTATTTACACTAAAACTAATATCATCAACAGCTTTATTGACTATTCCAGCATTACTAAAGTATTTTTTAAGAGATTGAATCTCTAATATTGGTTTATTAGTTTTCATCGTCTACAAATACCTTTCTAAAGCTTTCTAATCTAACTTTTAAATCTTGTGGAATTTCAATTTTTGGTGCATCTGGGTGTAAAAGTCAAGTTGCTGCATCATGGCGTGCTTCAACTGGCAATAAAGGCGGCTCTTTAAGAAAATCAATTTCCAGTGCATACTCATTTCTTGGTGCAAAAGGATCGCCTAGTGGCAAGTTTGCCATGTCTGGTGGAGTACCTTTAATTGAATAAAGACGCTCTTGACTGTTTTCAGGTATTGCCGAAATCAATGCTCAAGTATATGGGTGTCTAGGGTCTGTAAAAATCTGTTTTCTAGTTCCTCTTTCAACAATTTTGCCAGCGTACATAACATAAATATAGTCACAGAATTTAGCAACAACACTAATGTTATGACTAATTAAAATTATTGAAATGTTCATTGTTTGTCTAATTCTTTCAAACAAAGCAAGAACTGAAGCTTGAACTGTTGGGTCAAGTGCAGTAGTTGGCTCGTCAGCAATAATTAATTTAGGTTTTAGTGCAACAACCATTGCAATAACTACACGCTGCTTCATACCACCAGAAAGTGTATGTGGATATCTATCAAAAACAGCGTCCGCATCTCTTAAACCAAACTCATCAAGTAGAGATACTAAATAGTTTCTTTTTTCAACATAACTTTTTTCTTTTCACTCTGGATTTAAATTCAAAGCGTCTAAAAGTTGTTTACCGATTTTACGGGTTGGATTCAATGAAGTAAGAGGGTCTTGGGGTATATAACCAATGTAGTGTCCTCTAATTTTTTGTCATAAATTTTCTTTTTTAATTTTATTTAAATCAAGATCTTCAATTTGCATTTTATCGGCAAGAAAATAAGCGCCATCATTGACATTTATTAATGCTTTTGATGTAACTGATTTACCTGAACCTGATTCGCCAACTAGTCCTACAATTTCACCTTTTCTGATTTTTAAATCTAAGCCACGAACAATTCTAATGAAATTTTTGCGACCATTTTTGAAGTCGACTCTTAAATTTTCAATATCTAAAAGTAAACCTTCTTTAAGTGGATTAGTTTTAATTAAATCTATATTTGACATAGTTTATCCTATCTTTTTAATTTAATAACTTTTGGATCTAATGCGTCATGTAGACCAACGGCTATAAATTGTAGACTTATTGAAATGCATAATAATATTGATGCTGGAATAATTAGAAGTCAAACGTTATTTTTCGAATCTTCTAGGTTATCAAGCATGAATTTACCTAAGTTTGCTGATGAATCATCTTTAAAGAAACCAAGGAATGCTAGCGAAGCAATCGAAAGAATTACACTTGGAATTCTTCTTACATAACTCATTGCAATTTTACCCAATATTGCAGGTAGTGCGTGGAAAAAGATTTGTCTTTTTTCACTTGCACCAATACTTTTAGCAGCTAAAATGTATTCTTCATCTTTAACAGTAATTATAAATAAACGAGTTACACCAATTGGCCCAGTTCAACCAACGAATAATAGACCAGCAATTAGCACTCAAGGATTAGTTCCTCAAATTGAAACAAATAATAATAGTCAAATTATTGATGGTGGCGATGTGAATATCTCAATAATACGCATCATAACTGTATCAAGTCATTTACCAGCGTTAAAACCTAAATAAGCACCAACAAATACACCAATAATAATTTCTACTGTCGCTACAAATAATGCAATTCAAAGTGATTCAAGAGTACCTTTTCAAACAGTTGTTCAAATATCGGTTCCGGCATTATTTGTACCAAAAAATGTATGAAGTTTTGGTATAGCATTCTTAAATTCAGCAAGTTGTTCAGCTGTAATAATGGCATTAGGGTCTTTATCTAGAATTTTAAAAATTTTAGAATAAAGCTGCTGACCTTCAAAATATGAATAAGCATTATAATAAAGTATTTGTCCAGGCACTATTTCTTTAAAATTCGCGTAATCTTTTAAATATTTACTATAAGGATCACTTGATCATCTATATAAGTTGGTAATTTTATTATTATCAGTTGTTTCTGTTCATTGTGCAAATATTGGTGGCAAACTTTGAAAGTCTGAAACTTTTTTATCAACTGGTAAATAATAATCAATTGGTTTTACTGCGGGATAAGGAGAAGAAAAACTGACAACTAAAGCGGTGATAATGATTGCTAAAAAGACACAAAAAGCTATAACAACCATTGGATTAGTGAAAAATCTTTTTAATATTTCGATCGCTAATATTTTAGGTTTGCCAGCGATATTGTGAGTGTATTTTTGTTGTTTGACAAGTTTTAACTTATTTTGTTGCTCATCACTAATACCGTAGCGTTGATTAAATTTTAAATTTTCAGCCATTATTCTCCTTTCTATGATTGTTCATTAAGTAATTTGTATTGTTGTGCTCTTATTTTTTTTGCACGCAATATTGCAAAAATATTTAGTCCGCTTGAAGCTTGATATTTAATTCTTGGATCGATTAGTGGATATGAAATATCAACTATGATTTGAGTGAATAGACCTAAAGCAGTGAAGAATAAAATGTTGAACATTAGGATATTTATCTCACCTTTAGGGAATGAGTTAGCAATTATTGTTGAAGTACCTGGAATGAATCAGAATTGCTCAACAATAATTGAGCCAGATAATAAGATTAAATATGATGGAATAATAATTGTTGCTAATGGGATTGAAATGTTTCTAAAAACGTATTTTTTAAAGATCTCAAAATTTCCCAATCCTTTTGTTTTAGCAATCAATACGTAATTTGATGTTAATACAGTTACAACTTGGTTTCTTGAATAAAGTGTATATCCTGAAAGCGAACCAAGTGAGACAACAACGATTGCCGGTATAACTGATTTAATTGTTTGAGCTCAAGTTGCTCCTTGTGAATATGGTGATATAAATCTTATATCAAAACCTGCTTTTTGGAATATACCAAGAAACATTGGCGCCAAAATAAAGCTAGGTACTGCAATGAAGACAAAGACAAATCCACTAATTATTCAATCAACTCACGTACCGCGTTTATATCCCGCAATAATACCGACGATAACGCCGGTAGTTGCTGAAATTATAAATGAAGGTAGCGAAACTAAAATACTTCATTTTAGTGGCTCGAAAAATAATTGCGGAATTGATTCATATGCTCCTGATTTATCAAATATCTCACCATATTGAAATTTGAATATATTGGCAAAATAATTGCCAATTTTTGTAATGATTGGAATCGCGTTATATTGTCTAGATAATTCCTCTAAACCTCTCCTTTTCTCCGTGTCTGTTTCAGCAATTAACTGAATTTCGTACGGGTTTTTAATAAATATAACAGTTAATGTGTATGAAAAGATTAAAATAACAAATAATGTAAGAATGGCTAGGCCAATTCTTTTTGATATATATTTAAACATTTAAATTATTTAGAAAATTATTTTTTTACTATAACGTGTGCGTCCATGATTCAATCTTGATCGGCTCCAACGAATGGGAACACGAAGTTAGGGTTTACTAATGATTCTGAGAAACGATCTAATGATGTTAATTTTTTAGTATCAATAAGGGTTCCAAAGTAATCACTAAATTCTTTTGTTAGTTCGATGATTTCGTCATTAGTTTTTTCTCTTAAATGTGTGTTGAAGAAGCGAGATGTAATTGTTCCAAAATCAGCATCTGTTTCTTTAATATCTGTATTTAGTACTAATTTACCACCATCAAGTTTGTATTCTCTTAAGTGGTGTGCTAGTTTATCTAGATCGCCAAATGAAAGTTCATGTCATTTTGTGTGATCAACAGTTAGTGTGAATGATTTTTTATCAAGTTCATCTTTTATAAATTTATTGAATGCTTCACTTAAAGCAAATAATTTAGGGAATGCTTTTTTGAATGCTTCTCTGTTAGCGTCTGTTCCTTGAGAAAGAATTGCTAGAACTGGGCCAGATTGTGTTAAGTTTACAATACCATCAAAACCTGATCCAGCACTATCAGTATCATAACCTCATCCACCAATAGTAAATGGCGAACGTCCTTTTAAGTGTTGTGCTCAGAAAAGACCTACTTGAGCTTTATCGTATTTAACAGCTTTAAATTCTAGACGTGGGTCTAATTCTTTAAATAATAGTGGGAGTTGTTCGTAAATAGTCTGCATTTTAGCTGGTGTTCAGTTAACTCATCTAAATGTTAATTGTCATTCAACTTTTTGATCTTCTGGAATTTTAGCATCGTCTAGTAATTTTTTGATTTCTGCTTTAATTTCAGCAAAGTGAGGTGATTTTAGTTTTTCTAATTCACTACCTGATGTTGTAACAATTTTACGATAATCTTCAGGTGTTTTAGATGTTGATTTAGTTAGGTCTGATTTAACAAAGGTTGTAGTGTTAATATCTTCATATGCATCACGCATTGATTTTTTAGTTGCATTTGTTTGGTCACTACCGCTAATTTTAGCATCAGGCGCCATTGCAGCTACATACATTTTTGATTTACCTTCTGTTATGAAGCTTGCAACATGTTGATAGTTAATTGCTCTAGAAAGTAATGATCTAAATACATAACCTTTACCTGTATAGAAGTGTTGTGTGTCAGCGCCTTTTACTGCATCTTTAACAATATCTTCTTTAGTTTTACCATACAATAATTTAGCAAAATGATCATTGTATGTTAACTGATCAACTATTGTTTTTAAGTGATCTTTGTTGTTTGTGTCAAATTTAACAACTTCAGAAAATTCATTAGGTAATGCAACAGTAGGTGTAAGGTCGAATACTTGTTCAAGTTGCAGTGATGATTTGTTTAATGACTGGTTGTATTGAACACCATATTTTTGAGGGTTTTGAATAATTGAAGTTTTTTGTTTGTCAGGAACCATTGTTCAAGCCAATCTAGCAATTCTACCTTTTAGATAATCGTCATATAGAACTTCTTTCAATTGATCAACTTTAGCTTCAGCACCAAAGTATCTAAGAACTTGTTTTTCAATGGTTGTTGGATCTTTAACTCATTCTTGATCAACGTAGTGAGGGTTTTTTTCATATGTTTCTTCTTGAGTGTCTCTGTTGTATCCTTTATAAATAAATGGACTAGCATATAATAAGTTTTTGCTATTAAAGCCATATCAGTAAACACCAGCTTGCGATAATATGTTATCTATTGGAATATTTTTAATTTTTTCAAATGTTTCAGCAGATAATTGTTTTTCAGAGTATGACTCTAGCGCTGGGATTTGTTTTTGTTTTGATACTTCTGCAATATATTGGCTAGGAGCAGCACTAAATTCTTGAGATGAAGTTAAGTTTTCTAACAATAACTCAAAGAATGCTTTTTCTTGCGTAGCAATTTTGTTAAATGTTATTTTGTCGCCTTCTAAGAATTTAGATCTATCATTTAAATCTTTAATTTCTACTCCATATAATCCAAATAAATATGCGTTAGGGTAACGGTAATCTTTGCCATAGTATGAAGTGTTTTTTGAAGCAATTTCTCTTAGAGCTGTATCTAGCGCCTCTGTGTCAACACCTTTATCCTTAGCTGCATTTTTTCTTTGTGCTTTACCTAAAAGTTGAGTTCTCATTCATGAAATGTATCAGTCTTCTGGAACTACATCATATTTTGTAACATTGCCTTGTGCATCAACTCATTTAGTTCCTTTACGAACTTCGATTTGTAATTTAGTAGCTTTTGCTAAATCTTCTGCAAATTGTTTAGAGTTAATACTTTTTGGATTTGTTGATTCACCTTTAATAACAGCTTCATGGTAGTAGCCATCAGCATCAGGTTGTTGAAGTAATTGTGCATCATCTGAATCATATTCTTTAGCATGTCCATCAACTATCAAAATAATTTTGGCAGCGTGTTCTATTTTATATTTTCAAAATGATGGTTGTTTAATTTTTGTCGCTATTTTATTGGTTTTTTGGTCAAATTCTCTAACCAATTCAGGTTTGTTATATGTTTTTTTTCTAATTAATAGTGAAGCAAGTGAATCTTCGTGTCTAGCTTGTCATCCACCATAAGCATTTGATTTATCTCTATCAAATTCTTTAGGAATATAACTTGCATTAATTCCGCTTCTTACTATTCTTTGTTTTGCATCATGTGCAAAATCAGCTTTACCACAAGCAGCCGCTAAAGTCAGTGGAGATAATGTTACTAGAGCCAACGGTGCTAAATAAAATCTTTTTCTCATAAATTTCCTTTCAAATAAATTTAATTTACGTTATGTTTAGCATCGTGAAATAAAAATTTTGTAAGACTGGCCTAGTCTTACAAAATAATAATTTTTTTATTAAATTGTAGACTATAGCGCCAATGGATTTCCAAAGAGTAACAAACTGTTATGAATTGTTACCACCTTTAATTTGTGCCCAAATTAAAGATTCGGCTTTCCTATCCTTTCAATAGCATCTTTGCATGCCTGCTAAACTATTTACTATTATGGAAAGCTCCTCTATAGTATCTATAAAAGCAGGTCTTAACCTGCTTTTGAAATTTTTATTTCCTTATTCAAAATAAAACAGGTTAACTCAAATTAGAAATAGCTCAGCATGCCATTCCATTAATATTTGAATTACGTTTCATTGAATAAGTTTTTAACATAACGCAATTATTTTAGCACTAAAAATATGATTAACAAAGCATTTTTTATTTTATGTGAAAATGTTTTCATAAATTGCACTTTTATTATATATAAGGTGATAAATAGATTTACTTATATTATTGTTTGCTAGCATCAATCTTTTGCATCTTTTTTCTATTTTTTATTTGTTTTGTTTTAACTAATTTTCAAAGATTGTTTAAGACTGCAATGATTAATGCAGCGTTATAAAATCGAAAATTAAATTTAGTGCGAACATCAAAATAGATAAAATCGTACATGTAATAATATTAGAGTTAATACAATAAAACAAAATTTTCAATGATTTTTTAGTTTATTTTTATTAATATACCAATAATTGACTAACAATGATAGAGTAATTGACTAACTTTCAAGACATTTAAGTGATTTCTCTGTATATTAATTTGTATAATTCTATAATTAATCGAGTCACAATTAAATTAATGTAAAATAATACAAAGGAGGCTAAATGAGTTATAAACCAATCAACAACACTTCAACAATCGAGATTGTCAAGTCAAATAGTGATAGCGCTATTGAAGACAAGAAAATTGCAAAAGATCCCCAAAATCAAATTTCTCCTCGTGTTTGAAGAGTAATTAGAACTGAAAGAAACATAAAAATTATTAATTTAACAATTAGTTATACATTGATGATGGCTTCATTGCTTATTGTAATTTTGGCTTCATTAAAAATTGGTGTATTTGCTAATGGTTCTGTTGGTTACATTATTTTATGTTCAATTGTTGCATTTTTATTTTTTACCTTTGGTACTATAAATACAATTGAAAACGCTCAATGAAAAAATACAATAAAAAAATATCGTGAAGCGCTTAATAGCGGCGATAATACTTCAAGCAGCACATTTCACCTAGCATATCGAAGAATCGTTTTAAAAGGTGTAAATCTAACCTGAGCGCTAATATTCGTTTTAACTTATGTTGGTTTATTTACAGCTATTGTATATGGACTTTATAAAACTAATGTAATAAAAGTTGAATACGAACCAAATTTTAAAATGATTTTAGAACTTAGAAAATGGTTAGACCAAGCTTTTGTTAACACTGGTTTATTGTGCTTGTTGTTAACCATTGCAATGGTTGCTTTAATTGTTTTCTACATAATAATGTGTTTAATTGACAAAAAACGTTTAGCAGACCTTGATGATTTTCTTGGCGAAAAAAGCGTCGAAATTCATGAGCAAATAAACAAAGCCAAAAAAGACAGAAATAAAGCTTTAATGATTACTTATTTTGTTGTTGTAGCAGTTACAATTTTAATTCCTTTAACCTTAGTCATATTTGCAATTTGAAGATTAATTCGCAAAAAGCGAGCAAAAATTTCAGCAATATAAAATGATGCGCGAGGCATCATTTTTTTGGCGAACTTACATATGGTACCCAAGACAGGACTTGAACCTGCACGGATTTCTCCAGTAGATTTTGAGTCTACGGTGTCTACCATTCCACCACTTGGGCATTTGCAAAACTATTATAAAATATTTTTTAATAATTCAAAACTATTGAATACAAATTAATAAATAAATTATCTTGAATAAATTTAGTGTCATTTTTTTCAATAAAATACTTAAATTTACTGATATTTCTAAATTTTGCGCTCTTAATCAATCTGGTATAATGTTATATTAATCATTTATAATTTAGTTAATAAATTTGGTTTAAAACTAAATTTTAATAATGATTGGTGGGGGTTCTATGGGAAAGAAAACAAGAAACACATTATTGGGTCTAGCAGCTATTTTGACAATATGCGGCACAACTTCCGCCACACTTTCAACAGTAATAAGCTCAAAGAAACATATTTCAGAGCAAAAAATTGTTGAGCAAATCGACAAACTTATAGAACAAATAAATAATGATATTCAAACTCTTGAATCTAACAAAAACTCTGTTGATACATTGAAAAAAGCAATCGATAAAAGCAAAAAATCCCTTGAAAAATACAAACAAAAGTTCAATGAATGGAGTAAAAACGAATATAAACAATACAAGAACATTCAACAACCTCTTGCTAATTTTGACTCGTCAATAAAAGATTTAGAAAATAAAATAAAAGAATCTGAGGAAAAATTAAAACAAAACATTCAAACAGTCCAAAATATTGTTGATAATGCTAAGAAAACTTCAGATGAAGCTATTGAAAAACTTGAAAAAACATCCGAAACAAATCTCCCTGGACTAAAACAAGCAAACCAGGAGTTACAAAATGCTGCTAAAGAACTTGAAAAAGCAAAACAAACAGCTCAAGAAATGAATTCTCAATCACATGTTGATGATTTAGTTTTAAAAGCCAAAGAAGTTCAAAAAGCAGAAGAAAAAGTAAAAAAATTAATAAATACAATTCAAAATCAAACCGATAAGCAAAGATATGATTCTTATCAAGATGAATTAAACAAACATATTAATATTTTGAACAAAAACATTGAAGAATCAAATAATTTAAATGATGATTTGTCAATCCTTGAGCCATTTATTGAAAAATTTGAAAAGGATAACTTTAAAGCCGAAGATGCACATAATTTCATTAATTCAATTAAAGAACCTTTACCACAAGAAATTACCAATACCAATAGAAAATTAAAAGATGTTATTGAAAATTCTGAGCAAAAAATCAATGAATTAAAATCTAATATAAGTAATATTAAATCTAAAATCGATAATGAATTAAATTTACTAAATCAATCGCAAAATGAATCTAAAAGTAAAATTGATTCAACCAATGATATTAATGTTTTAACAGATGAATTCAACAAGTCAAATCAAAGATTAAAAGTTGAAATTCCAAAATTAAATGACAAAATAGATAAATATAAATATCAAGAAGCATCACCTAAAGTTATTGAACTAATTGAAAATGAAAAATCATTAGCTAACGCTATATTACAAAAATTGAAAAACGATGCATTAAATCATTTAAATAGTGCAACTAATTTATCAGACCAACAAAATGAAGCATTCAAAAATCAAATTGAAAATGCAACTACTCCACAACAAATAAGTAAAATTAAAAATGATATTTCATTGGCAAATTTTAAAGAAAAAGCAAAAAATGATATCAATGAACTTCAAAATATTAATAGTGAAAAACAAAACTTTATAAATAAAATTGACTTAGCAAATAATAAAGAAGAAATAAATAATATTGTTCAAGAAGCAAACGAATTAAATGAAAGTAATTCAAATTCTTCAAATACTTCAAATGTTATTTATAATACAAGTTCCACTCAACCAACAGTTAATTTACATTCTAAACAAATTGCAAAAGAAAAAATTGATAAATTAGAATATTTATCAGAAGATGAAAAACAAGATTTTAAAACAAATATAGATAATTCAAATGATGATCAAGAAATTGAAAACCATGTATCTAATGCTCAAACAAATAACCAAAATAAACAAAATATAGTTGAAAACGTCAAAGATCTTGATTTAATTTCAACTAATAGAAAAACAAGTGCTGAAGAATATATTAAAAATAATTCACTTGAGGATTCAAATATTAAACATGAAGAACTTTCAGCAACAAATGATGAAAAATTAAAAATTAGAAAGCAAATAAATAATGCACAAATTGTTGGGGATATTGACCGTGATACTAAACGTGAATTACTAAATAAATTAATCAATAACGATGATCAAGCAACTCTTCAAGAAATTAAAGATATACTGTCAAAACACCAAGCATATAATAATGAATTAATCAAAGCAATTGCAGACTTCAAGAAATTATTGGATAAATTCATTAAAATAAACGAAAAAGTTACCATTAGTGAATTGAAAAACCAAAACCAAACAATCATCAATAATCTTGACAGAAATATAAAAGATTACGAGCAAAAATTAGAAAAGGGAATTAACAGTAAATGATTAGTTAGTGAGTATGCTGCCAAAGTAAACACTGCTAATAAGAATACAAGCTATTACATCAACAATCTTGAAAAAGCTATTGAGTTCATTGATAAAAGATCAAGAAATCAATCAATTAATGATAGATACTTAGAGGAATATCATAAAGCTATTTTAGAGAATTACGAAACTGAAATTAAATGTATTTCAACTAGAAACTTTGAAGATTTTAGAATTTTTGCACAAAGTCTATCAAAATTAGAAAATATCAATTCATCGCCAATCAAAACAATTGCCAAAGAATTATTCAAAAATGAAATAATTCTTTTAGTCGGTAATGGAATTTGGTCAATTTCAAGTGAAACTGTACCATATAATAGTAGATCTGGATATAAAACAAAAGTTGCCAAAATTTATTTTGAGCAGAATTCTTCTGCAAGTAATCCAAAAATCATGATTGACGAATCATACTATCGCGAAATATACAAAAACTTCGAAATTAAATGATATGGCAATCCAGATTGACACAAAAGTACCGCAATTAAAAAAGATAATGGTTATGATTACTTAAGTGATGGTTTAATTTTCGACTCTAACGATGAATTTGGCACAAAATTCAAAATCTGGATCAAAGGCAATGATGCACTTTATATAGAAAATATTCCAAGTAAAGAAGAATATATGTCAAAACATTCAGCAAGCGAAATTCAAAAAGATTCTGACGTAAGTCACCATATAAAACCAGAACACCTTGAATTTATAGATTATTAGTTCTTAATAAATCAAAATTATCTTATTTATAATATTAAATACAACAATTTAAAGCGCCAATTAGGTGCTTTTTTGTTGAATATTTCCTAAATTATCAAAAGTTTATAGTTTCCCAGTTTTAAATAATAGAAATAACGAATAAGACTTATTTATAGTACATTTAGTTATTTTTGCATTACTATTTAATTACATTTTTTCTATAATTTGTATTTAAAAAACATTTATTAAAAAATTATTTTTAGCTTATTTAGTAATTAATTATTGCCAGTTAACTTGAAATAAAAAGGTGGAAATCCACCTAAATTTTTCGAACTATTTTTTTAAATAGTTTATTTTTTCCAAATGTATATATTATTATTTGTAGCTTTTAAAACAATATATCCGTCATTTTTAGTTCTTCAGGAATTAATTCGGAAAGCTCTTCATTTCATTTAAGTGCTTGTAAAAGTACAGTTTTATCTCTTTTTAACTTGTTGGAAGCATATGCGAAAGCTTCGCCAAACGAATTGTCAATTGCTTTTAAAACAACTTCTTTATCATTTTTTAATTCTTTTGAAGCAAACTCTAAAACTAAGCCCCCTATATTAACGCCTTTTAACACTAACTCTTTATCATTTTTAAAATGTTCTGGCAAATATTTAAGTATATATATGTTATAGTCAATTGCATCCAACAAAAACTTGCGGTCGTTTTTTAGCTCATCGCATGCATATTGAATTGTGCTTGCATCTTCATTAACAGCATGCAATATGATATCTTCATCATCTTTTGCTAAATGATATCAATCTGAATTTATAAATCTAGTTTCACTATCAATAGCACAAATAATAACTTGTTTATCATTTTTTAATTCTTTTGAAGCATATTTTAGACATTGAGATTCAATTAAAAGTGCAGCCAAAATAAATTCTTTATCATTTTTTAACTCATCTGAAACATATTCTAAAACTTCTGGTCTTCTATCAATAATTTGCAATAAAAATTCTTTATCATTTCTTAACTCTTTTGGAGCATTTTGCATATATTTAGGATTGTTTTTGATGGATCAAACTCAAAAATTAGCATTTTTTCAATCTTTTACAGTTAGAACACCCTTTTTAATCGCAGTTTCTAAATCTTCAACATCAAATTTACCTTTTAAATTATTTATTTTTTTAGTATGTAAAATAAAATTATTTAAAAATTCTTTTTTAGAATCCTTGTTTGTTTTAAAACCAAAAATTGGGTTTTGGTGCACTCCATAAAGTTCGCCTTTTAACTCATAATACAAATATTCATTTTGTAGCAAGAATTGTTTTAGTAATTCTAGTGCTTGTGGTTTTAAAACAAAAGAATCTGCTGTTTTATTTCAATATCATTGTAAAAATCTTCAACAGATGAATATGATATTTTTATTTCTTTATATTTCTTATTCATTTAAACATCCTTTACAAGACAAAATATACTAATTTAATATTGCACAAAATCAATGAATTATCTTATGCAATATTTGATATTTAATTAAATTATATATTTTTATATTACACAAATTTACATTATAAATGGGGGAATAAAGGCAAAAAAGTTAACACTGTGTTGGCTTTTCACCTGATTTATTTTAAGGTTTGTATTTTTAAAAAGTTTTTATTTTAATATTTTTAATTGATTTTTTTCTAGCTGTATTTTATCTTGCTTTTGTTTTATCTGTTATTCAATACTTAATTTATTTTTTTGTTTTCTTTTTTTCTATTGTCTACTTTCAATCTCTCATTTTGGCTTTTGTAATTCTCTTTTAGTTTCCATAATTTTTCTCCTTTTTTGAAGTTTAAACATAGAAAAAGCGACTAAGATTTTTATTTCTTAATCGCCTATAAATAAATTTTTTAATTGATATACGTTTTAACTATTTTATTTATTTCCTCATTTAAATTTATCTGTTGTTCTTTTAAAATTTCAATTTCTCTTTCTATATTTTTAACCTTATTAACTATTTTTTCTTGATGTTCAATAGGTGGTAGGAGGATTTGGATATCTTTTAAATATTTAAAATGTCTTTCATATTTATCAGCACTAGGAACTTTTGTATTTAATAAAAAATAATATGCATATTTAGTAATAACTTTATCATTAAAATTCAAAATTTTCGTTCCATCTGCCCCTCTCACAAAATCAAAATCTACATATTTAAAAACACAACTATGATCACCAAATATAACTATAGGTTTTTCTATTTTTATCGGTTTAACATCTGTATAACCTTGTATTAACTTGTCGGAGTCTTGTGAAATAACTGGGTATTTACCGTTCTCTTTTATTTCATCTTTAGCGATTTTCATATTAGAATTATCTAATGGTATTAATAAAGATGAAACTTTAACACTTACCCCCCCCCTTCAGATTTTATCACTTCAAGATCTTTAAATATTTTTTGAATTTGTGCTTGATATTCTTCTATTTTCATACGAGTTGTTTCATATTGTTGTTCAAGTTCTTCACACTCTTTTATTATTTTTTCTTGAATTTCAATAGGTGGTACTGGAATTTTTACATCATTATTTAAAATATTACTATTTAAACTCTTTCCAAAGGCTTTATTACCTACATAATTAGTCATATTAATATAGCTACTACTAAATAAATAAAATAAATATGAATCTAATATTTCATCATTTTTAGGTATTAGACCCGCTATTGCTTCATTAGTGTATAAATCAACTCCAGCTACGGCAGTCTTTCCTATTGATAATTTAAAACTTAATAAAGTCGTTCCTTTAGGAATAAGTTTTACGTTAGAACTGTTAACTGCCTCATCTGTTATTTTTTCTTTTGTATTTTTTATTTGTTGTCCGTTCATTTCAGAGATAGAAACCCATAAATTATTTCCATTAAAGTATTTAGGATTACTTCTTGATGGAGTACCTCCAATTAATATATCGCAAACTTTACCTAATGCTTTTATTTCATATTTACTTTCAATATTTATTACAGTTTTTTCAACCAAACTAATTACTCTATCAAACTTTTCCCTTGAAAAATCAAGCATACTTTTTGTTTCTATGATATTAGCATAAGTTTTTAATTCCTCATTTATTTCTACCGCTTTATCACTAAAAGATTTCTTAATTAGTGGTGCTATGTGTTTTTCGCTGTTTTTATCATTAGGATTATATAATAGTCCACCCTCATTTTTTATTTGAATACCCTCGTTTCCTTTCCGATTAGACCATTCATAACCTAAAAATTGAGTTTGTTCTTTATTTTCACTTGGTGCTTTTATAACTAGCGTTTTTTGTTCTCTAACTAAAGCAAAGTAAAAAAGCTTTTCTCTTTCTATCTCTTTTACTTTCGAATAGAAAGCTGTGTTTTTCTTTTTATTTTTCTCATCTTCACTTAAATTATTAAATATTTTTTTAGAAATCATATTTTTAAAATCCGTAGACTTAATAAACTCATCAACGTACATTTTAAAATATTCATCACTTAAGAAATTTTCATAATTTATCTCATTTAAAAACTCAATATATCTATCACTATCGACACCTATATGGTCTAAATAATCGCTTAATATTTCGTTGTCTTGCCAATCATTTGAAATTTCATTATTAAAAATAGAATTTACATTATCTTCAATAAGTTTAAAATATTTTGGCGGTTCATTGTATTTTTGGATAAATAAAACAACGGTATTTGTCCCTGTAGCTCCAAATGTTTTACTTCCAAATTGAGTGATAGCTCTTAGTTTGAAATTTTTAAGTATGCTTTCTCTTGCTCCTATATAACTATTTTGTGAATTACTTAATATACTTGATGGTAATATGACAGCTGCTATTGCATTTGCCTTTAAAAGTTGTGCTATTCTTTCAACAAACAAAACTTCTATTTCACTACCGTCATTAGAGATACATTCTGTCAATTCAAACGAATTTTCTTTTAATTTCAAGTGAGATTTAAATGCTTTTACTGAATATGGCGGATTAGCTACAAGAATATCAAAATTATTATTTGTTATACCTTTATCTTTATGACTATCCAGTCCATCTCCAAAAATAATATTTCCACCACCAGCACCATTCATAAATAAGGAAATTTTTGACACACGAGCTAGTCTGTAATCTTTTTCTACTCCATAGATTTTTTCACCTGCCCAGTCATTATTATCGCTTTTAATTGCACTATTTATCGTTTCAATTCCCTCAGTAAGAAAATGACCACTTCCACAAGCATAATCAATTATTTTAGGGTATTTATCGGCTTTTAAATTCTTAGCAATATTATCGATTGGTAGAGATTCCCAAATAAACCTTGTAATAGGTATTGGTGTAAAAAATTGTCCTTCGTTTTGTTTGAACCCTTGATTTAAAAGTTGCTCAAATAAATCTCCAAGAAATTGATGTTTTGAAGAATAAACAATCTTATAGTTTTCGAAAAGTTTTACAACTTCAACAAGTATTTTACCGTTTTGCAAGAAAAGTTCTTCATTATGAACATCTTTAAATGCAAAATCACTATTTGAGTAAAATTTCAATTTTCTAAAGGTTTCTTTTAAGTCGTTGATTGCATTTTTTCTATTTTGACCCTTGTAACTACTAAATAAAGCAAGAGGATATTCAGAAGAAACATAAAAAATTTCTTCTTTCATAAATTTATCCATTCCCTCTTTATACAATCTTTGCAATCTGTCTAATAAAGTTTCATAAGTATCCGTTCCAAATTTATATTGAAAATCTACAATATCGTCATCTTGTTTTGTTATCTCATCAACTAACTTACATATAAATAAAGCAACTAATTTATTAAATGCATTCTCTTTGTCAGAAACATTGTTATGTCTTAAAATTTCTTCAAATTTATTTACGATTTTATCTTTTGGATTAAACTCTTTTAAATCTTTCTTTCTTAAGGGCTTTTGACCAATGTTATAAGCAATAGTATCATCAGCAAAAATTAAATCTCCATATATTATTTGCTCATACGTTTCTTTCCATACCTCAAAAGCTTTTTCCTTTGAATGTGCGTCATTGTATAACTTTATGGATTTGTCTTTTGCAAATTCTTCCAAAACTTCCTCTGTATCAAATACAGAAATAGTCTTATTTTGATGTTTAATCTTATTATCCACAAATCCTGTTGCATATAGCATTAACCATTTAGTAGATTGTTCTTGTTGATAATAACTAAATAATTGACCGCCGTCGGCTTTTAAATTCTTAAGTTCATTTTCAAATTCAGCTCCATAGGTTTTGCATTCAATAATAGCTAACATATCGCTGCCTGTTTCGTTCATTAAACATATGTCGGCGCGGCCACTTTTTTGAGAGTGTCCAAGCGTCCATCTCTTTTCAATTTCAATGTGAGATGGTTTATATCCTTTTAATAAAAGTCTATGAATACATTCTAAAACTACAAAATTTTCATTATTCAATAAATTGCAAGTTTGTCTTTCGTTCACAACAAGACCTTTATCTTCGGGATAAATAATTTTATTATTTCTAAAATCAACCTCAATATTACAATCAAATTCATCAAAATGATATGTATACTTATCTTCACTTTTTGTATATCCCAAAGACAACAACACTTCTTTTATATTCTCTAAAGTTATCATTATATATTGTCCTCATTTTTTATTGTTTCAACCACTTCATCAATTTTACAATCTAGTGCGGCACATATTTTTACTATCGTTTCTAAACTTACACTTTCATCCCTTCCCATTCTAGCTACAATATTACTGCTAATACCAGAAGCTTTTTTTAAATCTTCTTTATTCATTTTTCGTTCAACTAACATATGCCATAATGGTTTATAAGAAATTTTCATCTTCTAACTCCAAATTAATATATTTTGTATATTGTATCACATTATTGCAAGTTTTTCACCCTTTATCGGTATTTTATGCAAATAAAAATGTTAAATTTACTTCTTTAATTGCTTGATTGCAAGTTCAAGTGCAACACAAATTAAGGTAAAAATTTAATTGTGTTGTCTGAACTTTTTTGTTTCAATTATTTTTTAAAATAAAAAAAGAAAAAGCTTCAAATTACAAAAGAACTTCACATGAACAATAGCATTAAAAATATAACTATATAACAAAAATGATGGAGAAGCATTTATGAATAGAGTAATGTTTTAAGTATTTTCATAAATTTAAATTAAATATTTTTGAAAACTTTGAAATAAAAAGGTGGAAATCCACCTAAATTTTTCGAACTATTACTAAACATAAGTTTATTTATGTTAAAATTATTTTGAAACAAAAAGGTGGAAATCCACCTAAATTTTTCGAGTGAGGTAGCAAAATGATAATTAAACGTGATTTTTATCTAAACCAAATAATTGATAAAAAAGAAAATGGCAGAATCAAG
This sequence comes from Mycoplasmopsis bovigenitalium, assembly GCF_900660525.1. Classification (NCBI taxonomy): domain Bacteria; kingdom Bacillati; phylum Mycoplasmatota; order Mycoplasmoidales; family Metamycoplasmataceae; genus Mycoplasmopsis; species Mycoplasmopsis bovigenitalium. The sequence continues at coordinate 415,137 of NZ_LR214970.1, read as the reverse complement.
ATTATTACCGGAATTAGAAGATGTGGAAAATCATATTTATTATTCAATTTATATCGCGATTACCTACTTAGCAGCGGAATTAAAGAAAATCAAATTATAACAATTGCGCTTGACGAAATTGATAATATTGAATATCGAAATCCATTTAGATTGAATGAATATATTAAGCAAAAAACAAAAAATATAAACAAAATGTACTACATTTTCATTGACGAAATTCAATTATCTGAAAATGTATCAAATCCCTATGTTGAGAGTAATGAAAAAAATATAACTTTTGTTGATGTGCTTTTAAGTCTTATGATACACAGTAACTTAGACATTTATATTACTGGTAGCAACTCTAAAATGCTTTCATCTGATTTATTAACTCAATTTAGAGACCGCGGAGACCAAGTGCATGTAAATCCTTTATCTTTTGCTGAGGTTTATGAATTATTTGATGACAAATCAGAGGCTTTTGAACATTATTTTGTATATGGAGGTATGCCGCATATTTATAAATTGCAAAATGATGAGCAAAAAAATCATTATTTAAAGCAGTTATTCAAGCAAACTTATATTAAAGACATTCTCGAGCGCAACCAAATATATAATGGGCAACAAATACTTGAAATCCTACTTGACTTTACATCTTCAAATATTGGTTCTTTGACCAATCCTTCTAAGCTTTCAAAACGTTTTTTGTCAGAAAAACAAATAAACATATCATCAAATACAATTTTTAAGTATCTTAAATTTTTTGAAGAATCTTATATTATTCATAGTGCTTATCGCTACGATGTCAAGGGTTCTAAATATTTTTCAACCCCACTTAAATATTATTTTTCAGATATTGGTTTAAGAAATGCAAGACTAAATTTTCGCCAAATAGAAAACACACATATAATGGAAAATATAATCTACAATGATTTACTTCGAAGAGGATACAATATTGACGTTGGCGTTGTCGAACATGAATTTAAAAATGGCTCAACAAGAAAAAAGATTCAGCTTGAAATTGATTTTGTTATAAATAAAGGCCACAAAAGATACTATATTCAATCGGCACTAAATATTGATAATTTAGAGAAAAAAGAACAAGAAATAACCTCGCTTAAAAAAATTAACGATTCATTTAAAAAAATAGTTATAGTAAGAAACAAAATAATTCCAAAACACGATGAAAATGGGATTTTATACATTGGTTTAGAAGATTTTTTACTTAATGAATCAATAATAGACTTATAATTTTTGGATAATCAAATCAAAATACTTGAAGGTAATAAAATAAGAAATATTGGGATAATGAAAAAGAAGAATGGTATTTTTCAGTAGTAGATATTATTGGCATTCTTACTGAAAGTGATAATGCTAGAAAGTATTGGAGCGTTTTAAAAACAAGGTTAAAAAAAGAAGGAAACCAAACCGTTACAAATTGTAACGCTTTGAAAATGTAAACTAGGACAAAAAAGTTAACACTTTGGTGTTGGTTTTTGCCCTGGTTTGCTGTTTAGAGTTGTTTAAAATTTAGATAACTCTAAACAGTACATAGAAGAAAAAAGAAAGGGGATATATTTTGGCAAAAACAAAAAAAGAAAAACTAGATGCAAAGGGTTTTGAAATACAAATTTATACAGAAGATTTTAAAAATGATTATATAAGTCTAACAGATATTGCAAGGTATAAAAACGAAGATGATCCACGATTTGTTATTCAGAATTGGATGAGAAATAGAAATACACTAGAATTTATAGGTTTGTGGGAGATATTAAATAATAAAAATTTTAACCGTGTGCAATTCGACACGTTTAAAATGGACACGGGTCTTAATAGATTTACAATGACACCACAAAAATGGATTGAAAATACAAATGCAATAGGTATTGTTTCAAAGGCTGGAAGATATGGTGGAACATATGCTCATTTTTATATAGCCATGGAATTTGCTTCATGGATATCTCCTGAATTTAAGCTATATTTAATCCAAGACTATAAAAGACTTAAGTCGGATGAAAATTCTAAGTTATCCATTAATTGGAATTTACATCGTGAAATCTCTAAAATTAACTACAAAATTCATACAGATGCTATCAAGGAATATCTGCTATCTGATTTAACAAGTGAACAATTATCATATAAATATGCAAGTGAAGCAGATATGTTAAATGTTGCCTTATTTAATAAAACAGCTAGAGAGTGGCGAGATGAAAATCCAGAACTTAAAGGAAATATAAGAGATTATGCAAGCTTAAATGAATTATTAGTTCTTGTGAATATGGAAAGTTTTAATGCAATCCTTATTGGCAAAGGTATGGCTCAAAAAGAAAGAATGATAGAACTTAGAAAACTCGCAAGAACACAAATGACATCACTTGAAAAACTTAATGATAGTGACATTAAAAAATTAGAAAGCAAGTAATAATTAATTGTTAGTTTGTGATTGAATAAATAAGAACCTATAAAATTAAGTTTGTTATGCAAGCAAAATTGCTTGCATTTTTTAATATAAAAAAGATGAAAAATAACCACCAAAGGATAAATCAGCACTCGCAAGTTTCAGAGTCAGCCCCAAAATATAAGAATTTATAAGCCTCTATATTTGATTGTAAGTTATGTTTAAAATGCTTAATGCTTAGTGGCATTTTGATTTTTAATTATTAATTTTGTAAATTAACCAAAATTTAAAATTAAATTATTTTAGTAAATATATACTTTAATTTTCTAATTATGCAAGCACAAAATCTATAACATAAATATAATATAAATATTAGGTATAAAGGAGAGATGTTTTTGGATAATCAAATCAAAATATTTGAAGGTAATAAAATAAGAAGTATTTGGGATAATGAAAAAGAAGAATGGTATTTTTCAGTAGTAGATATTATTGGCATTCTTACTGAAAGTGATAATGCTAGAAAGTATTGGAGCGTTTTAAAAACAAGGTTAAAAAAAGAAGGAAATGAATTGCCTACAATTTGTAGCCAGTTGAAAATGGAAGCAACAGATGGCAAGCTTAGAAATACTGATGTAGCGGATATGCAAGGAATATTTCGTATTATACAATCTGTACCATCACCAAAGGCAGAGCCATTTAAAATGTGGCTTGCTGAAGTTGGGAGAGAAAGAATTAACGAAATAATTGATCCCGAGCTTACCATTGATAGAGCCTTAGAAACCTATCTTAAAAAAGGTTACAGCAGAGAATGGATTAATCAAAGGCTACAAGCCATACAAGTTAGAAAACAACTTGCTGATACTTGGCAAGACCACGGTGTGGAAAAAGGTAAAGAGTATGCCATACTCACAAATGAAATCACAAAAGCTTGGTCTGGTATGACAACAAGAGAGTACAAAGACTTTAAAGGCTTAAAGAAAGAAAATTTACGAGATAATATGACAACAACCGAGATTATCTTAAATATGCTTGCAGAAGCAGCTACAAAAGATATAGCGAATGCAGCAAATCCACAAGGCTTAGAAGAAAATAAAAAAGTTGCAAAACGTGGTGGAAGTATAGCAGGTAATGCCAGAAAAGAGATTGAACAGGAAACTGGAAAGGCTGTCATAACTTCAAAAAATGCCATTGATTTTGGCAAACTCATAGAAGATGTAAGTTCTAAAGATTTTAAAGATAAAGACTAGAAAGATAAAGATAAGAAAAAAGATTAGAAGATAAAGAATAAATAAAGGTTAAAAAAGAGAAATAAAAATATTTCTCTCTTGATTGTAAGTTCAAGTGCAACACAAATTAATGTAAAAAAAATTTAATTGTGTGGTCTTGAACTTTTTTGTTTCAATAATTTTTTACAATAAAAAAGAAAAAAGCTCCAAATTGGACAGGAACTTCATATAAATCATAACCATATTTTCTAATTATACAGGCGTAAAATTAATAACTTAATTATAATATAAATATTAAGTATAAGTATTAAGGAGAGAATATGGGTAATAAGATTATTTCAAAAAATGAACTTGGTGCAATTATTTGAGATTCAGCTAGTAAATTAAGAGGCAATTTAGATGCTAATGAATATAAAAACTATATTTTAGGTTTGATTTTTTATCGTTTTTTATCAAAAAAACAAGAAGATGAGCTACTTAAACAAGGTGTTGACCGCTCAGATTTAAAATATTTTTCAGCCAAAATCAATTGAGAAGAAATTGATTTTGACCAAACCGAAACTTTAAATGACCATGACCATATGCAAACAATTAAAGAGCGAATTAACACTGACTGTGGTTATTTCATTTACTATGAAAATTTATACCAAACATGAACTAGTCAAGAATCAAAAGACAAAAATAAATTTAGTGTTAGTGTTCTTTCAGAAGCAATTAACGAATTTATCCGTTCAATAACTAATGAGTGTCGTGAGCTTTTTGAAGGTATATTTTTTGTTTTTGAAAATGAATTAAGTAAATTAGGAATTAACTCGGATGAACAAACAGAAAAGTTACTAAAATTAATGGAAAATATTCAAAAAATCCCAACTGAAAATCAAAATTATGATGTTTTAGGCTATGTTTATGAATATTTAATTGGTAAATTTGCATCTAGTGCGGGTAAAAAAGGCGGCGAATTTTACACCCCACATGAAGTATCAACACTTATGGCAGAAATTGTTTCTTATCACTTAAAAGACCGCGAAACAATTAAAGTTTATGACCCAACTTCTGGTTCTGGTTCATTACTTTTAACAATTGGTGAAACATTTAAAAAATACTCAAAAAGTTCAAGCCCAGTTGTTTATTATGCATAAGAACTTAATAAACAAACATTTAACTTAACACGTATGAATTTGGTAATGAAAGGGATTAATACTGCTAATATTCACGTTAGAAATGCAGACACACTTGAACAAGACTGACCATTTTTTGATAACAATGGTTATTACATTTACCAAAGTGTTGATGCTGTAGTTTCTAATCCCCCATATTCGCAAAAATGAAATAATGTAAATAAAGAAAGTGACGAACGTTACAAAAGTTATGGTGTAGCCCCTTCTTCGAAAGCTGATTATGCATTTCTTTTACATGATTTATACCACTTAGACCCCGAGGGGATTTTAACAATTGTGCTGCCACATGGAGTTTTATTTAGGGGCGGCAGTGAAAAAGAAATAAGAACCCAGCTAATTAAAAAAGGTCAAATTGACACAATTATTGGCTTGCCAGCTAATATCTTTTATGGCACAGGTATTTCAACCATCATTATGGTGATTAAAAAGCAAAAACCAACAAGCGATATTCAATTTATTGATGCCTCACAACTTTATGTCAAAGACGGTAAAGATAATAAACTGGAAGCAAAACACATTCGCAAAATTGTTGACACCGTTAATAATCGTAGAGAAATTAAAAACTTCTCAAGAATTGTTTCTTTAAAAGAAATCGAGCAAAATGACTACAACTTAAATATATCTCGCTATATTGACAACTTTTCAAAAGAAGAAACACATGATTTATATTCTTCAATGTATGGCGGAGTAAGCGAAAATGAACTTGCTAAGTATTCAGAATTTTTAAATAATTTTCCAACAGTTAAAGAGTCGCTTTTCAGCGATGCAAAACCAGGCTATTATTCAATTTTAAGCAACGAAAATGGTGAAATTAGAAATTCTATTGTTGAAAATGAACAAATAAAAGAATATTTAGAGAAATTTAAACAGATTGCTAAAGATTTTTATAATTATTTACTAAATACATGTGGCAATTTAGATAATTTAAAAAATATTAAACATAATCTAGAAGATAAATTGATTGACTATATTTTCAATAATATTGAAGAATTAGCTTTCATTGAAAAATATGATATTTACCAAATATTAATGAACAATATCGAAAAAATCAAAGACGATTTAGAATTAATATCATATTATGAAAATAATGAATTAAGCATTGATGAATTTTTAAAAGATTCTGAAATTTTAGATGTCAAAAGAAAAAAAGATAATTCAATTGTTGAATGAAATTCACAATTATTTAGCAATGAATTTATTTGTCAAAAATATTTTGCAAGCGAAAATAATCAAATAAAAGATTTAAAAGACGAATTAACTGATATTGAATCAAGAATTAGCGAAATTGAAGATTCAATTGATGAATCAGAGAAAAATGAACCAATATTTATTGAAGGCAGAATAGATACCAAAGAATTACAAAAATATGCTAAAAGTATCAAAGAAACTCCTGAAGCCGATTCATTTGAATCTTCAATTTTAGAAATCAATGATTTAATTAACCAAAAAACCAAAACTAGAAAAACACTAAACACTTTAGAACAAACGCTAGTTATTGAATCATATGAAAAATATACCTCGCTTAATAAAGATGAAGTTTTTGCACTATTAATAGACAAATGGTCAGAGCCAATAATGCAACAAATAAGTAAGCAAGGAACAGAAATTATTGATGATTACATTGCTAAATTTGAAAACCTTGAAAATAAATACAAATACACTTTAAGTGATATTAATACTCAAATTCACGATAATGAACAAAAACTTGTTGAATTATTAAAAGACTTAAATGGTGATGAAAGCGATATGCAAGCTATTAATGAACTTATCAATATTTTAGGTGGTAAATAATGTCTAATTCACTAAAACCAGCAATTAGATTCAAAGAATTTACTAACGCTTGAGAACAGAGAAGGTTTAATGAATTACTAATTAAAATAGTTGATAAAGGTTATCCACACATGCCAACTTTAACAGCTTCTGTAACTGGAGATGTATTTCGCAGAATCGATACAGGGTATAGTGTAAGCGTATCAAATGCAGGTTTAATGAACTATGTTCGAGTCTTAAAAAATGATTTCATACTTCACCTTTCATCATTTAGAAGCGGGTTAGCATTCTCTGATTTTGATGGTATTACTTCACCAGCATACTTAGTTTTAAGGCTAATTGGTCAAAATGTTCATAACCCAAAATACTGAAAACACTTTTTTAGAACTGAAACATTTATAAAATCATTAGTTCCATTCACATATGGATTAAGAGTTGGTAAAACAATTAATCTTGATGAGTTAAATTATTCAGTACTTAATGCTCCATCATTTAATGAGCAAACAAAAATTGCGACATTATTAGAATCAATTTTTACATTAATCACCCTTCATCAGCGTAAGTTAGAAAAGCTAAAAAACATTAAAAATATGCTTTTAGAAAAGATGTTCGCAGACGAAAAAACACTAAAACCAGCTATTAGATTCAAGGAATTTACTAACGCTTGAGAACAGAGGAAATTCGAAAATGTATTTTTCAATATTCAAGAAAAAAACAATGGCACATTTGATATTAAAAAATATATTTCGGTAGCAACCAATACTTTTAAGACAGATTTGAAAATTGATAATATCAAAACTATTGCAGGTTATAGCATATTTAGAGTTGGCGACATTGCATATGAAGGCCACACTAATAAAGAGTTTCCATTCGGCAGATTTGTACAAAATACTTTAAAAAATGGCATTATTTCTAATATTTTTACAGTTTTTAGACCTAAGATTGAATTTTCGTTGAATTTTTCAAAATATTGAGCAAATAGTAATAATGTAATGCTTGCGGCATTAAAAAGAAGTTCAAAATCAGGAATAATGATGAATTCTTTGGATATAGAAATAATTAATAAAGAGATTATTAAGCTGCCAGAACTCAAAGAACAAAAAAGAGTAGGTAGTTTATTATCAAATATCGACTCCCTAATCACCCTTCATCAGCGTAAGTTAGAAAAGCTAAAAAACATTAAAAATATGCTTTTAGAAAAGATGTTTGTAAATGCATAAGCCACATAAACCAGCAATTAGATTCAAGGAATTTACCAACGATTGACAACGGAGAAGGTTGGATGAAGTTGTTCAAATTACAATGGGTCATTCTCCTGATGGCAAGACCTATTCCAACAAACCATCAAAATATATTTTAGTACAAGGTAATGCTGATTTGTGTGATGGGTGAGTTTTTCCAAGGATTTGAACAACACAAGAAACAAAAAAAGCATTTGAAGGTGAACTAATAATGAGTGTGCGAGCCCCAGCTGGTGCTATCGGAAAAACATCATATGAAGTAGTTATAGGGCGAGGAGTCGCAGCTATTAAAGGAAATGAATTTATTTATCAACTACTTTCAAATAAGTATAACAATGGATATTGAAATAATATGTCAAGCGGTTCAACATTTTCATCATTAAATTCTGGTGATATAAAATCTGCTAGTTTCCATTTCCCTATTGAAATTGAGCAAAATAAAATAGGTTATATGTTTTCGGAAATAGACACCTTAATCACCCTTCAAAAGCGTAAGTTAGAAAAGCTAAAAAACATTAAAAATATGCTTTTAGAAAAGATGTTTGCTGATGAAAAAACACTAAAACCAGCCATTAGATTTAAAGAATTTACTAACGCTTGAGAACAGAGAAGGCTAGGAGATGAAGTTTTAAATTGTAAAAGTGATATTGAAATTGATGAAATATATCCTGACGGAAAATTCGATTTATATGGTGTTAATGGATTTATTGGAAAGACTAACAAAATTATTATTAAAGATAAATGATTAATTGGAATTGTAAAAGACGGTTCGGTTGGAAAGGTATTTTTATTACCACCTAATTCCTCTTTTTCTTCAACGATTGAAGGCTTATTTGGCAAAAATGATAAATTGACAAAATTTATCTTTTGAATAATAAAACGAATGGATTTGTCAAAATATTTTATCGGTTCAACAATAAAACATCTCTATTTCAAACAATATAAACAAAGCACAATTTTAATTCCTTCGATACACGAGCAAAATAAAATTGTTTCATCATTTTCGTTAATAGACTCCCTAATCACCCTTCATCAGCGTAAGTTAGAAAAGCTAAAAAACATTAAAAATATGCTTTTAGAAAAGATGTTTATTTAGAAAGGAATGCAAAGATGGATAAATTAATCTTATTTCATGGCACTCCCGAGAAAATTGTAGTACCTACATATGGCAAAGGTGAAGAAAGACATGATTATGGAAAAGGATTTTACTTAACTGAAAGTAAAGAATTAGCAAAAGAATGAGCAGTTTGTCGACCAAATGAGCAAAATGGATGAATTCACAAATATCAACTTGATATTAGCGGACTTAAAATTTTAGATTTTCAAGAAAAGGGCATTTTAGCTTGGCTAGCTGAACTAATGAAACATAGGGAAGCCAGTGATTCGAAGCGTTATCGTATGCTTGCAAAGAAGTTTATAGATAAATATGGTGTAGATACCAAAGAATATGATGTTATTAAAGGTTGGAGAGCAAATGCATCATATTTCTATATTGCAAAGGAATTTGTAAAAGACAATATTGATATCGATATTCTTGAAGAATTGCTTTCATTGGGTGGTTTAGGTGTTCAGTATTGCATTAAATCTGAACTTGCTTATTCTAAACTACAAGAGTTAGAAGATGGATTAAGCACTGTTCTTTATTCTGAGTTTAATGAAAAATATAATCAACGTGATATTACAGCAAGAAATAAAATGAAAAATATTATTGACTCAGATGCTAATCGCGTGACTAATGTTTTTAGCACACTTTTTAAGGAGTTATAAATATGAGAGCTTATTCAATTTCTTATTTAGATGATGTGGTAGAAAATCAAGGAAAACTCTTTGATTTTGTTGCTCATAATTTCTTTGATAAAGACACCGAAGACTTTATTAACACCTATATGCAAAGCAAAACAAGAAAAAGTATTGACGAAGCAAAAGCCTATGTCAATACTATGAGTGCTAAAGAGTTATGGGACTATTTTACAAAAACAGAAAACTATGTTTTAAAGCCTGGTAAAGCTATGGACGGTTTTATGCCTGATTGAATCGGCGAATTCTATGCTTATTATCAGTGATACTACAATATTCCAAGTTCAGAAGTACTAAAAAAAGTACCGCTTGATTTTTTGAAAAAAGCGTACTATGGTCTGCACGATTTAGAGCTTGAATTAGCAGTTAAAAAAGTTGGTGAATAGTTTCTATAATCAATTTCGCTTGAGAACAGAGGAAATTCGAAAATGTATTTTTCAATATTCAAGAAAAAAACAATGGCACATTTGATATTAAAAAATATATTTCGGTAGCAACCAATACTTTTAAGACAGATTTGAAAATTGATAATATCAAAACTATTGCAGGTTATAGCATATTTAGAGTTAGCGACATTGCATATGAAGGCCACACTAATAAAGAGTTTCCATTCGGCAGATTTGTACAAAATACTTTAAAAAATGGCATTATTTCTAATATTTTTACAGTTTTTAGACCTAAGATTGAATTTTCGTTGAATTTTTCAAAATATTGAGCAAATAGTAATAATGTAATGCTTGCGGCATTAAAAAGAAGTTCAAAATCAGGAATAATGATGAATTCTTTGGATATAGAAATAATTAATAAAGAGATTATTAAGCTGCCAGAACTCAAAGAACAAAAAAGAGTAGGTAGTTTATTATCAAATATCGACTCCCTAATCACCCTTCATCAGCGTAAGTTAAAAAATCTTAAAACATTAAACAACAACTTGATAAAAATATTTATCTAAGGAGAATAAACAAATGATAGAAAATAAAGATAGTGAAAAAAAATTTCAAAATGATTTAGTCAACGCCTTGCAAGAAAACGGCTGAAGAAATATAAATAAGGAAATTATTAAACCAGTTCTCGAAAATTGCACTATAGAAGATTTGTGAAACAACTTTTTTAAAATAGTTTATCGCAATAATAAAGATAGATTAAATAACATTGACCTTACAGAGGGTGAAAAAGAGCAATTAAAAGAAAAAATTAAACAATGTAATAGCACAACAGCCGCTTATAAATTAATAAATAGCGAAACAATTGCTATTAAAAGAGATAATAAAAAAGATACAGAAAAATACGGCAAAGAAATATATTTAAAAATCTTCAGTAGAAAAGAAATTAATGCTGGTGATTCAGTTTATCAAATTGCCAAAGAAGTCATACTGCCTTGAAAAGCAGTTAATCGCGGCCATAGAGCTGATGTTATTTTATTAATTAATGGTTTGCCATTATTTCATATTGAATTAAAGGCAAAAGGAATTAGCATATCAGAATCAATAACCCAAATTAATACCTTCATTGATTCAGGTGGTTTTGATGAAATTTTAAAACTAGTTCAAGTTAGTGTTGCTATGAACCCTGAAGAAATGAAATATATGCCAACAGATCATTCTGGTCAATCTATTAATGAACAGTCATTTAGTTATTGACACGATGACCGAAACAATGTTTTACGAGATTGAAGAGATGTTGTTAAACATTTTTTATCAATTCCAATGGCGCACCGTCTTATTGCCAACTTTACTGTTTGCCAAGAAAATGAAAACATTCCATTAATTTTAAGAAGTTATCAGTTTCATGCAATTGATAAAATTGAAAGAAAGTTTAGAACTGATAAAAAAATTTTCTTTGACCCAAATCGCTCTGGATGTGCAAAAGTTGGTCATATTTGACACTCAACAGGTTCAGGGAAAACTCTGACCAGTTTTAAATTATCGCAATTATTGCTTGAATGGAATATTGCTGATACAGTTGTTTTTGTAGTAGATAGAACAGAATTAGGAACACAAAGTTTTAGCGAATTTAGCAGTTTTAAGGGTGGAAAAGTCGATGTTAAAACAGCTTCATCAACCGATGATCTTATTGCTTTAATAAAACAGCAAAATTTGATGAACACTATAATTGTTGGTTCAATCCAAAAACAATCTAGAGTAAATACAAAAAACTTTTCAGAGAGAGAAATAAACAGAGCGGCTTCACAAAAAATTGTCTTTATTTTTGACGAAGCTCACAGAAGCACATCTGGCGAAATGATTAAAAATATCAATGAAACATTCCCTAATGCTGCTTTAATTGGTTTTACAGGCACACCACTTGGTAAAGAAAACTCAAAAAATGGTCTTGAAACTAAAGATATTTTTGGTGAACTGTTGCACAGTTACACATTAAAGAATGGTATTCAAGATAAAAAGATATTAGACTTTAATATTGAATATAAAGTGTTTGACAAATACACAGAAAGCGCCATAAAATTCCTTAAAGAAAATGCCATAAAATTCCTTAAAAAAGGTTTATATAAAAATAAAAATGCCAAAATAGTAGATAAATTAGGTCATTTCAGAGACCTTGATGAAAATGGTAAAAAAATTAATCGTGATTACGAAGAAGATTTATTAAAGGGCGGATACTACGATGATAAACGCTTTAAAAAATTGATTGTTGAGGATATATTAAACACTCAAGAATACTTTTTAGATGATAAAAGATATAGTGCTATATTCGCAGTTAAAAGTATTCCTGATGCCATTGAGTATTTTGAACTATTTGCTGATGCTTGCGATAATAATGAAAAATATAAAGACTTCAAATTTACAGCTCTTTTTGACCAAAGCCTTGATCACGAAGAAGAATTAGCAAAAACTGAATACAAAGCAGATGCTATAAACAATATTATTAAAAGATATAATAAAGATTTTGAAAAAGTAATAAACGTGACCAATAGTGCTGAATTTAAGAAAGATTTGTCAAAAAGATTATCACAAAAAGGTAATTTTAATAACATTGAAAATAAAGATAAATTGCAACTTTTAATTGTTGTTAACCAGATGCTAACAGGTTTTGACTCAAAATATATTAATACAATTTATTTTGACAAAGTTATGACTTATGAGCATTTAATTCAAGCTATTTCAAGAACTAATAGAACACTTCCTGGCAAGGATTTTGGTAATGTAATATTCTATCGCCAACCCAACACAATGAATTACAACCTTGATAAAGCTCTAAGCAAGTATGCTGATATAAATATTGAATCAATACTTACTACAAGTTTTGAAGATCGTCTATTAAGCATCAATAATTTATTTGCAGAAGTAAAAAAAATTTTCTTAATGTATAGCAAACACACCTGATTTGGCTCAATTTATCCCGAGCAACACATTGATAAATTACAATACACAGAAAACATGAGAAAAGCCAATAAATTAATAAATAAAATTATTAATCATGTAAGAGCAGTCAAGATCATGGGCTTTAGTTGAGAAAGAGCAAAAAATCCTAATGACATTTGTAGTACTATAACATATACAGAACATGATTTTGATGCGTTAGTTGCTAGAAACGAGGATATAACTCGCTACTTGAAAGAACATCATAAAGAAAATCACGCTTCTGGCACTAATGATGAACCCGACCCTCTAGAATCGCAAAATTTATCAACAGAATATCACTTTTATTATGAAAGAATTCCATTAAATTTAGCTAAACTTAATGATATTATCAAATTAGATCGCACAAGAGAACGCATCGTGCATGCAATCTCAAGTTTTACAACTGAACACCAAGAAATATTATTGCGAATTTTAGAACCATATTTTAATAATCAAAAGAACTGAGATTATCTAGATATTAATGAAGAATTTACTGAAGCTATTTTAAATATCGAGACTGAAATTCTAAAAGAATTTTGCAACGAGTGAAACTTTGATTCTAAAGCCATTAATAAAATCATTAACTCAACTGAACCAATCAATGTTAATAATAGATTGCATGATTTATGCGAAAAATCATATACAGATGAAATAAGGAAAAAATTTGCACTAAAACTAAATAGAAAACCAAAAAAAGCTCTGCCAGCTGACTTTATTTCGTTTGTTGAGAATTGAATTAGAGAACAAAAAGACAAAAAATAGCCACAAATGTGGCTTTTTGTTTTGTGGGTGTGATAATAATTTTTTAATTAAGTAGTGATATCGATCTCATTACTAAGTCAACATCTTTGTTTTCTAATTCATTAATAATATGTAAATAAACTTTTTCAGTAGTGTTCATGCTAGCATGACCCAAACGCTTAGCAACCGAAGCAATAGAAACACCAGCATAAAGCAATAATGAAGCATGAGTATGACGCAAACCATGCACGCTAATAACAGGAATACCAGCCGCATTGCAGCGACGCATTAATACATCATTAATAGTTGAGTTATAAATACGTTCTTTAGTTACAAAAATCGGTTCATTTTCAGGTATATTTTTAATAATGCCCGAAAATTGACTAACTGTCATTCAATCAAGTTGTATTTTTCTTATACTAGACTTGTTTTTGGTTGGCAGAAAGCCGCCCTGTTCTTTATAATCCCAAGTTTTTGATACATTTAGAGTTTGCTTTGCAAAATCAAAGTCTTGTGGCGTAAGTGCCAATGCTTCTGAATATCTTAAACCTGTTTTAGCTATCAATAAAATAAGTCAATCCAGATTAATAAAATCTTTTAATTTTAAATTTTTAACTAATAATTGCAATTCGAATTGACTTAAAAATTTAACTTTTTTCTTACGAGGATTTTTACCTTTAATTACTACTTTACGAGTAGGGTCATTAGTCAAATAGCCATCATCAAAAGCATCTAATAAACAACTTTTTAAATGATGGTGAAAATCCATTGTAGTTTGTCTTTCATGAGTTAGTGCATACTCATTAAGTATACGTTGATATAAAGTTCTATCCAAATCACACAGACGTACATCTCTAGCAATTTTAATAATCCAATCTAAAGTCAATTGATATTTTTTAAAACTTATTTTTCTTATTGAACCTTTTTTATATACATCAATTCAATTTTGAAAATATTTATATAAAAGTATTTCTGATTTTTTCATTTTACCTTTCTACACCCATATAAATAAATACTTTTTTATGTATAAAAAATGAAAAAAATCAATAATAATGCTTACGCTGATGAAGGGTGATTAGGGAGTAAAATCATTGTAATATCTCAGAAATTTTGTTTTGTTCATTTATATTGGGATACTTAACTATTATTTCAGACATAACATTTGACATTAACTTTGGGTTATTTGTTTTATTAACGAACTTTTGAGTAATTTTTCCAATGGAATTTGAATAAAACAAGTTTGGTTTCATTAGTTTTTCAGATATTATTCCACAGACGTTTGTTGCATAAAAATAGCCTCTTCTGTAAAAAACGGTTCCAGCATTAGCCCCATCTGTGGTTCAAGTGATAGCATCTTTTTCTAAGTATTTATTGTTATAACCTAAAAGTCCATTATTTTCTGTTTGAGATGAGTAAACTGGGTAGATAAAATCACCAAATTTATATGACTTGATTTCTTTTTTACCCAATACATAACCTCGACTAATATTAAATAGCTCACCAACCCTTCTCTGTTCTCAAGCATTAGTAAATTCCTTGAATCTAATAGCTGGTTTTAGTGTTTTTTCGTCTGCAAACATCTTTTCTAAAAGCATATTTTTGATGTTTTTAGCTTTTCTAACTTACGCTGATGAAGGGTGATTAGGGAGTCGATATTTGATAATAAACTACCTACTCTTTTTTGTTCTTTGAGTTCTGGCAGCTTAATAATCTCTTTATTAATTATTTCTATATCCAAAGAATTCATCATTATTCCTGATTTTGAACTTCTTTTTAATGCCGCAAGCATTACATTATTACTATTTGCTCAATATTTTGAAAAATTCAACGAAAATTCAATCTTAGGTCTAAAAACTGTAAAAATATTAGAAATAATGCCATTTTTTAAAGTATTTTGTACAAATCTGCCGAATGGAAACTCTTTATTAGTGTGGCCTTCATATGCAATGTCGCCAACTCTAAATATGCTATAACCTGCAATAGTTTTGATATTATCAATTTTCAAATCTGTCTTAAAAGTATTGGTTGCTACCGAAATATATTTTTTAATATCAAATGTGCCATTGTTTTTTTCTTGAATATTGAAAAATACATTTTCGAATTTCCTCTGTTCTCAAGCGTTAGTAAATTCCTTGAATCTAATAGCTGGTTTCAGTGTTTTTTTGTCTGCAAACATTTTTCTAAAAGCATATTTTTGATGTTTTTAGCTTTTCTAACTTACGCTGATGAAGGGTGATTAGGGAGTCTAAATTTGAAAACAACCTAGAAATATTTTGTTGTTCATATTTAGTTGGAAAAATTACATATCCTGATAAAGAGTTTGAATCGGATATAGTCATTGTGTTTTTTGCACCCTTGGAAACCATTGGGTGCAAATATTTGTTAGTTCTATAATCCTGTTCAAAATAAGTTTGGATAAATGGTGAATCAACATTGTCAAAAGGTTTAAAAACCGCATATAAAGTTGAAACTATCCCTGTTTTTTGTTTATTTGTTTTAATTATGCCATATGGATTAGACCTTAATGGTGATTTTGTGTAAACTACATCCCCTTCAAACACAACCTTGTAATCAGTTAAATTTTTACCAGCAAATGAGCGACCCAAAAATTCTATTTGATTAACAACCCCAAATTCTCCTGATATTGAAAAAACATCTTCTTTATCTAGCTCTATGTTGTTTTTAATATTAGATACTTGCAGGTAATTTTGCAACTTGTGTTGTTCTCAAGCGTTAGTAAATTCCTTGAATCTAATAGCTGGTTTCAGTGTTTTTTTGTCTGCAAACATTTTTCTAAAAGCATATTTTTAATGTTTTTTAGCTTTTCTAACTTACGCTGATGAAAGCAAATAAAATTTTGCTATCATTTAATTAATTAATAAATATACATATCATTTTTACAAATTAGAAAGGGAGCAAGTTATGAAGAATAACATTTTTGAAATAGTTTCTAAATTACTTTTAACAAACGAAAAGTATATATCAGAAGATGGTAAATTATTAAAAACAAGTGTTTATAGTGATGTTATGAACATGGATAAAGATTTATTGGCTTTATTAATTGCAAATCAACAAGTAAAAGAGACATTCTTTGTTAATGTTGAAAATTCATTAGTTTTTGATAAACAAAAATTTGCTTGATTTATTGAATCAAAAGAATTCTTGCCAGATTCATATACTAAATATTCAAACAAAATCGGTTTAACACATAATGGCAATTTCATTTCTAAAACAAATGATGTTGTTTTAGATTTTCCATATAAAGATTGCTTAATAGGGGGAGGGCAAGAAAAAGACAAACAAAAGCGTCGCGAGATACTTTATAATGAAGTAATTGCCAGCGGAGAAATTAGTAAAATGCTCGCTCCCAAAGTTTTTACTAATGCAAAAAGATATACAAAAGATGGTATTCAAGAAAATATCACACTTAATGAAAATGATAATTTAATAATTAAAGGCAATAACTTAATTGCTCTTTCATCATTGCTTAAACGCTATGAAGGCAAGGTAAAGTGCATTTATATTGACCCACCATATAATACAGGGAATGATTCATTCAACTACAATGACTCATTTAATCATTCAACTTGACTTGTGTTTATGAAAAATAGACTAGAGTTAGCGAAAAAGCTGTTAAAAGATGACGGCGTTATTTTTGTGCAATGTGATGACAATGAACAAGCTTATTTAAAGGTGTTGATGGACGATATTTTTGGGAGGGAGAATTTATACGGAACAATCATTCAATTAAAAGGCAATACCCAAAATGACAGCAAAACCATACAAAAAAATCATGAATATATTTTGTGTTATGTTAAACAATATCATGATTTACTTTTAACATACATAAACTATGTTAAAAAAGAAGTTTTTGAAGATAAATATTATTTAGGAAGAGATACAGGTGCTTCTTCTGGCCACGATAGACTATTAGACAGAAATAATCTTGGTTATACTGTGTACTACTATGAAGGAACGGGAAACGGGATAACAGGCAATAACAATAGACTATTAGACAGAAATAATCTTGGTTATACTGTGTACTACTATGAAGGAACGGGAAACGGGATAACAGGCAATAACAATAGACTATTAGACAGAAATAATCTTGGTTATAACGATTTTAAAGTATTTAAAAAAGATAATAAAATAATACATGCTATTGCACTAATGGATTACAGTGTAGAAAATTTATGCAAAAATTCTACTGAAGAAGAAATTTATAAAAATGATGAATATCTATTATCTTTAGGCTATAAAATCATAAGACCTCCAAAAAGAACAGGTAATGTTTTAGGGCATTGGACTTGGGGAATAAATAATTTTAAAGAATTATGGAATAATGATGAAGTTTTAATAAAGAACAATCAAAATATTATAAAAAAGGAATTTGTATCGTTTGAAGATATTATTGAAGAAAAAGGGGAAAAATATATTTTAAAAGCTAATACATTGCCAATTAAAAGTGTTTTAAATATTTCCAATACTTCAGGGACGACTCATTTAAATAATATGTTTAAATCTAAGGTCTTCGATAATCCTAAATCCGAGAATCTTTTAGAAGAGATTATTAAATCTTCTACACAAGAAAACGACATTGTTCTTGACTTTTTCTTAGGTTCGGGAACAACAGCGGCAGTTGCTCACAAAATGAATCGCAGATACATAGGAATTGAGCAAATGGATTATATTCAAGATATAACTGTTGAAAGAATGAAAAAAGTAATCAAAGGCGAACAAGGCGGCATCTCTACATCAGTAAAATGACAAGGTGGAGGTTCATTTGTTTATTGTGAGCTTTTGGAAAACTCTCAAACTTTAATTAACCAAATACTAGATTCTAAAGAAAAAAATATCAATGAAATCAAAACCAAAATATATTCAGATAATCGAATAGTCCCTTATATATCAAATGAAGAATTAGTAAATGCTGAAAAAGAATTCAACAGTTTAGATTTAACCAACAAGAAAAAAGCTCTTATTAGTTTAGTTGATAAAAATAAACTATATGTAAATTACTCAGATATAGATGATGAAGATTTTAATATAAGTGAAGTTGATAAATCATTTACCAACTCATTTTATAGGGATAAATAATATGAAAGAACAATTTTTATATGAAAAAATTAATACTTTAAAAGAATATGGCAAAAGTATTGATTTTCCCGACATTATTAATAGTGGACTATCAAAAAACATAATTTTAAGAGAGTATCAAAAAGATGCTTTTAGTAATTTTATTTTGTATTTTGAAAATGGTAAATTAAGAAATAATAAACAAATTCACTCACTATTTCATATGGCAACAGGGAGTGGAAAAACTGTTATAATGGCAGGACTTATTCTTTATTTATATACAAAAGGTTATCGGAAATTTTTGTTTTTTGTCAATCAAACCAATGTGCTTGAAAAAACAATTGAAAACTTTATTAATCCATTATCTAGCAAATATTTATTTGACGAAAATATTCAATATTTAGGCAATAATATAAAAATCAAAAAAGTTGATAATTTTACCAATAATATACTTAGTGATGATATTGAAATAGTCTTTACTACCACGCAAAAGTTGCACTTAGATTTAATGCAGCCAAAGGAAAATAAAATAACATTTGACCAATTTGAAGACAATAAAGTTGTATTTATTTCTGATGAAAGCCATCACATTAATTCATTTACTAAGAAAAAAACAATAGACCAAGAATCTGAATTAAAAAGCTGAGAAATCTCAGTTATGAATGCATTTAATAGAAATAAAGATAATATAATGCTTGAATTCACGGCAACTTGTGATTTAAAAGATAGCAATGTTCTTGAAAAATACAAGGATAAAATTGTCTTTAACTATCCGCTTGTAAATTTTAGGGAAAGTGGCTATACAAAAGATTTTCAAAATTTTGCTACTTCTGGTGATTTATGACAAAGAACGCTAATAGCATTAGTAATGAGTGAATATCGAAAATTTCTTTTTTCAGACTTAAAACTTAATATTAAACCTGTAATTATGCTTAAGTCGCAAAGAATTAATGAATCGAAAAGTTTTTATGAAGAATTTTTTAACAAAATAAAAACTTTAACAAGTTATGAATTGTTGAATTTAGAGCTATTTAACATTGAAAAATTAAATGAAGCTATCAATTACTT
Source organism: Mycoplasmopsis bovigenitalium (assembly GCF_900660525.1). NCBI lineage: Bacteria > Bacillati > Mycoplasmatota > Mycoplasmoidales > Metamycoplasmataceae > Mycoplasmopsis > Mycoplasmopsis bovigenitalium. The sequence goes on along the minus strand of NZ_LR214970.1, from coordinate 395,304 downwards.
TAAACAAAAAGATAATACTCTTGAATTATTAGAGCAATCAATTAAAAATTCATTTACTGTTGAAAATTCAATAATTATGAATGGAGCTTCTGACGATAATAAAGAAAAACAATTGTTAGTTAATTCATTAGAAGACACCAATAATCCAATCAGAATTATTTTTTCAGTTGATATGTTAAATGAGGGCTGGGATGTATTAAATTTATTTGATATAGTGCGCTTATATGATACGCGACAAGCCGGAAAAGGCAAAATTGGGTCTTATACAATTAAAGAAGCACAACTTATTGGTCGGGGAGCTAGATATTGCCCATTTGCAACCAATGATGAAGATGACAAATTCAAAAGAAAATATGACCAAGATATCGAAAACAAAAATCGAATTTTAGAAACTATGTATTTTCATAGCAAAAATGACTCACAATATATCTCAGAACTGCATAGAGCCTTAATTGCTAGCGGTTTGCAACCTGAGGTGCAAAATAAAATAGAATATAGACTAAAAGATGAATTTAAATCTAGCGATTTTTATAAAAAAAGAATGAGTAAAATTCGGGCGTGTTGCTTGCAAAGCAATTTAATATCGTAAATGTTATACGCTATTTTTGGATATTTTTTTACGTTGCCAAAATTTTTTTCTCCTTTACGTGCGCGCGCACACCTTTAAAGGCAAGATAAGACTGGCAACAAAGAGCTACTAACCGTAGCGCCAGTTTATCTTGCTTATTACTTTGTAATAAGAACCTTTAAAAATTTGGCACAAATTTAGTGCCAAAATGTCACCAAATTTAAAATTTGGCACAAAATTGGCAACAAAGACGGCAACATTAAGTTTTTATATTACGTAGTAATATATAATATTCAAAATTTGGCAATAATGCTGGCACAAAATTGGCACTATACCTATTTTTTACGATTATTTACTAAAAATTATCCTAAATTTTTTTCATCTGATTCTATAAAAAATGTTGCTGCATTTTTAAGTAAATTATGATAAATTACTTTCATTTTTATGCTATTTCTCGAAAATAATGAACCTTGCTTTTTGATAAATTTCTTAAAAAAGTTATAGACAAAATGCTCAGTATAACTTTTTTCAATGATTAAATTTCCCTCGTTATTTCATATATTTTTACAGTGATTATTAATGTATTTAAAGAGTATTCTTGCTTGTTTTATAAAAGATTTTTCTATATTTTTTTCTTTCGCTTCAAGTAAAAAAGTGGCTTTTAATTTCATAAAATCTTCATATTTTAGGTTAAAATTTTTTTCAAAAATTGCACTAAATAAATCAACTCAACGCGCTCCGTATACCTTACTAAATCAGTTTTTATATAGCATTTTATGGTTCTTTGAATTGAACTTTTTATATCCAAATGTTTCATTAATTTTTCTAAATAAATGAAAATAATCAAGGCTATATTTAACCTTAATATCACTAGCAAAAAGGCTCATTCACCTTGCTCCATCACCTTTTAAAACTACTTTTTTCCTTTTAATTTCTAATTTTTTTAACTCATTATTTATGAATTTTTTAGTAAAAATAGAGTCATTTTCTAATGTTTTTTCACTAATATTTTTAGTAAAAAAGTAGCAAATTGCACTTGCTTTTTTAGTGTCTTTTTTAGCGTTTTTACCTATAAAATTTTGATGTAATATTACCTCTCTAATTCGCATTTTTGGGCGGTATTTTGAACCTTGAAATCTAGTGTAAAAATCGTCAACTTCGATATGAATTTTCTTGTAATTTTTTTGCTTAAATACCGACGTATTTTCGTTATATTTTTTGTCATTTTTTTCAAAAATTTGCTGCGATATTTTAAAGCGTTTTTTCATCTCATATAGCAACTGTTTAGATGGTTTTAAACTAACTAATTCATTAGGTAATTTTTGATTATTTAAATCACTTATAATACAGAATTTTATTAAATCAAAATCATATTTTGAACATTTTAAACGCTTAATAATATCGTCGTGATAATGCGTTATTCGACGTTTTTTGCCCCTTGCATCGATATATTCATACATCGTATAATTTAGTTTAAAAATACCTCCAAGCGTTATTCAACACTTGGATTTTCTTTTAGAAATTTTTCATTCTGGGTGTAATATAAAACGATTTTTTGTTCTAAATTCTTGTTCAATCTCATTTAATTCTTGTGCTTTTTTAGCATAAAAATTACTTAAATATAAGTCATTGTTAAATATATTAATATGAAAATCCATAGCATAAAAATTATAAAAAAAACATAGTACAACTATGCTTTAATATACATTACATATGCATTGTTCTGCGTTTTTGGATTTGGTGATTTCGTTCTTTTTCGGGTTCTTGCGAATTTTGATTTAAAAGGTTTCTGGACTTTAATTCTTCATCAATGATTGAAGTGTTTTCAACACAATATCTTTCTTTAATAAATCAAGTAGATATCTCTTCCATTGGTCAACCAGAATTGCCGAATATTTCTTTACTAAAATCTTTAAACTCATTGCTAAAAACACTTTTATCAATTCATTCAGTTAATGATTCATTTTCATAAGCATTTTTGAATTCTAAAATTTCATTATCTTTTACATTAAAGAAAAAATGGTCTTGTTGAATTTTAGTTAATTTGTCTGAATTGATGCGAAATTCATCATAAAAATTTAAACTTGTTCTTCTTTTACCTCAAGGAAGAGTAAGACTACTCCATATAGTTCCATCTGATACTCTATAACCTTTAAATTCTTCTGTGTTGAGAATATCTCTTTTAACTAAATCGATAATTTCAACGACATTATAACCTTTATCTAATAGTTTATTATCATATAGATAATGATAAATGGGGGTGTAAATCCTATCAACCTTTAATTGTTCTTTTGCTATATCTATTCCAGCATCAACTGGATTTAGTTCAACTCTTGTGCGGTTTGTTCGATGATAACTAACAACAAAAGCATTGGCTTTTCTAATTGTTTCAGTTTCATTATTATCAAATAGATTTTCTCATCATCCTTGTTCTTGCTCAAAACTTGCTTTGCTTGCATACAATAATTCTGGTTCGATAATAGGTTTTTGTTTATCGTTGTATCCTGTAATACTTACATTCATTAAGGAGATATGATCATTTTTAAAGTTCTTCTCAATCTCAGTGATTATTTGCATTGCATAATTGAAAGGTAGTTTATCTACTCTTGGAAAATTATCTTTTCCATAAGCGATTTTAAATTCTTTTTCATCCATTCTAAAAATTTGTGAACAATCTACAAGACTATCACTTTTAAATAATGAATACGAAGCAGTTGCATCTGCTGGAATAAGAATTTCTGTAGGAAATCTGACTTTTTTTGATTCGTATATATTAGCACTTCGTGCTTTAACAAAATAATACATCCCATCATTGCCGTTATATCAAATAACAATTGGATGTTCTTTAATTGGTTGTCCATAAACATTGAAAAGCATACTATGTTTTGGCATATATGGCGTAAATTTATCAAATTGCATAATAGGATCTCGCTTATAATATTAAATATATTTAATATTATACAGAAAAATAAAAAAATGCCGAAATTAACGGCACATTTTCACAGAATAACTATTTAATTTTTTTGTCAAAGTGTCTTACTTTAATTCATCAAGCAGCAGTTATACCAATAGCAATTGTAATAATTGCTAATGGTGCTAATACTCCAATTAATATCTTTTTATTTCTTGCTTTTAGTTCTTCTGCTTTTTGTTTATCTTTTGGAGTTTGCACACTTACTTCATCTAAATCGTTTATAACTTGCTTTGTAAATGTATTTTCAACTTTAAACTCATTAAAGTTTTTACTTACATTATTAACTGGATTAATTCTGACAAAAAACAACCTTTTTTCGTCTTTTATAATAGGTAAACTTTTTAGTGTTTCGTTCAATTTGTTAATATCGACAGTGTAATCAACTCCATATTTAAGTTCGTATTTGTCATTTAAATACTTGTCAATATCATTAATTATATATTGCCTTAAATTAGATAATATATTTTCCTTATAACTAAGCGTTGTTGTTTCTAAAGCGCTTAAATCTAGTAAATATAAATTATTGTCTTTATCTCTAACTTCTTTTGCATTATTAGTTGCTTGATAACTAGTTAGTCCAGTAATTTTTCTGTTTATTGGTTTAATAATTATTGTATGTTTGTATCCCTTACCTTTTGCTAAATTTCTTATTGCATTATCTAAATTAGCAATTTTTACATCTTTATTAAGAATTAAATTATGCTTTTCAAGTTCGCTTTGAGCATAATTTTCAATAATTGATTTTAAATGCTCTACCTTTGAACCTACAAAATTATGGTCTGGAATTTTAATTTCTTTTAAATCAATATTTTTTACAAAAATATTATCTACTACATTATTAACCTTAGCATATTTAACTCCACTTGCTTTTTTAGCAACTATATTTAATAAAGCATTGTGTATATGATTAGGATTTGTTGGTTTAATTTGTGGTACAGATAATTCTTGCGCAATTGAATTAAGATTTCTTATTTCATAGTCTTCGTTATATTTAAGATTTTTTAATTGCTTGCTAATATCATTAATAATAAATTTTTTAATTTCTTCAATATTATCTAAGCCATTTAATTCGATTGTTTTAAATTCAACATTCTCAAAAATATTTTTATGGGTGCTTGGTTTTGTTTTTTCTGAGTCTTTATTTGGTTTTTCAAATTCTTCTATACCATTTGCTTTAAATGTAATTAGCGGTATTGAAAAGGTTTTATTTGGCACTATTATTACATTATTATCTATACTGTTTTTTAAATCAACTTTAATAGTTAGTAATTTAATAAAACTATTAAATTCAACACTAAATGATAATGCTTGTAAATCTTGCTCACTTAAATCATTAAATCATTGTTCTTTGTTTTTATAAATAGCATTAACAAAATCATCTATAAAATTATTTGCCGCAGTATCTATAAAATACTGTCTATTAAGTTTTAAATTAATAATCTTTTTATCTACTTGTTTTATATCTTTAAATTTAACCTTTAAAAATACTTTGTTTTGTCTTAGTTGGTAAATATCTTCATATGAATTTAATTTAAATGTAATATTAACGCCCGAATTATCCTGTGCTAATTCAACTTTTTCAATATTAACTTTATCTTTATTATTAAATTCTCCTAATAATTCAGTTTCAGCAACTTTTGTATCTTTGAATTTTTCTAAAAATTCGTCAACTGTATATTTATCATCTGTTATGGGTTTAATAATCGGGTCAATTGTAATATACGTATTAAAAGTATATTTATAATAAAGTTTTTCAATATATTGCTTGTAATGTTCCATTACATCTTCATAATTCATTTTTAGTATTTCTGCTTCACTAATGCCAACTGACGTTAAATAGTTAAAGAATGCAATTCCCCTTTTAGTTTTTCAAAGTGGTTCAATCTGTCCGCTATCTAATACAACATTATCCGTGAAATATGAATTAGGAGGGTTATTTATATCATTTGTGCTTGCTCCGGGTTCTTGAATAAGAACAAGTTTAAAATTAGTAATTCCCTCTTTTGATTTAGAGTGAAAAAGTCAAATTCCAGAAGTAGAAAAGTAGTCTGTTTCAGTAGTGTCTGTGTTTAATTCTCTTTCAGCGGGAATAATACCGCCTGCGAGTTCATATTTAAGTAAATATTTACCAGTTTTTTCATCTTTTACTTTTTTAAGCGGTAAAACAGTAAAATTTTCTGCTTTGCCTATTAATTCTTTAAGCCCCCCTTTACCAAGAACTACTGCTTCTGCTATAAATCCTCATTTATCAGTGCTTTGTCCATAATCGGGGCTAAATAATGCTCTAGAATATGCTGGTAATTGAGTTTGTTTGTAATAGTCATAAAAGTCAGAACTCATAATACCATAAGTTGAACCGCCACCAACAACATCTGGAAAATTTAAGTCTTCTCCCTCCGTAAAAATACTTTTTACCCCATTAAATGCATTTAAATCAAATCAAACAAGTTGCTTTTTAGTTCCGGTATGCGGATCAATTGTAGGGTCATAAAGTGGGTTATTTATATAATTTCCGTCTTTATCTTTCTTGTATTCCCCTCTTTCATTTTTTATATATTTTTCGATTAATAATTTTTGATGCTCATTATTTTCTGGATCTCAAGCATATCACTTAAAGTCCATTTTAAGCGATTTAGAATCGATAATGATTATTTTTTCATATGTCAATTCTTTATTTTTGTCTATATGTGGCGTATCCTTACGATATCGAACAATTTTTATTTTGTATTCATTTTTACTGTGTGAGTTTTCTTCAGTTTTGGCAGTATCTGCACTTATGTCAAAATTTAATACTCTTTCAGTATCATTTGCATCTTTTCGATTATCTGTTAGCATTTTAAAAAATAGTTGGTCTAAAACATCAACTTTTTTACCATTAACATATAAAACCTCGTTTTCATCTAATGTTGTATTAAATGAAATGCTTAAAGGGGTATGCGCTTTTCATTTGCCACCATACCAATATTTGCCAGTAGCATTAAGACCAATTTTCTTGTCGTTTTCTACCTGCGTTAATTTATCATCAACAAGTTTTGTCGAATAATTTTCATAATCTAAATACTTACCTAAATTAATTATTAATCTATCATTAATTTCTTGTTTTTGTGCATAATCCGATAGACTATATTTTACTTTTACACCATATTTTGTAGTTTTCGAACCTTGAAAACCATCAACTGAAGTATCAATAACCAGTATATCAACGCTATTTCTTAAAAAACTATCACTATCAAATCGATATTTTATTCTTAATGGATTGCGAGGATTTGTTCTTTGAATTTCTTCATTAATCTTTCTAATTTCTGCTTCTAGTTTGGATTGATTACTTTCTTGTGTTGTTCCATTTTTAATCGGAGTAGTTAAATTTCCACCAGTATCACTTTCAATTCATATTTCATCACGCACTATGTTTTGAACTTCATACCACCAATTGTTGTATTCGGGCAACTCCCGAGCCTCAACTCCCTTACCCTTAATTTTTATCCTAAGTGTGCTATATTTTCATCAGTCTTTTGGTATTTCGGGTTCTGTAAATGAATAATTATCGCCATAACTATCACCACTTTCTTTTGTAGTATAGTAAATATCGGGATTTACAAAACTAATTACAACACTTTGGATTTCAACAAAACCTTGTTCACTTTTAATTTGTTGTCATTTTTGACTTCCTAAAAGCGCCTCTGCTTCACGTTCATTAAAATCACCCGATAATTCATAACCTTTATATGACCACTCGTGATGTCAGTGTCCACCGCTATTGCCTCAACCATCAATCAAAACCCCTTGCGAGAGCGGACTAAATGATAATTGTTTTACGTGATTGTTTGGTAATTCTAATTTATATTTTGCTCCTGTTTTATATTTCTCTTTATAACTACGAAAACCATTTAATGCAGTTAGCCCATTTCATTTAGCATATTTAAAATCAAGTTCAGCGTTGTATTGTTTGTCATACTTAAAATTTTTTCTTCATTCCGGCGGAATTTAGCTTTTCATACCTTAGGTTCTATTGGCGTAGTTTGTCGAATAGAAGGTAAATATTCATTTGATAAAAAATGATTTTTGCCCGATATTGCAATTGGAGCATAACAAATAGTCGGTAAAATTGTCAGTAATTTAAAATATTTCTTCTTCATTATTTTTTATATTTGAATCCATTCTGCCATCAAATTCATAATTAGTATACTTTTCAAATGATTTAGCAACTTCTAGTGCTTTTTTCTGTTCTGCTTCTATTTCTTTTTCTAATTGTTTATTAAACACATTTCTCATTTGTTGAAAATAGATTGATTCATTTAATAATTTATCATCCGGTCTATTTAATAATTGCTCATTAAATTCAATTTTGTTATTTGCCAAAATATTTAGCAAAATATCTATTTTTTGATTTGCCAAAATTGTTTCTACTTCATATTTTTCAACGGTTGTTTTTAATGTATTTGTAAATGGATACATAGAAGCATACAAGGCTTTTCTAAAAGCATAAAACATATCTTCTTTAAGATCACGCATTACAAGTTTTTTATCCAGTTGGTTTAAGTAATTCATTAGAATAATTGATAATTCTTGCGATACACTTTTATTTTGGCTCGCTAACTCCCTTTGCCATTTTTTAAATCTTAAAATTTCGTTTTGGTCATAAAGTCTGAATACAACACGAACTCCATTCTCCGCGTACTCTTTGCTATTTTTTGTTTTTGCATCCATATTTTTTTCTGTTTGTTTTCTTGCCATATTTTCTCTCAATCTCGCACGCACGCACATTGTGCGTATTAATATACGCGCGCGTGCGCACGTTATCTATCTATTTTTTTAAAGTCTCCTTGCTTAAAGAACAATGATTTTTCATAATTGTTATATCAAGCATCAATTTTTATTTTTGAATTTAAGTGTAATGAGATAATATTGTTTCCAATTTCTCCATCACTTAAAAATGACGTTGCCGAATCATTAAGTCCCCCGCTAAATTCATACATCTGTTTTACCGCGATAAGATCTCTATTTTTAAGTCCAAAAAATGTAGAATACTGGCAGTTTTGAACAATTGATTCTGCTTTTGGTGATACTAACAAGTCCGAGGGACTTTGGGTAGTTAAATCTAATGATAATAAGTACTTACGCCCAGTTTTTGTTAACTTCCAGATAAAATCAAGCATAATTGGTCTACTTACATTTACATATTGGTGTATTTCATCAATAAAGGCAATTGTGTGCTTTGTAGGGTCTTTAATTATGTTTTGGTATACCAAGTTTTGAATTAAACTTAATAACACATAAACTCCTACTGAGTTATCATCTTTACCTAACGCCATTAATTCTTTTGTATTAAAGATAATAAAATCACTATCTAAATTAATATTAGTTTTAGCATTATATAAGCGTTCAAATTTACCATTATATTGGAATAAATATTTGAATATATCAAGCACTCTTGCCACTAAATCTTGTTTTCTGGCTTTTTCATAAGCATCTGCATATTGGTAATTTTCTAGTTCTGTTATTAAATCGCTAATTATTGGGAAATCTAAATTGCTTAATTCATCAAGATTTTTTACATCATATACTCCGCGTTTTTGATATAAATGACGAACAGCAGTCATAATTATCATAATGTGTTCATTAGTAAAATTATCACTCACAAGTTTGAAAAAATCTTCTAATCATTCATTGTGTTTTTTAATAATTTTATAAATATTAAATTCATCTAAATTATCAGATTCATTTTCTTCTCATATTTGAACTCTAACTTCTAATGGGTTTAAACTAGTTCCAGAATCTGTTCCTAAGTTAAATATTGTTCCACCAAATTTTTTTGCCAAATATTTATATTCGTTTTCGATATCAATTACATATACATTATGATTTTCCATTAATGCTTCAACAATCGATTTAGATTTAGAGGTACTTTTACCCTTACCACTTGAACCTAAAGTAATTCAATTGTAATTAGTACGTCTAGAATTCTTTTTATAAAATCTATCAACTATTACTGGTTCAGCAGTATTAATTGTTGTTCCTAAAAAACAAATATTCCCATCATTTTGATATTCGTTTTCAAAACCTCAACCATAAGCACAGTTATATGATGACATTTGCAAAGGTTCTTTTAAGTTGTTTGTAGTAATGAATAATGATTGAGCAAATGCTTCAAATTGTCTGAATGGCAATGATTTAATAAAAATCTTCGCTCTGCGTGCATCCGAAAAATTTTTAGATTCAATTTTTCTTAATTCTTGAATACTATTTGCTTCATTTAAAATCATAAAATGAGAATCAAATAAGTTGTTTTTGTCGATTTGGATTTGATTTTCTAAATATTCTATGGCTTCAAGTTGAATATTATTACCTTTTTGGCTAAATGCAGATTTAATCATATGTGAATTATCTTTTGTTGTTCTTGAACCCTTATCTAGAATATCTCCTACTGAATCATCAGCGATTACACCTAAGTTTCAAATAATTTTATTATTATTATTTAATAAATTATATGTTCAACCATCTTCAAGTCTTAATGGTAATTCAGATACAGTTTGCACTGAATAATATTTATCATCAATTTTAAAATAATGAGGCTTAAATACTACACTTTCAAAGACAAATAAATCTGACAATTTAATTCCGGTATTTTCAACTTTAACTTGTTTGTCATTTTTCTTTTGCTTTTTACTAAATCTTTCTTTAAATCAAGTTTTAATTAACATTATTAAATCTTGTTTTTCAACTACATCATTATTTTTATTTTTATAAAATGGGCTTTCTTGTTGTTCAAAGTATTTTTCGATTAACTCTTCATTTACTTTTGAACCAAATTGTTTAGATAGAAAATTAATCAAACTTTTACCCTGTACAATATCTGGTTCAACATCCATTGAATTTAAGGTAGTATAAACACTTTCAATTGTTTTGCTTAATTCATTTAGTTTTCTATCATATACGACAATATAGTAATTATCCAATAACACATCGCTATCTAATAAATCAAAATCTTCATATTTTTCTTCATATAATTTAACAAAATTTTCAACTACTTCCTCAGACTCGTTGTTTTGTTCTAACTGGTCTAATTTTTTGTTTAAGTTTTCTTTTAAACTAATGAAATTCTTTTTGTAATCAACTAATTCTTTATATCTAACAATTGATATTTGCGAACTAATCGAATCTAAAACATTTACAAATTTTGATAAAAATGCTTCCTTATCAAATTCTGCTTCATTTCAAGGTACTCTTCCCTTGAATTTAATTACCGAAAAATATTTAACTCCACCTTTTAAAAATTTTGTTTTAACATATTTTCTGTCAATTATTGAATGATAAGGTACTAATAAATCAACTTTATTTTTAGTTCCTTTACCATATTTTTTTACTTTAAATCAATATCTAATCATTCAACCCGCTAAAACATATAACCTAACGTCATATTTAGGCACTTTAATAAGCGATGTTGATAAAATCAAGAATAATACCACTCACACTAAAAATCTAATGAATACATTGAAATTTTGGGGTAAAAAAGCATATAAAATTAGAAAAGATAATATTACATTTATTAATAAAACAAAAAAGTCTAGTCAAGTATAGTTTTTAAATACTCTGCTACGAGTTTTTTTAATGTTCTTAGGTTGTAGCATTATAAATCTTTACCTTTTTTTACTGTTCTTCAAGTATCAATAATCGCCTGATTAGTTGCATCTTTTTTAGTTGTACGTTTTGCATTTTCAAGTAATGATTTTTGTTCTTTACTTAGAGATAAACTATCCCCACTAGATCTTTCGATTTTTTTGTCAATCAAACTACCAATTTTTTGTCTTCTTTCAGCAATTGCTTTTGCTTCTTCTTTATTACCTTTTTTCAATAGTTTTGCCTCCTGTTTAGCCAATGCATTTTCTTTTTTAGTTAGTTGTTCTGTATCAAGTGATAAATCTTTTCTTGCTTCTTTGTATTCTTCTTTGCTAATTTCTCCTTGTTTGTATTGTGTTTTAAGGTTTTTCAAGTCCTCTCTATCTGCTTTTTTAGCGGCTAGCACACCTTCACGTCTTTCTGCAACTTTTGCGTCCAAGCCTTGTTTTGCTAATTTGAATTCTTCTTTATCTATATCGCCTTTTTTAAGTTTTGCTTTTAGATCACGCTTAGCGTTTAATGCTTGTACTCCTCTTTTTCCACCTTTAACGGCAGCACCCACTTTTGCTAATGCACCGCCACCACTTTTCATTAATTTGCCAACTCCTTTTGCCGCGGCAAACACACCACCGCCAAGTGCCATTGCACCTGCCATCATTCCTTTTGTTTCAGAAATACTTTCTTTTATTGAAGCACTTTCGCCAATAAATGCAGCAACTTCACTAGATATACTTGTTGAAGCAACAGCACCACCAACGATTACTCCTAAAATTAATAAGTATCTAACCATAATATGCAAGTCTTTTAAATCTGGAGAATTTACTCATTTAAAAGTTTGTAAAATAAATGCTCCTAAAACTTGAATAGATACTAAAAAGCCTAAAATTGAAAAGCCTTTGGCAAAATACATTTGCCCTCATTGTCTTAATCTTTTTCCATCATCTGCCATAGCAGTTGGCGCAACGAATGGCGCAATGATAAATAAGAAAAATTGTTGAAATACTTTTTGCACAACAACTAGCATACCCATAACAAGCGGTACTAATGTACTCACACTTAATAGTGATCCTAGAAAAATTAACTCAACCGCTCTTCCATCTTCAAGTTGCTTGTATTGTTCGAATTTTAAAAAGTAATTATTTTCATAAATGTATTGTCAATCTTTAAGACTAATACCTTTTAATCTTGTAGGATCATATAGATTTATAAATATTTGATAATCTAATGCTTCCTTATCTGCACCCGTAATTAAATTAATCATAATACCGATTAATAGGTTAAATACATATAAAACTAAAGGTATACCTATAATTCATACAGTTGCTAATACAGAATATTTTAATGCGACACTGACGGGGTTTGGTTCATTATCCCCTTTTCAAAAATGAAGCCGAATTAAACTTGCCGCTAATATCACAATATATATAGCAACCGATATTATTAAAAGCCTTAAAAATAATGTGGGGAATTTGCTTAATTCAAATGCCTCTGACAAGCCAATTCCGAATAATAAGTACTGTGGTAAACTAATCGCTATTAATTGATAACATATTAATATCGATTTAATTAATATAAGTGGTAATACCACTATTAAATATCAAAATATATTAAAAACACCAAATCCAATTTTATTATATACTTCGCTGATAAAGCCAGCCATTACGACGCCTTAATTTCTGCAAAGTTTCTAATCATAGTCATTAATAATGGACTAAGCGCTCATAATATAATTACCGCTATAAGAAATATCCCAACTCACTTAATTCTTTTGATTTGTGTTTGTCTAACTTCTTCATTATCCGTTTTTCCCGCTTTAAAAAAACTAATTGCAGTAATTATGATAATAACAATAGTTAATATGCCGGCAAATGCACCTAAAATAATATTTATGTATTGTTGTACTGTATTTGCAATCGATTCTAAATTCGATTTGATATTTTCTGCACCAGCATTAGTGTCTAACATAAAATTTGCAAATTTATTCATTTTCTTCTCCAAATATATTTACATTTAATTCTTCTTTATCAATCGGGAAAACATATTCACTTTCTTGAGTTTCATTGTTTTCACTTGTTTCTTTATTTTCTTTTTGTTTATGACTTTTTGCCAAAAAGGTTATTTGTTGACCAATTACATCTAATTTATATTTCTTTTTCTGCGTATCTTTGGCAATATAATATGACGTATCAATTTTGCCAATAACTTCGATTAAATCTCCTTTTTTACAGTATTTCAAATAGTTTTCGGCAACCTTGTTAAATAAATTAATATCAATAAATTTAACTTTATTTATTCCTTGATCAATAACCGCTAAGTTAAATCTCACTCATAAACTATTTTCTTTTCTATGTTCCTTTAATGTGTCGCTAGCAATGCGACCAGTTAGTAATACTTTATTCATTTTTCCTCCTAATTTACTAATCAAAAACTAATAATTACTCAAAGTCCAAATATGCTTAATATTGTTGTCGATAAGATAATTTTTCATTCTGGTTTTTGATTTCTTGCTTTTTCTTTTATCTGTATATCACGTGCAAAACAATCACGATAATTTTTTAATAATGATATAAGTTTTATTATTCCAATAACCCCCAGAAATAAACAAGCGGTTATTAAATAATTTGTTTCTTTACTCATTTAACTCCAAAAAAAATGCCACCAATTACTCCTAAGGGAGTAATAAGTGGCGGATTTTTAATTCTATTTTTTATATTTTCAACCATAAGGTTTAAATTTATCTAGTACTCTATCTAACTTAGATTCAGAATAACTTTTATCCATTAAAGCAGGACTTTTTATTCCATCTATTTGTTCTATATTTTTTCATATAACTTTATAGTATTCGATATTCGGGTTGCTATTCGAAAAGGTATCTAGTGCTTCATTTAGCGATGCTTTTTCAAGATATTTTGTAAGTGGTAAAATTACTTGCTCATATTGGTTGTATGCTCATACATAAGTATCTCTAAAATCGCCTTTATCAGTGCCGGGGAACACAAATAATTGCTCATCAATCGTTAAGCCCATAATATGCTCTAATTTAAGATATTCAAGTAATGCTTCGCCATACTTTCTAATCACATCATATTTGGCAATTAGTTGTTCTTTAATGGTTTTGCTTTCGTCTTTAACATCATTAAGCATCATATCTAAATAATTTAAATATGCTTTTAATAAGTTATATTGCACACTTTGCATTAACACTGACTTTGCATTACCCATAATAAAGTAATCGATGAAATCCATTCCTAATTTAGGTATCGGATTTGATTTTGAACCAGGTTCTCCCTCTTTAGGGTTTCTGCTATACTCAACCTTAAAAGCCGGATCTTGCTCATAAAACAATTTTGAGAAAAGCAAATCTTTGTTCTTTTCACTAAAAGTTGATTCAGTTGAATACTCTCTATCTAATTTTCAACGCAAATTGTATCCATTATAATAAATGCCATTTTCCATAAAAATTAATTGTCTATTTTTATCTTTTTCAAGTGGTGATGTAGGGTAATATGAATCATACTGATGTTCGGGTCAATTCTCTCCTAATAAATGCCCCGCATTACGTTTATCTAGTGTTTTTCAGTCAAGCCATAATTTAGTTTTATAATAATTTAAATAAACTTTTAAATATTCTTTGTTAAGTATTTTAAAAGCAATATCGCTTGAGTTTCTTTCAGTTGCTTCTACATCTGATTCAACCTCTAATATTCCTTTAAGTTTTTTAACAAGTACTTTAAGTTGCTCTTCACTTGCTATTGTTTGCTCTTTATCAGATAATTTATAGCGTTTTATTAAATCAATATTTCTGATATAACGCGAAATATAACTTATATTAGGTACTCCTTGAACTGCTATTTCTTCCACTCAATAATCTTTAATTTTCGGGATTTTCTCTTTTATTTTTTGTGAATCATTTTCTAACACATCATTAGCATAGAACACTTCATTTTTATCAAAATCATCTTCTTTATTTAACTTAAATTTAAGTCCATTATATTCAAATACTTTTGTTTTATCAACTTCTTCAGTGGGTTTATTTTGCCCACTGCTTCCTTGATTGCTTCCATCATCCGGTAATATAATCGCTCCATTTTTACCAGATCCAACTTTCCCTCTGTTTTGCTTATCAACAAACAATTGATAAATATTACAACTTGTCGCACATAATGGCAATAATGCTAATGGTGCTACACTTAACAATTTAATTTTTTTCATTTTTTACCCTAAAAGTTTTTATTACTTTACATCTTTCTATTTCTATTATATCCCATTTATTCTTTGCCGCTATTTCTACAACTCATTGAACCGCCACGTCTCAATTTTTCGTTGCTCCTAAGGGCTTAGTATATTTACCTTTCCTTCCCCGAATTCTATAAAACGTTTTTTGTTTATCGCTCTTCATTTTTTCCTTTATTTATTAGTTATTACTATTAACTCCTTGTAAGTTTGCTACATCATTTAGTAGTTCATCAATTTCTTTTTCTAATTCGCTTTGCTTATCATTTGCCAGTAAATACTTTTTATTAATCTTGCTTTGCTCAATTATTTGCTTTAAAAATGCCGACAAATCACTAAGCAATTCCTCTATTTGTAATCCAGAACTTTCAACCATTACATACGCAACATTTAACTTGTTTTTTAACTTGTTGCTCGATTTGTTGTTCTGGTTCTTTTTCGGATTTTGCTTCTTGGTTATTTTCTGTAATGTATTCTTTATTTACTTGCTCATATAAGAACTGAAAATCGTGCTTGTTTAATTCATTTCCATCGCCTATAAGTATTTTGTAACCACGATCTATTACCTCTCCATCTACAATATGGTCAAAATAGAATTTAAAATATGGTATCTCAAGTAAGGTTATTTTTCCGTCTTGTTCTTCTTTTGCCCACACGGGTTTTGATTTACATATTCTTTCATCAAGTTTTTTAAGTTCATCAACAAGTTCTTGTGTAATAACCTCTCCCTTATAATCTTTTACCCCACCCTCTGGGAACGCCTCATTAAATTCAACTACCCAATAATCCTGTGAATTTAATGGTTCTTTTTCGGATTTTGCTTCTTGGTTTAACTCTTTTTCTCTCTCGCTCAGCCCTTTATCAATGAATGGATGTAGTTCTTGCGGTAATTCTAAAAGTGCTTTTTCACTCATTACAATGCTGTTTGGATCTTGTAAAAAATCATATTCATCTAGTTTGTTCCAATTTAATATGTTTTCGTCGCGTGCGATCTTTATTAGTTTTTCTTTTAAAGTTAAATCTTTTTCTTGCATTATTTCTTCTAAATCGTGCGCTTGAATTAATTTATTTTCAAAATAATCTTTAGTTTCCACATATTTCTGCTTTTCTTGATCATATTCATAAGCCCTAAATCGAATTTCATTAAAATAACTATCTTTTAGTTCATTTAAATAATTCATTTCCTGTTTCGCAAAAGAGTATGCTTGTTCAAAATCATTATCAAAATCACTTTTTTTAAGCGCATATACGCCACTATATGTTTGATAATCCCCATATTTATCTTGGCGAATATCTACACCATTATTTTCAGTTTTGTATACATAATAATAATCTCTACTGTTTATTTTGCCAAATTTAAATACAAAATATTCACTGTCAATTTTGGCTTTATTGTCAATATATCAATCAGTATCTTCTTTCTCTGCTATATAGTGGAAATCATTATTTCAAAAATCTTCTCAATATATTTGTGGTTTGATTGTATCTTCAATAATTCCGTAAGTATAAATTTTGTTCATTACTTCTCCTTTTTTAAACTCAGAATCTTGATTAGCAAATAAGTTATCTTCGGTTTTTGTTTTTATTTGCTTTTTTGATTGCTTCATTAAGTTTTTGGATTTGTTCATCAAGTTTTTGTCTATTACTTTTTGCACTTGTGTTTTCTTTTATTTTTTGTTAAAAATTAAAATGCTATCTTTTGTTAGACCTAATTTTTGATATCTTTCTTTTAAGTCTTGTAAATATTTTTCTTTTAGTTTTTGGTTATATTCCGCTGCTTTTTTATTTAATTGTGTTTTTGTTCTGCCATTTTTACTCCTTTTTATCAATATTCTTATTAATGCAATTCACACTGAGTCGCCTAATTAATAATTGTTTTTGTGCATCGAGGTTTTTAGTAAATTTATTGAATAAATCTCAAACTATCGTTTTCATTATTCATTTTCCTTATTTATTATTTTTGCTATTTCTTGTATTTGTTCTTTTTTGTTTGGCACAGTATTTATAATATTTGCTACTTGCGCTCTTTCTTCTTGCGACAATTTTCATTTTGTAAATGTATCATTAATTTTTTGATAAATTTCTTCTGGGTTTTGCGAACTAATCTGTTTGGTTTTTTGGCGGAATTTTTGTAGTGAATTATTTTCATTATTTGCCAACTTATCTTCATTTTTTGGTTGTATATTAATTTCCTTTAAGTTCTGCTCTTCCTGCTTTTCAATTTGATTATTTACACCAAGGGCAATTTTTTTCATTTTCTTAAAATCAAATACATATTTACTTGAAGCATTGCCAATTGGTTCATTATGAATATATGACTTATCAATATTCATATAATTAAATGCAAATAATGGCTTAATTAGAATCGGTTTATAACCACCTGATAGAACTAAAGCATCTAATTTAGATTTGAATTTCAAATCACTAATACTAAAAATACGTTCATTTTGCTCTGCTATCGTTGTACTTGTCCCTTTATCGTTTGATGTAGTTGATTTTTTCTCTACTTTATTTTCACCAATCATTTCACTTATCTCTTTAAGTGTTTCTTGGTTGTTAGTTTCTAAAAATACAGTTAAACGGGCTTGTGATTTAATTAATTTATTTTCAGAAGCACCCGTATTGTATTTATCTAATTGCGCATAGTCTTGCAGCGATAAAGCAAAGAATATTTTTCTAGACCTTGATATTGCCATTCAGTCGCCAATATCTTTTAGTTTTTCAATTGAAGCAAATTCTTCAAATATCATTAATAACGTTCTATCAAGTGATAAAGTTTCATTACTATTTGCTTTTGTTATTGCTTGTTCATATATTTGAGAAATTAATATTGGTATCAAAAATGAATTTGCTCTTTTATGATCTGGGAATTTAATAAATATCGCAAACGGTTTTTCGCTATTAAACATTTCGATAAAGTCAATATTATTTTGTGATGTAATACTTTGAATAACTGGGCTAGTTTGAAATAGAATTAATGCGTTTTGTGCATTTGATAAATATCCAGATAATGTTTCTTGAACTACGGTTGCTAATCCATCAATTTCAGTAAAAAGTTCATTTCAAAATTTATTAACTAACTGATATTTTTTAACTTCCTCTCTTCAAGCACCATTTACAAACATATCGATTGAGGTAAAACTATAAGCATTTTTCATAGTAAAGAAATCTAAGGTAAATTCTGGGTTAACAGTTGAATAAAACGCCATAAATTTTAAAATAACCTTAATACAGTTTTTTGCCTGTGCTACTCAATATGAATTTTTTTCTTGTGCATTTGGCAAGTTTTCTACAATATCATTTATAGCGACAATTGCATCTGAATAATCTTCATCATTTAATTCTCTGCCTTTATGCAAACAATCTCAAACTTTTTTAAGAGGATTTCACCTTACTGAATTATGTGAATTATCAAAATCAAATAACCTTATATTGTATCCATTATCTTTTAAAATAGTTCCTGTTGCTTTTAATAATTCACCTTTTGGATCGGTTATAACCATATGCGGTTTTTTGGCACTACTTAATGAAGCGTTGCGTCTTATATTTTCGAAAAGAATTCTTCAAGTTTTCCCTGAACCCGCAATACCTAACAAAATCATATGTGCATCAGTATGATTAACTAATGTACCGTGCTTTTTAATATGACCAATGGCAAATCCCGGTTCATCATTATTTGCAAATTCTTTTTTTAAGTTTTTAATTGAACCCTCTTTTGTGTTTTCATTTCACAAGAATGCTGATTCATCTTTAGTTTTTTTAGAAAATTTTTCAAGTATATTTTTATATTCAAATACCGCTAAAAGTATTAAACAGACAACAATTATTAATAAAACAAATCAATAATTATTTCCCCTTTTATAAAAAGCAAAAATATCATTTAAAGCATTTCGTGAACCATTAAATCAATTCTTTAAGATTGTGAATTTGTAAAAATATAATTGACCTAATAATCCAAGCACCATAAATAAAAATGGCGGCAATATCACTAAACAAAAAACATATTTACTTAAAACAAATAATTTACTTTGTTTTTTCATTTAAAGCCCATTTCTGAACAACGTATTGTTGAATATCTATTTTTTTATTTGCTAGCCTCTTTTCTAAAAATAAAGCCAACTGTAAAGCATATTTAACATCATCAACTTTCATTGAGATATTAACTTTTGATTTTAGTTTTGTTATGTTTAGGTTTTCATAAGTAAATTTATTGACTTTACACAGATTAATAAATTGATTTTTAATATTATCTAAATCGCTTTTGATTAAATTAATATCTTTAATATGTAAATTAATTCAAACTCCACTCTCAATTGTTTTTGTTAAATTTTTATCCATATTTTTTTACCTTTTAGCAACTATATTTGTGCGATATTTTTTTATTGCTTCTATTTTGTTTTTAAAATGCACTCCGTTTGCTTCTCACTCCCATTTTTTAATAATTCACTGTCAATCGATTTTCTTATTTATGCTTGCATCTGATTTGGACTGATAATTGCTTTGTCTTGATTTATATTCAGAATAATTACCTAATAGATTTTGTGAATCATATTGCTCATCAATTTCATCATCAATACATAGTTTAATAATTGCATTACCAATTTGACTTTCAAATTCTTTGCTTTCTTTTTCAATAAATTCTTTTTGTAATCTATTGTTAAATTGAGTTCCTAAATCTTTTTCTTTTAGTTTTTGGATTTCATTTTGATATTCAGAATATTCTTCTCTGAATTTTTGATTATTTTCTAGTACATATTCAAATACATTTCAAATCGATTTTTTAACGTCATCCGATGTTTTTGAATATGTTTTATTTCTTGCGCCAAGTAATGAGTTTTTAATATTTAGCACATCATTTAACAGTTTTTCATCTGACTCAAAAGCAATTTGTGTCAATTGACGAATATTCTTTCTTTTTTCTCAAATTGAAGATTTAAAAATATTTAGTTCTTGATATTGCTTATTAAACGTAATTTCATTAGCCATTACTTCATTAAAGTTATCTAAGGTTTTTTTATTAAATACTCCCTTGCTTTTATAAGTTAATTTGCCATTTGCATTTAATATTTGTGGGTTAGTTTCTCAAAAACTTAAATGGATATGCGGATATTCAGTGTTTGCGTGCATAGCCCAGTGTCCCGTTATATTTTCAGCATCCAATTTGTTTGCTTTTAAAAGTTTTTTCAAGTTTTTAGTCAGCAAATCATTTCATTCAAATTTATCTACTAAAAAATTCTCTATTCCTAAGTCGCCCGGGTTAATAATCATTTCTCAAACGACTTGTTTATTCGATAGATTTGATAATAATTCTTTTTCTTCTTTAATATCTATATCTTCACCATTACCAAAAAGTTTATATACTCCACTTTTCTCGCTCTTCATTTTTTCTGCAGTACGCGAGTTTATTCACTCTTGCATACTTAGTCCACTATGCTTAAATTCCGCTTTTAAGGTATTTTTATCCATTGCGTCATCTTGCACCCATACCGCACTTTTTCTCGCTATGTAATCCAAATGCTTGCCCGATTTATAAAATTCAAAATTGTGCGGTTCTTTTTGTCCAGACATTATTCTTTTTGAAAAACCACGCTTTGCAAACTCGATATGAGAATAAATTTTTGCCATACTTTACTTAAATTTAAAATTAAGCATTATTTATCATTCAATATAAGAGTTAAAGGTAGTTTTCTTTATATACATATATTAGTTTCCTCTACAGTTTATTTATGTTGCTAATTCTGGACTAAGTCTATTTCCAACCAACTATTAAATTTCATTTTTTTCAAAAATTTAATAGCAAAAATATTTACTTGCTTAAAGTAAATTATTAGGTTAAGTTCATAACTAGCACCGAGGAATCAAGGTACACCACTTAATTTATTTGCACCCTCATTCCTCGATGCAGTGCTTAGTTTATTAACTCTAAAAAATATTTAACAGAAGATATCTCTCACTTTTAAATTCAAAGCAGAATTTGCCCCGAGCATCAAAGTAATAATTTCTACCATTAGCAAATCATTTTCAAGATTTAACAGTTTTAAAAACATCTTTCATTTCTTTATCAAAAATGTAGGTTAGTTTTTTAAAACAAGAATAAATGAAATGTCTATTCTCGCCTGCAAAATATTTGTTCTGGATAATAACTTTTTTGCCACATCCACACTCTCTTTTATACAAGCGATTATGGTAATTACAAATAGCGTCTTTTTTCGCTAATTTTTCAGCCTTAGCTTTTCAATTTAAAATGCGAAAAATTTTAACGACACTTAAGCCATAAAGCAAAAATATAAATCAGCATTTTTTGCCCGAAATTATTAATGTTTTTTTGCTTCTAGAATCGACAACCCGTGGCGCTATTTTAACATTTGATTACAGTATAAAATTAGTCCATTTTCGATTAGGAATTTTATAACTGAATAAACACTAGATTTTTTTAAGCCGTACTTAAAAAGTTTAGTTAGTGATATTCATTTTTTTACTCCGCCTAGTGCTTTTAAAATTGCTAGAATTTCAACCGCAATTTTTTTACCTAATAAAACTTTAACAAGTTCTTGTGATAATTTCAATTTTGTATTTGAAATTAGTTTTAACCCTTGAAAATTTAATTTTGCATATTTTCTCTCTCTATACAATTTTTTAAATTTTTCTTCAAATCAAAAATTTCTTAATTCTCCGGAGGTTAATGAATTTAAATATTCGTTTTCAATTTGTATATTATCAATTGCGCTCATTTAACCTCCTTTTATTTAAAATTTTTATTTTTGAATTTTTGGGTTATAATTTTGTTGTATATTAGCAAGCAATTTTGGAACCCGAAGTTCGGGTTCTTTTTTTATCCTTTTTGATATTAAAAAATGCAAGCACGCTTGCTTGCATAACACACTTAAATTTTACAGGTTCAAATATTTATATAAAAGTATTTCTGATTTTTTCATTTTACCTTTCTACACCCATATAAATAAATACTTTTTTATGTATAAAAAATGAAAAAAATCAATAATAATGCTTACGCTGATGAAGGGTGATTAGGGAGTCGATATTTGATAATAAACTACCTACTCTTTTTTGTTCTTTGAGTTCTGGCAGCTTAATAATCTCTTTATTAATTATTTCTATATCCAAAGAATTCATCATTATTCCTGATTTTGAACTTCTTTTTAATGCCGCAAGCATTACATTATTACTATTTGCTCAATATTTTGAAAAATTCAACGAAAATTCAATCTTAGGTCTAAAAACTGTAAAAATATTAGAAATAATGCCATTTTTTAAAGTATTTTGTACAAATCTGCCGAATGGAAACTCTTTATTAGTGTGGCCTTCATATGCAATGTCGCCAACTCTAAATATGCTATAACCTGCAATAGTTTTGATATTATCAATTTTCAAATCTGTCTTAAAAGTATTGGTTGCTACCGAAATATATTTTTTAATATCAAATGTGCCATTGTTTTTTTCTTGAATATTGAAAAATACATTTTCGAATTTCCTCTGTTCTCAAGCGTTAGTAAATTCCTTGAATCTAATAGCTGGTTTCAGTGTTTTTTTGTCTGCAAACATTTTTCTAAAAGCATATTTTTAATGTTTTTTAGCTTTTCTAACTTACGCTGATGAAAGCAAATAAAATTTTGCTATCATTTAATTAATTAATAAATATACATATCATTTTTACAAATTAGAAAGGGAGCAAGTTATGAAGAATAACATTTTTGAAATAGTTTCTAAATTACTTTTAACAAACGAAAAGTATATATCAGAAGATGGTAAATTATTAAAAACAAGTGTTTATAGTGATGTTATGAACATGGATAAAGATTTATTGGCTTTATTAATTGCAAATCAACAAGTAAAAGAGACATTCTTTGTTAATGTTGAAAATTCATTAGTTTTTGATAAACAAAAATTTGCTTGATTTATTGAATCAAAAGAATTCTTGCCAGATTCATATACTAAATATTCAAACAAAATCGGTTTAACACATAATGGCAATTTCATTTCTAAAACAAATGATGTTGTTTTAGATTTTCCATATAAAGATTGCTTAATAGGGGGGGGGGCAAGAAAAAGACAAACAAAAGCGTCGCGAGATACTTTATAATGAAGTAATTGCCAGCGGAGAAATTAGTAAAATGCTCGCTCCCAAAGTTTTTACTAATGCAAAAAGATATACAAAAGATGGTATTCAAGAAAATATCACACTTAATGAAAATGATAATTTAATAATTAAAGGCAATAACTTAATTGCTCTTTCATCATTGCTTAAACGCTATGAAGGCAAGGTAAAGTGCATTTATATTGACCCACCATATAATACAGGGAATGATTCATTCAACTACAATGACTCATTTAATCATTCAACTTGACTTGTATTTATGAAAAATAGGCTAGAGTTAGCGAAAAAGCTGTTAAAAGATGATGGCGTTATTTTTGTGCAATGTGATGACAATGAACAAGCTTATTTAAAGATGTTGATGGACGATATTTTTGGGAGGGAGAATTTTGTCGCTAATATTATACCTTTAATGAATCCGCGCGGAAGACAAGAATCTAACTATCCAATTGCTAGGTCTCATGAATATATTCTTGTTTATACAAAAATTCAATATAATGGCGTTTTTTATAAGTTTGGAGCAGATGAAAATAAAAGTTTAAATGATGAATATAGATTACTATCATTAAGAAAATCAGGAAATGAATCATTAAAAGAAGATAGACCCAATATGTATTACCCTATATATTTTGATGAAAAAAATAACGAAATAACGATAAATTATAATCCTAATTATATTGAAATTTTCCCAGTTAAAACAGATGGAACATTAGGAAGATGGAGATGGAATAAGGAAAATGTGGAGAATAATTCTAATTTACTTATTTGTAAAAAAAATTCATTGGGTATTTATGATATTTATGTTAAAGATTATATTATTAAAGATGGAATGATTAAAGGAACAAAAACAAATACATTTTTAATTGATAAAAATATAATTAATGATAAAGCAAAAGAACATTTAAAAAGTATTTTTAAAAAAGATTTGTTCACTTATCCTAAATCTGAATTTTTGGTTAATAGAATTATAGAAATTTCAAGTAAACCTAACGACATTGTTCTTGACTTTTTCTTAGGTTCGGGAACAACAGCGGCAGTTGCTCACAAAATGAATCGCAGATACATAGGAATTGAGCAAATGGATTATATTCAAGATATAACTGTTGAAAGAATGAAAAAAGTAATCAAAGGCGAACAAGGCGGCATCTCTACATCAGTAAAATGACAAGGTGGAGGTTCATTTGTTTATTGTGAGCTTTTGGAAAACTCTCAAACTTTAATTAACCAAATACTAGATTCTAAAGAAAAAAATATCAATGAAATCAAAACCAAAATATATTCAGATAATCGAATAGTCCCTTATATATCAAATGAAGAATTAGTAAATGCTGAAAAAGAATTCAACAGTTTAGATTTAACCAACAAGAAAAAAGCTCTTATTAGTTTAGTTGATAAAAATAAACTATATGTAAATTACTCAGATATTGATGATGAAGATTTTAATATAAGTGAAGTTGATAAATCATTTACCAACTCATTTTATAGGGATAAATAATATGAAAGAACAATTTTTATATGAAAAAATTAATACTTTAAAAGAATATGGCAAAAGTATTGATTTTCCCGACATTATTAATAGTGGACTATCAAAAAACATAATTTTAAGAGAGTATCAAAAAGATGCTTTTAGTAATTTTATTTTGTATTTTGAAAATGGTAAATTAAGAAATAATAAACAAATTCACTCACTATTTCATATGGCAACAGGGAGTGGAAAAACTGTTATAATGGCAGGACTTATTCTTTATTTATATACAAAAGGTTATCGGAAATTTTTGTTTTTTGTCAATCAAACCAATGTGCTTGAAAAAACAATTGAAAACTTTATTAATCCATTATCTAGCAAATATTTATTTGACGAAAATATTCAATATTTAGGCAATAATATAAAAATCAAAAAAGTTGATAATTTTACCAATAATATACTTAGTGATGATATTGAAATAGTCTTTACTACCACGCAAAAGTTGCACTTAGATTTAATGCAGCCAAAGGAAAATAAAATAACATTTGACCAATTTGAAGACAATAAAGTTGTATTTATTTCTGATGAAAGCCATCACATTAATTCATTTACTAAGAAAAAAACAATAGACCAAGAATCTGAATTAAAAAGCTGAGAAATCTCAGTTATGAATGCATTTAATAGAAATAAAGATAATATAATGCTTGAATTCACGGCAACTTGTGATTTAAAAGATAGCAATGTTCTTGAAAAATACAAGGATAAAATTGTCTTTAACTATCCGCTTGTAAATTTTAGGGAAAGTGGCTATACAAAAGATTTTCAAAATTTTGCTACTTCTGGTGATTTATGACAAAGAACGCTAATAGCATTAGTAATGAGTGAATATCGAAAATTTCTTTTTTCAGACTTAAAACTTAATATTAAACCTGTAATTATGCTTAAGTCGCAAAGAATTAATGAATCGAAAAGTTTTTATGAAGAATTTTTTAACAAAATAAAAACTTTAACAAGTTATGAATTGTTGAATTTAGAGCTATTTAACATTGAAAAATTAAATGAAGCTATCAATTACTTTAAACAAAAAGATAATACTCTTGAATTATTAGAGCAATCAATTAAAAATTCATTTACTGTTGAAAATTCAATAATTATGAATGGAGCTTCTGACGATAATAAAGAAAAACAATTGTTAGTTAATTCATTAGAAGACACCAATAATCCAATCAGAATTATTTTTTCAGTTGATATGTTAAATGAGGGCTGGGATGTATTAAATTTATTTGATATAGTGCGCTTATATGATACGCGACAAGCCGGAAAAGGCAAAATTGGGTCTTATACAATTAAAGAAGCACAACTTATTGGTCGGGGAGCTAGATATTGCCCATTTGCAACCAATGATGAAGATGACAAATTCAAAAGAAAATATGACCAAGATATCGAAAACAAAAATCGAATTTTAGAAACTATGTATTTTCATAGCAAAAATGACTCACAATATATCTCAGAACTGCATAGAGCCTTAATTGCTAGCGGTTTACAACCTGAAGTGCAAAATAAAATAGAATATAGACTAAAAGATGAATTTAAATCTAGCGAATTTTATAAAAAAACCTTTGTTTATTCAAATAAAAGAATACCTAAAAGTAAACCAGACTCTCTAGAATCAAGCATTAGAAACAAAACTTATGATTATACTGATGTTAAAAATTCAGGTTATATATCAAATTTATTTGGTGATGATTATTCAAACAATAATTTGAATGTAAATGTAACAAATATCAAACTAAAAGACATTAGTTATAACATTCTTTTGGGTGCTATCGAATGTTATAATGAGTTAAGTTTTAATGTTTTAAAAGAAAAATTTAGTAATTTAAAATCAACTAAAGAGTTTTTAACTTCTGACGAATTTATTGGTAACTCAAATATAAGTATCACATATTCGGGCAATTTAAGTGCTAAAACAATATTTTTTGCCGTTAAAAACGCTTTAGCAAACATTGCATCACATATTTTAAATTTAAAACCACAATATGAGGGTTCAACAGAATTTGTAGCTAAGCAGCTTAGCGAAGTATTAAAAGATAAAATTATTAATCTCCAAACTATTGATAATAATGGTGGTAAGGGTGATTCACAAAATAATTGTACTAATAATGCTTATCAACTTGATTTATCAAAAGAAAATTGATATGTGTTTAATGATAATTATGGCACAAGCGAAGAAAAATTATTTATCAAACACTTTAAAAGCGATATTGAACCGATGCTCAAAAATAATGACCTAGAGTACTATGTTGTAAGAAATGAAAGAATTCCTGAATTAGCTATCTATTCATTTGATAAAGGCCAAAGATTTGAGCCAGACTTTTTATTATTCATTAAAAGAAAAACAATTTATGAAGAAACAACATATCAAGCTTTCATTGAACCAAAAGGTCAGCACATACTTGAAAAAGACCCATGAA
Source organism: Mycoplasmopsis bovigenitalium (assembly GCF_900660525.1). Taxonomy (NCBI): domain Bacteria; kingdom Bacillati; phylum Mycoplasmatota; order Mycoplasmoidales; family Metamycoplasmataceae; genus Mycoplasmopsis; species Mycoplasmopsis bovigenitalium. Next base: position 367,863 of record NZ_LR214970.1, on the reverse strand, counting down.
AAGAAGAATTTTTAATGGAAATTGAAGAAAAAAATCATATTAGCGGACTGCTTTCTGACCAATATAAAATTATTGGCTTTCCTTTCTTTAATCAGCAACATGATAAAATTGAAAAATTTAAGTCGTATATAAGTGAATTCATTAAGGGCATTTAGAAAATTGCGAAAATAAAATGTGCGTTAAACATCAAAAACGCACATTTTAATTTATTGCTATTGCAGCAACCATTCAATTAAATCAACAATTTCAATACCATTTAACTCATCAAGATTAATTGTTTTACCAACTCTTAATCCATATGTGAATGGAACTAATGATTTTATAAATGTTTCAGTTCTAAAAAAGTGTTTTCAGTATTTTGGGTTATGAACATTTTGACCAATTAGCCTTAAAACTAAGTATGCTGGTGAAGTAATACCATCAAAATCAGAGAATGCTAACCCGCTTCTAAATGATGAAAGGTGAAGTATGAAATAATTTTTTAAGACTCGAACATAGTTCATTAAACTTGCATTTGATACGCTTACACTATACCCTGTATCGATTCTGCGAAATACATCTCCAGTTACAGAAGCGGTTAAGGTTGGCATGTGGGGATAACCTTTATCAACTATTTTAATTAGTAATTCATTAAACCTTCTCTGTTCTCAAGCGTTAGTAAATTCCTTGAATCTAATAGCTGGTTTCAGTGTTTTTTTGTCTGCAAACATTTTTCTAAAAGCATATTTTTAATGTTTTTTAGCTTTTCTAACTTACGCTGATGAAAGCAAATAAAATTTTGCTATCATTTAATTAATTAATAAATATACATATCATTTTTACAAATTAGAAAGGGAGCAAGTTATGAAGAATAACATTTTTGAAATAGTTTCTAAATTACTTTTAACAAACGAAAAGTATATATCAGAAGATGGTAAATTATTAAAAACAAGTGTTTATAGTGATGTTATGAACATGGATAAAGATTTATTGGCTTTATTAATTGCAAATCAACAAGTAAAAGAGACATTCTTTGTTAATGTTGAAAATTCATTGGTTTTTGATAAACAAAAATTTGCTTGATTTATTGAATCAAAAGAATTCTTGCCAGATTCATATACTAAATATTCAAACAAAATCGGTTTAACACATAATGGCAATTTCATTTCTAAAACAAATGATGTTGTTTTAGATTTTCCATATAAAGATTGCTTAATAGGGGGGGGGCAAGAAAAAGACAAACAAAAGCGTCGCGAGATACTTTATAATGAAGTAATTGCCAGCGGAGAAATTAGTAAAATGCTCGCTCCCAAAGTTTTTACTAATGCAAAAAGATATACAAAAGATGGTATTCAAGAAAATATCACACTTAATGAAAATGATAATTTAATAATTAAAGGCAATAACTTAATTGCTCTTTCATCATTGCTTAAACGCTATGAAGGCAAGGTAAAGTGCATTTATATTGACCCGCCATATAATACAGGGAATGATTCGTTCAACTACAATGACTCATTTAATCATTCAACTTGACTTGTATTTATGAAAAATAGACTAGAGTTGGCTAGAAGACTACTAAGTGATGATGGGGCGATTTTTGTACAAATGGATACATCGAGAAATGCTGGGGTTGGAACATCAGAATTACCCTATTTAAATATTTTATTAGATGACATATTTGGTAGAGAGAATTTTATAGGACACTTGCATTGAAAGAAAAAGAAACAGCCATCATTTTTATCGAGAATAGCGGCAATAATGGAAAGCATATTGGTGTACGCCAAAGATGAAAAAAATGTTGGTAAATTTACAATAGATAGCATTTCAGATAATAACAAGCCCATTATTAATGCTAGCAATCCAATATCAATTATTGAATTTCCATTGGGAATAAGAGTAAAAGCTGATGTGGATAAAATTAAAAAAGGAAGTTATACATCAAAAAGTATGACAATAGAATATCTTAATGATGTTTATCTAGAAAATGGAAGAACAATTAATAGTTGTAAAATAAAAGCAAATTTCAGAACTACACAAGAAAATATCAATAATTTTGTAAGAGATGATTTAATTTTTATAACGGCGAATTTAGGTCTTAGAAGAGATTTGTCAGAAGAAGAACAAGGAAAAGAAAAAGCTATAACAGATTTATTGTTGGATTGGGGGCAAAATCAAGATGCAGACGATGAGAACAAAAAAATATTTAATACAATTCAAAGTATTTTTTCCAACCCAAAACCAGAATTGCTAATAAAAAATTTAATATTATCGTGTACTCAACCAAACGATATTGTTCTTGACTTTTTCTTAGGTTCTGGTACAACAGCGGCAGTTGCTCACAAAATGAATCGCAGATACATAGGAATTGAGCAAATGGATTATATTCAAGATATAACTGTTGAAAGAATGAAAAAAGTAATCAAAGGCGAACAAGGCGGCATCTCTGAATCGGTAAAATGACAAGGTGGAGGTTCATTTGTTTATTATGAGCTTTTAGAAAACTCTCAAACTTTAATTAACCAAATCCTAGATTCTAAAGAAAATAATATCAATGAAATCAAAACCAAAATATATTCAGATAATCGAATAGTCCCTTACATATCAAATGAAGAATTAATAAATGCTGAAAAAGAATTCGATAATTTAGATTTAACTGACAAGAAAAAAGCTCTTATTAGTTTAGTTGATAAAAATAAACTATATGTAAATTACTCAGATATTGATGATGAAGATTTTAATATAAGTGAAGTTGATAAATCATTTACCAACTCATTTTATAGGGATAAATAATATAAAAGAACAATTTTTATATGAAAAAATTAATACTTTAAAAGAATATGGCAAAAGTATTGATTTTCCCGACATTATTAATAGTGGACTATCAAAAAACATAATTTTAAGAGAGTATCAAAAAGATGCTTTTAGTAATTTTATTTTGTATTTTGAAAATGGTAAATTAAGAAATAATAAACAAATTCACTCACTATTTCATATGGCAACAGGGAGTGGTAAAACTGTTATAATGGCTGGACTTATTCTTTATTTATATACAAAAGGTTATCGGAAATTTTTGTTTTTTGTCAATCAAACCAATGTGCTTGAAAAAACAATTGAAAACTTTATTAATCCATTATCTAGCAAATATTTATTTGACGAAAATATTCAATATTTAGGCAATAATATAAAAATCAAAAAAGTTGATAATTTTACCAATAATATACTTAGTGATGATATTGAAATAGTCTTTACTACCACGCAAAAGTTGCACTTAGATTTAATGCAGCCAAAGGAAAATAAAATAACATTTGACCAATTTGAAGACAATAAAGTTGTATTTATTTCTGATGAAAGCCATCACATTAATTCATTTACTAAGAAAAAAACAATAGACCAAGAATCTGAATTAAAAAACTGAGAAATCTCAGTTATGAATGCATTTAATAGAAATAAAGATAATATAATGCTTGAATTCACGGCAACTTGTGATTTAAAAGATAGCAATGTTCTTGAAAAATACAAGGATAAAATTGTCTTTAACTATCCGCTTGTAAATTTTAGGGAAAGTGGCTATACAAAAGATTTTCAAAATTTTGCTACTTCTGGTGATTTGTGACAAAGAACGCTAATAGCATTAGTAATGAGTGAATATCGAAAATTTCTTTTTTCAGACTTAAAACTTAATATTAAACCTGTAATTATGCTTAAGTCGCAAAGAATTAATGAATCGAAAAGTTTTTATGAAGAATTTTTTAACAAAATAAAAACTTTAACAAGTTATGAATTGTTGAATTTAGAGCTATTTAACATTGAAAAATTAAATGAAGCTATCAATTACTTTAAACAAAAAGATAATACTCTTGAATTATTAGAGCAATCAATTAAAAATTCATTTACTGTTGAAAATTCAATAATTATGAATGGAGCTTCTGACGATAATAAAGAAAAACAATTGTTAGTTAATTCATTAGAAGACACCAATAATCCAATCAGAATTATTTTTTCAGTTGATATGTTAAATGAGGGCTGGGATGTATTAAATTTATTTGATATAGTGCGCTTATATGATACGCGACAAGCCGGAAAAGGCAAAATTGGGTCTTATACAATTAAAGAAGCACAACTTATTGGTCGGGGAGCTAGATATTGCCCATTTGCAACCAATGATGAAGATGACAAATTCAAAAGAAAATATGACCAAGATATCGAAAACAAAAATCGAATTTTAGAAACTATGTATTTTCATAGCAAAAATGACTCACAATATATCTCAGAACTGCATAGAGCCTTAATTGCTAGCGGTTTACAACCTGAAGTGCAAAATAAAATAGAATATAGACTAAAAGATGAATTTAAATCTAGCGAATTTTATAAAAAAACCTTTGTTTATTCAAATAAAAGAATACCTAAAAGTAAACCAGACTCTCTAGAATCAAGCATTAGAAACAAAACTTATGATTATACTGATGTTAAAAATTCAGGTTATATATCAAATTTATTTGGTGATGATTATTCAAACAATAATTTGAATGTAAATGTAACAAATATCAAACTAAAAGACATTAGTTATAACATTCTTTTGGGTGCTATTGAATGTTATAACGAGTTAAGTTTTAATGTTTTAAAAGAAAAATTTACTAATTTAAAATCAACTAAAGAGTTTTTAACTTCTGACGAATTTATTGGTAACTCAAATATAAGTATCACATATTCGGGCAATTTAAGTGCTAAAACAATATTTTTTGCCGTTAAAAACGCTTTAGCAAACATTGCATCACATATTTTAAATTTAAAACCACAATATGAGGGTTCAACAGAATTTGTAGCTAAGCAGCTTAGCGAAGTATTAAAAGATAAAATTATTAATCTCCAAACTATTGATAATAATGGTGGTAAGGGTGATTCACAAAATAATTGTACTAATAATGCTTATCAACTTGATTTATCAAAAGAAAATTGATATGTGTTTAATGATAATTATGGCACAAGCGAAGAAAAATTATTTATCAAACACTTTAAAAGCGATATTGAACCGATGCTCAAAAATAAAGACCTAGAGTACTATGTTGTAAGAAATGAAAGAATTCCTGAATTAGCTATCTATTCATTTGATAAAGGCCAAAGATTTGAGCCAGACTTTTTATTATTTATTAAAAGAAAAACAATTTATGAGGAAACAACATATCAAGCATTCATTGAACCAAAAGGTCAGCACATACTTGAAAAAGACCCATGAAAAGAAGAATTTTTAATGGAAATTGAAGAAAAAAATCATATTAGCGGACTGCTTTCTGACCAATATAAAATTATTGGCTTTCCTTTCTTTAATCAGCAACATGATAAAATTGAAAAATTTAAGTCGTATATAAGTGAATTCATTAAGGGCATTTAGAAAATTGCGAAAATAAAATGTGCGTTAAACATCAAAAACGCACATTTTAATTTATTGCTATTTTAGCAACCATTCAATTAAATCAACAATTTCAATGCCATTGAATTCATCATCGATTAATTTATCTAAACTAATAATCATTTTTCGATAATTATTGTTTATTTTTTGCAATGCATTAAGTTCTCTATCTCTTACTGATTCATTTTTCATGCTTTGATTAACTTGAATATAAATTTTTTCATCAGGTTTTGTTGCTATAAAATCAACTTCTAAATCATTTATTTTGCCAATGCAAACATCATAACCTCTTCTTAATAGTTCAAAATAAACAATATTTTCAAGAATATGACCTTTATCTCTATCTCTAAATCCAAGTAAATAATTTCTTAATCCGATATCAACTATGTAGTATTTACCAAGTGTGCTTAAATATTCTTTTCCTTTTATATCAAAACGTTTTACTTCATAAAATAAAAACGATTCCTTTAGTGAGGCAACATAAGATGAAATAGTTTTGGTAGCTGGTTTAGATGATTTTTGAACTTGTTGAAGCATATTTTGAGATAACAAGACATTGCTAATTGAATTAATTGAAGTATTGTTGCCAATATTATCTGCCAAAAATAATACAATCTTTCTCAATAACTCTGTGTCAGAGATTTGACTTAATTGGCTTTTTCTGTGTCGCTGAAGAATGTCTCTTATAATTACTGTTGAATATACACCATCTAAAAGTGTTAGTACTTTATTTTGTTCAAGTCCAATATCCATTATTCCAGGCATCCCGCCATATCTTAAGTAAGCATCAAATAAGTCATTAATTTCAACAATTTCATCATTTGCATTCAAAGCTCTTTTTTTATTATTGCCAAGCAGTGTTTTATATTCAACTAATTTAAAACCATGAAAATCAATAAATTCTTTAAATGACAGCGGATACATTTTAATTTCTACATATCTACCTGCCAAATATGTAGAATATTCGGTTGATAATAAGTATGAATTAGAACCAGTAATATAAATATCACAATCAAAGTCAACACGAAATGCGTTTATAGCATTTTCTCATTTATCAATTCGTTGGAGCTCATCAAAAAACAAATAAGACCTTTTGCCTTTAACTATTCGGTTTTTTACATACTCATACAAATCGGTATAATTCATACTCTGAAAATCAAAAGATTCAAAATTCATTGAAATAATTTGTTTTTCCTTAACGCCATTATCCAAAAGATGTTCTTGCATTAGTTTTAATAAACTTGACTTACCAGACCTTCTAATACCAGTAATAACCTTAATTGGTTCTTTATCCTTGAATTCAATTAATTGACTAAGATATATATCTCTTGATTTTAATTGTTTGTTACTTTCAACCATATTTACCCTTAATATTTATATTATAAACCACTTTTTTCTATTTAAAAGTTTTAGGAATCAAATCACAAAACTTTTTATTTTTGGAAGTTTTGGGAATCAAATCACAAAAAAAATAATTATAAATTAATGACAAATTGATAATCTTTAGTGCTACAACATAAACTTTCATTCAATAAGTTCATTGAAAAAAATAAGGATATTTAATAATATTTTTTAATTGCTTTTTTAGATTGATTTTTTATTTAAAATTAATAAATAAAAGGAGTAATATGGCTATTGGAATTGTCGCAGAATATAATCCATTTCATAATGGTCATATTCGCCAGTTAAATTGAATAAAAGAGAATTTCCCTAACGAGAAAATTATTGTTGTCATGACTGATAAATTCAGTCAGCGGGGCGAGTTAACCATCACTAGTTTTGCTAAACGCAAAGCAATAGCAAAAAAATATGGAGTAAATAAAGTTTTAAAGCTAAACTTCGAACAAGGTGTTCAAGCCGCCCATATATTTGCTCAAAATGCTATTAAAAAATTATATAAAGCAGGAGTTGATAAAATTGTTTTTGGTTCCGAATCTAATGATATTGAGCAGATGATTTTTATTGCAAAAACTCTTAAAAAAAACCAACAAAATTTTGACCAAATCATTCGTAAATATATTCGTAAAGAGAAATTAGCATATCCCAAAGCTTTTAGTTGTGCATTGCAAGAATTAACGGGAAAAAACTTCACTATGCCTAATGATATTTTAGGTTTTGAGTATATAAAAACAATAATTTTTAATGATTACAATATCACACCTTACTCATTGGAGAGAAATATTGCTTTTCATAGTGAAACAACAATTGATAATTATGCCTCAGCATCGTTATTACGCAATAAATTGCGCAACAATGAATCAATATCGCAGTTTTCACCAATGAAAATAAAGCACCCACGCTTTATTGATAAATACTATAAAAAATTTATTAAGATTTTGACCAATACAAACATAAATAAATTGAAAAAGGTAAAATTGGTTTCTGAAGGCATTGAAAATTTATTACTAAAAAATGCTAATCAACCAGATTATAATTCTTTTGTTAATGCTTGTGTATCGAAACGCTATACAGCAAGCAGAATTAAAAGAATAATTGCCTGAATTTTATGTAAAAAATGGTAAAGGAGAAATATGATTGAAATAATTTTAGGAAACTACCAAAACATCAAACAAGCAATTTGTAATTTCGAACTTGAATTAGATGATGCTTGAGAAAAGGGTGCTAACGAAGTTGAAGTCAAATTTATTGACAATGAAGATAACGAATTGTATCACCAAGTTATAAAATATTTAGATGAACATAGCGATGAATTTGGATACAAAATAATCAAAAAAGCAGAAAAAATAATAGTAAGTTTTGTTATTTAATTTTACTAATTCAATTCATTTTTATTCGTATAAGGAAAATAATTAATTTTCTAAATTATTTAATAAAAGTGTTAAAATATAAAAGCAATATTTAATTGCAGAAAGTAGATAACATCTCACCTGATGGCCATAGCCTTGGGTTTCTAGCTACAATTAAAATCTCTTTTGATCGTAGTTTAGAAGTGGGATACCACTTTTATTTTTACATTTATCTATTATTTAAGGAGTTAATTATTCAACCAACAAATACTAAAAATAAAAAGCCAGCAGCTGAACACATGATTAACGGCAATATCCCTTTTTCAAAAGTCTTTTTAATTGGACCTGAAGGGGACAAAATTGGCGTTACACCAACTCGCGAAGCAATTGAGATTGCTAGAGAGTATAGAATGGACTTGGTTTTAATTAGTGTAGAACCAAAACCAATTGCCAGAATTCTAGATTATGGCAAATTCAAGTATGAAAGAAAGAAAAAACAAAAAGCTGCTAAAGAAAAGCAAACCGTAATTCAAAACCGTCAAATTCGTTTGACAGTTATGATTGGCGAACATGATTTAAAAACTAAAGCAAGAAAAGCTAGAGAATTTTTACTTGACGGTGATAGACTAAAAGTTAGTTTAAAATTCCGTGGTAGAGAAGCTGCTAGACCAGAATTAGGTCATGACACATTAAATAGATTCTATGCTTTACTTGAAGATATAGCGGAAATCACTAAAGAAGCAACATTAATTAACGGTAAATTCCTTGACTTTTATTTACAACCAAATAAAATTAAAGTTGCTAAATATAAAAAGGAAAACAACATAGTAGATAAAAATACAGAACATAGTAGATAAAAATACAGAACAAAACAATTCTGAGTCAGATTCTGATGAAAACGACGAAGAATAAAGGAGTCAATATGCCTAAAATGAAGACAAAAAGTGCTCTAAAAAAACGTATCAAAATTACTGGTACAGGTAAAGTTTTAAGAGAGCAAGCATACCGTTCACATCTAGCCCAAAATAAAACCACAAAACAAAAACGTCAAGCACGTAAATCTGTTCAAATGCACGCATCTGACATCAAAAGATTTAAAGGTCTATTTTAATAGATTTTATTCACAATTCACAATAAAGGAAGAAGGAAATTATGAGAGTTAAAGGCGGAACAGTTACAAGAGCTAGAAGAAAAAAATGACTAAAATTAGCTAAAGGATATTTTGGACACAAATCAATAGGTTACAAAGTTGCTAAACAAGCAGTTGTTAAATCTTGAACATATGCATTTAGAGACCGTAAACAAGTAAAACGTAACTTTAGAAAACTATGAATCGCTCGTATTAATGCTGCTACTAGAGCAGAAGGTGTTTCATATTCACAATTTATTAACGGACTTAAAAAAGCAAACATTACAATCAACAGAAAAATGCTTTCAGAATTAGCAATCAACGAACCTAAAGTATTTTCAAACCTTGTTGAAATTTCAAAAAACGGTAAATAATCAATCAAACTCAGTGCTCTGAGTTTTTTATTTTCTGTTTTATGTCACCTATATTCAACTATTATTTCATAATATTTCCATTATTTTTATTCAATTAATCTGCTTTAAAACGTGCAAAAAATAAGTTAAATGATTTTTTAATATAATTAAAGAAAGAATTTTTTAAATTTCAAATTCCTAGGAGATTAATGAACAAATTTAAATTAATGCTGGCAATTAGTCCCATTGCTGTTATTTCAACAAGCATTGTTTCAATATCATGTAAAAAAGTTGAACAAACAAAAAAACCTCAAAAACAAGTAACAACCCCAGAAAAAGATCCCCAAAATGATGCAGGTTCTTCAAATACTGGCGGAAATGGACAAAACACTAATAAAATCAAGCAACCTTCAAAAACTCACACCATTCAAAGCGAGCCAAATTTAAGAAGCAAAGACCCTAAATTTGCCGAAATAGCTGAAAAACAAAACCAAGGATTAATTCTTGTTGAAGGCTTTGAAGGGAATGTGCTTGAAATTTTAAAAACAAATAAATTATTTTTTGCCTTCTCTAAAAGAGGTATTGTTTATGCACCAGAAAAGCCAAAAGGCAAAGATGGATGAGCTGCCGCTAAGCTTATTTTTAGACTTAGAGATCAAGGCAAATTCAATTATGCTAACCAGTCAATGAAACAAGGCGACAAAAAGACAAATGATTTAATTGATTTTAAAATTAATGATAACGAATTAACCATTTATTACAAAGTTACTAAATACAAAGGCAAAAATAAACCGCCTTACGTTAGCGAAAATGTTTATACTTCAGTATTTAAACTTGAAAAGAATCCAAACGGAATTGAAACCCATCAAGACGATTTTCCAGTAGACCAAGATCCAAATAATGACCAAGGCACCACTTCAATAAGCAATGTTGAAAATAATCCAAAACATGAAAAAAGCTCTAAAATTGTTGCAAAATCAATCAATGAAGCAAAACAAGTTGAATATACAAATAGCAACTTTTATGCATCATTAGAAGGCAAAAGCGGTCAGGAATTAATTGATGCTCTTTTTGAAATTCAAAAAGCCCATAGAAACAAAACTGGTGGTTATGATCAATTACACACCACATATCGTGATTCATTTGTAGATAAATACTATGAAAATGATGGCAGCGTTCTTGACATATACACTGAAATTCCGAATGGAAACGACAAATATAACTTTGAATTTGGTAAATATTCAGATACAGGTAATAGAGAAGGTTTAGGAATGAACAGAGAGCACTTAGTTGCTCAGTCATGATTTAAAAAAGCAGCGCCAATGAAAAACGACGCGCACCATGTTTGACCTTCTGATAAACAAGTTAATGCACTTCATGGCAACCTTCCATTTGGCGAAGTTAAAAATGGCAAAATAATTTCAAGCAATGGCACAAAACTTGGTGCGGGAGTTGAAGATGGCGAGCAAGTTGTTGAGCCAAATGATGAATTCAAAGGGGATATTGCAAGAGCATTTTTATACTTTGCCCTAACTTATAAAGACAAAAGCATCAGACACAATCGTTCAGCACAAAGATTTTTTGATTCAGGCAACAAAATCAATAAAAATTTCTTAAAAACAATGCTTAAATGACACTATCTAGACCCAATTTCACAGTTTGATTTAGACAGAAATAATGGAATTTATAAACACCAAAAAAATCGAAACCCATTTATAGACTATCCAGAATTAGTTGATGTAGTATTTAATGGCAACACATCATATGTATTTACTAACAAAGGATTAGCCAAAACTTTAATTTTCTAATCCAAAGCCTTGTAAAATCAAGGCTTTTTTTATATTTTTTTCCTTTTTTGAGCAAAATTTCTTATGTTGCATAATTTTTAGCGATGAAGAAAAAAGTGTGAATATTAGGCGGATTATTGGCAGTTGGGTTATTCAGTATATCCCTTTCTTTAACCTTGGACCAAAGGGGTACATATTTAAAATCTGCAAATAAATCAAAAACCTTGAAAATAAAAATATCTGGTGCAGTTAATAATCCAGGTGAATTTGAGGTTAATTTTGGCGAAAAATTGTATTCAATTTTAAAAAGAGCAGGCCCTAAACACAATGCAAATTTAAGCAAACTAGATTTTGATTCAAAAATATTAAAAAATAGTGAAATCTATATCCCTTATGACTTGAATAAAGGGGCATTTTTAAAGTGAAAAGAATTAAATAACATAAATCAATTAACTTTATATGGAATAACTAAATCAACTGCGCAAAAAGTATTAAAACTAAGAAAAGATAATGAATCAATAACGTGACAGCAATTAGAATCATTAAAAGGCGTTGGCCAAGCAACTCTAAAAAAATTACAAAATATATTAATAATATAACTAACATATTAGTTATTTTAAGTCCGCTAATATTGCATTTATCATTGACCAAAAACCTCGAAACTCAATACTTTTGGATATTTTTATACATATTAAAATGCCTATTTATTTTTGCTTTTTTTCCTAAAAAAATAATTTTTATTTTAATTATCGCAAGCTTTTATTTAATTAAAAAATATATTGATAAACCTCAACAAATTGAATTAGGCCATTATGAAATGAAAGCGTATGTGGTTAAAGCAGGAGAAAAATATGCCATAGTAAATGTAAAAAATAATAATTTTTTGATTTATTTAAATAAATATGTTACAGCAAATCCACTTCAGGTTGGTCAAAGCGTTGAAATTAAAGGAAATATAGACGCATTAGAAAATATAAATAATTTTCATATTGCAAACAATGTTACAAATATAATAAATAAAGCAGTAGTAACCCGGATTTATTCAGCCAATTATTCATTCTATAATTTGATTGAAAATTTAACTTCTAGGGGTAGTGAATTATTCCAAAAATATTGAAAAATGATTGTTTTTGGTCAAAATACTCATTCAAGAGATATACTTAAAAAATCTGCCCAAATCAACATAGTGCACCTACTTGTTATTTCAGGATTTCACATTGATATATTATTCAATTTATTATTTGGACTTATCAAAAAAATAAAAAACAAATTTACATATAAACTATTAAATATATTAACTAATTCAATTATTTTTTACTATGTTTGCACACTTTCAAGCTACATTCCAGTTCTTAGAGCCTATTTATTTTATATTTTTAGAAAAAAATTTAATTTAGATAGCTTTAAATCACTCGCGTTATGTGCCTTGGTTACTTTTACAATTAATTTTAATAATATAATTAGCGAAAGTTTCATTTTGTCATACACTGCAACACTTGTTACTATATTAATTAATAAAATTTTCAATGTTTATAAATTAAAAAATACGTTTTTAAAAGTACTTATAATAAGTGTTGCTATGTATATTTTTATGATTACGTGGTCAATAAAATTCAATAAACAAATTAATTTAATAGGAATTATTTATTCATTTTTCTTTGCTTTAATCTTTGAATTTATCTATCTTTTTTCAATTTTACTTTGATGAAGTCCACATTTTTTACATTGAATATATTTTGCCCTTGATTGATTAATTAATATTGCCAACTTTTTATCAATAAATATTGTTGCAGATTGGCAAATTTCTAATAAAACTATACTAATATGAATTATTTTTTATAACCTACTTTTACTAATAACACTTATTTTAAGCAAAAAACGAAAAAATAAAAAATTAGCAGTTTAATTGTTTGAGTGCTAAATTATGGTAAAATTAACTTATATATCGAAACATTCGAAAGGAATTATTATGGCAAAAGAAATTATTATTGGTATAGACTTAGGTACAACAAACTCAGTTGTTTCTATTGTTGATAATGGAACTCCCGTTGTACTTGAAAACTTAAATGGTAAAAGAACTACTCCATCTGTTGTTTCTTTCAAAGATGGCGAAACAATCGTTGGTGAAAATGCAAAGAACCAAATCGAAACAAACCCAGACACTATTGCTTCAATTAAAAGACTAATGGGTACAAATAAAACAGTAAAAGCTAATGGAAAAGAATATAAACCAGAGGAAATTTCTGCAATGATATTAGCTAACCTTAAAAAATATGCAGAAGAAAAAATTGGCCACAAAGTTGATAAAGCAGTAATTACTGTTCCCGCTTATTTCAATAACGCGCAACGTGAATCAACCAAATTAGCAGGTAAAATTGCTGGTCTTGAAGTATTAAGAATAATTAACGAACCTACCGCAGCAGCACTTAGTTTTGGTCTAGATAAAACCGATTCAGAGAAAAAGGTTTTAGTTTTCGACCTTGGTGGTGGAACATTTGACGTTTCAATCTTGGAATTAGCTGATGGAACATTCGAAGTTCTATCAACTGCCGGTGATAATGAGTTAGGTGGTGATGACTGAGATAATGCAATAGTTAATTGACTAGTTGAAAAAATTCAAAAAGATCACAATTACAATGTTAGAGAAAATAAAATGGCGATGGCTCGCCTAAAACAAGCGGCTGAAAAAGCAAAAATCGACCTTTCTTCATCAATGATGGCAAATATTTCACTTCCTTTCTTAATTTTTATTGAAGGACAAGCACCAATTAACGTTGAAGCTTCATTAAAAAGAAGTGAATTTGAGCAAATGACATCTCATTTATTAGAGAGAACAAAATCACCAATTGATAGAGCACTTTCTGATGCTAAATTATCGATCGCTGATATTAGTGACGTTTTACTTGTTGGTGGTTCAACAAGAATGCCAGCTGTTCAAACATTAGTTGAAACAAAATTAGGTAAAAAACCAAACAAATCAGTTAACCCTGACGAAGTTGTGGCAATGGGAGCTGCTATTCAAGGTGCTGTTTTAGCGGGTGATATTAATGATATTTTACTTGTTGATGTTACTCCTTTAACATTGGGTATTGAAACAGAACATGGAATTGTTGCACCATTAATCGAAAGAAATACACGTATTCCTACCACAAGAACAAAAACCTTTACAACAGCAGCAGATAATCAAACATCTGTAACAATTCACATTCTTCAAGGTGAAAGAAAATTAGCAAAAGACAATAAAGCGCTAGGTACATTTGACCTAAATGGAATTGATCCAGCCCCAAGAGGAGTGCCTCAAATTGAAGTTTCATTCACAATTGATGCTAATGGTATTACAACAGTTTCTGCAAAAGATGTTAAATCTGGTAAACAAGAAAGCAAAATTATTGAAAATTCATCAAAAATTAGTGATGCTGAAATAGATAGAATGGTTAAAGATGCCGAAGCAAACAGAGAAGCAGACGAAAAACGCGCTGAAGAAATTCAAACAATTGTTCGTGCCGAAACTCTAATTGCAAAAATGAAACAATCACTTGAAGAAAATAAAGACAAAATAAATGAAGAACAAACAAAACAAACTGAAGAAAAAATCGCTGAGCTTCAAAAACTTCTAGATGATAAAAATTACACAGAACTAAAAACCAAACTTGATGAAATCGATAAAGCATTTGAATTAATTGCTCAACAAATGCAACAGCAACAACAAAATGACCAAGGCTTTACTGAAGAAGATGTTAAAAAATAATTAAAGAAATGCAAGTGTTAACACATTTGCTTTTTTTAATTATTTTATTGAAAATTAACTCTTACCAATTCAATTACAAATGGTTTTTTTAGGAATTATTAAAATTTATAATTTTTATACAAAAAAATTCTTTATTTATTAAAATATTAATATGAAAAATTTAGCTAATGAATTAAGGCCAAAAACTCTTAGTCAAATTATAGGGCAAGAAAATAATGTTAAATTATTGAGCAAAATTGTAGAAAATAAAATTTCCACAAGCTTTATATTTTATGGCGAGTCAGGAACTGGTAAAACATCAGCAGCTTGTGCGCTAGCCAATGAAATGAATTTAAAATATGCCTTATTCAATGCAAGTATTGAAAATAAAAATAGATTATTAGAGTTACTTCAAGATAATCAAATAATAATAATTGACGAAATACACAGATTAACTAAAAATGTTCAAGATGTTTTATTATCATATTTAGAATTTGACAAAATAATTATTTATGCAACAACAACCGAAAATCCATATTTTCGAGTTAACCCTGCTCTAAGAAGCAGAATGCAAATATTGCGATTTGACAAATTAGACGAAAAACAAGTGTATTTAGGCATAAAAGATGTAATTAAAAATTACTTTCCCGAGTTGAAAATAAATGACGACAACATTGAAAAACTTGTTAAATATTCATCAGGCGATTATCGATTCTGCTTAAATAATTTACAAATGTTAGCTCTATTAGGAAAAGACAAAGAAATAAATGAACAACTTTTAAAAACAATAATACCAAACATCAACTTTTATTCAGACATGAATGGCGATGCACATTATGATAATCTTTCAGCATTTCATAAATCGTTAAGGGGTTCTGATGTTGATGCCTCGCTTTATTATGGGGCTTTAATTTTAAAAACAGGCGATTATCAAGGGCTTTTTAGGCGCATAACTTGTGTGGCTTATGAAGATATTGCACTGGCAGACCCAAATATAGCGCTTCGTGTTGAAGCAGCGCTTAACGCAGTTGAGCGCTTGGGATTTCCTGAGGCAAATTTACCAATATTTTATTTAATTTGCTATATGGCATTGAGTCCAAAAAGTGCAAGCACATATAAGGCAATGAAAAATGTTCAATCATACATTGAACAAGGAAATGTTTATGATGTGCCAAAAATATTAAAAGAAGCACACTATTCATCAGCAAGCAAACTTGGTAATGGTGTTGGTTATAAGTGACCTCATGATTATGAAGGCAACTGAATTAATCAAAATTATTTGCCAAAACAAGTTAATGAAAAATTTTTCAAACCTGATTGAAATGATATAGATAAAATTGTTAATTATTACAAAAGTATCGAAACAAGGAAAGGTAAAAAATAATGAAAATAATTTGAGAAGAAATCAAGAGTTTTGAAGACTTAAAAATTGCCAAAAGTAAAGTATTTTCAAAAGAGGGCGACATTTTTGAGTTGCAACAAAAACTTAAAACTGCCTCAATTGAAGAAAAAAAACAACAAGGTCAAAAAATCAACCAACTAAAAAATGAATATGAGGCAAAATTTAAAGAAATTGAACTAAAACTAGAAAACCAAAAAATCGAAAAATTAATAAATGAATCATTTATTGATGTAACTAAACCGGTTAATGCAACTGGCTCACTGCACCCAATAACTATCATTGAAAATCGACTAAGAGATTGATTTATTCAAAATGGTTATTTTGAATCAAAAGAAGGCGAAATCGTTTCAGATTATTACAACTTTGAAAAACTTAACATGCCCTCAGACCACCCAGCAAGAGCAATGCATGATTCATTATACTTAAATCCAACAACATTATTACGTACTCACAATACTGGAATTAGTGCACTTGAACTTGAAAAAAACGCAAATAAACCATTAAATAATTTTGCTATTGGAAAAGTTTATCGAAATGACGAAGATGACGCAACACACTCACACCAATTTACGCAACTAGATTTTGTAAGCGTTGGTAATGTTTCGTTCCCTAATTTAATTTGAACTCTTAAATCACTTTTAAGTTATGTTTTTGAAGAAGAATTAGAATTAAGATTGCGTCCAAGTTTCTTCCCTTTTACTGAGCCAAGTGTTGAAGTAGATATTTTTTACAAAAACCGTTGAATTGAAGTGCTAGGAGCTGGAATGTTGCACCCAAATGTCATGAAATTGGCCGGCTATGACAATAAAAAATACAATGGATTTGCCGCTGGAATGGGTATTGAAAGGCTAGCGATGATTAAATACAACATTAAAGATATTCGGGAATTTTACAATAATGATTTGCGAACACTTAAACAGTTTTACAAAGAAAAATAAATTTTACGATTTTCTTGAAAATGAGTCAAAGCAGGATTATTTCAAATTAATTTTAGAAAAAGTTAATAATTCATCTAAAAATAATGTTATTTGACCAAAAAAATCAGATTGATTTAGAGCTCTAACGTTTTTTGAACCCAATGAAACTAGATTAATAATCATTGGTCAAGACCCATATCACAATCCTAATCAAGCTGATGGCTTAGCATTCAGCACAAGATTGAAAAAATGCCCAAAAAGTTTAGCTAACATAATTAAAGAAGTTAAAAAAGATTATCCAAACAGTATTTTTGAAACTTATTCATTGGATTTTTGAGCTAAACAAGGAGTTTTATTAATCAACACTGTTTTAACAGTTGAAGAATTTAAGGCTAACTCGCATAATGATATAGGTTGACAGCAATTTGTTTTTAAATTAATTGAATTTATTGCTAATATAAATCAGAATGTAATTTTTGGATTATGAGGTAAGCAGTCTTATCAATTTATAAAACCCTTGATCGAAAGTGGCAAAATCAGCGAAAATCAAATAATTTATACCTCGCATCCTTCACCACTATCATACACACGCACAAATCAATCATTTAAAGACTCAAATTTTTTTAGAAAAGTAAATAGTAAATTAACCAAATCAATTGATTTTTCAATGAGAAAGGAAAAATAATATGATTATTACCCTTAAAGAATTAAATAAATTTATGCCCAATATCAAGCTTGATTTATCAATCGAAAAAGTAATTAACAATCTTGGTTACGAAGTTGAAAGCATAACTCCTTTGAGCGATGTTAAAGGTGTAAAATTTGCAAAAGTTATTAATGTGTACCCTAACCCAAATTCAAAAAATTTAACAGTTGTTGAACTTGAATTAGCAAACGATGAAAAAATTACAATTCAAACTAATGCTAAAAACGCAAAAGTTGGTGCCTACACAACTGCATTTGTTGTTGGTTCGCAAAAAGGTGAAATAGTTTTTGGTGCTAAAAAAATGGCCGGCATTGAATCACAAGGAATGCTATGCAATTTTTCAGAATTAGGTTACGATATTTCAAAATTACCTTTCAATCAAGAAGATTTAATGATGCTAAATCAAAAATTACCTCTTGACAAAGACCCAGTTGAATATTTTGACCTTGATGACTATATTATTGATATAACAACTCCGGCAAATAGACCTGATGCTAATTCATATTATGTTCTTGCTCAAGAAATTGCTGCATATTTAAATACAAAATTTGACTGATTCAATTGAAAAAACAAATCAATTAAGCCAAAATTCAAATCAACAATTAGTGTTTCAAGGAAAAATTGCAATTCATTATCATTTTTAGATGTTCATGCAAAAAACAAAAAAAGTTCGCTTAAAGATATGTTATTTTTAGCAAAACATGGTGTTGAAGCTAAAAATATTTGAGCAATTGATGTTACAAATCTAGCTCTTATTTACACTGGAGCACCCACTCATGCTTATGATAAAGACAAAATTGGTTCAAAACTAGGTTGTGAAATATTTACTGGCGAAGTTTGTCTACTAGGTGATAAAACACAACAAGTAAACAATGTTTTAGCAATCACAAATAAAAAAGGGGCTATTTCATTAGCTTCTGTTATGGGTCTTGAAAATACAAAAGTTGATGAAAAAACTGAAAATGTTACCTTTGAAATTGGTTCTTTTGACTCGAAAATAGTTAGACATGGAGCAAAAGAAATTAAATTTGATACTGCTTCATCAATTCAAGCAGGGCGTGGTGTTAATAGTCAAATGGTTCGTTTTGGTATGCAATACTTACAGTATAAAGCTCACCTTGATAAAGTTCAATTCAGCAATATTGTTGGAATGCCTTCTGAAAAAATCGGTAATTCAGTGTTGCAAAATAGACACAAATTAGCACTTTACGCCAACTGCGATATAAGAGAATTATCTCGTTTTGATGAGGTTGAACAAAAATTAAAAACTATTGGTTTTCGAATGGATAAAAACAGATTGATTGCTCCAAATTATCGAAAAGATATCAATAATTATGAGGATATCATTGAAGAATACTTTAGATTTTATGGATACACTAATTTTGAACCAATTGCACCAACACTACTTCCATTCAAAGTAGACCGAAGAGATATTAGTAAAAATCTGCTTCAATCAATGGGCTACAATGAGATAAGAACCTTCACATTAGAAAGCGAACAAACTAACTTTTTAAACCCATTTAATTTCCCAAATACAATTAAATTACAAACGTTTGTGTCAAAAGAACGCGAACAAATTAGAAACTCAATAATATCATCAATGATTCAAGCCGCTGACTATAATTTAAAAAGAAAAATTGATAAGTTTTCATTTTTTGAATTTGGAATGATAAATAATAACAAATATACAATTGGCCTTATTTCAAATATTAAAGATTTCTTTGAAATCAAACAAGACATCATAAACTATTTGAAAAATAACGAAATTGAATTTATTCCTTTCAAAGATAATGAATATATTCATCCAAATACATCAGCAAAAATTATGCTTGGTGGTCAGATGATTGGTTGAATTGGTCAGATTCATCCAAAATACTCACAACACAACTTATGAGTAGCTGAATTTATGGATATCAAAAATCAAATTGACATTACTTTTGAATCATACAACCAGTCGCCTCTTAAAACCATTGATATAACATTTGAACTAGATATTAAAGCAAACATATCATCAAAAATCGATGAAATCAAAAATAATTTTAATATCTTCTCAATTTACCAAATCGATTCATATTCAATTGAAAACGTCAAAAAAATAACAATTAGAATTTGTGCAGATTCAACAACAATTGAAAAAATAAACGAACAATATAACTAGGAGTTAACATGTACAAAAATATTAAACTTAAAGATAAAGAAATTCAAAATGCAATCAACGCTGAAAAAAGAAGACAACAAGACCACATCGAACTAATTGCATCAGAAAACTATGTTTCTAATGATGTTTTAAACGCAGTTGGTAGTGTTTTAACAAATAAATATGGCGAAGGATATCCAGATAGAAGATATTATGGGGGTTGCGAACATGTTGATAAAGTTGAAAAGATTGCAATTGATAGATTAAAAAAATTGTTCAATGTTAAATTTGCCAATGTTCAACCTTATTCAGGTTCAGTAGCAAATGCAGCAGCGCTAGCTGCAGTTGCTAAAACAGGTGATAAAATAATGGGACTATCATTAAATTCTGGTGGGCATTTAACTCACGGCTATAAAATTAGCTTTAGCGGGATTTTTTACAATTCAGTTTCCTATGATGTCGATGATAATGGAGTATTGGATTATGAAGCAATTAAGCAATTAGCTATTAAAGAAAAACCTGCTGTTATTATTTGTGGGTATTCTGCATATCCAAGAATTATTGATTTTGCAAAATTCAGAGAAATTGCCGATGCTTGTGGGGCAAAATTGATGGCTGATATCGCACATATTTCGGGATTAATTATTGCTGGCGTACATCCAAGTCCTGTTGGTTATGCAGACATAATTACCTCAACAACACACAAAACACTTCGTGGCGCTCGTGGTGCAATAATAATGACAAATGATGAAGAAATTGCTAAAAAAGTCGATAGATGGGTGTTCCCTGGTTATCAAGGCGGTCCGCTTTTCCATGCAATTGCTGGAAAAGCAGTGGCTTTTGGTGAAGCACTAAAGCCAGAATTTAAACAATATGGCAAAAATATTGTTAAAAATGCCAAACAATTTAGCGAATGATTTTTGGCAAACAACATTGAAATAGTATCGGGCAAAACTGAAAACCATTTATTCACAATTAATGTTCACAAAAGTTATGGAACAACTGGTAAAGAAGCCGAAAATTTACTAGAAAAATTCAACATAACAGTTAATAAAAATACAATTCCAAATGACACATTAAGCCCAATGGTTTCTTCGGGAATACGTATTGGCGTTGCCGCAATGACTTCGAGAAACTTTACAAAATGAAATGAGTTAGCCCAAATTATTCACACAATTCTTTCAAATGGCAATTCGATATTGAAGAATTCAGAACTTAAAAAACAAATTAAACAACAAGTCAAATTACTAACAAAAGAATTCCCACTTGTTGATGAATATTAAAAACTTGATTTTTAAACTTAAAAATAGTCAAAAAAGCGTTTTTTGTTAATTTCGCTTTTTTTATTTTAAAAATTAGTTATATAATAAATTCGAAAAGAGGTAATTATGAATAAATATGACATTGTAATAATAGGTTCAGGTCCTGGAGGATATCCTTTAGCAACTTTATTGGCTAAAAAAGGCAAAAAAGTTGCACTAATTGAAAAAGACCAACTTGGTGGAACTTGTATTAATGTTGGTTGCATACCAACAAAATCATTGGTAAAAAGTGCCTATGTTTTAGACACAATTTCACATTCGCAAAAATTTGGGATTGAAACAAATTTAGTTGATATTAATGTAAAAACAATTCAAAATAGACGTCAATTGATAAAACAAAAAATGAATAATAACGTTAAAAATCAATTGAATTTGGCAAATGTTGACATTTATAATGGCACTGCCAAATTAATCGACCAAAACAATCTAATTGTCAATGAAGAACAAATTCAATTTGACAAAGCAATTTTAGCAACTGGCGCAAAAAGCCGCGAAATTGATTTGCCAGGAGCCAATAACGCAAGAGAAAAAAACTTTTTGATAAATTCGAATCAGGCATTAATTATTGATGAGAAAATCGAATCTTTAACTATTATTGGTTCTGGACCAGTTGCTTTGGAATTTGCTTATATTTATTCAACATTTGGAACCAAGGTTACAATCATTGATGTTAATGAATTTATGGGTAGATATGATGTAGAATTTGCAAGTGCAATTAAACAATATTTAACCAACCGAAATATAGAAATTATTGACAATGTAAAATTAATCAAATTTGACGAAAATGAATTATTTTACAATTCAAATGGTCAAGAAAAATCTATAAAATCTAGCAAAATTCTAAGTGCAATTGGTAGAGTTGCAAACTTAGAAGCTATTGGAAATGTTGGTATTGAATTAAATGAAAAAGGATTCATAAAAGTCAATGATTCTATGCAAACTAATATAAAAAATATTTATGCGCTTGGAGATGCTACTGGATTAATGATGCTTTCATCAGTCGCTTATAAAACAAGTGATATTATTGCAAAACATATTTTAGGTCATGAATTTGAAACTTTAAATACTAATTTTGTTCCTTGGTCAATTTATTTAAATCCCGAAATTAGTGGAGTTGGTCAAAGTGAAAAAGAATTAACTGCTAAGAATGTTGAATTTGAAGCGATTGTTTTCAATGCTAGTTCATTGCCAAGAAACCTTGCAAACGGTTCGATAAATGAGTTTGATTTTATTAAGTTTTTGATTGACAAAAAAACAGGATTGATTCTTGGAGCGCAAATGTTTTTGGAGGGCTCAAGTCTAGTTATCAACCAAATTGCACAAGCAATGCAAATGGGTATCAAGTTTGCTGATTTACAAAAATTCACCTTTACTCACCCAACTGTTACTGAAGCAATATACTATTTATCTAAAGCACATTATTTTGCAAAATAAAACAAAAAATCCAAGCCCTCAGGTTTGGATTTTTGATTATAACTAGTATCCCTCTGTTGATTCTTTGTCTTCGATGATTGCGATTGAACGACTTGTACCAAATCTGTTTGCGCCCGCCTCAACCATAGCAATCATGTCTGCTTTATTACTAATTCCACCAGCAGCTTTAATTAGAAGTTTGTCTCCACAAATTGATTTCATGATTTTAACATCTTCTAAGTTTGCGCCACGAGTTGAAAAACCAGTTGATGTTTTAATGAATTCAGCACCTGATTTCATAACAATTTCTGTTACTTTTTCAATTTCTTCTTTTGTTAAAAGAGCTGTTTCAACAATAACTTTTAATGTGTTTGCGCCACAAGCTTTTTTGATTTCTTTAATGTCTTCAAGAACATAGTCATAGTCGCCTTGTTTCATTCTACCAATGTTGATAACCATATCAATTTCATCTGCACCAGCTTTGATTGCTTCTGCAGCTTCAAATGCTTTAACATTGGTTAGACAAGCTCCTAAAGGAAAGCCAATTACTGAGGTAATTCCAACGCCACTACCTTGAAGTTTTTCTTTTGCGTATGAAACTCATGATGAGTTAACGCAAATTGTTTTAAATTTGTATTGAATTGCTTCTGCAATTAATTTGTCGATTTCAGCAACTGTTGCATCAGCTTTTAAAAATGTATGATCAATTAATTGATTGTAATTCATTATGTGCTCCTTTAATTATGATAATTTATCAATTATTATTTTATTTTCTACAGTGTTTTTATTAAATTTGTATGCTGGCAATAGTTCGTCAGCTAATTTTGGATCAATTGGATTTGATGAATATAGAGTAAATAAAACATCGCCTTTTTTTACCAATTCATTCGTTTTTCTATTCAATGTGATTCCTGCTTCAAAGTCAATATCATCTTCTTTTTTAGCACGACCAGCACCTAATTTCATTGCAACAACACCAAAAGTTAATGAGTCAAAAATTTCTAAATAACCATCTTTATCTGATATGACTTCATATTTGTGTTTAGGTTTTCAAAAGTTAGCTTGGTCTTTTAATGCTTCAACATCTCCGCCTTGAATTTTAATCATTTCATAGAATTTTTCCAATGCTTTTCCGTTTGCAATAACTTCTTCTACACGTTTTTGAGCTTCGTTGTAGTCTGAACAAATTTTTGATTGTAAAAGAATTGTTGAACAAGATGACTTAACAAGTTCATTAAAATCAGCAGGTCCATTACCTTGAAGTGTTCAAATTGCTTCTAATACTTCGTTTTTATTACCAATTTCACGACCGATTGGGCGATTCATGTTTGTTATTTCTGCTCTAACATCAACATTTAACGATTTACCGATTTCAATCATTGTTTTTGCAAGCTCAATGGCGTCTTTTTCATTTTTCATAAATGCGCCATTGCCACATTTAACATCTAAAAGAATTGCATCAGAACCAGTTGCAAGTTTTTTAGACATTATTGAAGAGGCAATAAGAGGAATTGATTGAACACAGTTTACAACATCTCTTAGTGCATAAAGTTTTTTGTCAGCTGGAACTAATTTACCAGTTTGACCAATAACAGCAATTTTGTGTTCACTAACTTGTTTAATGAATTCTTCTTCACTTAATGCAATTCTGAATCCAGGAATTGATTCAAGTTTGTCTAAAGTTCCACCAGTGTGGCCTAATCCTCTACCCGACATTTTAGCAACAGGTGCTCCGCAAGCTGCAACAATTGGTGCAACTGCTAATGTTGTTTTGTCGCCAACACCACCTGTTGAGTGTTTGTCAACTTTTATACCCGGAATTGAACTTAAATCAATAACATCACCTGAATGCATCATTGTTTTTGTGAATTGTGCAATTTCTTGTTTAGTCATCCCGTTAAACATAACTGCCATTATAAATGCGGCCATTTGGTAATCGGGTGTTTCACCACTAACATATGTGTTTATTAAAAACTTAATTTCTTCATTGGTTAGCTCTTTATTTAGCCGTTTTTTCTCAATTAAATCTACTACACGCATAATATTATAAAATTCCTAAAGCAACTTTCATCATGTTTGTAAATGCTGTTTGTCTTTCTTCTGGAGTAGTTTCTTCGTGTGTTGCTAAGTTATCTGAAACTGTTAGCAAGCATGAAGCATTTTTACCTAATTTTTCAGCATTTGTAAATAGCGCCAATGATTCCATTTCAACGCAAGTTGATTGTGTTTCTTGAACTCTTTCTTCAAGTGAAAGAACTGAATAAAATACATCTGATGAGTGAACTCTTCCTTCTTTAAGTTCAATGCCAAGTTCTTTAGCTGAATCTTTTAGTTTTTGGTTTAGTTTTGCTGAAGGTAGTGCAATATTTGATGCGAATTCTTTACCTAAAACCATTCTTCTAAAGTGGTCGCTATCAGCATAAGCTTCAGTAGCTAAAACTGTGTCATATAGAGCTAATTCTTTAACATAAGCCCCTGTTGAACCAATTCTAATGATGTTTTCTACATTGTAAAAAGCAAATAATTCGTAACTGTAAATTCCAATTGAAGGACATCCCATACCTGAACCAGCAATTGAAACTTCTTTACCTTTGTATGTACCTGTGTAAATAAACATGTTTCTAACTGTGTTTACTAATTTGTAACCTGGATCTAAGAATGTTTCAGCTATAAATTTAGCTCTTAAAGGGTCTCCGGGCATTAGAACTGTTTTCGCAATTTCGCCTTGTTTGGCGTGAATGTGTGGTGTCATAATCTCTCCTTTTTTAGTGAATATTTGATATTTGAGTGAAATCTGATCAAGTGAGATTTATATATACTTATAATCAAATAATATTTAATATAAATATAAGTTAAACTTATGAACATATTTTAGCACAATTACGCAAATTTATAAGTGTATAAAACGTACAAAAAAATAAAACAATGCGACTTGGCCATGTTTTATTTTTTTACCAATTTTATTATAAAAATATTGAAATTGGTAAAAATTAAACTATGTTCTCTAAATAATATTTACTTTTTTAGCTTCATCTCTTAGCATGTCAATGTTTAATTTTTCTGATGCTATTCCAACAACAACATTATCAAAATCTATTATTAATGATAAATAAACTAATAATTTTTGCTTATTTGAATAAAGATTTTCAAAATCATTTTTATAGAAGGTTCAAAATCTTTCACGTGCAGGCAAGGTAAAATATGGGTATCTATGTTTAGTTGGATATATTTGTCTTTCTTTTGTATTGACATTAATTTTTCTTTCAATTAGAGATTCATCAGGTAATTTGTAATTAAAGATTAATCATTTTTTCATTCTAATATATCTTTTAATGCCGGCAAATAGACAAATAATAAAATAAACACTAATTAAAGACAAAAAGAGAAGCATATGCATTGAAAATACAAAAGTGGTTCCATCAGAGTTTTCAAAATTGCTATATATTATTATATTTACAATAGAAATAGCAAGCCCAATCAATGAAAGTATCATTGCACTTAAATGCGAATAAAGATAAATTTTTGTAAATTTAAATAATTCAGCAGCGACATAATATTGACATTTTAATTCTTTTTTAGTCAGGTAATTAACAGAAAATTTAGTTGAGTAAATATAACAACGGACATTTGGGGTGCATCATGAAATAAAACTAACAAGAAAACAGCATATTATCACAGACAATAATATAATTGAAAATATAAGCATATAACGCTCCTAATCATGCTAATTAATTTTAACTAATTTTTAAAATAATGTATTATTTATTAGATTTAGAATCATTCATAAAATTAAAAGGAGAAATATGAAGAAAAAACCAATAGTTTTTAGTGACGTTGATGGCACAATCTACACCAGCAACGGATATGTTTCAAACTACAATCTAAATATTATTAAACAAAATGAATTAAGCTTCAATATTGCCACTGGTAATCCTATTTGTCCTAAAATGTTTAAATTAGCAAAACTTGTTAATGCTGATTACATTATTGGATCAAGTGGTGTACAAATTTATGATTTTAAACATTATAAATTTGTTCGTGAAGAATTTATTCCACACCAAGAAACAAAAAAAATATTTGAATTATTCAGAAGTCGTAAAGTTTCTGCAGCTGCTTGAAGCTCAGATGCGTTTTATATTTTTAATGAAGATGATAAAGAATTCTTGAATAGAATTTACTTTAAATACGAAACATTTGACCAATTTGAATTATATGAGGGTCAAGAAATCAAAAACGTTTCAAAAATTGAAGTTTACTTTGAAATGACAGAAAACATTGATGAATTAATTGAAGAATTAAGCAACATTAATGTAAAAATGATTAAAACACACATGAATCTAGAAATCCTACCAAAAGGAGCTTCAAAGGGTAAAGCAATCATGTGAATGCTACAAAATATCTTTAAAAACTACACCGCAAATGACATAATGGTTATTGGTGATAGTGAAAATGATTTTTCAATGTTCAAGAGATTTAATTATTCATATGCAATGGATAATTCAAAGGATTTTGTCAAGGAAAAAGCAAAATACGTAACACGTTCTGTTCAAGAACACGGCTTAGGGATCGCAATCAAAGATTACATAACCAAGTTCAATGAACAAGAAAATAATTAAATAGAGTAAGGAGGGTAAAATGGCAAGATTTATTGATGAAATTAAAATTCAGCTTGTGGCCGGAAAAGGCGGTGATGGCATGATTTCATTTCGCAGAGAAGCGCATGTTGATAAAGGTGGGCCAGATGGCGGCGATGGTGGCCGTGGCGGCAATATTTATTTTGTTGGCGATCTTGGCAAAAATACTCTTTTATCTCTTTACGGTAACAAAAAAATTACTGCCGATGATGGCGTAAATGGCGGGCCTAAAAACCTTTATGGGGCCGCCGGTAAAGATAAATATGTTCCAGTGCCGATTGGCACAATTGTTTATAACAATGGCAAAGTTGTAGCTGACATTATTGAGCCTAAAGAATACTTAGTTGCAAAAGGCGGCCAAGGAGGGCGCGGTAATATGAAATTCAAATCACCGCGCAATACTGCCCCAAGAATCAGCGAAAATGGCTCAAAAGGTGAAAAATTCGACGCACATATCGTGCTAAAAATTATGTCTGATGTTGGGGTTGTTGGTAAGCCATCCGCTGGAAAAAGTACACTTTTGAGTGCAATTTCCAATGCAAAAGCAAAGATTGCTGAATATGAATTTACAACATTAGTTCCTCAATTAGGAATGGTTAAGTATTATGATGAATCATTTGTAATTGCTGATCTTCCTGGATTAATTGAGGGCGCACACCAAGGTCGTGGTTTAGGTATTCAATTCCTAAAACACATTGAAAGATGTCGTGTAATTGCTCACATTATTGATTTTGGTTCTGAATTCAAAGACCCATTACAAGACTATGAAATTATTAACAATGAGCTTAAAAGTTATAGTTTGAATTTAGAAAATAAGGACCAATTGGTTATTGCAAATAAATCAGATTTGCCTGATTTTCAAGAAAATTTAGCAAAATTCAAGCAAAAATATCCACAAGTTAAAGTTGTTGAAATATCGGCAATATCGGCACAAAACTTAGATGAAGTCAAAAAAGAACTTATCGAGTTAATTAAAGCAAATAAATTAAAGCCTGTTGAGGAAATTGAAGAGGATACAGTTGTTGAAATAAAACTTGAGCAAGACTATAAAATAGTTTCGCCATACTTAGGCTATTTTGAAATTAGTGGCCCAAAAGTTCAACAACTTTATGATAAAATCCCATTAGTTAGCTATGACAACTTGCTAAGATTCAATAACAAACTAAAAAATCTTGGTGTATGAGATGATTTAATTAAAAAAGGCATCCAACCAGGTGATACAGTACGGATTTTTGAATATGAATTCGAATGGGATGGCGAATATTAATAAGTTCTTATAACTAAAAACAAAAAGTTAACACCTATTTCTGTGTTAACTTTTTTAATTTAACTATCTAATTAAATGCTTGATTTGCTTTTATAAGATTTTTTAAAAATTATTAAAGCGATTATTGCTCATAGTATGATGTTAATTGATAATAAAAGAACTATAAAAATAAATATTTTATTCTTGTCTTTTTTATTATTAGCTAATAGTTTATTGTGTTTTTTCGTTAATTCACCAAATTGATTTTGAAGATTTTCTTTATCATTTTTTGATTGATTATTTTCAGTTTTTAAAGCATCATTTTCTGCTTTTAATTTTGCAGCCGCATCTTTAAGATTTTGGTTTTGAGCTTTTAATGCAGTATTTTCCGCTTTTAGTTTTGAAGCTTCAGCTTTAAGATTTTGATTTTCGTCTTTTAAAGCAGTATTTTGTGCAACAACTTGGTTGTGTGTTGCTTTAACATCTAATAGTGGTTTAATTGATTTAGTGAATAAAGAGTGTCACTCATATCAAATATAACTTAAATCCGAATCATCTAAATTATCCTTAGTATCAATACTTTTTTCTTCAAAAAAAGCATTTACTTTTGATACAAGTTCGTTGTTATCAATATTAATAATTTCATTAAGTTGATCTAAAAAAATCTCATAACGATAATAGCTGCTTATTAAATAATTAATAGCTCCTCATGAAACATTTTCTTTATCCCTTGCAATAGTCATTTTAGCTACGATATAGCTTTCAAGCAATTTTATTGTTTTTATTATATTTTTAGAAGATTTTTCATATTTTTCATCTTTTAATTTATTAATAATTCCACTAGATTTGACTTGATGATTAATATAATATGCATTAGTTAGAATTCATCTATTTAGTCCTGAAAATACTTCATCATTTCAATTATCTGTAGAATTTCCGGCTTCATCTTTAAGATTTTGATTTTCGGTTTTTAAGGTATCGTTTTCCGCTTTTAGTTTTGCAGCTTCACCATTAAGGTTTTGATTTTCAGCATTTAGAGCAGTATTTTCCGCTTTTAGTTTTGAAGCTTCAGCTTTAAGATTTTGATTTTCGTCTTTTAAAGCAGTATTTTGTGCAACAACTTGGTTGTGTGTTGCTTTAACATCTAATAGTGGTTTAATTGATTTAGAGAATAAAGAGTTTCAACCATCTCACATTAAAACATCTAAATAATCACCATTTACATTATCCCTATTAGCAAGATCTTTTTCTGCAAAATAAGTATCTACTTTTGATACAATTTCGTTGTTATTAATACTGATAATTTCTTTAAGTTGTTCTAAAAAAAATAAATAATGATGATAATTTTTTATAAACATCTCAATTTCGGTTCATGAAACAGCATTATTACGAATATTTTGGGCTGTATCCGCAATGTAATTTTCAGATAATTCTATTGCCTTTTTTATATTTCTAGAAGATTCACTGTACTTTTCTTCTAATTCCATAGTAATAGAACGAGAATGAATACCATTGCTAAATTGGTAAATGATTTCCAATAATAATCATCTATCTAGTTCTGTTTTTAATCCATCTTCATCTGAATTATCTGTAGAAATAAAATGGGGGGGTTACCATTATGTTGGCGCTTCTTCCTTGAGCGTTTCTAATTGCATTTGGTAAACCTCCAAATGAATTGTTATTTACTTCCTTTTTAACATTTGAAGCTTTAGCAGATACTAATGTTAAAGCTGGAAGAATAGTTGTTGTAGACGTTAATAATAATTTTGTTAATTTCATATAATATATTTTGTTCCTTCTTTTAATTTTATTTATTTAATTACATATTTTGATTAAAAACTTTTTTTAAAATTATACTACTTTTTATTTTTATGCTTCATAAATAAACCAAGCCTGTACGTCTTGGTTGCTAAAGCTAATTATTAATTTATAATTGTTTCGATTTTTGAGATATATTCGTCAAGCGTTTTTTGTGCCGCATCTTTGTTGTTACCATATGCAAAAATATAAAATTTAATTTTTGGTTCAGTACCAGACGGGCGCAAAGCAATTCAATCTGCTTTATTTTCAAATGAAATTTTAATCATGTTTGATTTCATAAAATCAGTTTCTAAATTATAGTCGTGGACAATTTTATTTTTAAAATCCAATTCTTTAAATTTTTCCTGAATCAATGTTAAATCAGTATTTTGGTCAATATCGATATTAATACTCTTACTTGCTATATAGCCATATTCACGATATATTTCATCAAGAGCATCAATAAGAGTTTTGCCTTGGTTTTTGTAATATTGAGTCATTTTTACAATGGCAACAATTGATTGAATAGCATCTTTATCACGAGCAATTGAAGAATCAATTAATGAACCATAACTCTCTTCAAAGGCAAAAAACATTTCTTGTTGCTGTTCAACAATTGTTTTGCCAATTCATTTAAAACCGGTTGGAACAATAAAAGTTTTTAAACCGCTTTTCTTTGCAATTAACTCAGGTAAATTAGATGAAACATAAGAATAAACCATATATTTGTTATTGGTATTTTCTTTGTTAACTTCAAGTAAATATTTCATTAGTAAAGTTGCTGTTTCATTGCCAGTTAGCAATGTAAATTTATTATTTTCTCTAACTTTAACACCAACTCTATCGGCATCAGGGTCAGTAACCAACACAATATCACAATTATTTTTGATTGCTAATTTTTCACCTAATTCATAAACATCGTCTCTTTCAGGATTTGGGTAAGAACAAGTTTTAAAATTGTGGTCTTGTATAAATTGTTCTTTAACATAAAAAACATCTTTGTCAAACTCTAAATTCAAGCCTTTAAATATTTCATTTGCCACTGTTGAACCAGTTCCATGCAATGGAGAGTATACAAGCTTAATTTTTTCCATTTCTTTCGAAAATTCAGTGTTTGGAACAATATTTAATACTTTATTTATATAACTGTCTCACTCTTTTTTTGTTGTGTTACGAATATTATTAGCAACAGGTCAAACACCATCACAGCGATATTCATCAGAGTATGTATAATAATCTTTAAATTCTTTTTTAATTAATTCAATCTCGTCAGGCAAACATTGCGAACCATGTTCATTATAAAGTTTAATTCCATTGTACTCTTTAGGATTGTGGCTAGCAGTAATATTGAATCCACCTTGAGCTTTATTTGAAATAATTAAATATGATACAAATGGTGTTGGGGTGATTTTACGCGATAAAATCACTTGAATTTTATTGTAACTTGCAGCTATTTTAGCAATTAATTTGGCATATTTATTTGAAAATCTTCTATTGTCTCTACCAATAACAATTGTAATTTTGTCAAGTTTTTCATATTTTTTTAATAAGTAATTAACAAACCCATGAGCAACTCGTTGAACGTGTGCGGCAGATAGATGATCAATGCCTTTACCCACTATTCCGCGAATACCAGCAGTACCAAAATCAATTGCTTTTAAATTATTTGTATTTTTCATAAATTAATTATAAATTAAAAGCTTAAAAAATTGATTTGGTATTACAATTACAATGTATAAAATCAAGGAGGTTATATGAATAATACTTCTATAAATACAAAGAAAAATGATTTTAAAAAAATATTTAAATTAACTCCTTTTGAGTTAGTTTTGGCTTCTGCATTGCTGGCAATGCATCTTGTAATTATGATAATTGCAAAATTCACTATACTAAGAGCCATTCCTGTGCCATTGGAATATATTTTGTATATTTTTTATGGACTTATTTTAGGAGGTTTTAAAGGAGCGGTTTTAGCAGTTATTGCTGATACTTTTGTAATGTTAATGACTGGAAGTATTGGTAGTTGATATTGACTTTATGCAATTACGCCACCGCTTATTGCTTTAACTTCATGATTGTATTATTTAATGTTTAAGTACTCAAAATATACTCGTTTTATCATTTCATATGTATCAATAATTGCGGCTTTTGCATTATGTTTATGAGTTTACATTGTGCGAAGTGATGAAAACGGTGCACTCGCTATTAATAAAACAATAAAAGCGTCAAAACTAGTTGTATTAACAACATTAACTGCTTTTGGATTGCTTACTCTTGGTTTTACGTTCGCTTTTACAATTTTGTATGCTAAAACAAAAAATGAAAAATGAAACAATTACCTGATGGTAACTTCAATAATCATTGTTGTTGCTGTATTGTTTAGATGAATTTTAGGAACAATTTCATGAATTGAATACTATAACTATATAAACAAAGCTCAAAATGGCAAATTTAAAAGTTATGGAGTTGACTTCATTATCACATTCTTACGAATAGTTGTTAAAGATATATTTATATTGCCAATTTACATTGTAATTCTTGCACCAATTTACTCAGCTATTGCTATACTTAAACAAAAATACCTTATCGACCAGCAAAAAGTAAGATTTTCTCTATAATATTATTATGAAATCTCGAAGAAAAAATAGAATCGAAATAGTTAACGTTTTATATTCATGTGAATTATTGAATCAGTATAATCTAAAAAGTATATTTGAATTAAATGATGAACTAACTAGCGAGCAATTTTTACAAATCGAAAAAATTGCCCTAAATAAAGAATATTTAATACGAATAATTTCTAGATTTTTAGACAAGAAAACTTGAGAGCAAGAAAGCCCATTAATCAGAGCAATTTTATTGAATGCAACATTTGAATTACTAATGATTGACCCTAAAATCGCAATTAATGAGGCAATTGAAGTCACAAAAGATTTCTTTGGTGAAGAAAACAATTTACACAAGCATGTCAATAAGGTTATTGACAATGTATATAAATTTTTTGTTATCAACGAAGCAATAATAAGAAGATACATAAAATAAGCCTAGACGGCTTTTTTATTGCAAATCAATAGTAAATTCAATTGAAAAGGAAAAATACACTCTATTAATTTAGCATAATTAATGTAAAATATTTATATGAAAAAACTATTTGCATATGACTTAGATGGCACACTTTTTACACACGCAAACAACATGCATGAATCAACTTATCCTGCTTTATTGGAAGTTCAAAAAAACGGGCACTATAATGCAGTTTGCACTGGAAGAGCATTAAACAACATAATTAATGCTCTTGGCGAAAAAATAAATGCATTTAGCCACATAATTGGTTCAAATGGCACAGTAATATACAATGTATCAAACAAAAATGTAACACTTTTAGGCAAAGTAGACCCCAAAGTATTTGAATATTTATTTACAATTGCTAAAAAACATGATTTTAGTATACGAATTGACACAATTTTTGAAAGTAAAACATATTTAAATAGCGCGCAAAAACCAAAATGACTAGAAGTTCAAAATGTTATGGATATAACTAGTTGAAATATTGTATCAGAGAATGAATTAAAGAAATTTGTTAAAACTAATAAAGACAATATAGTACAAATCGCCTTAAGAGGTTTTAAAGAAGAAATTTTTGACGCATTCAATAGAGTTAATACTGAAATTGGTGAAAATTATTGTGTTAAATACACAAATGAAGTATACCTAGATATAAACGCATTAAATATCAATAAATTTACTGGTTTAAGTTATGTAGCAAATGAATTAGGGATTCAAAGTGCAAATGTTTATTCTTTTGGTGATTCTG
The DNA here is from genome assembly GCF_900660525.1 of Mycoplasmopsis bovigenitalium. NCBI lineage: Bacteria > Bacillati > Mycoplasmatota > Mycoplasmoidales > Metamycoplasmataceae > Mycoplasmopsis > Mycoplasmopsis bovigenitalium. Next base: position 333,343 of record NZ_LR214970.1, on the reverse strand, counting down.
GCAATGATATTGACATGTTAATTGGTACAGGAGTTGGTGTTGCAATGGGAAATGCAACACAAGAAGCAAAAAATGCTGCTGATATAATAATTAAAAGCAATCAAGAAAACTCAATTAGTGAATTTTTACTTGAAAATATTAAATAATTTTACAAATTTAAACTTGCAAACACACGTTGCTTGTTTATTTTTTATTAAATTTATATAAAGAATGTAAAATTTGAATTATTGATTATAAGGGGTTATTATGAAAACAAAATTTATTTTTACTACTGGTGGTGTTTTAAGTGGTTTAGGCAAGGGTGTTACTGCTGCTAGTGTTGGTAATTTACTAAAAGCACAGGGTTTTAGCATCTTTGTATTAAAACTTGATCCATATTTAAATATTGACCCAGGTGTTATGAATCCAATTGAACATGGGGAAGTTTATGTAACAAGTGATGGTGGTGAAACAGACTTAGATTTAGGTCACTATGAACGTTTTATTGACGTTAAGTTGGCAAAAGATTCAAATTTTACAACAGGTAGAATATTTACAAGAATTTTTCAAAAAGAAAGACAAGGACTTTACAATGGAAAAACTGTACAAATAGTCCCACACGTTGTTGATGAAATTAATAATATTATTTTAGACTTAGCAAAAGAAAAAGACCCAGATTTTATGCTTATTGAAATAGGTGGAACAGTTGGTGACCTTGAATCAAGCCCATATATTTATGCAATTAGTAAATTTGCATCTTTATACCCCGAAAATGTAATGTTTTCTCACCTAGCATTCGTTCCTTATTTGAGTGCTTCTAAGGAATATAAGTCAAAACCTAGCCAAGTTTCAATTGCTTCATTGCGTTCATTTGGTATTAATCCAAATTTACTTCTTTTACGTTCGCAAGAGGGTATTGATGAATCAATAATTCGAAAAGTAAGCGAAAATGCATTTTTAAAACCATCAAATGTTATAAATATTCCCGATAAAGCAAACATATACGAAATTCCGCTATTTTTAGAAAAAAGCGGAATTGTAAAAATAATTTATGAACACTTTAAAATTGATAAACCAATAATTGAAAACGCTAATATTTTGTGAAATGAATTTACAAATAAATATTTAGCTAAAAGAACTAAAAAAGTCAATTTACTGCTTGTTGCAAAATACACAGGACTTGAAGACGCTTATTTATCAATAATTTCTTCTCTTAAAATAGCGGCAGCACACCAAAATATTGATTTAAATTACACAATAATTGATTCAAGCGAAATAAATAATGAAAATATTGAGTCAAAATTAGCCAATTTTGATGGTGTTATGATTTTACCCGGTTTTGGTGTTAGAGGTTTTTATTCAAAAGTTTTAGTTGCTGAATACACAAGAGATAATAAAATACCAACTCTTGGAATTTGTTTAGGATTCCAAGCAATGGCAATTGCACAAGCTAGAAAACAAGGAATAGCTAATGCAACAAGTAAAGAATTCGCAACCAATGGTCAAGAACAAGAATTTATCCTAACTCCATTTTATGAAAATGGCGATACTATGAATTTAGGTGGAACACTTAGACTTGGCGAAGATAAAATTGTGGCACTAAACAACACTCTTGCTCAAAAAATTTATGGTAAAGATGTCTTTTATGAAAGACATCGTCACCGTTATGAAATTGCTGATAAATACCGTAACAGCCTTGAAGATGATGAATTCATCTTTTCAGGAATTCACCCAGAGTTAAAAGTAGCAGAAATTTGTGAAATTAAAAACCATCCATTTTACTTAGGTGTGCAATATCACCCTGAATTTACCACTAGAGTAATTAAATCAAATCCTTTATTTGATGAATTCTTAAAAGCGGTGTACGAAAACAAAAAATAGCGAAAAACGGCCTAAAAAGCCGTTTTTTGAATAAAAAAATATACAGACAAGCTGTATATGCATCTATAAGCCACGTTCTGTACCCTTGCGGGCGCCAACAATTTATCTAGTCAATGACTCATCTTTCGGATTCAATTCTCTTTAAGATGTTCCCCTACCAAAATTTGGGTTTCTAACTCATGGAGTTTACCGCGTTTCACATTTCTCGTCTCTGTGGCACTAGTCGTCTAGGCCTAAGCTTATTGGGCTTAGCATGAACACTACTTTCATCGCAGAAAGTGTTAGCGTGGACTTTCCTCTACTTTGCAGCAGCTGTTGGCCAATGCTTTTTCATTATATTACATATTTATTTTTTTTGAAATTTTCAATAATTCTAATCTTTAAAATGATTTATAAGAAATTGTTCAAAACCATATTCAGCATTGATTTTTGCATGTTTAATTTCGTAATCTAGAATATTTAAATCAATAATCATTGAATGGATTTTTTTAATACCTAATATATTCAACAAACTATAAACTTTTTTAACACGATATTGATTGATTTTTAACTCGTTCGCCAAATTTGTAAGTGTTTTGTTACATTTTAAAAATAAGTAAATTTGGTCAGCTAAGACCAATAATTGACTTAGTTGCGAAATTAAATATGTCACATCAGTTGCTTCATTTATTTTTTCTTTATATTTTCGTCAAATTGACGAAAAATTGTTTGTTTCAATACTATTTGAAAAACCAAATGTATCCTCTACATATATAGTGCTAATATTTTCGTTTACAACATCGGAAGTGATGTTTTTTGCTTGCATAGATAGTTTTTTAATTTCGTGATGAATAATTGACAAATTATTTGGTAATTTTTGGGTTAATAAATTTATTGCAAGTGTGTCAATAGTAACTCCAATTTCGTCACAAATATTTTTAATGTGTTTGAATAACTCATTATTTTGCACCGCTTGTGCAAAATAAGTGTTGCCGTTGTGTAATTGAAAAAATTCAACAAATTTATTATTGTAAAATGAGTCTTTTTTATCAATATTATGATTAATAAAAATTACCAAATCATTCGTATTTGAATTGATTGCGTCAATTAACGATAAAGAAATTGCGGTATCATTTTTATTTAGTTTAGACCAAAAATAATTGCAATCATAAATAAAAATTAGTCTTTTGTCATCAAAAAGAGTTGAACTTGAAACTAGATTTATTAATTCATTAGCTTTGGTATCATTGAAGTAAAAGTTTATTACTTGAGCATCTTTGTTTTCTTCAATTAATTGATTAATTTTTTTGTTGATTAAATAGTTTTCTTGGCCATAAATTAAGTACATATTTAAATATTATAATCAATATAAGTTTGTTGAAATAAAATTATTTGTGTTTAGAAACTAATTTATCAAGCATTTGCAGTCAAAGATAAACACCACTTTTAGATATTTTAATGCCGTATTTTTCCTGTAAATTAGAAGCAAGTCACATCATACTTTCTTCTGGATTTTTGCTCAATAAATCAAATAATTTTAATTGTTCATCTTTGAATTGATTTGTTAGTCCTTTTTCAATAATATATTCGTAATTTTTAATATGCTTTTGATTACTTGAAACTATTTTTTTAATGTTTGCGACATCAACATTATTAATTCTATTAATTGAATTATCAAAGTCCCGTTGAATTCTCGCGTCCTCGAATTTAAACATTGATTCAAAAGCACAAATTGCCTTTAAAAAATCAGATATCTTTTCGTGTTTTTTAATATAAATTACAAACTTTTTATTGTGTTGTATTTTTCTAAATCCAAATTCATAAATATTTAATTTATTAATAAAAATATCAACACATCTTTCATAATTAGCACTAATTTGCAAGTGGTATGAAGAATGATTTAAGTCTGAAATAGAGCCTGAAGCACAAAACACACCCGCATAAAACATTGTAGGAATTTTAATTTCGTTTGATAAATTAATTTTGTCTTTTTCAATAAATATTTGTGTTTTATTACATTTGACTGGGATACTCAATGCACTAAACATATCTAGTAGTTTGCTCAATGTATCTTTTGACGTTATATTTAACGTAATGAATTCATTTTCAATGTAATTAGCAAAAACAAAACCACGAATAAACTCCATGATTTCGCTTTTATTTTTCTTCTTATTAAATAGTTCTTGTTTAATTATCTGAGTAAAATTATCTTTATTCATGTTAATTACGTGGGTAAATTTCGCTAAAGTTTGCGTCTTCTGATCATATTCCTAACTTGTTGCTTTTTGCATATTCCTCTGAACTTGTAAGTTGGTAGTAATATGTATCATTGCTTGTGTAATATCTGCTACCACTTGATAGAGATATGTATCCTTTACGAGCATAGCCAAGTCTCACTAGTTCGCTATTTAAATTAATGTATTTATCATTGTACTTAATGTAGCAAATTCCAACAATACGTCCATAATGGTCAGTAATGTGATTTTGACCGCCCTTTGTTCTTTGTGGAATTACAAAATACTTAAATTGCGGAATATTTGACAAAAAATCAGTAAATCTTGAGGCTCTTTTAGCATATTCGTATTGTTGCCCAGTGGTTTCAACCCAGTTTCCTCTACCATCCTTTGTTCGTTTTTCAGGAGTATCTACACCAGCAAATCTTAATGCGTGTGAACCACCGAAATTTTCTAGAACAAAATCAAATGTATCTCCATCTCTTACGTTAATTATTTTAACTTCAATAGCTTTATTGTGTTCAAATTTTTGAGATATTTCGTAAGGTAAATTATTTTCATATTTAATTTTTAATTCAGCAAGTTTTTTATCTAAATCCGCGGAATTTGTTGGCGGGATTAATTTTTTTTCATCATTTTGTTTTTGTTTTTCAGTTGATTTACTTTGTATACAAGATTGAGCTAATAACGAAGAACCAATAGTCAGACTAAATAGAATTAATTTTTTTGTTTTTTTCATTTTATTTTGGCCTATTTAGTGAATTTTTTAAATGTTATTTTGTCTTCTACAACTAATAAGTATGAATCATCTACATCGTGTTCAAGCATTGGTTCAATATCTAAAACTTTATTGTTATCGTGAATTATATTTTGATAAATTTTTGCAGTGTCACTAATGATTTTAACGCCCGAGTTTAAACCAAAAGTTGTTGCTGCTCTATCATTAGAGATAACACCAATAAAAGTTGTATTCAATCTAAAATTAGACAATTTACGTAAAATTGACTCATCTTTTGAAACAATAATTGTGTATTTGTATTCGCCGCTCATTGCTGATTTAACTATTTTTGACACTCTAATATCTAGTTCATTGTCAAGGTCTAGTTTTGCAAGTAATTTTTCAACATATTTTGTGTATTTGCAACTATTGTAAAAATCGTTTTCAGCTTTTTTATTAATAGTTTTCATTACTTCAACGGCTCTTACTGGATATTTACCAGCTGCAGTTTCATTTGAAAGCATGGTTGAATCAGCACCATAATTAGTTGCTCAATAAACATCGCTTACCTCAGCTCTAGTTGGTTGCGGGTTATTTTCTAGTGAATCAAGCATTTGGGTCGCAACAACACAAACTTTGTTTGCTGCACGACATTTATCAATGATTTGAGTTTGTCAATATGGTACTTCATAATAAGGAATTTCTAAACCTAAATCACCCCTAGCAACCATAATACCTTCACCAGCTTCAATGATTTCATCGATGTTGTTAATACCAATTTGGCTCTCGATTTTTGAAATAATTTGAATTTCATGACCGCCGTGTTTGTTTAGTAATTCTCTTAAATCTTTGACGTTTTTAGCATTATTTACGAAAGAAGCCGCAACATAATCAACACCATATTCAGCACCAAAAATTACATCATTAATGTCTTTTTCGCTTAAAAATGGTAATGAAAAGTCTACATTTGGAAGATTGATTCTCTTGTTTGTTTTTAATGTGTGTGAATTGATTAATTCAACTGTTACTATACCAGGTTTAACTGATATTACTTTTGATGTTAATTTACCATCGTCAAAAAGTACTGTATCTCCAACTTTTAAGTCTTGACTCATGTCATAACCAACAGTAACACGTTCTTCGTCGCCAATAACATTTAAATATTCATCGGTTGTTGTTAAAATTTTTAATTCTTGGCCTGATTTTAGTGCAACTGCACCATCACGCATTTTACCAACTCTAATTTCTGGTCCTTTTGTGTCTAACATTAGAGAAATATTCACACCTAATTCTTTAGCAGCTTGTTTTGCAGTATCGAATTTAAGTTTTTGTTCCTCAATTGAACCATGACTAAAATTAGCTCTTATAACTGTTGCGCCAGCAGCAATAATTTGTTTCATTGTTTCTAAATCACAGCTCGCGGGACCTGATGTTATTGTTAATTTTTGTTTATGATTATCTAACTTCATATTGTAAAATCCTCCAGATATTTAAATTAAATTATTAAATATTATTTATACATATAAAATAGTATATTTTTTTTTGAAAATTCATAATTAATACTAAAAATAATGCCTTTCAAGCATTATTGTTCAGTATTTGTTTTAAAACCTTCTAATGTCAATGTTCCATAATAAGTACTTATTCCTAATTCGCTAGAACTAGGGTCTAATTTTAAGCTATAAGCAAACGTTATTTTATCCCCATTTTGTTTTCCTACGTATGGGTCATTAGAAGTATTAAATTCATTATTTGGCTTATATGTTTTATCAGTTACAAAAGCCAATTTATAGTTGTTAATATTTAACTCGTGGTGAGTAAATTTTTTAGCATTATCAATTGATGATAATTTTACCGATTCATTCATTTTTAATTCAATTTGGTCAAAATATCCATTTGATGAATTTGGAATATTATAGCTTGAATTTTTTGTAAATGTTAATGAATTTTCCCCTGATTGTGAATATTGTTTTAAGTCAATGTTTGGTTTGCCAATAATCTGCACCATTTTTTCAGCAACTTGTTTTAAATTAAAGTAGTTAAAATAAACATATTGACTTTGTGGTTGAGCAACATCAATTTTTTCGTATTTTCAAGGAACTTTCAAGTTGCCCGCAGAAACAAACCTTTTAAGATAGTAATTCAATTGTAATTTATTTTCATTGTCGGTTTTACTCAATCATACAGGTCTTGTTCAATCAATTTCAAAATATTTATTTGATTGATTGTTAGTTGAAACTATCAAATAGTTTTTTAATTGTTGATTTTGTTTATCAATTTCTTCATTTTTTGCTTCTTGTGAAGGTAAGATGTTGTTTGTTAATAAATCATTTGCATTGTTAATACGCACTTCTTTATCATTAACTTTAGCTTTTTGCTCTTGAAAAATTTTTCTTAATGAATTGCTTTCTGAAACATAAAAAGTTGACAATAACGATTGATTTGGGTCTATGAATGACTTAGTTAAGTCAGAATTAGATTGTACGTTAGTTTTTTTAAAACCAGAGATTATAAATTTTTTGGATGCTCAACTATCAATTCTTTTTGCATCAGAAGTTGATTTTTCCAAGATTTTTTTATCACCTTTTTTGTCTTCGATTAACACATTAAGAATCAATTCACCAGTTAGATCATTTGCGTAAGAATGATAGTAAATATTAGCATCTTTTTTTAGTAGGTCAATTGGTGCTTTTGTAAATTTGTCTCTTAAAATGAATTTGGGCTTTTCTTGACGTTGTTTGTATTCTTCAACATCGCTTTTTTCATTATTGTAAGATATTTCAAGTTGGTATGCTCAAAATTGATTATCACGAGATGATGAATTTCTTAAATCAGGTTGGAATCTTAAATTCGATGAATATGTTGGTCTACTATCATAATAAGAAGCAAATGAAAATTCAGAAGCAAAGTGTTCTGAAGGATTCAAACCTTCACCAGCCTTAAATTCATATGTTGCTATTTGGTCATTTACATGAACTTGTTTTTTAGTGCTGCGTGAAATTAAGGTTACTCCAACAACAAAACCAGTTGCAATTGTCAATGAACCAATGCATCCCAACAATATTTTCTTATTCATTTATAACCTCCATTTGATCTGGATATAAGATTGCTTGCATATATGTAGCTAATTCATCAATATTGATATTTTTTTCAGATGAAACTATAAAGGTTTCAGTATCCTCGTCAATTAAACCATCATTTAATAATTGATTATGTTTTTTAATTAATTGCGATTTTTCTTTTTGATTTAACTTATCAATTTTGGTGTATACAATTAAAAAATGAATGTTTATGTATTTAATGTATGCAAGTACTTCTAAATCAATTTTAGTAAATGAAGTCCTAGAATCAATCAATAAAAACAAATGTTTGGGATTGATGTTGAACTCTAAAAATTTTTTAATTGATTTAAGCATATTTTCTTGCTGATTTTTAGGCATTTTTGCATAACCATAACCAGGTAAATCAACAATGTATTTATCATTATTATCTTTAAAAAAATTAATAAGTTGTGTTCGGCCAGGAGTTTTAGAGACAAAAGCTATTTTTTGGTTTGTTAATGAGTTAAGAAGCGATGATTTACCGACATTAGAGAGCCCCCAAAAAACAAGTTGAATTGAGCCTTTTGTATCGTGTCATGTTTTTTCGGAAAGTGAGCTAGTTACGAATTTTCACATTATTTTTCTAAAGCCTTTTTGTGTCTAATTAGAGTTGAACTTATTCCTATCATTTCATAATCAGGAATAATTAAAATAGTTTCAAGTCCAGGGTAAACTTGATTATTTCCAGCAGCAATATCTAATTCAACTTTATAGTCTAAATCATTTCTTGCCGAGCGAATTAATAACTTTACATTCATTTTTTTAGCAATATTACCAATCAAATCATCTTTGTTACATATTACAGTTATTTTTGAATTGTTTTGGTAAATTTTTTTAACATGTTCAAAGCGTTCTTCAATGTTTTTTAAATTATTTTTATCTGGGTTCTGCGAAACAACAATTATTAATTCATCAACAATTTTTAATGCTTTTTGAATAACATTTTTATGACCGTTGTGAAGTGGGTCAAATGAACCTGCATATATAGCTTTACGCATTATTTTGAAAATAATTTAACTGCATTTTGAGCAATTAATAATTCTTCGTTTGTTCGAACAACATAAACTTTAAGTTTGCTATTTGGTGTCGAAATTAAAGCATAGTCATCAATTTTAGAAGTATTGATTTTAGCGTCAATTTCAATATTTGCAAAACTAATTCTGTCACAAACATCTTGACGAAGTTCTGGTGAGTTTTCGCCAATTCCTGCTGTGAAAACTAAAGCATCTAGTTCACCAACTTTATTTGCATAAGAAGCAATAAAGTCCACAATTCTTTGAACAAATAAGTTTCAAGCGAAAATAGCTTTGATTTCACCTTTTTCAATAGCAGTTTCAATATCTCTCATGTCAGATGAAATACCTGAAACTCCTAGTAAACCAGATTTTTTATTAAGTGCTGATGTTACTTCTGCTGCACTCATTCCCGAGTGTGAAGAAACAAATTCAATTATAGCAGGGTCAATATCACCAGATCTAGTTCCCATCATAATTCCAGCAAGTGGAGTAAAGCCCATAGTTGTGTCTAGTGATTGAGAATTTTTTATAGCACAAATACTTGCTCCGTTACCAATATGTGCGTTAACTATATTTACTTGTTTTTTGCCAAGTATTTGTTGCATAGTTTGTGTAATGTATTGGTGTGAAATTCCATGAAAACCAAAACGACGAATTCCGTATTTTTCACTTCATTCAGCTGGGATTGGGTATATAGCATTAATGTCTGGAATGGTTGTGTGGAATGATGTATCAAATTCAGCAGCTAGTTTTGCGTGTGGAAGCACTGATTTGAATGCATTTATAGCCTGCAATGCACCCGGGTTGTGTAAAGGCGCATAGTCACTACATTTTTCAATTATTGCAATTGCTTCATCATTAATTTCAGTGGTTTTTGTAAAGAAAGTTCCACCGTGAACAACTCTAAAACCAATAATTTCAATTTCTTTTAAGTCTTGAATGATTTTTAATTCTGACATTAATGAAAGAATATTTTCAGCTGCAACTGTGTGATTTGGCATTGAAACTTCTTTAACTGTTTTTTGACCATTTGCTTTGATTGTTATTGAACCTTCAGCAAGTGTAATTCTTTCAGCAATACCTGATGCTACAACCTCAAAATTGTCTTTTGTTAAAAGTTGTAATTTTATTGAACTTGAACCTGCATTGATAACTAATACTTTATTCATTATTTAGCTCCTTCACTTTGTATCATTGTGATTAAAACTGTGTTGACAACGTCATTAACTTTTGCGCCTCTTGATAAGTCATTAACAGGTTTTTGTGTACCAACAATAATTGGACCAATAGCCCCATAACCCGCTAATCTTTGCGCTAATTTATAACCAATATTACCTGCCTCTAAGTTTGGGAAAATTAAAGTGTTTGCAGGTTCATTAAATGATTCAATTGGATATTTAGCTTTTCTAACTTCTAAATCAAGTGCTGCATCCAATTGAATTTCGCCAATAGCTTTTGTACCTTCATATTTTTGATTAAAATCGATTGTTGCATTGTGAACCATTTCAGTTTCAGGTGTTTTTGCACTAAAATTGGTTGAAAAACTTAAAAAAGCAACTTTTGGGTCAATGCCAAAACTTTTTGTAAAATTAGCTGCATTAATTCCAATATCAGTAAGTGCTGATTGGTCTGGTTTTGGATTTACTGAAATATCACTGAAAAATAATGTTTCATTTTCCTTGTGCATAATCATAACTGAGCTAATTGTTTTAATTCCTTTAGCAGAACCAATAACTTTAAAAGCAGCTCGCAGCATGTCCGCTGTTGAATAAATTAAACCACCAACTACACCATCTACTTCACCAGTTTTTAGCATCATCATTGCATAAAAAGGTCTTTGTTGCATTTGTTTTAAACAAACTTCAAGTGTATCTTTATTTTCTTTTCCTTTTGCTTTAGCAGCATTTTCTCTTTCAATGAATAATTTGTTTGCAAAATCATTGATTTTGTTTGCATCTTCATTCATGTTAACAACTGTTGCGTTAACTTTTTGTTCAAGAGGTTTTTCAGTAAGCAGAATAACCTCTAAATTTTGATAACTTGATAATATTTGAGCTGCTTCGTGCGCTCTTTTATCGTCGCCATCAACAATAACAATCCGTTTTTTGTCTTTGATTTGTTGAATATTTTTTTGAATTAAATCCGTAAATTTCATCTCAACTCCTTGATTTATAATATTTATTTTACCAATAAATGTAGATTTAGATATTAATATTAAAATTAAATTTAAAAAAGCGCAAACGCGCTTAATGTATTGAAAAATTATAAAGATTTTGCCACAGAAATAGCTTTATCATAGTCTGGATGATTTTTATTTTCTTTTACATACTCAATGTGTGCAATCTTGTTTTCTTTATCAATTACAACAATTCCTCTATTTAGCAATCTTAATTCTTCGATTGTAAAGCCGTAAGCATAACCAAATGATAAATCTTTGTGGTCTGATAGAACTTGTAAATCTTTAATTTCTTTTGCTGCACAAAATCTATTTTGTGCAAAAGGTAAATCACAACTTATTGTCAAAACCACTGAATTTTCCAATGAAGAAGCCTCTTTATTGAATCTAATTGTTTGTAGTTCACAAACTCCAGTATCAATTGATGGCACAACTGAAATGATTTTGTTTTTGCCTTTAAAATCTGAAAGAGATACAGGTTGTAACTCACCATTTAAACATGTGAAATCTGGTGCTTTATCGCCCACTGAAAGTTTATTTCCCAATAATGTAACTGGGTTTGATACAAATGTAGTTTCTTGTCTTTTATTCATTTTTCTCCTTTTTAAAGTCATAAATCATTGTTATATTTGACTGCTTCAAGTAAATTTTTAAATAAGCAAACAACTGTTAGTGGGCCAACCCCGCCAGGTGTTGGCGCGATTGCTTCAATATGATTTTCCAAATCAGTCATATCAACATCACCAACCAAGACTTTTTTATTGTCTTTTTTAATTCAAGTTGTTCCAACATCAAAAACAATTGCACCTTCTTTAATATTTTCTTTTTTAATTAAATTAGCAACACCGGTTGCAACAACTAAAATATCTGCGTTTTCAACGCCTTTTATGCCAGACTCACGGTTGTGTGTTGAAACAATTGCTTTACGTGACTTAAATAATGTAGCAGTTGGCTTGCCAACTAGTGTGCTTCTGCCAATAACAGCAACTTTTTTATTTTCGACTTCAATATTGTAATAGTCAACTAAGTTCATAATTGCTTGTGCTGTGGCTGGAGTAAAGTTAAATTCGTTTGTTTTATTGTAAAAATTAAATGCATTTCTTGTACTTAATCCATCAACATCTTTTTCCCAACGCACTGCATCTAGAATTGGTTGCGTATAAACACTGATTGATTCTGGTAGTGGAAGTTGAACTATTATTCCATCTGCTTCAACATTGATATCATCTAATCTTTTTAGCAAGGCTTTATAACTTATTTTGCTTGGATAGTGATAAACTTTTGCAATGACACCTAGTTCATTTGCTTTTTCAATTTTTCTTTCAATGTATTTTGTTGATGCCTCGTTATCACCAACGCGAACAATAGCTAATATTGGTTTGCGTCCTAACTGTTCAGTTGCTTTAGCAAACTGAATTTTAAGCTCTTGAGTTAATTTTTGAGCTACAACATCACCTCTTAATATTTTCATTCTAGCTCCTTTTTATATTGTTCTAATTCAGAGTTGAATTTTTCTAGTTTTTGCTTTTCTAATTGAATTTTTTCAATTGGTGCTTTATTAATAAAGTTTGGATTATTCAACATAGATTGAGCGCGAGCAATTTCACTTTCAAGAAATATAATTTTCTTTTTAAGTTCTTGTGCATATTGTTGTTTAAATTCTTCGCTTTCATTGATATAAATAGTCAAATCACCATCAACAAACATTGAATCTTTGTTTTCGAAATATTGAGCATTGGCTAATTTGGTTATCGAATCCAAAACAAATTCATTTGCTTGGATATTTAAACAATATTTCAGAACTTCTTTTTTACTAATTTGTTTATCTTCTCTATATTTACGTAAAATTTTTACGGCTTTAATAATGTTTTCAGTATCAATGATTTTTGAATCGTTAATAGTTTTTAACATAAGTGGTTTTGATTCTAAAATTTCTTCATTAAACAATAATTTATACAGATGGTCTGTAATAAATGGCAATAAAGGGTGTAAAATAATCAGTAATTTTTTAAAGTTTGCTAACGCAGCTTTTTTGTTAGGCTGAATTTTTAACAATTCAACGTATCAAGATGAAAAATCATTGTAAATGAATTTGTTTAGTTCATAACCAACAATTGTAAGTTCATAATTTTTAAATGCTTTATCAACAGATTTGTTTAATTGAACTAAGCGATTGTTCATTCATTTATCGGCAGCAGATAATTTTTGGTTGGATTCGGGTAAATTTTGAATATATTTAGCAATATTTCAAAGTTTATTACACAAACTTCAAGCTGATTTTACTTTTTCTGTTGAATATCGCAAGTCAAAACCAGGAGTTGTATTTGTTGTTAAAAATCATCTTAGTGCGTCAGTTCCATATTCATCAATAACTTGCATTGGGTCAATACCATTGCCAAGAGATTTTGACATTTTACGGCCTTGTTCATCACGAACAAGTCCGGTTAATAATAATTGTTCAAAAGGTTTTTTATTTTGTAATTCAAGTGATAAAAAGTACATTCTAGCAACCCAAAAAAAGATAATATCATAACCAGTAACTAGTAATGAAGTTGGGAAATATCTATCCAGAAGTTTTTCGGGGTCTTTATTTGGTCAACCTAAAAATGAAAAAGGAGCTAAACCAGATGAAAATCAAGTGTCTAATACATCATTATCTTGTTGTCAGCCTTCTCCAGGTGATTTAATTTGAACTTTAATTTGATCATCTTTATACCATGCTGGTATTCTGTGACCTCATCATAATTGACGCGATATTGTTCAATCGTATGCATTTTGCATTCAAGTTCTTAAAGTAGACTTAAATCTTTTAGGGAAAAATTTGACCGAATCTTTTGATTTTAGATGTTCAAGAATCATATTGTTAAATTTTTCCATTTTAACGAATCATTGAGGCATGACTAATATTTCGATTGGTTCGCCGCTTCGTTCTGAATAACCAACATTTGATGTAGTTTTTTCAATTTTTTCAATAAAACCATTATCCGATAAATATTCTTGGATTTTTTTTCGAGCCAAAAACCTTTCTAATTTATCAAATTGTGAATTAGGGCAATTAATATAACCATTTTTATCAATCGTTTCAATGACCTGTAAATTATGTTTTTTAATTAAGTCAATATCAACCTCTGCATGTGCTGATAGTTTCATAAGACCGGTTCCAAATTCGATCTCAGCATGTGGGTCAGCAATTACTGGTATTTTTTTGCCAGTTAGTGGGTGAATAACATTTTTGCCTTCTAGATGTATATATCTTTTGTCTTTGGGGTTAAAAATAACTGCGACGTCTGAAAGCATTGTTTCAGGTCGCACTGTCGCAACAGTAAGATAATTTTGCTCATTTTCAATAAAATATTTAATGTACAAAAGATTTTGCTCAGTAGGGCGCGGAATAACTTCAATATTAGAAAGAGCCGTTTTTAATTTTGGATCTCAACTTACTGCCTTAATATCTCGATAAATTAAGCCCTCATTATGAAACTTGATAAATGCATTATTAACAGCTTTATTTGATTTTTTGTCTAGTGTAAAACGTTCGCGTTGATAATCTAAGCCTAATCCCATTGCTTCTCATTGAGTTCTTATTGTTTTTGAATATTCGCGTTTTCAATCTCAAATTATTTTTAAAAATTCATCTCTGCCAAAATCGTGTCTTGTTTTTCCACTGCTTTTGTATATGTTGCTCTCAACCTTGCTTTGAGTAGCGATCCCGGCATGGTCCATACCAGCAACATAAAAAACATCAAATCCCTTTAGTTTTTTATATCTAATTATCGCGTCCTGGATTGAAACATTTAAAGCATGGCCAATGTGTAATTTACCAGTAACATTGGGCGGAGGTAAAATAATAGTAAAAGGTTTTTTAGTAACGTCATGGCTACTAAAAAATTTTTTTGATTTTCATTTTTTTGCTATTTTAAACTCAAATTTTTTTGGTTCATATGCATTATTTATTGACATTTTAACTACTCCAAGACCATTATTAATATTTATTTATACATTATACCAAATTATATAATTTTTAATTCTCATTGTTTGTAGTCTTGTTCTATAAAATTGGGACTTTTGTGCCAATTAAAATTGATATAAATTTTTACGCATATCAATGTATTTTGAATAAATTAGTAAAAAAAGCAAGTCATGCTTGCTAGAATGCGTCAACATTGTCAATAAAAACAGTATCTGATTGATTTTTTTCATTATTTTCATTGTACAAAATGAATTCGCGAGTTATATTTTGGGTGTTTTCCAAGTTCGCTGAATAAGTGTTATACTGGTCAAGATCAACAATTAATGTGTCTTTATAGTTAAAGCTTGATTCCAAGTCAATTATTGTTGTTTTTTCAATTGTTTCATTCAATCCATTACCATCTGTTCCCTCAGAGCTAAGTTTTTTAAACATGTTATAACTAGCTATAATTGATTGTCCCGGAGACATCTCGTATATTTCAGGAAATTCATACTCTTTTATGTTATCTTGCTTAAATTTATCAATATTTTGAGCACTCATATAGGATTTAAAAATAGGATGAAGTGGATTTGATAGAACTTTTTTAATTCGACCAAATTCAATAAGTTTATTATTAAAAAAAACAAAAATACTATCAAAATTATTTTGCTTTATTAACTCAAGATTTGAGGTGATAAAGCAATAAGTAATTTTATTTTGTTTACACAAGTCGCCAGTGATTCTTAAAAATTCATTTTTTAATTTGTGATCAATAATTTGTTTATCGTCGTTAATAAACAATATTTTTGAGTCATTAAATAAGCGTGATAAAAGCCCCATTTTATATTTTGAAATATTCGAAATATTATTTAATGGTTTAATCAATGCTTTACTACTGAACGACATTGTCTCAATAATTTCAGAAAGCCTTAAAAACACATCAATGTAAGTGATTTTTTTGTTTTTAAAATCATACTTATTAAATACCAATTCCCTTATAAAACCAATATATTCGAAAACAAATGAAATTGATTTATATACTCAATATATATTTCTAATTGGTTCTAAAATATTGCCAAGTGGTTTTGTGTTTTTTGATTGGTTTTGGTCAATAATGCTCTTAATTTTTTTGCTTATATTTTTAGTTATATTGGTTAAAGATAAGTTGACATTTTGAATATTTTTGGCATTAGTGTTTATTATTTGTGATTGCAAAATTTTATTTTTAAGTTCCTGACTTTGCAACATTAAGTTTCAATCAATTCTTGCAGATTCTAATTCAGTTTGGTTTTGCAACTTATTAATTTCCGCATCATAAGATTCAATACCAAAAACATTTAGAGATTTAGATTTTTCTTTTTTAACTTTATTTTTTAACTTTCGAATTTCATCACATATTATTTCCTCGTTTGACCTACTCAATTCAATATATTGACTTAAATCTAAATAAAATTCTTTGTTTATGATTGAATCAATAGCCATTTTTTTAATTTTTTTATCTCGTAAGCTTGAATCGGCAAGGTTATTGTAAATAAATAATGATATTTTTGAGTTTATATAAGTGTTTAAATCAGCAATATTTTCCAATGATAAATGTCTTAATTTTGGTTCACTATATTTCATTTCTTTTTTAACAGCTTTTAACACTGAAATTGATTTATATATTTGTCAATATTGATAAGAGGTTGTTGAAAAAATGTTTAGTTTTTGCTTATCTAATTTGCTTGATTTTGTATATTTGAAAATTAAATTGCGTATGTGTTTTTTAGTGGTTTTTTCGCTGTTTGAGCGGTATTTTTCAAGAAATTCAATGTCTTTATTCATATCGCGAATGAAACATTTACGCTTTAACGATTCCTTAGAAGTTTTAGACATTTGTTTAAGCATTTTTAGTCTAGAATAGTTGGTTTTAAGTTTAATTTTAGCTTTTAATTCATCACTGTTAAAGTAGTTATGCGATAGTTTTTTTACCAATGTATTTATTTTATTGATAATAGAAACAAATTTGGAAACTAAATTTTCAAAAAATCATTCAAAATAATCAACGTGTTTGTTAACAAGGGATTCTAATTCATCAAATGAGTCTTGGTTGATTAATTTAAGTAGTTTATTTTGAAATTGTTTGTGTTCGCGTTTATAGTCAACTAATTCGCCATATATTTCGTTTGTATTTTCTTTAAGTAATTTTAGTAATAAGCTTTGAATTTTGTATTGATTTTCTTCAAAAAGGCTTGTCAAAAAATCAATCTTCTTTTTAGAAGCAAAATAATTGTCAACAATCCGGTTATACTCGCTAGCAAGAGGAATTGTGTCAAATTTTAAGTTGACACTATTTAGATTGAAAAATGATATTAAATCAAGTATTTCTTTGTGGTTAACACTTTGTATTAATTCGCTATTTTCATTGAAATAATTCAATGTTTTTATCGCGTAATTTGACTTGATAATTTTTTTTATTTCTCCATTTGCAAATTCGCTTTCTTCATCTAAAACTAAAAATGCATTAGCTGAATTTCTATGCAAAGTAAGATTCGATATTTCAGAGTAAGAAGTGTTATTATTTTTGAAATATTGTTCTAATGAAAATATATTTTTGTTTTTAGCCATATTTTAATAGTATATATTAAATTATGATTATATTGTAAAGAAAAAATCAGCTCGCAAGCTGATTTAAGATTGGTAATTAAAGTGAAAACAATTAGTTAAACTAATTCAATAATAGCCATAGGTGCAGAGTCACCTTGACGAGAAACAATTTTGTAAATACGTGTGTATCCACCGTTTCTTTGGGCGTATTTAGGCGCAATTGTGTCAAATAAATGTTTTAGAACTGTATCTTTTTCATTCACAAGAGTTGGACGTAATACTGAAGCTACTGCACGACGATTTGCTAGAGTTGGGTTTTTTGCTTTTGTAATTAGTTTTTCTGCGTGACGACGTAATTCTTTTGCACGAGTTAAAGTTGTTGTGATACGGCCATTTTTGAATAATTCACTAACTAATGTACGAATAACACCAGTTCTTCATTTAGTATCACGACTGTAAATTTGTTTTGGATTAGCCATTATTCTTCTCCTTTAGTTAATTCGAAACCGAATTCTCTTAATTTTGCAACAATTTCATCAAGAGATTTTCTACCTAAGTTTTTAGTATTTTCTAATTCTTCATATGTCATAGCAGCAATTTGAGATAGTGTTGAACGACCAATTTTTCTTAAAGCATTCAATGAACGAACAGAAAGATTTAATTGAGAAATATCATAATCATTTTCTTCTTTTTCTTCGTCACCAACAATTTCATCTTGTTTGAAAATTGATTCAACAACCATATCTTCAACTTTACCAATAACAGTAAAGTGAGCAGCTAAAATTTCACAAGCTTGTTTTAGAGCGTCTTTTGCAGCAACAGTTCCATCGGTGGTAATGTTAAACTCTAGTTTTTCTTCAATATCAGTTGAAGCAGAGTTTAATTCGCTAACTGAATAATTTACGTTTTCAATTGGACTAAAGTTTGAATCGGTCGCAATTAAAATACCTTTTTTGATTCCTGATTGAATTTGATTTAAGAAGTTTACTGAAGCAATAAGTTTTTTGTTTTTTTCACTTGGAACATAGCCACGGCCTGCTCTTAGATACATTTCTAAGTGTAATGAACCTTTAGCACTAACTGTTGCTAAGTGAACAGATTTACTTGTTATTTCAACATTTGAATTAATAACTTGAAGACTTCTTGATGTTACTTCACCTGGTTGATCTGCATAAAGAACAACCTTAATTATTTCATCATCATTAACCAATTCAGGTTTGTATTGAAATTTAACTTTACGCAAGTTCATAATTAATGCTGTAACATCTTCTACAACACCATTTATAACTTGGAATTCATGCTCAACACCCTCAATTTTAACTCCGCACATTGCTAATGAAGTAATGTTTGAAAGAAGCACTCTTCTCAATGCAACAGCAACTGTTTGCCCAAATCCTCTTTCTAGAGGTTGGACAGCAAAAGTAGTTGTATTAACATCTTTTGTATTTGAGTTAATAGTGTCAACTTGTGTATATTCAAGTTTTGCCATTTTTTCCATATTTTCCTCCTTAGGTTATTTATCTCTATCTCATTTTTTCGCGTTTTAGAATACGTTTTGGAGGTCTTGTACCATTGTGAGGTACAGGTGTAACATCCTTAATTTCAGTAACTGTAATTCCAGAAACTTCAATTTGTTTACGAGCAGCATCTTTACCAGCACCTAAACCTTTTAATTCGACTCTAACAGTTTTCATACCATGTTCTTTAGCTAATTCTGTAGCAGCTTGAGCAGCTAAACCTGCAGCATAAGGGGTTTTTTTCTTAGAACCTTTGTAACCAATAGCTCCTGATGATGATCAAGCAACAACGTTTCCTTGTTCGTCAGCAAAAGTAACAATTGTGTTTTGGTTTGTTGAGTGGATGTGTGCAACACCACTAACAACAGGTCTTTTTTTAGATTTTTTTACTTTAGTATTTTTAGTTGTAGCCATAATTAACTCCTAATTATTTTTTCTTACCTGCAACGGTTTTTCTTGGTCCTTTACGTGTACGAGCGTTACTTTTTGTTGATTGACCTCTTACTGGTAGACCTTTACGGTGTCTCATGCCACGGTAGCATTTAATTTCCATTAAACGTTTGATGTTTAGTGATACTTCACGGTGTAAATCACCTTCAGTTTGGTATTCTCTAGCAGCTTCACGAATTGCTGAAAGTTGTTCTTCTGTTAAGTCTTTTACTCTAATGTTTTCGTCGATTTTAGCTTTAGCAAGTATTTCTTTTGCTCTTGTTGGCCCAATTCCAAAAATGTAAGTTAATGAAACAACTACACGTTTGTTATTAGGTATCTCAATATTTAAAATTCTAGCCATTTATATTCCTATCCTTGTCTTTGTTTGTGTTTTGGTTGAGCGCAGATGATTCTAATAATTCCTCTACGTTTGATAACACGACAATCTTTGCACATTCTTTTTACACTAGCTCTAACTTTCATGTTTTCTCCTTATTTATGACGATAGATAATACGTCCAAGTTGTAAGTTGTATGGACTAATTTCTACATCTACTGAATCACCAGGCAAAATTCTTATGTGGTTTACACGCATTTTTCCTGATATGTGAGCTTTAATTACCATGCCGTTTTCTAATTCAACTTCATATTCATCAGTTGAAAAAGCTTGTTTAACAACGGCTTTAAATTTAATAGCATCTTTTGCCATTTATATTCCTTTCGTTAATACAACGCCCTTTCCGTTTTTAATGAGTACAGTGTGTTCATAATGCGAATTTGTTAAACCACTAGCGCTAACAATAGTTCAACCATCGCTTTTCATTTTTATTCTAGCGTTTTTTTGCATAACCATTGGTTCAATGCAAATGACCATTCCATCTCTTAGAAGTGGTCCGCTGCCTCTGTAGCCATCATTATAAACATCTGGATCTTCATGAACATTGTAACCAATGCCATGACCGCAATATTCCGATGGTGTATAAAAATTGTTTTTTTTAATTACCTGACCAATCGCATAGCTTATATCGCCTACTCTTGCCCCAGGTTTAATAGCAGCTAATCCAGCTTCAAAAGCTTGTTTTGCCACATTAATTAATTTTTTATTAATTGGTGAAATAGTTCCAACACCTTTTGTAAAGGCGCTGTCACTATTCATACCTTTATATGTACAACCTAAGTCACAGGAAACAATATCCCCATCTTTTAGTACATAATCACTAGGTATGCCATGGATCAATTCTTCATTTACTGAGATGCACATTGTGGCGGGAAAACCGTATAAACCTAAAAATGCTGGTTTTGCACCTCTTTTTACTATTTCATTAAAAGCGATTGAATCCAGTTCTT
This sequence comes from Mycoplasmopsis bovigenitalium, assembly GCF_900660525.1. Taxonomy (NCBI): domain Bacteria; kingdom Bacillati; phylum Mycoplasmatota; order Mycoplasmoidales; family Metamycoplasmataceae; genus Mycoplasmopsis; species Mycoplasmopsis bovigenitalium. Next base: position 312,429 of record NZ_LR214970.1, on the reverse strand, counting down.
TTAATGAAATTCCGGGTCTTATGTTATCGTAAACAATTTGTTTAACTTCTGCCAGGATTTGACAAGATTTAGTTATATTTTCTATTTCAATTGGATTTTTGTAATATATCATCTTGTTTCCCTAATGTTATATAAATATAACATACATATATTACCAAATATTTTAATTTTTGATAATAAATTTAATATTTATTTTATTTATTGTAAATCATCAATTTTTAATGGGTTCATTTGAATAATTTTTTTTGAGTATTTTTGAGTATTTTTTTTAATAAATTTATTTATTAATTTGCAAAATTTTAATTAAAAATTAACAAAATAAGTTTTTCCTAAATATTAGCATTCTTGAAATTTTTATTGTAAAAATTATTCAAATTTATTAGTTATTTATTCTTTAATTTTAGTATTTTATAGTTAAATTTGGGTTATTTTTAAGCAAAAAATGCAATTTATTATTACTCTTTAACTGATCACTTGCGTCAAAAAAATGATAATAAAAAGCCGAATAAGCGGCTTTAAATTACTTAACTTTGTTGATCACATCAACAGCTATATCACTAGCGTTGCCATTTGCATCAATAGAAATTATTCTGTTTTGACTTGCATAAAAATCTAATAATGGTTGAGTTGATTCATGGTATATATTTTGTCTTACCTTGATAGATTCAATAGTATCATCTCTTCTTGTAATTAGATCAAAGTTGTCTTTTTCACACTTATCAATTAGTTTAGAAGGCATGTATTCTATATGGTAACCTGCATTGCATTTTGGGCAAAATCTTCGACCTGAAAGTCTTTTTAAAACAAGATCTTCATTCGCAAATAAAGAAATAACTTTATAGTTAAAACCAGTTATTGAATCAAGAAATTGAGCTTGATTAATTGTTCTTGGATAACCATCTAAAATTACAACTTTATTTTCGCTCATTAATTCTATTAATTTATTTTTTACTATTTCATTAGTAACATCATCTGGAACATATTGCCCCGATTTAACTATTTCACTAACTTTTAATCCTAAATCGCTTTTTTTAGCAATTTCTTCACGAAAAATACTTCCTGTTGAAAGGTGAATATAATTGTGGTTGTTTGCAATTATTGCAGCCACTGTGCCTTTTCCAACACCAGGAGGGCCCATAAAAACCATATTCGGTTTGCTGTTTTTTGTTGTTATCATAATAATCCATCCCTGTTTGGTTTTTTAATAGTTTCTTTTTTCTCTGGACCGTGTTCTTCATATGTTTTTTCATATGCGATTTGGTCGCTAATTTGACGAGATAATTGTTTTTGTTTTGATAAATTAGATGATTTTAATCTAGCTTTAAATTGATCAATAGTTTCAATAGCAACCGATACTAAAATCATTATGCTTGTCCCACCAAATGAAATTACTGGTGGTCAATGTATCAAAATGATTTGTAAATATTGAAATGATGCAAGTATAACTAAATAAAATGCGCTAAAGGTACATAATCTCAATACAATGGCGAACAAATAATCCTCAGTTTGTTCGCCAGGTTGAATTCCGGGAATATATGTTGAGTTTTTTGCAAAATCTTCACTTATTTTGTCAATTCTTGATTGCTGAATACCCATTAGATAGCTAAAGAAGAATGTAATCACAACTAACAATGACAATCCAAGAGGAGAAGTAAATTGTAAATATTGTTCAATTCAAGCTTTTGCAGCATTACCACTTGGCAATAATCTGGCAATCATTATTGGGAATGAAACAACCATTGTTGAGAAAATAATTGGCATAACACCGCCAGGGTTCAACTTAATTGGCAGTTTCCCCATATCTTTAAGGTTTTTTGAACGGCCGGCTCCAATTTGTTGAATAGGAATATGACGTTCTGAATTGTAAATAAGGGCTACAACGAAAATTGTTAATGCAAAAATAAATATATAAGTTATGAAATTTAAAGAACCGATAAATAATGTTGAAGCAGAATCTGAACCAATAAAGTAACTAATAGCTTGTTTGAATTGGTTAGGCAATGAAAAAGCCATTCCAATGAAAATTAATAGTGATGTACCATTACCAATACCTTTGTCAGTAATTTGCTCAGCAATGAATAGGGAAAATAGTGACCCCCCAATCAAAATCATAGGAACAACTAAGTATGTTGTAACTTCAAGGGTTTTAGGACCATACATTGGAATAATTTCAATAAATGGGTTTTCACCTGAAGCTAGCGATTTTGAAAGCATAATAGCTTGTGGAAAAGCAATTAAAAGCGTTAATATACGAGTTATAACATTAAGTTTTTTTCTACCTAATGGTCCACTTTGACTTAATTTATGGATAGGTGGGAAAACTCTAGTTTGCAAAATTGACATGATTAATGAGGCATTAATAAATGGGCTAATTCCTAGTGCAACAATTGAAAAGTTTCTAAGCCCGCCCCCACCAACAAGGTTTAAAGTGTTTAAAAAAGTGTCATCAGTTAGAGTTTCTAATGATTTAATTTTTATGAACGGTGTACCAATTGTTGTCATAATTACATAAATCGCAAGAAAACCAAACGTAAACAATATTTTTTTGGTCAAATCCTTATTTTCTCAATATGACGTCCATCATCTTGAGATTTTAAGGAAAAATTGAGAAAATTTATAAGTAAAGTTCCTAAAAAATTTTTTCATATATTCCTTTGCAAATATTTTTATATAAAAGTTTTTTTATTATACAAAATATTAAGAGAATTAATAAAATTATTTGCTTTTGATATTTAGTAATTGTATTGCTTTGCTTATTACATTTTCTACATTAAAACCAAACTTTTCAAATACTTTATCAGCAGGCGCAGAAAGGCCAAATTCACTGGCTAATATTGCATCAAAAATTGTATATTTAGCAATCAAATATCACATATGGTCGCTTGATGCTTCTATTGCCAAAGTAGGAAATTTTATTAAACTTTTGTGTTTGTTTTGTTCTAATTCTTTAACAAATCACTGTAAGACAGGAACTGAATAAACATTAACATTGATTTTGTGCATAATATGCAATTTATTTGCAGCTTCATAAGCTAGTTCAACTTCTGACCCACTCGCTAAAATATTTATTGTTTTTCTATTAGAAGTTTTGGTAAATTTTTTTACCAAATGAATTGATTTTAACTCATTTATGTCAAAAGCATGTTTATATGATTTTATTGCTTGTCTAGATGCAATTAAACAAGTTTGTACTTTTGATTTATTCAGTGCATATTCATAAGCTAACTTGCTCTCAAATTCATTACTTGGCCTTATAACAAGTGTGTTTGGTGTCGACCGCAACATTGCTAATTGCTCAACAGGTTGATGTGTTGGCCCATCTTCTCCAACGCCATATGAATCATGAGTAAAAATATTAATTACAGGTAATTTCATTAATGATGCCAGACGAATTGCGCCTTTTGCATAATCAGCAAACGATAGAAATGTGGCTGCAAGAGTTCTTAAATTTGAAGCTAAATTTATACCATTATTCAACGCTAACATCAAATGTTCGCGAACACCATAACTAATATTTGAGCCACCATTATTAAATTCTTTATTAAAACCGATTAATGTTGAACCTTTTAAATCAGCAGAACCACCAATTATTAAATTATCTTTTTTCTCTATAAAACGAGTAATTTGGCCAAAATATTCTCGAATTGATAAATCATTTTTTTCGAATTGAAATTCTGAAAAATCATACTTATAGTTATTATTTATTAGTTTTGATAATTCATTATATTTTTCTATGTTAAGATCAGCAAGTTTTTCAACATCTTTAGTTCAAGAATCATATTCTTTTTGTTTTTGTTTCCAAAAACTTTGAGCATACTTATAAACCTCATCATCATATTCAAAAGGAACAAGATTTTCCAAGTTCATTTTACGCTTAAATTGTTGAATTTGGCTAAGAGAATATGAACCCGCATGTGCTTTTAAACTGTTTTCAAGATTAGTGTTTTTACCAATTGAAGTTTTCACTTGGATATAAACAGGTCCTTGTAATTTTTTTGCTTTTTTCAATGCTTTTTCAATTGATTTGGGTTTATCATTAGATTCAATAGTTTTTCAATTTTGGGCTTTAAATCACTTAATTAAATTGATGTTATTAACCTTATTGGAATTTGTATCTATCTGAACATTATTAAAGTCATGAATAAGAATTAATTTATTAATTTTAAGTGTACCTGCAAGTTGAATTGCCTCTTGTGCAACACCTTCTTGAATGCAACCATCTCCATGCAAAGCATAAACATAATTATCAATTATTTTTAAACCATTTACATTAAATTTCTGTGCTAAATAATCTCTTGCTATCGCCATTCCAAGCGCCATAGCAATTCCTTGACCAAGCGGCCCAGTATTGGCATCAACAAAATCGAATCATTCTAATTCAGGGTGACCTGGAGTTTTTGAATTTAATTTACGATAATTTTTCATCTCATTTTTTGCTAATAAGCCGATAAAATGAGTAATTGCGTAAAATCCTAAACAGGCGTGTCCTGCTGATAAAACAAATTTATCTCTGTTAATTCATTTTGGATTATCTCTTCAAATTTTTAAATATTTAGTAAACAATGTTGCAAAAACTCCGCTTGAACCTAGTGCCATCCCACTGTGGCCATTACCGGTCGCATTTTGCGAGTCTAATACAAGTCCTCTAATACTAGCAATTAATTTATCTTGTTTATTCACTTTTTTAACCTCTTATTAACACTTTTTTCTAATTATATATTAATCTAAAATTTGCATTTTATATTGTTATTGCATTGTATAATTATCACATTATGATATCTGTTAAAAATTTAATTTTTAAATACCCAGGAAATGAAAATAACGCAATTGATGACGTGAGTTTTGAAATTGAACAAGGAAAATATATTGCAATTTTAGGCCACAATGGTTCAGGAAAATCAACTCTTTCAAAATTGTTAGTTGCACTTTATAAACCAAAATCAGGTTCTATCTCTATTGACGGGACTGAAATAAATTCAAAAAATTTACGAAAAATAAGACAGCAAGTTGGAATTATTTTTCAAAACCCAGATAACCAATTTGTTGGCGCAACAATTGAAGATGATATTGCGTTTGGACTTGAAAATAAAGGTATCAAACGTGAAGAAATGAAACCAATTATTGAAGAGCTTTCAAAAAAAGTTGGTATGGCTGAGCATATAACTCGCGAGCCACATTTACTTTCCGGAGGTCAAAAACAAAGAGTAGCAATTGCCTCTGTTTTGGCTCTAGATCCAAAAGTTATAATTTTTGACGAAGTAACATCAATGTTAGACCCATTAGGAAAGAAACAAGTTTTAAAATTAATTAGAGATATTCAACAAACTAGAAAAAAAACATTAATTTCAATTACTCACGATATGGATGAAGCTATTTTGGCAGATTATTGTATTGTGTTTGCTAAAGGAAAAATAATTGCTCAAGGTTCACCAAAAGAAATATTAAAAAATAAAGAAGTTTTACATCAAGCAAAAATTGAATCACCATTTATTTATAAATTAAGTGAAAAAATTCAAGGACTAAATCCAACATTTGATGAATCAGAATTATTGGAGGCAATATGCAAATAAAAATTCGTGATTTATCTCACACATATAATCGCGGCTCAAGAATGGAATTTACTGCGATTAAAAACTTAAACATTGATATCAAACAAGGTGAATTTATTGGCATTATTGGTCATACTGGCTCAGGCAAGTCAACGTTTATTGAACATTTAAATGCTTTGTCTCTTCCTACATTGGGCCAAATAAATTGGTCATTCAAAAAAGACGTATTCAATAAAAAAACGAATAAATACGACCAAATTCATGAATCAATAGATGTAGTTGCTTCATGAGTAGAAAAAAATGTACATAAAAACGGATTTATAGACTATAAATACAAAACAAGAAAAGTTAAAAAAGTTTCAAATCCTAAAGAAATAAGAAAAAGAGTAGCAATAGCTTTTCAATTTGCTGAATATCAACTTTTTGAAGAAACTATTGAAAAAGACATCATGTTTGGGCCAATGTCTTTTGGTGTTCCTAAACAAGAAGCAGCAATGAGAGCAAAACAATATCTTAATTTATGCGGCCTTGATGACACATATTTAAATAAATCACCTTTTGGTTTATCAGGGGGTCAAAAAAGAAGGGTTGCATTAGCGGGTATTTTAGCAATTGAACCTGATATTATTGTTGCAGATGAACCAACGGCGGGATTAGACCCTGCTGGCGTAAGAGAAATTTTAAGTATCTTTAAAAAATTACACAAAATGGGTAAAACTATAATTATTGTTACCCACGATCTTGATAATATTTTAGAAGTGACTGATCGTGTAGTTATTATGAAACATGGTCGAATCGTTAAAGATGGGCCTACATATGATGTTTTAAAAGACACAGAATTTCTTGATAATAATGGGTTGCAATCTCCAAAACTAATGTCATTTATGACAAAATTGGAGAAAAAAGGTTGAAAATTACCTAAAATTAAATCAATTGATGAACTAGCCACATTTATTTCACAAAAAATTCAAGGAGATAAATAATGAACGGAATTGGTACATATATTTACGATAACACATTCATTCATAAACTAGACCCTCGAATAAAATTAATAATCAATATTGCCTATATTTCAATGACATTTGTTGCTTTTCATTTCATTAGTTTATTTATTTTATTGGTTCCATTAACAATTGCTTATATCATTGGCACAAGAAGTATCAAAAATATATTTAGCTTGTTAAAAATACCATTGCTTGTTGGTTTTATTGTATTTTTCCTAAATATTTATACAATGAAAATTACAAACGAGCAAATTAGAGAAACTTATAAAGTCTTTTTCTATATTGACAATAATCGAACATATGCGCTAAGTTACGCAGTTATTGCTAGAACTTTATCACTGATAATTAGAATTTACATAATGATTATGGCCACTACATTATTTGTTGCCACAACTAAACCAATTTTACTAACTAAATCGATTGAAGATTTACTTATTCCATTGAAATTACTATTCATTCCGACACATATAATTGCAATGGTAATATCAGTTGCACTGCGTTTTATTCCAACCTTGTTAATTGAAGCCAAAAGAATTATTAAAGCACAAGCAAGTAGGGGTGTAGACTTTAAACATGGCAAACTAAAAGACAAAGCAAAAGCATTTACAACATTGATAATCCCATTGTTCTCTTCATCATTTGCAAAAGCTGAAGACTTATCAAACGCAATGGAAACAAGAGGTTACGACCCATATGGCAAAAGAACAAGATATCGTATTCTAGTTCCTCAATGAAAAGATGCATTTATATTTTTATTAATGACTGGCCTTGTTGTTTTAATGATATTAATAAAATACCAAGTTATTACATTGCCATTTTGATACGAAATTACTTCATTTAAAGCTTATTAATTAGCCAGTAAACTGGCTTTTTAATTTTAAGTTTCCTAAATTAAAATATTAAAATGTATAATAAAATAAAGTTTTTTTCAAGGAGCATAATGAAAGAAAAAATCGAGCAACTTACAAACCTAATTAACAAATGAAATTACGAGTATTTCATTGAAAATAACCCTAGCGTTTCTGACCTAGAATATGACAAAAAATTAAAACAACTTGAAGAATTAGAACAGCAATATCCAGAATTAATTCACCCTAATTCACCTACAAAAAAAGTTGGCGCAGACAACATTTTCAGCACAAAATTTGCAAAATTTACTCATAATCAACCTATGTTATCATTAGCAAAAGCATACTCATATGATGACATTGAAAAATTTTTGGATACCATTAAAAAAGTTGTTCCTGAAGATAAAATTAACTTCAGTATTGAGCCTAAAATCGATGGTTTATCGATTGCGATTCATTATGAAAATGGTTATTTAACTAAAGCAATAACTAGAGGAGATGGTATTGAGGGTGAAATTGTCACAAGCAATATTATGCAAATTGAATCTATACCCAAAATTATCGATTATAAAAACAATTTAGAAGTCCGTGGAGAAGTGTTTTTACCAAAAGCAAAATTTTACCAATTGAATAGAGAAATGAATGAATTGGGATTAAAAAAATTTGCAAACCCGCGTAACGCTGCGTCTGGAACATTGCGTCAATTAAATGAAGAAATAGTTGCTAAACGCGGTCTAGAAGCATATCTTTATGAATTAGTAGATCCTCAAAATCATGATATTTACACACAAAATGACTCATTAAAATTTTTAGCAAAATTAAATATCCCAACAAATCCTTTACATAAATTAGTTGAAATTGAAGACTTATCAGAAGAAATTGAGAACTTTGCAGAAGTTAAAAATACACTCGAGTATGATGCTGACGGTCTAGTAATCAAGTTAAATGACTTAAATTATTGAAAAGCAATGGGCAATACATCAAAATTTCCAAAACACTCAATTGCCTTCAAATATGAAGTCGAATCAGTTAATAGTAAAATTACTAACATTTTGAGTTCAGTTGGCAGAACTGGAAAAATTACATACATAGCAAACATTGAACCAGTTGAATTAAACCAAACAATAGTTCAATATGCAACTCTTCATAACTACGATTTTATCAGTAAAATGAATATTAACATTGGTGATGAAGTTTCGATAATTAAAGCTGGTGAAATAATTCCAAAAGTTATTAATTTAGCAGTAAAAAACACATATTCAAAATTCAATAAATTATTAAACTGTCCAAGTTGTAATTCAATCCTAGTAGAAAACGAAGGTCTAGTTGATCAGTTTTGTTTAAATTCTAATTGTGATGAAAAAAATATAAACAAAATTTATCATTTTGCTTCAAGAAAAGGAATGAATATTGTTGGCCTTGGCTTGTCAACTGTAAAGGATTTGTTCAAAGCTGGTATTCTTAAGAAAATTGAAGATATTTACTCACTTGAAGAACACAAAAGTCTCGTATTGAAAATTGAGCGTTTTGGCGAACTCAAATTTAACAATTTAATGAAAAATGTTGAAAAATCAAAACAAAACAGCTTTGATAAAGTACTATTCGCGCTAGGTATTCAACATCTTGGACAAAGAGCGGCTAAATTAATTTCAAAACAATTTAATAATTTTAAAGAATTATTAGAATGTGAAAATCTAGAGAGCATTCAAAATATTGAAAATATTGGTCCTAAAATAACAATTTCATTAATGGAGTTTATGAAAGATAGCGAAAATAGAAAACTTTTATTATTTTTAGATGAAATTTTTGAATACAAAAAACAAAAGAATACGTCAAATTCTCAATTAAATAATATTACATTTGTTATAACAGGCAAATTAACCAATTCAAGAGATTATTACACACAAATAATTGAAAATAATGGCGGTATTGTTGCAAGTAGTGTTTCTAAAAAAACCAATTATCTATTGTGCGGAGATGATGCTGGAAGTAAGAAAAACAAAGCAATTGAATTAGGTACAAAAATTATTAATGAAGAAGAATTTATGAAATTAATAAATTAGGAAAACTACTAATGAAATAGTAATTGTATTACAATATTTATATTATAAGGAGGCTTGTTATGAACAAAATTATTATAGCCAATTGAAAAATGAATAAAACATTTGGTGAAAGTGCAGAATGATTGGAAAAATTCAATAAAAAGTTCAAGGAAAAAATTAGAAAAGATAAAACATATAAAGATGCAGTTTATGCCAATGAATTTGGTATTGCAATGCCGCCAATAAATCTTGCAGCCCATGTAGCATTCAACAAAATTGACAAATTAATGTTAGTTGGACAAGATGTTTCTCAATTCCCAGCTGGTCCCTACACTGGCGATATTTCTGCCGAAATGTTGAATGAATTTGGAATAAAATACGTTATTGTTGGCCACTCTGAAAGAAGAAAATATCACTACGAAACCTCATGTGATGTTAACTTAAAAGCAAAGGCAGCCCTTGAATATAATATAACCCCTCTAATTTGTTTCGGAGAGAGTTTAACCGAATATCAACAAGGAAAATCAAAAGAAGTGGTTAAACGGAAAATCCTTGAATCATCAAAAGATATAGATTTTAGTAAAGTAATCATATCTTATGAACCTATTTGAGCTATGGGAACTGGCCAAAGTGCATCACCAACATTTTTAAAAGATATGGCTGAATACATTCGTTCAATAACAAGCCCAAATACGAAAATAATTTACGGTGGGTCTGTTAATGCTAAAAATATCAAAGACCTAGCAAAAATTCCTGATATTAATGGTTTTTTAATTGGAAATGCAACCTTAGACCTTGATACATTTTTAGAAGTAATAGCGGTTGAATAATTGTGGCATTATTAACATAAAATTTACCTATATATTCAATTTAAATACAAATTTAAATAATAAAAATTTATACTTAAATAAATTAACTAGGAGATATCATGAAAAAGACAATCAAAGATATTCAATTAACAAACAAAAGAGTAATAATTAGAGTCGACTTTAACACCCCAATCAAAAATGGGATAATTCAATCTAACGAAAGAATAGTTGCTGCTCTTGACACAATAAAATATGCTATTGACCAAAATGCAAAAGTTATTTTGCTTTCTCATCTAGGAAGAGTCAAAACTGAAGAAGATAAAATTTCAAAATCACTTTTACCAATTGCAAATGAATTAAGTAGATTATTGAACAAATCAGTATTGTTTTCACCGGTTTCAAGTGGACCATTACTTGAACAAGCAGTAAGTGAAATGGATTATGGCCAAGTTCTTTTGGTAGAAAACACACGTTTTGAAGACTTAAACGAAAAATCTGAGAGCAAAAATGCACCAGAATTGGGTGAAAAATGAGCTTCATTAGCTGATGTATTCATTAATGATGCTTTTGCAACTGCACACAGATCACATGCTTCAAATATCGGAATTTCTTTAAGAGTTAAAGAATCTGGTGTTGGTATGCTTGTTGAAAAAGAATTAAATGCATTTGATACAGCATTTTCGAAAGAAACAAAACCATTTATAGCTATTGTGGGTGGTGCAAAAGTTAAAGACAAAATTTCCTATCTAACAAAACTAAGTCAGAAAGCCGACGAAATTTTAATTGGTGGTGCAATGGCATATACATTTTTAAAAGCAAAAGGATTTGAAATTGCCAATTCATTAGTTGAAAATGACCAAATTGAATTCGCAACCAAACTAATGGCTGAATCAAAAGCAAAATTCATTATTCCTGTAGATAATGCAATGGTAAATAGTTTTGAAGATAATATGGCAAGCATTTCTAAAGACGAAAATGTTGAAAAAGGTAAAATGGGTATTGATATTGGACCAAAAACAATTGATTTATACAAAAAACACATCGCAAATGCCAAATTAATTTATTGAAATGGGCCTTTAGGGGTATTTGAAAAAGAATTTGGTGAAGAAGGAACTCGAGCAATTGGTAATGCAATAGTTAGTTCAGGTGCTTACTCAATTATTGGTGGTGGTGACACAATTTCTGCATCAGAAAAATTTGGATTCAAAGATAAAATAACTCACGTATCAACTGGGGGCGGCGCTTCTCAACAATACCTTCTAGATCAAGAACTACCCGCAATAAACGCAATTCAAGACAAGTTATAAAAAAATAGCGCGCGCTATTTTTTTAATGCATTCACATATGCTGAAGATTTAACGCCAACGATCAAGGTTATTGAATCAGAAGAAACAAAAACACCAGTAGCTAACTTATTATCAATTATTGATTTTGAATCAATTAATTGCGAATTTTTAAAGAAAATTTTCAATTTAGAACCAGATGAACTAACATCAGCAATATTATCCAAACCACCTATAAAACGAATTAATTCGTCAATTTCTCTTTGGTTAATATCAGCATCTATTTTACCTTGAACAAGATTTTGGTGTTTTTTATTAATTCTGTATCAATGTAATCAACAAAAACCTAGTGTAAAAATTGTCAAAATTACTATTTTAAACTTGTCTTTTTTAGTCATGCTTTTATTATACAAATTTTAATATTAAGTATTATAATTTTTAATATTTATATTAAATTCCATAAGGAGAGATATGGGTAAATTACGACTTATAAGCGGAATCAAGCCCACAGGGGACTTAACACTAGGTAACTATATTGGCGCACTTAAAAATTTTGTTAAATTGCAAAATGATTATGATGCATATTATTTTGTTGCTGATTTACATGGATTAACAATGGGAAGTGTTGACCCCAAAGTTAATAAACAAGCAAGAGAAGAAATAGTGGCAATGTATATTGCCTGCGGACTTGACCCTGAGAAAAGTACAATATTTTTTCAATCAGATGTCTATGAACATGCCTTTGCTCAATGATTAATGACTTCAGAAGTTTCTCTTGGAGAACTTTATAGAATGACTCAATATAAAGACAAAGCTCAAAAACTTGAAAAACAAGATAATGGCACTGAAAAAATTCCTGTGGGTTTATTGATGTATCCAATTTTGATGGCTGCTGACATACTAATTTACAATGCAGATGTTGTTCCAGTTGGGGCGGACCAAACACAACATCTTGAGTTGACTAGAACAATCGCCGAGCGCTTAAATAAAAGATATAAAACAAAATTTGTATTGCCTAAGGGCATTATTCCGCCAGTTGGCGCAAGAATCAAATCATTAAGCAACCCTGAAATTAAAATGTCAAAATCAGACAAATCGTCAAAAGGAACAATTTACTTACACGATGATCCTGAAGTTGCTTACAAGAAAATATTAAAATCAGTTACCGACTCTGAAAATAAAGTATATATTGCTGAACATAAACAAGGAATTGTTAATTTATTGAACATTTATGCATCTTTAACTGATATGAGTTTAGAACAAGCAGAAGCAAAATTCAAAGATTCTAACTATTCTGAATTTAAGCAAGTAGTCGCCGAAGTTGTAAAAAATGAGTTGACTAAAATACAAAATAATTACCAAAATGCAAAGTCAAACATTGAAAAAATTATTGAAAAAGGCGCGTTAAAAGCAAAGAGTATTTGCCAACCAATAGTTAAAGATTTAGCAACTAAAATGGGTTTTAATTAGGAGACAATATGAAAATACAAGCTGATAAATTACTTAATCATACATGTTCACATTTGCTTGCAGCAGCTATTGAAAGATTATATCCTAATGTTAAATTAGGATTTGGACCTGCAACTGATGAGGGTTTTTATTATGATTTTGAATTTGAAAACCCATTAAGTGATCAAGATTTAAATAAAATTGAAAAATTAATGAAAAAACTTGCTTCAAGAAATCTTGAAACAATACAAATTGACGAAAATCAATATGATTTCAATAATAAACCTTACAAAAAAGAATTATATGATGAACTAAAAGCGCAGGGTCAAGTAGTAACATTTTATGCTTTACAAGACCCATTGAATAAAGAAATAATTTTTAAAGATTTATGTGCGGGCGGACACATTCATTCAACTAAAAATCTTAAACATTTCAAACTTCTATCGTTGGCAGGAGCTTACTGAAGAGGCAACTCTGATAATATTCAACTAACAAGAATATATGGAACAGCTTGAGAAACAAGTGAAAAACTAGAAAGCTATCTTGAACTACTAAAAGATAGAAAAGAGAGAGATCACAGAAAAATCGGTAAAGATCTAAAAATATTCGCAATGCATCAATTAACCGGTCAAGGATTACCAATTTGACTTGAAGATGGTATGTATATTCACAACGAAATTCGCAACTTAGTGCTAAAAATGGATCGCAAATATGGTTTTACAGAAGTTTTAACGCCACATTTTGGAAATGAAGAGTTGTATAAAACATCAGGGCACTTGGAGCATTACAAAGATGACATGTTTGCGCCAATAATTGTGGAAAAAGAAAGACTAATTCCGCGCCCAATGACCTGTCCACACCACAATATTTGTTATGGTTTAGAAAAAAGATCTTATAGAGACCTACCAATAAGATATTCAGAACAATCACAATTGTACCGTTATGAAAAATCTGGTGCATTAACTGGTTTAGAACGCGTTAGAGGAATGCTTTTAACCGAGGGACACTTGTATGTAAGAGAAGATCAAATTTTTGACGAAATCATTCATATGTACAAACAAATCAGTGAAACACTTAAAATCTTTAATATTCAAATTAGTTACATATCATTATCATTAAGAGACCCACAAAATAAAGAAAAATACTTTGATGATGAACAAATGTGAGTCAAAAGTGAAACAATGTTAAAAAACGCTCTCGACTCAATGAATGTTCAATATGAAGCAATTCAGGGCGAAGCAGCATTTTATGGTCCAAAAATGGATATTCAAATTCATACAGCATTAGGGCATGAAGTCACAGTTGCAACAATTCAATTAGATTTCTTACAACCAATGAAATTCAATTTAAAATACACTGATAAAAATGGTGATGATGCAACTCCAGTGATGATTCACCGTGGATTAATTGGAACCTATGAGCGTTTTGTTGCAATTTTACTTGAACAAACCAAAGGGGTTTTACCATTTTGATTAGCGCCTAAACAAATTACTGTAATTCCAGTTAATTTAGATGAAAACATTGAATATGCCAAAGAAATTACCAATCAACTATGGTCTCATAATTTCCGTGTGAAACTTGATGATCGTGATGAAAGATTAAACAAAAAAATTCGTGAAGCTCAGATATCTAAATCAAAATTCCAGGTAATTTTGGGCAAAAACGAAAGCGAGAAAGGTCTTGTTTCTTATAGAAAATACGGAGAAGAAACAACTCACACAACAACTTTAAAAGAATTCATATTTATGTTAAATGAATTAAAAGCTAATTATGAATAAAAAGTATTGACCTATTGTTTCAATTCTCTATTGTTCAATTTTATTAGTGATACCGATGGTTGTAGTTTGGCTTACATCTACAAGTGACTTTAATGGACAAAAAATCAATAATTTTTATGCAATATTGTTTACACCAATTGCAATAGGATTTTTTAGTATATCTTTAGCAATACTTTTGACCTATTTCAATCTTTTAAAGATTGATACGTTTAAATATTTAATCCCACTAACAGCCATTTTTTTAACAATAATACTTAGTTCGCTAACAAATTTAAGTATTTTTTGAAGAATGTTTATTACATTGGTTTTAGCAATAATTTTTTCATTATTAACCAACTGAATAATTTATATTATCAAGGATAAATTAAACAATTTAAAAAAGCAAAATAACAACACAGCTATCGAATAACTGTGTTTTATTTTTCTAAAATATGTAGCGAAATATAATGCAGTAATTAGCAAATTATCAATATATATTACAATGGAAAATTGTGTATATTTTTACATTAAAACACACAAAATATAAATGAACTATGCCTTTGAATATGAATAATATAACTACACTACTTTAAAATCAATTAACAATTCTAATTAAATATATTTATATAAAATACCATATTTAACATATCAATATTAAATTTAAATATTAAATGTGCTATTATTTACATATAAAAATATTGGAGGATTAATGCTTAAAGTTATAACTCACCCGCTTATTTCAATAAAATTAACAAATATGCGTGATAAAAATGCTAATCACTCAGTTTTTAGGTCAAATTTAAACGAAATAACATCTCTAATGGTTTATGAAATAATGCGTGAATATCAAACAAAAGCAAAGGAAATTATTACACCTCTCAATCAAAAATTTGTTGGTGAAACATATGACAAAGAAATTGTCATTGTACCAGTGTTAAGAGCTGGTTTAGGAATGACTGAAGGATTGCTTGAGTTAATTCCAACAGCTAGAATTGGGCATATTGGTTTATATCGCAATGAAGAAACTTTTAAACCAGAAACATATTTCTATAAAATGCCAAGTGTTGACAAAAATAGTTATGTTATTGTTGTGGATCCAATGCTTGCAACTGGAGCATCTGCAGCTGATGCTATTCAAAAATTAATGGATGATGGTTTTAGTAATATTCAGCTTGTGTGTTTAGTTGGAACTAACGAAGGAGTTAAGCACATTCACGAAAGATTTGGTAAAGATTTCAAAATTTATCTAGCAGCGCTAGATCCAATTTTAAATGATAAAAAATACATTGAACCAGGCTTAGGCGACGCAGGAGACAGAATTTTTGGTACAAAATAATGTATTGAAACAAGCGTATTTCACTGAAGATATCATTAACCGGATTATTGCTCGCGCTAATGATAGTCTTTGATGTTTGAAGTCAATTAATGCCCTTTAATGGTTTTTTAAAATTTAATTTATCTTTAATTTTTACTTTAACAATATTTCAATTCATTGGTTTTAAATGGGGTGTATTTAGCCTAATTACATTATTTTTGTTTAGTCCTGCATATTCTTCACTTGGTTATGATATTGCTGGATTATTTGGCACATTTATGCAGGTTTTAACCCAATTTGTTTTTGTAATGAGCTATCTTCTTTTAAACAAATTATTTTTTAGAGACAAAAATCAAAAAATAAAGTCAAAAAATCTTGCCGATTTATTCAAAATTATTTTTGCCATCTTATCAACAACATTGATTATGGTGGCTATAAATATTTTCTTTGCAACACCACTATTTTTTAAATTATTTAAGCTTTCAAAACATTACGATTTTATTCATTTTTCAAAAGAATACGGAAAATTTAAAGCATTATTCTTCTTTATTCCAAACTATTATTTAGGAACCTTTGTAACATATTTTCTTTTTAACATAGCAAACCTTTCAATAAATTCAATAGTCATATACATATCTAATTACAATATAAATAGAATTGCTAAAAATATCTTTTAGGAGGCGGAATGTCAAAATTTAATTACAATCAACACGATGTTGAAATGAAATGACAAAAATATTGAGATGAAACTAATTATTCATTACCAAAAGATGATTATTCACTACCTAAAAAATATATTTTAAGTATGTTCCCTTATCCTTCTGGAAACATTCATATGGGTCATGTTAGAAATTACTCAATTAGCGATGTTCTTTCTCGTTTTTACCGTAGAAAAGGTTTTAACGTTTTACACCCATTTGGTTGAGATGCTTTTGGTTTACCCGCAGAAAACGCTGCAATCAAGAATAGAATTCACCCAAAAACTTGAACATATGAAAACATCAAGAAAATGAATCCACAACTAAAAAGATTAGGTATTTCATTTGCCTGAGGAGAGCACGAAGTTATTACCTGTGATCCAGAGTACACAAAGTGAGAACAGATGTTATTCATTAAAATGTGGGAAAATGGATTTGTATACAGAAAAAAATCACCACTTAATTGATGCGAAAAAGACCAAACAGTATTGGCTAATGAGCAAGTTATTGATGGATTATGTTGACGTTGTGATGAAAAAGTAGTACAACGCGATATGGAACAATACTACCTAAAAATTAGGGACTATGCACAAGAATTGCAAAATGACCTTGACACTTTAAAAAATCATTGACCTGATAAAGTTTTGATGATGCAGAAAAAATGAATTGGTTATGAACAAGGATATAATCTAAAATTTAAAGTTTCGAAAAATAGCGAATTAATTGATTTTATCAATGTATTTGTAAAAAATATTGATGATTTATCAACATTCGACTTTTTAGCAATTAGTGCTCAACATCCAATAGTAAAAAAACTAATTGAGCTAAATATTTTAAAAGATTATGAAATAGAAAAAATACTTGAAATTCAAAATAAGGCATTGAATAAAGACTTTTCAAATCAACTTGCACATATTCTTGATGTTGATGCAATCGCTGAATATGGCAAGTCATACAAGATTGTAATAACCGATTTTGCTTCAATTGGTGCTACTGATAGAGTTGTTTTAGTTGATGCTCAAAAACTTAAAAGTCATAAAGAATTTTCAATCAAAAATAATATTGAATTTGGTAAAAATAATATAAAAATTGCTGTTGATAACCTACAAAAAAGTTCACAAATGAATCTTCGTGATTGAGGAATATCTAGACAAAGATATTGAGGTGCACCAATCCCAATTATTCATTGTCCAAAATGTGGAATTATTGCTGAATCAATTGATAATTTACCAGTTTCACTACCCGAGAATGTAGATTTTAATTCATTTGGAAATCCTTTAGCTACAAACTTAGAATGAGTTAATACAAAATGTCATAAATGTAATTCTGATGCAAAAAGAGAAACTGACACCTTTGATACATTTTTTGAATCAAGTTGATACTTTTTAAGATACACAGTTCCACCTATTTTGCGCAACAAGGTAGCAATCGATCAAAATTCAGTTAAATACTGAAATCAAGTTGACGAATATATCGGTGGAGTTGAGCATGCTATATTGCACTTGCTTTACGCAAGATACTTTACAAAAGTATTAGCAACTCTAGGTTATATTGATTTTAGAGAACCTTTTGCAAACTTACTAACACAAGGTATGGTTTTAAAAGATGGCTCAAAAATGTCTAAATCAAAAGGTAATACTGTTTCTCCAAATGATGCCGTTGCTCAATACAATGCAGATACACTAAGATTATTTATTCTTTTTGCAGCTCCTCCTGAAAAAGAACTAGAATGATCAACATCTGGAATCGAAGGAAGCTACAAATTCATTGAAAGACTTATTGAAAAAGCTTCAAAATTATCAGTTGACCTAGATTTTAGAAATATTGACCAATCAAGCCTAAATTCAATTGAAAAACAAGCAAGAAGAAAATTATATTTAGGGTTAAAAAAACAAGAAGACATTTTCAACGATAGAAAAAATAATTATTCATTTAACACATTAATTGCTTGATGCATGGAAACAATGAATGCATATGATAAAATTGATTCAGACAAACTTAACACCGAGTTCTTTTATGTAATACTTAATATTTCAGAACCATTCATTCCTCACTTATCATGAGAGCTTTCTGAAAGATTTTTTTCATTGAAAAATCTGTATGATTTTACAATCAACCAAGAAGCGCTTGAATTAAATGAAGTTACATACGCAATAACTATAAATGGTAAATTACGCGAACAGCTTACAATTCCAATGAACCAAACAAATAAAGATGAAATTATTTTAATGGCCAAAAAATTAGTTGCTAGTTGACTTGAAAATAATGAAATTATTAAAGAAATTTATGTGCCTGGCAAAATAATTAACTTTGTAATTAAGCCAAAATAGGGCTTTTTTTTAATCAAAATTTGGCAAAATTAATAAAATTAATAATTTTTAGCAGACTAAGTGCCATTGTGCTAAAATATATTAATAAATAAATCCGGAGGTAATATGAAAGAAAAATTATTGGTGACAAGAATTGGTGATCAAATGCTGTTAAACGCAGTTATTTATGGTCATGAAATAAAACAAATTGATGTTATGCCATATGGTAATGTTTGAACCAAGGAATATTTGGATACTCTACAAGAAAAATTAGCAAAAAATAAAGATAATAAAAGTTATAAAAATAAACCAAATTTTGATGAAATTAAAAATTCTGAATCTGAATTTGAATTAATAAATCAAGATGTTTATGAGTATGTAATGCTTGGTTATCAACTTGTTTCTATTGAAGACGTTGAAAACAATACTCAAAAACCAATTTCTCAAGTTAAATTTAAAGAAATTTCAAAAATTGCAACATATGCAAGAATTCAAAAAATAACTAAAAAATCAGGCGGAATTTATACATTAACATTGGTTGGGATTGGTAGACACTTTATTGAAAAAGCTCTTGATGCAAATGGTGAAAATGCTAAAAATATTACCGATATTGAAAGTGTAATTACTCATAAATATTCATATGATGCAAGCGTTGAGGACCTAGGAAACGCTTCAATTTTGTTAACACAAATTGATGAAGCAGCAACTGTTTTAGCACAATCTTCAATTTGAGATACTATTCAAATGCAATTAATTAATAATCCATATTATGATGCCAGTGTTAATAATAAATTACCTTCAAAAAATGATTTTATTGACCCTAATGGAGCAAATGTTGTTGACATAATTTCATCGTTACTATACTTTACCTATGCAAATAATTGAATTAAATTGGATATTTTTGAACGCAGAAATATTGTTGAACAAATTAGATTAATTATTGACCACATAAGATCGTTTTACTTCTTATCTGAATGAAGTCCAAAACAAACTCAAGTGTTTAAGAGTTTAGAAATTTTTGACGGAATCGTCGGAGAAGCAATTGAAGAAGTCAAAACCAAAAAACACAGAAAAGATAATTCAGACGTTATTTCTGACGCAATCATTGAAAATGAAATTAATAAAAAAGTTAAAGATAATCTTGATAAACAGCAAAGAGAATTTTTACTTAAAGAAAAACTAAGAGCAATAAAAGAGTCACTTCAAGAAAACGATCAAGATGCTGATGATGAATCAGAATACACAAAAATAATTAAAGACAAAAACAAGTCAAAAATGTATCCTGAATCTGTACAAAAACTAATTAAATCTGAAACAAACAAAATGAAATCAATGATGTCGGGTACACCAGATGCCAATATAACTTCATCATATATCAACGTTTTAAAGAGCTTACCTTGAAGAAAAATTGAAGTAGAATCACTTGATATTTCAAAAGCTAGAGAAATTCTTGACAAAAACCATTATGGACTTGGTGAAGTAAAAGAAAGAATTATTGAATATCTATCATTAATAATTAATCACAAAACACGTGCTCTTAAATCAAAAGAAAAATCACTTTTAGACTTTGACAAGGATTCGCAAATTGATCTTGATTTATTCAAAGAAAGTGGCGAAAATTCAAATAAAGTTCAAAAAAACTTCAATAATGTGCCAATCTTAACACTTGTTGGGCCTCCAGGAACTGGTAAAACTTCGCTTGCCAGAGCCATTGCTGAAGCATTAAACAAAAGTTATATAAAAATTTCACTTGGCGGGGTTCATGATGAAAGTGAAATAAGAGGTCACAGAAGAACATATGTTGGTGCAATGCCTGGAAAAATTATTAAAGCAATCCAAAAAACCGGTGTTTCAAACCCACTGATTTTATTGGATGAAATTGATAAAATGAGTTCAGATTATAAAGGTGATCCTTCATCAGCGATGTTGGAGGTTCTTGACCCAGAACAAAACACAAAATTCCAAGATAACTACTTAGAACACGAATACGATCTATCTAAAGTTATGTTTATTGCAACTGCAAACTATTATGAAAATATACCCGCTCCTTTATTAGATCGTGTGGAAATATTGGAATTAAATTCATATACAACAAATGAAAAAATTAAAATCGCAAAAGAACACTTGGTTGATACTGCTGCACGTCAAGCAGGATTAAGTAAAGAACAATTCAAAATTGAAGATGATGTTATTGAAGTAATTATTAAAAATTACACTGCTGAAGCAGGAGTGCGTTCATTAAAACGTCAATTAGACAAGATAGCTCGTAAGATAGTTGCAAAAATAGTGGCTGGGGAGGATATTAAAGAATTTAATATTGATAAAGAAACGGCAATTAAATTACTTGGCACACCTAAATATGGTGATGAAGATGACTATAAAAAACCTCAAGTTGGAGTAGTTAATGGTCTAGCTTACACTTCAATTGGTGGAAGTACATTGCAAATCGAAGTTAGTTCATATCCTGCACAAAAAGGTGGATTCAAACTTACTGGTTCACTTAAAGATGTTATGAAAGAATCAGCAGCTATTGCTTATTCATATGTAAGATCAAATGCCAAAAAATTCGGAATTGAATTCGATTTTGAAAATAATGAGCTTCACATTCACGTTCCCGAAGGAGCTGTTCCAAAAGATGGGCCAAGTGCGGGTATAACTTTTACAACAGCACTAGTTTCAGCACTAACAAATAAACCTGTATCTCACGAAGTAGCAATGACTGGTGAAATTACATTGCGTGGCAACGTGTTGCCAATTGGCGGACTAAAAGAAAAATCATTTGCTGCATTTAAAAAAGGTGTTAAAACAGTATTTATTCCAAAACAAAACCAAAAAAATCTAAACGACATACCCGACGAAGTTAAACAAGAAATTGAATTCATCCCTGTATCATCATATGATGAAGTATTTGAAAAACTATTCAAAAGAGGCTAATATGAAATATGAAATTAAAGATAATTTATTCAAATCTGTGAATGGTGAGTGATTAGAACAAACACAAATTCCTAGTGATAGATCTTCGACTGGAGAATTTGCTGAGTTGGACATTCGCAATGAAAAAATAGTTGCAAAATTGGCGAAAAAAATTCTAAAAATTAACGAAAATGAGAATAATCTTGATACAGAATTAAAGAATTTTGCAGATTTTTATAAATTGACAAGCGACATTGACAAAAGAAATGAACTTGGCCAAAAACCATTACAAAAATACATTGATGAAATACTAAACATCAAAAATTTATCAGAATTAAAATCAAAATATGTTGAATTTTTATACAAAGATTATCCTTTACCAATTGATTTTGGAGTGCAAACAGATTTTCTTGATTCAACATTGCAAACGCTTTATGTAGGAATTGCAAGACATATTTTGCCAGATAAAAGTCACTATGAAAATAAAGAACAAAAAGCAAAATTTTTAAAAGTTTTTAAATCAATGGCAAAAAGTATTATCTTAGCATATGTACAGGACAAAGATCAAGCAAATAAAATAATCAAAAAAGCACTTAAATTTGATGAAATAGTAGCCAAATATTCTTTAACTTCTCTACAAAAAGTTCAATACACACAACTTTACAAACCATATAAATATGACAAAATTGTTAAATCAACCAAAAATTTTGACTTTGATTTTATTATAAAACAAATAATTGATAAACCTGTTGACGAGCTTGTTTTTTACGATGATAATTTTGCCCAAAACATTGACAAAATATTCAATGAGGGAAATTTTGAACTAATTATTAATTGAATGGCATTACAATTTGCACTTAAATATTCAACATATTTAGATGAAAAAACAAGAGTTAAGGCAACAAAATATAAACTATTTACTTCTGGCCAAGCTAAAGCCCAAAACAAAAACAAACATGCACTGAATTTAGCATTACACTTCTTTGGTATGCCGGTTGGTGTTTATTACGCCAAAAAAGAACTTGGAGCCAAAGCTAAAAAAGACGTTGAACGAATGGTTCAACACATGATTCAGATTTACAAAAATAGACTTCAATCAAACACATGATTATCTAAAAACACAATTGAAAAAGCACTAAAAAAATTAAGCACTCTAGGTGTGCACATTGGTTACCCAACAGAAATTCAACCTTATTACAAGGAATTAAAATCAACAGAATCTCTGATTGAATCAGTATTAAAATTTAACCAAGTTTTAACCAAATACAATTATTCTCAATACAAAATGCCAATAAATAAAAATTACTGAGGAATGACTCCAAACCAAGTTAACGCTTACTACCACCCAATGTATAATCACATTGTTTTTCCGGCAGGTATACTTCAAGGAGCATTCTACAACATCAAACACTCATCATCAGAAAATTATGGTGGGATTGGTGCGGTAATAGCACACGAAATATCACACGCTTTTGATAATAATGGTGCCAACTTTGACGAAAACGGAAATCTAAAAATGTGATGAACACAAGAAGATTTTGAAAAATTTGGTGAAAAAACAAAACAAATGATTCAATTATTCGAAGGTGCCGAAACAGATTTTGGTAAATGTAATGGAACTTTAACAGTTAGCGAAAATATTGCTGATGCTGGGGGCTTGAGTTGTGCACTTGAAGCAGCTAAAATGGAAAGCGATTACAGTGCAAGAGAATTCTTTATTAACTGAGCAAGGGTTTGAAAATCGAAATACAAACCTGAAACTGCACAAAGATTACTTGAACAAGATCCGCATGCACCAGCTGAATTAAGAGCAAACATACAAGCAGCAAATCGCGAAGAATTTATTGAAGAATTTTCAATAAAAAATGGCGATAAAATGTTTATTCCAGCTGAAAAACGTGTAAAGATTTGATAATTTTACTAGCTTTTAAGCTAGTTTTTTTAATTTTGAATTTTTGCCTTTTACTTTATAATTAAAAAGAATTTTTAATTCAATTTGATATCAAATAAACACACTATTATGGATTCACTTGGGTGTGCCCTTGCGAAAAGGGTGCTAGGTGTTAGAAGTATTAGGAAGAACAACAAACTAAAGGAAAAAATATAAATGACAGAAAACAAAGAAATTTCAGCTAAAAAAGTTGAAGAAAAAGAAGTTAAAAACCCTATCGTTTCTAAAGACAAACTTTTAGAAGCTGGCGCTTACTTTGGCCACAAAGCAAGCCAATGAAACCCTAAAATGAAAGATTATCTATATCCTCAACTAAAAAGAGGAATTCACATAATTAATACAGCGGTTACAGTTCAAAGACTTGAATTTGCTTACAATTTATTACACAAATTCGTATCTAAAAACCCTCGCGCTCAATTCATTTTTGTTGGTACAAAAAAACAAGCTAAAGAAACAATAAAAGAAAATGCATTAAGAACAAATAGTTTTTATGTAACAGATAGATGATTAGGTGGAACTTTAACTAACTCATCTACAATCTTTAGCAGAGTTAGAACAATGGAAGAACTTGAAGAAAAAGCACAAAACAACTTCGAGGGATACGTTAAAAAAGAAAAATTAATGTTCCAAAAACAATTAGAAAAACTACAAAAAAACTTAAATGGTATTAGAAAAATGAAAGGTCTGCCAACATTCATGATTGTTGCCGACCCTAATGAAGATGAAATTGCTGTTAAAGAAGCACGTAAAAAAGGTGTTAAAGTTATCGCAATTTTAGACTCAAATTCAAACCCAGATGCAGTTGATTTTGGTATCCCTGCAAACGACGACTCTGCAAAAAGCATTAACTTAATTATCACAATTTTAGCTGATGCTATTACAACCGCAAGAGGCGGAAAAGCTAAATATGCATATAGACCAGACTCAGAAGTTGAATTACCTAAATTTGAATCAGACCAAAAACAATTCGTAAAAAGATACGAAAGACCATTCACAAAAAGAACTGAAGAAACAGTAAAAGAAACTTCAAAAACTGAAGAAAAAGGAGAATAATAATGAATCAATTAGCTCTTATTAAAACAGTGCGTGAACGTACTGGTGGTGGAATGATTGACGTTAAAAAAGCCCTAGAAGCTTCAGACTGAGACGTTGAAAAAGCAATTACTTGACTAAAAAGCAACGGTAAAATAAAAGCTGCTAAAAAAGCTGGCCGTGTTTCTGCAGAAGGACTAGTCTCAATAGCTCAAAAAGACAATAAAGCAGTAATGCTAGAAGTTAACTCTGAAACAGATTTTGTTGCTCAAAATGAAGACTTTAAAAAATTAGTTCAAAGATTTACAACAATTTTGTTAAATTCAAACGCAAATACTCTTGAAGAATTTATGCAAACAAAAGATGGCAACGAAACTGTTGAAACAATCTTAGAAGACGCGACCGCAACAATTGGTGAAAAACTATCTATTCGTCGTTTTGAAGTTTTCACTGCTTCAGAAGGCGAAAAACTTGGTGCTTTTGCTCACGTTAATGGCCAAATCGCTGCTCTTATTAAAGTAAAAGGTTCAAATGATGAAGTTGCAAGGAATGTTGCAATGCACTTAGCAGCAATGAAACCTGAATTCATTTTTGTTGAAGAAGTACCAACAGAAAGAATTGAAACATTCAAAGCTGAATTTGTAAAACCTGTTGGTTTTGAAAATAAACCCGAAAAAATCCAAACTGCAATTCTAGAAGGTTCATTAAACAAAAAACTAGCTGAAGTTGTTTTAGTAAAACAAGGATTTATGATGGAAGAAAGCGTTTCAATTGAAAAATACCTAGCAAACCATGGATTAGCACTATTAAAAGCAATTCGTTATGGCGTTGGTGAAGGTATTGAAAAACAACAAGACGATTTCGCAGCAGAAGTTGCAGCACAAATCCAAAAAGCTTCTCAATAATAATCAATATCCCTTATGGGATATTTTTTAATATTTTTGCGATGCCAAACTATTTAAACAATATATTTATGCTAAATTTTAATTATTAATTTTATGATTATTGATTTATTATTATTTATTAACATTCATCCATTTACCAATTCAATTGAAAAATGAATATATACAGCAAATTTGTGGATAACTAAAAAGTAAAAAAATAGCAAAATACAAGGCAATAAAAAAATATCATAATTCTGTGCAAAATAAAGAAATGTTAATTACATTACCAGTATTAAAGCCAATAAAATTAAAAAACGACTTTATCAACAAGATAAAAGGAGGCAGTTTAAAGTCGGATGTTATTGTATTAGTGGCGGAAGATGGTGAATATGTGTATTTTATTGAATGTGTAAAGGAGTTAAATGATGGATATAACAACAAGGACATATTGCCTTTCAACCCTGATGAAGGAGTATTGAAGAGCGGGAAATTTGAAAAAATCAATCTTGCAAAAGGTATTAAATTATCAAAAATTTTTAAAATTAAATATGGCGAAATCATTAGCAAATTAGATGAAGTAGACAAAATTGATTCGTTGCCTTTTATTGGGATTAATGATCAAATTAAATTGGTTGATAAGTTGACTGCAAAATTGCAAGATACTTTAGATTTACCAAAACTTATTGTCATTCAAAAATCCCAGAAAGCGCAAAATAACTGCGCCCAAGCAGCATAAAAAAACTCCAAGCGGAGTTTATTTTATGCTTTTTAAAATGTCAGGCATCACTGTGAAACTCTGTGCTTCAGGACCGGTATGAATTGCAATACATGAAGAATTAAGTTTTATGTCATCAAATAAAATCTTGTTTTCAGCAAAAAAATCATGTGATAATTTGTTGAATTCTTTATCAATTCCATTAATATTGTAAATTTTATAGTCTTTTTGAATATCAATAATTTTTGTGTTTGCTTTGTCTGCTAATTTATTAAGAATTTGCTTAAATGCCCCTTTTAAACCACGACCAATGCCACCAGTACTTGTACCATTTTTGTCAAATTTAATATATGGACATAAATTGATTTTTGATAGTGCAGAAAGTAAGAATTTTTTAAATGAACTCACTCTACCGCCTTTAATTACATAGTTTATATCTTTGGGGATAATGTATGTGGTTGATCTAGATTCAATATCTTTAATTGATTCTATTAATTTGTCAATGTCTTGAAATTTTTCAAAGTGAATTTTGGCGTATTTTGCAACATCAAGCATTTGCTGTCCAACAAAAGATGTATCAATAACACGTAAATTAGGATAAGTATCCTTAAAAGTAAGTGCAGCATTATATGTTGAAGATAAAAATGAAGAAATAGGAAGAAAAATAACATAATCGTATTTTTTGCAGAATTGTTCAAACACTTTTTCAAAAGTAGATAAGAAAGGTAGAGATGTTTTTAAATTATTTGATTTAGAAATCAGTTCAAGCATTTCAAAACGATCTTTATCAACGCCATCCAATATAGGTTCGCCATCTATTTCAGCAATTAATGGTATAAATCCTAAATCAAGCGAAGCAGCGTCTTTTTCAGATATACAAGAAAAAGAGTCTAAAATAATTCCGATATTTTTACTCATAATTTCTCCTTTTTTAAAGTGTGTATTGGTTATTGTAATTATAGTTTATATTTAATCTTTCTATTTGTTCATTATTGATATTTTTTGGCAAGTTTTCTCAAATAATAATTGGTTTATTTTTCTTACTTATATTTGAAACAAAATTGAACAAGTGAATAAATTTTTCTGTTTCTTCATTGATATTTCGTGTCAAATTTGAGGCTATAACAAAGTATTTAATTTTCGACCTTAATATAAATTCAATTAATTTGGGAGTTATCTCATTCACATAAATTCCAATATTTAATTTTGGATTTGTTATTAAAACTTCGTTAAGAAGGGCAATATCAAGATATTTAGCATGCGGTCTAATAATGAAAAGCACATTATCCAAATTATATTCACTGCTGTATTTTCATAAATTATATTCAGTAGTGTGCAACAATATTTTTTTACTTTTATTCTCTAAACTATATTGAAATAGGTTAATTTTATGAAAAAACTCGGATTTGTAAAAATCAAAATTCAGTATCAAATTTAAATCATCAGAATCAATACCCGCAACCTTGCCTAGAACTATTGATGAACTGGATGGTAAACTATCATTTTTTAGTTTTTTAATTTGTGAAAACTCAATAATAAAACTTGATGACTTAATTTTCTTGTTAAAATCTTCAATTTTTATTGAAAAATTTTGCTGTTCTATGTCTAAATTATCTACATTAATTATAAAATGAGATTGTTGACTTAAATTTGACAACTTGTTTAGACTAAAATGATAAATTTTATTGAAATTGTCTAATGAATTTGGATATTTTGAGCTTACAAAAATAACCGGACAAAATTGCAACGCTTTTTCAAAACTGTTATTATAGTTAGAAATTTTTTCTTTAATTTTATTAATACTAAAACCACTAAATGCTTCTTTATAAATTAGAAACATTAACGCACCATATTTAAGTTTGATTCATTTTGTTTGATCTAAATTTAAAATTTGAATGACTTTATCGATTTGAGATGACTCGCTCATTGCTGATACATTGGTTAATTTCAATGGAAAAACAATTGATTGAAAACTATTTTTAGTATTTGTTTTTATAATGGCGTTCGCATCAGTCAAAATATCATAGTTTTGCGATTTTTTCTTTATTTGTTCATAAGCGCTTAATGAGATATAAAATGAATTGTCATCATTCTTTCCATAAATTCTTATGAATAATTTGTCTTTTTTAATTTTTTTAATAAATAGTAGCGACTTTATTAATTTTTCCTTTTTTGATGGATTAAGAGCTCCAGTTAAACTATATCTTTTTTGAAATTTATTTTCTTCAATGATTTTTTGAATATCGCTGGCAGTTTTTTTGTCAAAAAGAGATAAAAAATCATTTATTTTGTAAAACTTATTTTTAGAAACTTTTTGAGTTGAAAAATTCAATGATAATGACGAACTAAGATCATCTTCACTAACTTTCATTACCCATTTTTCTTTACTGTCTAACTTAAAAACAGCAATAAATCTGTTAGATTTAAGACTAATTACGTGCATTATTATGCCTGAAATTAATAGTGAAAATGATAAAAATAGTATGAATAATACTGCAACTAATAAGATTATTTCTTCCATTAATTATCCATTTCTTCTCGTAACAAACGAATTGATGGGTGGTTTTTAGATAGAGTTTTTTCAGTAGGACTAGCAGCAAATAGCACAACTATTGTATCGCCATTAACCTCAATAACTGTTCCTTCGCCAAAATGAGTGTGTGAAATTATATCTCCAGGAACCATTGATCTATTTAGCTCTTTTATTTGTTTTTGATTTGTTAAATCATCAAGATTTGTGGAAATTGACGCTTTTTGAAGGATATATTTATTGATATCAATGCCAGTTTCTTTTATAAATCTTGATGGTTTTTTGTCAATATGAGTACCGATTAATGTACCTCTAGAGTCGGAAATAAATAATCTATGTTTAGCACGTGTAATTGCAACATAGGCTAGTCGGCGTTCTTCTTCAATGTATTCTTCTTTTTGTTTTTCTAACGATTTTCTTGTTGGGAAAACATTTTCTGACATCCCAACAAGAAAAACATTGTCAAATTCCAATCCTTTTGCAGAGTGAACAGTCATTAAAGTTACATAATTTGTTGAGTTGTCTGTTTCATCTGTTGCAGACGCTAAAGAAACAAATTCAAGATAGTCTTTAATAGTTTTGCTTGGATTATTTTCTTCTCAGGTTTTAATTGACCTAATAAGTTCATAAAGGTTGTCTTTTCCAGTCCCTTTAAGAGCAACATCGTTATTTATGTAATCAAAATAGCCGATTTTTGAAAGGAATTTTTCAAGAACTATGTGAATATTATTTGATTTTAGGGCTGCACGATGATAATTAACAGCATTAATTAAATCAACAAGATTTTTCTTAACTTCTTTTGTAACGGGCAAATCTTTTAAATGTTTATTAATGGTTTTTCAAAGATTTAAATTCTTTTCCTCAGCGAATTTTTGTAATGTAAGTAGTGTTTGAGTACCAATTTTGCGCGCAGGTGTGTTGATTATGCGAGAAAGCGCTAAATCAAGTCCATCATATATTAATCTTAAATATGAAAGAGCATCTTTTACTTCTTTACGTTGATAAAATTTTAGTCCGTTAAAAATTTTGTGATTAATATTTTCTTTGATTAATTCTTCTTCAATTGCTCGTGAATAATAAGTTGAACGATAAAAAATTGCTATGTTTTTAAGTTGGATTTTTTGTTTTTTAAGTTTGTTGATATTTTGAACTATTCAACGCGCCTCTGCTTCATTGCTAAAAGCGTGTGAATATTGAATATCATCGCCATCTTCATTTTCAGTGATTAAATCTTTGTGGAAACGATTTTTGTTGTGTTTTATTAAGTTGTTTGCTGCGTCCAAAATTTTTTGAGTTGAACGATAGTTTTCGTTTAGAATAACTGTTTTTGTGTTTTTGTAATCTTTATCAAAATTCAAAATTAAATTTACGTCTGCACCTCTTCAAGTGTAAATTGTTTGGTCCGGGTCACCAACAATAGTTAATTGTGTTGAAGGTGTGGTTAAAAATTTAACAATATCATACATAATTCTTGATGTGTCTTGGAATTCATCAACCATAATGTAAGAATATTTTTTAGCTCATAAGTTTGCTATTTCAGGATTGTTTGAAAATAATTCATGAACTTTAACTAGTAAATCATCAAAATCGAGGCTATTTTGTTCAAGCAAATGTTTGTTATATTTACTAAATACTACTCCAACTAGTTTGTTAGCATCTAATTGATCTGGGAATTCTTCATTTAGTTCATTTACTAGGTCTTGTTCATTGAATGATTTATTTTTTGCAAGGGAAATATAAGTCAAAATTTCATTGATATTTGAATCAATATTGTCAATATCTTCGCCATTACTAATTGATTTTAAGATATTTTTAATAATTGAGCGCTGGTCTGTAGCATCAATTATTTGAAAATCATTGTCAAGATTTAGATGTATTGCTTCTTTTCTAAGTATTCTAGAACAAAGAGTATGAAATGTTGAGACCTGAGATTTTTCAATATTGTTTTGTGTATATTGAACGATACGTTGTGTCATCTCATTTGCTGCTTTATTTGTGAATGTAAGGGCTAAAATTTGACTTGGCGCAATACCTAAAATATTGATAAGATAAGCAATTTTACGAGTTAAAACACGTGTTTTTCCTGATCCGGCACCTGCAATTATGCGCAAAGGTCCATCAAAATATAAAAGAGCCTCTTTTTGTTCTGTATTTAATTGTGACATAATTAAATCTAATTTACTCGCCATGATTCTCCTTTATAAAAATTATCTCTGGTGATTTAACAGTGTAAGGAACTAGTTTGAATGCGCTCATTTTTTCTGTTAATGTGAAATGCTTCATCAATACAATCCGGTAATTAAATGCTCTTTCATATAAGCTTAGTTTATTTTTTGAAATAAATATAAGCATATAGTTCAATAAATTTATTAATGTTCAAAGACTAACAATTGATGAAATTAGCCTTGTTAAAAATTTAATGTTTCACGGTTGCTCATTAATATTATTTACTAAATTGTGTAAATTGGCGATTTCATTAGGCTTAATAAAACATAAAAACAAAATAGTTAGTAATGTATAAAATCAAAATGAAGGAAATGCATTTTTAAATAACTGAGCAAAATAGTTGCTATTTTTAGTTTGTAAAATTTGTAGTCTGGTTAAAAAAACGCCAATTGTCCTTAAATTAAATATTCAAGGAAAAATAATAAATAAAATAAAACAAATGACTAAATTAATTGATAAGAATAAATATCATTTGCTCATTGTAATTTGAAGATTGAAATTAAAAAGTTTGTATACAATCATAATAATTGACGAAAACACTGCAAAATCAATTGAATTAGCTAAAAATCGTCTAAAAAATGATGAGTTTTTATGTAATAACATTATAAGCTTTTATAAACAGGTTCAAATTTTTTCAATTCAGGCAATCATCTTAAATATTCAGCTTCCTTAGTAGGTTTATTTATATAAATATTTGAATTAAAAAATTGTCGATTTTCTGTATGAATTTTTGATAAGTATTTGTGCAAATCAGCTAAGAATTTTTGAGCACGTGTTTCACTGAAAATGTTTTTTGATTTTAATAAATAAGTAAAGATTTTAAATACACCAAAATCTCAAGTGTTAATAAAACCAGCTAATACAATGTGCAAAAAGTAAATTTGAGCATAATCCAATTCATGTTTTAAATAAATATTATGTGATTCTAAATAAGTTTCAACCGCGCGGAATTGTGAGATAAAGTTTGATGGTGAAAATCATATTTCTGATGATATAAATTCTTTGCACATTGACTCATTTCAATATAAATAAGAAGTAGAATTAATTAAAAGTATGTAAAGTAATTCAATACCGAATTTTGAGTCATTAATTTCTTTTGAACGATATTTTGTAAAATTATCGATAAGCGATTTTTTGAATACTTTGTTGAATAAAAATGGAAAAGAGTAGGCTACATATTCTGGATTAGTTTTTATTTTGAACAGTTCGTCACTCTTGATTCTTGGATTTGGTTTTCACTTAATTGAACCTTTTAAGTTTGGTCTAAATTCTAATATGTCAGGTTGATTTTCGTCTAATTTTGAAGTAATTTTCTTTACAAAATTCTCTTTAATTTCTGCATCTGAATTTAAAACATAGACATAGTTATTTTTAACTAAACGAAAAGCATTTATTACATCACTTTGAATACTTTTTCTCTTTGTGTTAAAAATAATTTTTAATCTTGAGCCAAAAAAGCCAGAAATTTCCTGGATTAAAGGATGCATTTTTTTGCTTGCCTTAGTTATAGCAAAAATAATTTCAAAATCCTGGTTGTTTTGTTCTTGCAACTGTTTGAATACGTATCTAAGTTGATCTCCAGTTGTTATTGAAGGTACAATAATTGTTAATTTCATTTTTCTCCTACATTTTTATATTTCCAGATGTTCTAGGATAAGGAATTGAATCGCGAATATTATCGATACCGGTTACATACATAACTAAACGCTCAAAACCTACACCAAAACCACTTGAACCAGCATCCCCAAAACGCCTTAAGTCTAAATATCATTGTAATTCTTCTTGAGAAATACCAACTTCTAGTGCTCTATCTAATAGTTTATGATAATTAACTTCACGTTGACTTCCACCTACTAATTCACCAATTCCAGGAACTAACAAGTCAAATGAAGCAACAGTTTCGCCATCATCATTTTGGTGCATGTAAAAAGCTTTGAATTTTTTAGGAAAATTTATAACCGCTACAGGACCTTTCGCAACTTCAGATGCTAGATATTTTTCATGTTCTGTGCCAAAGTCAAGACCAAAATGAATATTTTTTTCCTCAAATTGGTCCTTAACTTTTTCTAATTCGGCAAGGGCGTCTTTATAGTCAATTATTGCAAGTTTTTTATTTAAAAATGCTTGCAAATTATTCATCAATTCATTATCAACATTTTTAATTAAAAAGTCAAATTCTTCAGGGTGTTTTTCAATTGTTCTTTTGATTATTGTTTTTAAAAAATCATCAGCTAACTCAATAATGTCAAATAAGTTTGCAAATGCAACTTCAGGTTCAATCATTCAAAACTCTGCGGCATGTTTTTTTGTATTTGAGTGCTCTGCCCTGAATGTTGGAGAAAAAGTATAAACATTCTTAAATCCAATTGCATAGCTTTCGGCATGCAATTGTCCTGTCACGCCCAGTGTTGCTTTTTTATTAGCACCGAAAAATGGACTTTTTGAATTTGAGTCATTTACTTCAAAAGTTTCTCCAGCTCCCTCTCCATCATTACTTGTGATTATTGGGGCGTGAAATAAAAGGAATTGTTTTTCAGCAAAATAATTATGAACTTCCTGAGCTAAAGTTGAACGTATCAACATAACTGCTCTTAGTAGACTTGTTCTATGTCTCAAATGTGGGATTTCTCTAAGTGTTTCTAGATTTATTGACTGTTTTTGGATAGGATAATCTAGGTCAGTATCTCTTAAAAGTTCAAATTCTTGAGCTATTAATTCGAATTCTTGTTTTGCACTTGGGGTTAAAATTATTTGTCCAGTAGCTTTAACTGCGGCACCTAAATGAATTTGGTCTAGTGTATCAAAGTTAAAATTGTCGCCTTTTAATGTGACTTGTAAATTTAGAATACTTGAACCATCATTAATTTCAATAAAACGAATTTTTTTATTCCCTCTATTTGCTGATACCCAACCTTTTATAGTTACATTTTTATTAGCAAAAAATGAAATATTTTTGTATAAATTTTTTATTGTAGGTTGCATAATTCCTCCATTATATGTCTAGATTAATTATTAATAATTTAATAATTACTTTAATAATTTGAAATTATAACAAATATTTAATATTTCAATATTATATGAAAATTTTCTTAGATAACATTTTTACCAATTCAATTGAAAAATGAATAAAAAACGCTAAATATAGCGTTTAAAAAATTGTAATAAGCATTAGCATAAACGAAAACGCCAATGAAACTGAAATTAATTCAGATAATGATTGTATTAATACAAGTGATGAGTTTGAGGGGTCTTTTTTAAGTTTTACGTAAACCATTGGCACAAGAGCTGACATTATTTGTGATAATGTTAGGCCAATAACTAGAGCAATTGATACAGATGCTATTGCTAGTCAAGCATCTTTGGAATTATTCATTAAATCATTTGTTGCTGCTAAAAATATTGATAATTTCCCAAGATTTACAGCAGCCAAACAAATACCCATTGCAAATCCGGCAAGTGCTTCTTTTAAAACAACTTTACCAAAATTCTTTGTTTTAATATTATCAAGTGTGAGTGCTCTTTTGATGGTTATATTAGTTTGCGTTGAACCATTCCTTATTGCTGTACTTACAGTTGGTATAAATACAATTAACGAAATTAACAATGGTGCAATGATTTTATTTGTTTGACTTAATAATGGGGAT
This sequence comes from Mycoplasmopsis bovigenitalium, assembly GCF_900660525.1. Lineage (NCBI taxonomy): Bacteria > Bacillati > Mycoplasmatota > Mycoplasmoidales > Metamycoplasmataceae > Mycoplasmopsis > Mycoplasmopsis bovigenitalium. Next base: position 277,471 of record NZ_LR214970.1, on the reverse strand, counting down.
ATTTGTTGAATTAAGAAATATGAAACAATTTCAATAACAGTTGAGAAAAGAAGAATTAACAAACCTCATAATATACGGCTTTTTAATAAAGAATATCAAGGCGTTTTTAAATAGTCATCAGCATCAGCGGTGTCGGGGTTGATACCTGCCATTTTGTATATATCTTCTGTTGCAGCTTCATGAATAACATCAATGACATCATCGCTTGTTATCATACCAATTAGTCTATCATCCTGATTTGTAACTGGTAAAACTGACATATCATATTCACTAAAAATTTTTGCAGCGATTTCTTGTTTGTCATTTGCCTTAAGTGATTTTACAGGAGAATATATATCATCAATTTTAGCGTTTGGTTTTGCAAACACTATTTCTTCTAGGGTTAAAGCGCCAAGTAATTTTTGAGTTGGGCTAACAACATAATAATAGTGAACTAATTCAGCATTTTTCTTTGAATAGTCTCTTCGGATTTTGTATAAAGCTTGTTCACAAGTGTATTCATTTTGTATTGAAGAAATATCAATACTCATAATACTTCCAACCTCATCTTCAGCATATGAAAGAATTTTGTTTATCTCATTTCTTTTTTCTTGAGGCGTGTATGCAATTATTTTACTGGTGACATTTGCTGGCAATTCATCAAGAACATCTGCAAGTTCATCACTTTGCAATTCTTGCAATAGTTTCATTCCCCATTCTTCAGTGAATGAAAGTGCTAATTCAGTTTGCTGTTCTGTTTCTAAATATGAAAATACTTCAGCTGCGTCAGCAGTTTTAATTAATCTTAAGAATGTTAGTTGCTCATCTTTTGAAACTTCTGCAAGTGCATATGCAATGTCAGCATGGTGAAATTCATCAATAAGTTCACGTGCATCCTTGATATTTTTTTTGTTTACTACGTCTTTAATTTTCTGGGAAATATTTGACGTATCCAATTCATTATTATTCATTTTAGTCCTTTAAGTACTTAATTAATTGCTCTTGAAACTGTTCAACTCTTATTTTAAAAAAGGTTCCATTTTTAACAAATTTAACTTCGCCAGTTTCTTCACTAACAATTATAGTTAAAGCATCGCAAACTTCACTTATGCCCATTGCTGCTCTGTGGCGTGCTCCATATTGGTTGTCAATTGATTTTTTTGAAATTTTATAAAATGTTGCGGCGTAATAAATTTTATTATTTCGAATAATAACAGCTCCATCATGCAAGGGTGATTCCTTGTTGAAAACCGAAATTAGTAAAGAGGAACTAATATCTGCATTCAAAATTATTCCATCAGTTCTTAAACTATCAAGATTATCAGTGTTTTCAATAGTAATTAAGGCTCCAACCTTATTTTTTGAAAAATGTTCCACTGCCTCTCTCAATTGATTTATTAATCTAATTTGTGTACTACTTCCAAGTTTTTCAAAACGTTTTTTTACAAATTTACTTTTCGAAAATAGAATAATTTTTGGAAGCAAATTCAATAGTAAAATCAATGAAACTATAACTAAAATGGGTATTAACAATTCATTCATACTAATTACCTACTCTGCCTATAAACACTGCTAAAATTGTCAACATAAAAATTGTTATTAAGCAAAAAAGAATTGTGATGAAATTGTAAAATTTTATCTTAGATTTTTCTTCTACAGTAATTACTTTTTTATTTAATAAACACTCAGGATGATTGCAATCTTTTTCAGCCATTTCATCAATGAATTCAGATTGTTTAGATGGATCAATTAGAATTTGTAAATTTTCTTCATGTAATTTTGCAAGCAATTCCCTTCTCTTATTGATTCTTTCTTGACATGTTATTGGGTCTCTTTCAAATTTTGCCATTAGCCCTCCTATAATCATTTATATTTTAAATTATATTCTAAATATTCATTATCATTGTTGAAATTATTTTTCTTATTTTTTTGACTTTTTCAATTGAAAAACAAACATTTCAGAAAAAATTTATTGATCAATTATAGTAGTATAATAAGATCATGAAAAAAGATTCGCTATATTTAAATGGCTATTTTATGGCCTTGGCAAAAGTATCAGCTTTGCGTTCTAAAGATCCAAGTACACAAGTGGGGGCTTGCATAATTGACAACGACCACAAGGTTGTTGGGCTTGGATATAATGGGATGCCAAAAGGTATTGATGAAATATTTCCTTGAGACAGGAGTGCAGACACAACAAAAGACACTAAATATCCATATGTAGTTCATGCCGAAGTCAATGCAATTATCAATGCTTTTGGTAAAACAAAGAATGGAACAATTTTTACCTCATTATACCCTTGTTCAAACTGTGCTAAAACAATTGTTCAAGCGGGCATTAGCAAGGTCATTTATGAAAGTGACAAATATCACGATACTGAAGATGGTGAAATTGCAAGAAAAATTTTACAAAGCTGCAATATTGAATGTGAACAACTAACAATTGAAACAGGTGTTGAAGTTAAAGTTGGAGATAAAATTTTTAAAGCCTAGTTCGCTATGGGCTTTTTAATATGGGAACAATACCATAAAATATCTATTTTTTTTGATTTCACATTAAATTTTTATGGCAATAATTCTATAATAATTGTGCAATAATGCTACGGCAATGTTGCATAACGCTATGATGTAAGTTTTTTATCTAATGGCATTTATAATGCTTGTCTCAATTTCCATTGTAGTCCAACGCGCCTGTAACGCGTTGTTTTTTTTATTCTTTTTCAATATGATTATGTATAATTAATATCTAATTTTAATATTAATTGAAAGTTGGTTAATATGAAATCGAAAAAATTGAAAGTTGCATTCATAATTGGTGGCGTTGCTGTTGGTGTAGCTGGAATTGCTACCGGAATAAGTTTCATACCTACTAAAGAAAAAAAACTTAAACATTCAAATGAAATAAACAAAAACAAAAATACCACACACAATCCGGGTGATAATAATCCAATTTCAATTGGAGACGATTCTCAAAAAACTAATAAACAAAATGGTAATAAAATAGATGGTAAACAGAACAAGTTTAATAGAATAAAAGTTTCTGACCGCCAATTGTCGAATAAACACATACATTCGAAATCAAACGTCAAATATGTTGCGCTTGGCGATTCTATTTCTGCTGGTTTTGTTGCCACACTAGATAGAGATTATTCAGGCGATTTCAATAAAGAAACCAAAACAGTAACTGGTCTATCATACCCTGCTTATTTAGCAAGTTTTTTCAATGAAATTAACCGTTTAGATTCATTTAATAATCTTGCCGTAACAGGATCAACTTTCCAAGAATGAAACCTACTTTTTAAATCTAAAGGTGATGTCAAAAATTTAACTCCAACCGAGTTTAAAACTGTAATTGGCAGATTTGGAAAAAACTTTGAAGCTCACTACCAAAGAAGTGTTTTAGCTCTGAAAAATTCCAACTTAATTACGGTAACACTTGGCGCAAATGACTTTATCGATGAACTTATTTCATCATTTAGTAGTTTGCCAATTAAATCAATTATTGATATGGTAAATTCAGGAAATGTTAATTATGAGCAAATAACAATAATTGTTAAAAATTTAGCCGATAATTTATTTAAAAAAATTCAAGGTCAACAAACAATGTTTATTGACACTATTAAAGAATTAGCGCCAAATGCAAATATTAATTTTATTGGATATCCAACACCACTTCAATCAATATTGTTAATGGTTGATAATTTTATCAATGAAAAAACAAAAAATTCACAATTCAGTATAGTCAATTTAATTATGTCGCTAATGAATGGCAAAATTTTATCTACTGCCGTTTCAAAAGGTGTGTTTTTTATAAATTCATATGATAAAGATTATTGAAGTGATAATCAAAGAACCTTGACAAGCAACTTTTTTGACATCCACCCAAGCGAAAAAGGATACAAAAAAATCGCTCAAGATTTGTTTATTAAATTAACAACAAGAAAAAGAGATTATGAATACTTCAAAAATAATAATGTTTTATGATCGCAAAAATATGCAAAAATTAATGAAAATGACCAATATCTAACTCAAGTTGTACTTGATGGCAATGAGTTTGATGTTTATTTAAAAATCTTCGGTAGCGATTTTAACAATTTCCCCAATACCTCTGATGTTAATTTAGTTAGACTAAAAGATAAATTCAGTGAAGATAACTACTTTAGACGTGTTTTAAACACTTTTGATATTGAAGAGAAAATTTTCAATGAGATGCTCCCTAAATTATTTGCCAGTGAGTTTTACAAAGAAATTGACCCACAAGCAAAATTGAAAGATTTTCTATACAGAAATAATGCTCAAAACGCAAATAGTCTAAAAAACTGAATGCTTAATGAAAAAATAATTGGCAACTTTTTACTAGGTGTTGAATCTAAATTCTTCAACACAGATTGAGATAATGATGGCCAGCCAGGTGCAAAAACATTGAGATTGCAAAACTTATTAACCGCTGCAAAACAAGAATTAAGCAATGAAAAAAGAATTATTGAGCTTATTAGTGGTTTACTAAAAACATCTGTTTTCAACGGAAACAAAGATGAATTCAAAGAAATCATCAAAGATATTCTTGACAATGTTATGAAAATGAACTTAGCATCCAAGGGTATTGAAAAAATTGTTCAACTTACCTACAATAACAATATTGCTAAATTTATTTCACAAAAAGACCTTACTTCATTAGCAAGCATAATTGCAAATTCAAAAGCATTAAAATCAACTATATCTGGTTTTGTAGTTAACTTTGTTGATGATGCAAATAAATATGCGCAAGCAAAAACATTTAACGAACTATGAGCAACTTTTGTTAATGATAAAGAAAATGAACAAACTTTCACCAATTTAATCAAAAACATCCTTGATGAATTAGCAAACAATGATGAATTTAAACTAATAATTAAAAATGTTTCAGCAAATCTAATTAAACAATATCCTGAATTATTAAATGGCATTGAAGCTGAAAAATTAAGTGAATTAATTTTTGATATTTTAGGTATTTGAAACGAGTTAAATAACAAATATAATATCGACCAAAAAATTACTTCTTCAATTTTAAATCAATTGAAAACGAAAAAAACAAGTGATTTTAGTTTAAAAGAATTTGGAGTAGAATTAATTAATTCATTTTCTTATTTATTTGAACCTTCGCAAATTGAAAATACAATAGTTGAGATTACAAAAATTTCTTTACCACTACTAAATAAGAAACACGAGCAAACATACAAAATACTTGCTGATAACTTAATTAAATACTCTTCAACAAAAGAGAAAATTGCCGATGAATTATTGAGCAAAATTTTATCTTCATTTAATTTGGATACTAATTTAATTACCAAAGACGAACTAAAAGAATTAATTAAAAACGGTGCCAAAAAAGAAGAGTTTAAAAACTTAATTCATGAATTAATTTCGGTTGCAACATCTGTAAACCCCGAATTATTGAAGAATGCAAATGACTATAAAACTCTTTCTAAAGCAATCTTTGAAAACTTAGATCAAAGTAATTTAATAAAAATTGCATTGCAACTAACAACAAATATTGTTGAAACTGAGCCAGTTGCTAAAAATATTATTTCAAGATTAATTTCTAAATTACCTACACAATTAAGCGGCATAAATGAAAATGTTATTAAGCACTTTTTAATCAAGATTTTAAACCATAATTCAACTGAAAAATTATTAAATAGCTTCATAAAAGCTGCGGTTCAAGCACAATTTTCAAAAGATAAAATAATTGAAAATTGACTTTCACAAGAAAATAAACAAGAAGTTATTAAACTAGCAAATGAACTAATTGTTGATATTACTAAGGATGACCAATTTATCAATCAAATTATTGATGAATTAGAAAAAAATACTAACTTTACAAGTATCGAATTACAAAGAAATGACTTAGTAAAATCAGTTAAATTAATAACTGAATCACCAGACTTTAAACAAATTACCGAAATGTTTGTTACTGAAATTATTAGTAATGCAAATGTGTACTTAAATTCTGCAAACATAAAAGAAAATGCCAACAATATAATTAAAAATGTTCTAAATATTGAAGAAAATAAACAAAAAACAAAAGATTTTGCAGATTATTTAATTAAAACAGTTTCAAAAGAAGAATATTTTGCCAATGTAATCGCAAATATTATTTATAACGAATTAAGCAAATTAGATGGAATGAATGATAGCATTCAAAAAGAACAACTTATTAAGTTAATTAATGATATTTTCAAAAATCTAGAAAATATTGATTCAGAAACACATATTTTAACTAATACCTTAAATTCATTACTTGAACAATTTAAAGATAAAGGCTTTAATATTGATTTTACCAAACTTACTTCTTCAATTGCAAATTCAATATTTTCGACAAATAATGTTGAAGAATCAGCACTTAAATTATTCAAATCATTCAACAAATATGACATAATCCAAGAGAATAGAGAATTAGTAAAACAATTATTGAAAAATTCATTGAATTATGTATCAAAAAATACAAATATCGCAAGTCAACTTTACTCAACTCTTCCTGAAAAACATCGTGATGTAATATTGAAGTTTATGAGTGCAGATGAGTTTCAAAGCGTCATAAATGATACAATTCAAACAAACTCTGAATCATTAGTTAATTTAATTGACAGCACTTTAAATTCGTTATCTTCAAATAAAGATAAGATTCAGCAAGCTACATCATTTGTAAAAATTATCAATGTAGTTTTAAGTGATTCAAACAATAAAGATTTAATTGTAAAAAACATTGAAAGCTTATTTAAGACTATCTTAAAAAATCCAAAAGTATACAATTTAGCATTCAATTTGATTAAACATAACGTTGAGCCTTATGGCATAAACGCTGATTCTGAAGAAAATAAAAAACTAATTAAAGATATATATGATGAACTGCCTAAATTCATTAAAGAACTAAAAATAATTCCAAATATTGTAGATTCTATTGCCAAAAATTCAAATAACAATGGCAATACAAAACAATTATTTGACAAAGTATTTAGTGAAATATCTACTTTATTAGGTGTTAAGGATTTTAGATTATTTAAAATGGCTTTATCTTCAAATACTTTAAAAGATAACTCAAAACCACTAAAAAATCTAATTATGAAAATTGTTGAATCTGTTACATCAAAAGATGAACAGATTGAAAAATTTGTTCGTGATTTCAATTTAATTGGTCAAATAACATCATTTGGAATAGATGAGCAATATGCACTTAATACTCTAAAAAGTGCATTCAAATCTCAAGAATTAAAAAGTATTCTAAGTTCATTAATTGATGAAGTATTCACAAATAAAGAAAAATATGCTAAATTAAATAATTGAAAAGAAGTTATTGGAGAATTTTTTACATCTGAAAAAGCAAATGTTGTCAAAAATGCTTTAAAAACTTGAATTAAGAAACTTTTAACAGAATCTAACCATATTTCATATACAATGGGTAAATTATTTGCAAATTCAATGAGATCAAGTGGCATTAATATACCAAAGAGTGAAGATGAAACAATTCAAAAATTTATCTATCCCTTTGCCAAAGGCGCTTCTGAAACACAAATTATTAATGATGTTGTTGATGAGGTATTCAGCACTCTTAAACAATTCAAAAATATACAGGATAATTTGATTGCTTACAAAATACAAAGTTCATTAAAAAAAGGCGCACTAAAATTTTTATCTGATAAAGATGGAACAATAATGCTATCTAAAGTGTTTGACAATATGCATATTTTTGAAAAAATTCTTAACCAAATAGATACAAAGGCATATTCTGATTTTATTAATTTGGTTTTCAAATATACACCAAAATATACAGGTATTTATGAAGTTATGTTTAGCGGAAGAGCAAGATCCACAAATGAAATTAAATTCGATGCAACAAGTGGTATTTCCGCAATTCTTCAAGGCAAAGTTGATGATTTTATAAAAATATTCGCACTGCCGCTTACTAAACAATTCTATAAAGAATTAAATGATAAACCAAATGCATATGCTACGATTAATGATTTAAAAGCACACTCTTCAGGATATCAAGCTCTTTGACGAACATATACATTTATATCTCAATTAATATTTAAAAATATGCCAAATAAATTCTTGTTCTGAAATGCAACTAACACAACTGCTGAGGCAATGATAATGAATGGATTTATTCAATCATTTACCGAAGCAATTAAGCCTTACAAGGATAGTTTATTTAAAAAATATAGTGGCAAACTATGATTCATAGGATTTGATGCACGTCACTCAGTTTCAAGTGTTTACTTATCCGGTATTCAATTAGTTAAATGAGACTGATCCACACACAATTCAAGATCCAATGGATTAAGAGATTACTTTTATGGAAGAGATCACACACTTGTATATATTTACTATGGAGATACCATTGACAGTAAATATAATAATCCAAAGCGTAAATCAGAAGTACTACTTGATGACCTAATAAAAGGTTATCAACCTGTAGACACAAAATAATATGTTAAAATTCTAAAAAAGGAGTAATAATGGGAACAACACAATGAGTATTAACCTTGGTTTTTGTATCAATAGTTACTGCATTGGTTGGTGGTTTTATTGGTTTTATAATAGCTAGAAAAAAAATCCAAAAACAACTTAAAGATAATCCACCAATTAATGAAAAAATGATTCGTGCAATGTTTCTTCAAATGGGTAGAAAACCATCTGAACAACAAGTTAAAAACGTTATGCGTTCAATGTATAACGCAAACAAGTAAACATAGGTTTCTATGTTTTTTTGTTTGCTTTTCAAAGAGTTAATATAATATAATTAATAAAATTTATCACTAGAAAGATAATAATATGAAATTAACACACAAATTAATAATAACTACCACACCAATATCATTACCAATAATTGCTAGTTCATGCTCAAATAAAGATGATGAAATTTACCATATTCAATTAGAATTGAATGAATTGGGAAAAACAATGAATAATATTGAAATATTCAATAAGGTAAATGAATTAATAGACAATGGTGCAAATTCCAATCAAATTATTCAATACCTAAATCAGTTTTTTGTTAATTCAATTAACAATGAATTTCATTTTGTTTCAATTAATACATTGAATAATAATCAACTGGAGTTGAATTTAAAGAGCAAAAAAAATAATAATAGAACATTTATTATTAGTGGTCTAGAAAAATATATTGAAAAATCGCCTGAAAAAGGAAAAATTACAGATCGTTTTGTAAAAATAGGTGATATTGAAATTAGTACAAATGTTGCAGAACACGGGAAAAGAATTTCAGCAATTGAATTTTCAAATCTTTTTGCTAAAAAATACAGAGAATTAAACGGTTCAACTCAAATGTTATTTGATTGATTAATTAGTAATAAATATATTACAATCACTGGTGATTATAAACAATCAAATTGAGATTATTTCTTTAAAAATACATCACATGCTGATGGTCCAAATGAATTTCATGCTTATATATCAGCCATTAACAAACAAACAGGAAGAGTGTTTAGAAGTTTTAACGATAAAGGAGAGCCTGGTTTCAGTATCTTTGGTTGAAATCAAATAATTACTGCTCAGGATATTCATATGCTGCGAAATTCAAACGTTAATAAAGATGGCAAAAATATAACAGCAAATCAATTTATAAATGAGTTAAACTCAAAAAATACAATCAAACAAAAACTTGATATTATTTCTAAATATACTGATCAAAAATTTACCGAATTCACTGAAAAATCAATTGAAAACGTTGATTACGAAATAAATACGAAGTTATTAGAAAATAATAAAGTATCTTTAACAATTAAATTTAAAGGAAAATCTGCGAGTTCATATGCAAAACAAAATACATTTGAAGCATATATTAGTGGATTTAAAAATTAATAAAGATTGTTAAAATAAAGAAAGGAATTATAAATGAAGCATAAGTTTTTATTTAGTTCAATTTTACCTTTGTCTGTATTTCCTGTTGCACTAACTGCTTGTAAAAAAAATAAAGAAATCGACAATGACACAACTAAAATTAAGAATTTCTGAACAAAATTTACAACAAATTTAGAGCAATTTAAAAAAATGCTTGGGAATAATATTAATAAATTTTATGAATTAAATGCAAACTATAAAATTTTTAAAGGTTCAATGCTAAAAATGTATAGCGAAGATTCTCAAGATAGTCTTTACAACACTATCAAAAACATAATTGACAAATCTAAATATGGAAAAATGGACCTAAATGACAATGAACTAAGTCAATTAAATGAAAATCAGATAGAACTATATAATGAATGAATAAACTCTTCAACCAAGTTAAATGAATTAATAAATGCCCGAAATTTAATTAATGATGCCGATATACAAATTTCCACATCAATACAGAAATTATCTTTAAATAATAATGCTAATGAATTTTACTTATTCAATTCATATTTGAATGAATTGGGAAAAAATAACTTTAAAGACGAGCAAATGCAATTAAATCTAAATAAAGTAAAAGATTTCTTTTCTAACTATATTTACAACGCAAATAAATGAGAATCTGATTTAAATACTAATTCATCAAACAACAAAAACAATAGCAATGATATTCATGAACACACTCATTCTCACTCACTAATTAATATTACAATGAATGCAATTGTGCAAAACTTAGGATTTATTAAACAAATAAAAAACTTAGAGGATTTACAAAGTGGTATTAATAAACTTAAAAATCAAGACAAAAAAGATCATTTTAATGTTAATTTATTTACTAAGTTGCCTACACTTAATGAGTTTGAAAAATTAATTGATTCAATAATTCAAGCACAAGATCAAATTAATTTATTGCGTAATAAAGCAATAGAAGTTTATTCATCAATTAAAGATATTGAATCAATACTTAATCAATAGTAAATTAAGTATTATTCGGAAAATAAAAATCGCCGCGGCGATTTATTTTTCATTATAAATATTAATTTTTAAAATAATTTTACGTAATTGGTTTTCAAGTGAAATAGCATCTTTTTTAGAAGCAAATTTCAACTGGTCTAAAATTTTGTTTCTGCGTGATTGAGTTTCGTCAATGTTGATGCTTTCTTTTAAAGTTATATCATTTGTGATAATCTTTAACTCGTAGCCGTCTGTATAAATTAATCCGCCACCAATAACACATACACGATAGTTGTCATCACCGGGGTTATTTATTGTTAATTTATCAATAGCAAGTGAACCCATAAATGCCCCGTGTCCATATAAAAAGGTTATTGCTCCAGAATCAATTGTTTTTACGCTAATTGAGTTAATATATTCTTCTAAGAAGATACCATCAGGGGTTGAAATAGTTAAATGTAATTTATTCATTATTCTTTATTTTTATTGAATTCTGCGTAACGAGAATCAACATCGCTTATATCACCAGCATATAAGAATAGATGTTCAGGAACTTCGTCATAATTTCCATCTAAAATAGCTTTAAAGCTCTTAATTGTATCTGAAAGTTTAACGTATGCACCCTTTTTACCCGAGAATTTTTCTGCAACGAAAAATGGTTGTGATAAAAAGTTTCTTATTTTACGAGCTCTAGAAACAATTAATTTATCAGCTTCGCTTAACTCTCCCATACCTAGAATTGCAATAATATCTTGCAATTCTTTGAATCTTTGCAAAATAGAAACAACTCCATATGCAACACTATAATGTTCTTGACCTACAATAAGTGGATCAAGTAATTTTGAGCTTGATTCAAGTGGATCAACAGCAGGATAAATACCAAGAGCAGCAATGTTACGGTCTAAAACAGTTTTAGCATCCAAGTGGCTAAATGTTGTTGCTGGTGCAGGGTCAGTTAAGTCGTCAGCAGGTACATATACTGCTTGAACTGATGTAATTGAACCATGGTGAGTTGAAGTAATACGCTCTTGCAACTGACCCATTTCAGTTGCAAGAGTGGGTTGATAACCCACAGCACTTGGCATACGGCCTAAAAGTGCGGATACTTCTGAACCAGCTTGTGTAAATCTAAAGATATTATCAATAAATAATAAAACGTCTTGGTTTGATTGATCTCTAAAGTGTTCAGCCATAGTTAGGCCAGTTAAAGCAACACGCATACGAGCTCCGGGAGGCTCGTTCATTTGACCAAAAACTAGTGCAGTTTTTTCAAGAACGCCTGATGCTTTCATTTCGTGGAATAAATCATTACCCTCACGAGTACGCTCACCAACGCCAGCAAAAACACTAAGTCCACCATGTTCAGTAGCAATATTATTAATTAACTCTTGGACAAGAACTGTTTTTCCAACTCCAGCGCCGCCAAAAAGTCCAATTTTGCCACCTTTTGCATAAGGAATAAGTAAATCAACTACTTTGATACCTGTTTCAAGTATTTCACTTGTAGTTCTTTGTTCTTCATAACTAGGAGCTTTAGCGTGGATTGGCACATATTTCGTTTTAGGTTGCGCTTTATTGTCAATTGCTTCACCTAAAACGTTGAACATTCTACCTAAAACTTCATTGCCAACAGGCACAGAAATTGGTGCACCTGTATCAATTACATCAACACCTCTAGCTAAACCATTTGTTGAAACCATTGCAATTGTGCGAACTGTTTCATCACCAATATGTTGAGCTACTTCAAGTGTATATTTTTCGCCATTAAACTCAGCTACTAATGCATTCAGTAAAGCGGGCATATGGCCTTTAGTAAATTTTACGTCAACAACTGGGCCTAAAATTTGTACAATTTTACCAATTTTATTCATATTCCCTCCTATACAGCATTTGCGCCACCGACAATTTCATTCAATTCTTGAGTAATATTGCCTTGGCGTTTTCTGTTGTAATCTTGATTTAAGTTTTTTATTAGTTCATCAGCATTGTTATTTGCGCTCTCCATTGCGGTTCGGCGAGCTGCAAATTCGCTAAGCACGCCGGAAGCAAAAGCTTGAGCCATTGATGCATTTAAATATGCTTGTGCCAAGGAAACTGATACATTGTGTTGATTTGGCTCAAATTCAATAATTTTTTTAATTTTATTTTCACCAAAATGTTCATATTTAAGGCTTAAAGGTCAAATTTCTTTGCATTGTTCTTGTTGAATTAAATTGTTGATAAATTCGTTATAAATTATGCTAATACTGCCAATTTCATTTTGTCTAATTAATTCTAAAGCATCTTCAACAACCATACTTGAAAGGTCTGTGCTAGCATTATTTTCTCATGAGTAGTGATGAAGAATGTTTGTGCGGTATTTTTGCACTAATATTTGTCCTTTATCACCAATTACAATGATTTTATCATTGTCATTGATTATATTTCGCGCAAGTTTGATGACATTTGAGTTGTAACTGCCAGCTAATCCAAGATCACTAGTAACAACAATAATTAGACGTTTTTCAATGTTTTTTCTAAGTAAAAAATTATCTACTTCACTTTCTGGAGTGTTTGCTAAATAAATATTAATTATGTTTCTTACTTGTTCAAAATATGAGTTTACATCATTAAAATGGTCACGCGCTTTGCGCATTTTTGATGTTGATACAAGTTCCATCGCGTGTGTTATTTTACGAATCGAGTGAACTGTTTCAATTCGCGTTTTAATTTTTTGTAAACTTGACATTAGGCCTCAAATAACTCACGATATTTTTCAGGAATCATTTCGTGTTCATTGGCATGATAATTCGGAATTGTAGAAACAATGCTTTTAACTATTTTTACAAGTTGTGTGCTTATTTTGTCTTTAACTTTATCGGTTAAATCATTGTCAGCTAATTTTATTTGGTTAGCTATCTCAATTCCATGTGGTGAGTGCATAAAATCAATAACAGCTTGACGGTAATTTAAAATCTCATCTTTTGGTAACGGGTTAATAATTCTTTCTTTGTTACCAAGTAAGATAGCAATTTGCGAATATATGTCGATGGGTTGATATTGAGATTGTTTTAAAAATTCAAATACTTTAGCACCGTGCTCTAAAATTGTTTTGGTTGATTGGTCTAAATCAGAACCAAATTGAGCAAATGCCAGCATTTCATTGTATTGAGCTAGTTCAAGTTTTAGTGAGTTAGAAACTTTTTTCATAGCTTTAATTTGTGCAGTTGAGCCAACACGAGAAACACTAAAACCAACATCAACTGCAGGACGCTGTCCTGAGTTGAATAGATTTTCACGAGTGAAAATCTGGCCATCAGTAATCGAAATAACATTAGTAGGTATATAAGCCGAAATATCTCCTTGTTGGGTTTCGATAATTGGTAAGGCAGTAATTGAACCGCCGCCATTTTCCTCATTAACACGAGCTGCACGTTCTAATAATTGAGAGTGTAAATAAAACACGTCACCAGGATAAGCTTCACGACCAGGAGGTCTTCTTAAAAGTAAAGAAAGAGTACGATAAGCAACAGCATGTTTACTTAAATCATCGTAGATAATTAAAACATCTTGTCCTTTAGCCATTCATTCTTCAGCAATTGTTACACCTGAATAAGGAGCTATATATTGTTGAGGAGCAAGTTCGCTGGCGCTTGAAACAACAACAGTTGTGTATTCTAACGCGCCTGTTTCTTGTAGTTTATGAACAATTTGGGCAACTGTAGAATTTTTTTGGCCAATTGCTACATAAACACATTTAATATTTTTGCCTTTTTGGTTTATGATTGTATCTATTGCAATAGCAGTTTTACCAGTTTGGCGATCCCCAATAATTAACTCTCTTTGGCCACGGCCAATTGGGATCATTGAATCAATGGCGATGATCCCTGTTTCAAGAGATTGGTTAACTTCTTTACGGCTCATAACACCGGGTGCAACTTTAAATATTTCCCGTTTTTGGCTGTATTTAATTGGACCTTTGCCATCAATAGGGTGGCCTAAAACGTTAATTACTCTACCAATTAACTCATCACCAACACCAATTGATATAACTTCACCAGTTCGTTTACATTTATCACCTTCAGATAATTTATGTGCATTACCAAAGATGGCGATACCCACTACTTCTTCTTCAAGGTTTAAAACCATTCCGTATATTTCATCTTTAAAAATTATAATTTCACCATTTTTAGCATTGTCTAAACCCGATACAAGGGCTATACCATCACCAATTGTAACAATTTCGCCAACTTCACTGAAATCAACTTGTGAATTAAAATTTTTAATACGGCTTTTAATGATTTTATAAATATCTTGCGTGTAATTACTCATCAATTTCTCCTTTCTGAACAATAATTTGTCCCATTTTCTTCAAGTCTAATGCATAGTTTTGTTCAATTATTTCATTGTCAACTTTAATTTTAAATCCGCTTATCAAGCTTTTATCAATGTGAGTTTCGATCGCAATATCTGAATTGTATTTTTTTGCTAAATATTGTTTGAATTTTTCAATTTGAATGTTGTTTAATTCAAAAGCACTAAAAATTTTTGCACGTTTAATTTTAAGTTTATTTTCAGCAATCTTAATGAAGTTGTTGATAATTCTCTTAAATAGTCGAAAAACATTTTTTTCAACAATAACTTTAAAAAAGTTAATTATAGTTTGTGATTTTACCAAATCATTGAAAATTGAATCGATTTGATCAAATTTTTGGAATTTTGGCAATGATTGATTAGCTAAAAAATCAATAAAAGTATTATCATTTTCCATTTGTTTTGACAAATTTAAAAAGAAATTATAGCCTTCGTTTAAATAATTATCTTCAATTAGTAACTCGCAAAGCGCCGTTGCATAACTATCAACATTTGCTTTTTGATACATTATTCATCCTCATTTTTAGTTAAAAAATCATCAATAATTTGATTGTGAATTTCTGAATCAACGTGTTGTTTTAAGATTTTTTCACTCAATGTTGTAGCGGCCGATGCAATGTGTTTTTTGCTTTCTTTTAGAAACTTTTGTTTCTGTATTTCAATATCAATTTTAGCTTCAGAAATAATTCTATTTGCTTCAGCTTTGGCTTTGTCTGTGTATTTTTCAATGACTTTATCACCCCTACGTTTTGCGTCATTAATTAGAGAATCAACTTCAATGTGAGCTTGTTTTAAACGTTGATTTACTTGAGCTAAAACTAACTCTGAACTTGCATTGTTTTCCTTTGCTTTGTCAATGTTGTCTTGAATAAATTTTTGACGCGCAGCAAGAGATTTTTTAACAGGTTTGTACATTAAAAAATAC
This sequence comes from Mycoplasmopsis bovigenitalium, assembly GCF_900660525.1. Lineage (NCBI taxonomy): Bacteria > Bacillati > Mycoplasmatota > Mycoplasmoidales > Metamycoplasmataceae > Mycoplasmopsis > Mycoplasmopsis bovigenitalium. The sequence goes on along the minus strand of NZ_LR214970.1, from coordinate 261,366 downwards.
AAAATAATCATAATTATTATTAACGAAACCAATGTTGCAAGCATCATTGGTCACGAAGGTCAAAGTTTATTAAACTGTTCTTTAAAACCTTCTGAAGGTTCAACAACTGGATAAGAACCTTCTGCTAATATTGAAAACACGGTTTTATGCATTATTTACCAAAAACAAACAATAATAGAATAGAAATAAGAAAACAGTAAATTGCAGCTGTTTCAGCCAAGGCCATACCAATAATCATTATTGTTCTAATTTTTGATGCAGCTTCTGGGTTACGACCTACCGCTTCAGCGGCACGACCTGATGCTAGACCTTGACCTAAACCAGTTCCAATTACACCAAGCATACAAATTCCCGCAGCTAATGCTATTAATCCTTCTTTATTCATAATTCCTCCTAATAAATACCTTTATTTAAAGATATTACTTTTCTTTTTGATTTATTGTGTTTTTTTGGCAAATTATTATCCACTTCATTTGTTCAATAAATTGTTGTTAATACTGTAAAAATTAAGGCTTGTACAACTGCTCCAAATACATCAAAAAATAAATGCATTCAAGGTGTTAAAATAACCGAGAAAAAGTAAAGTTGTGGACCTGGGAAAATTAATCCTCATAATCAACCGCCAGCATAATAAGTTGAGGCCATAATAACTGCGCCACCAACTATGTTACCAAACATCCTTAACCCAAGTGAAATTAATGGTGAAAATTGACCAAGAAATTCGGTTGGGTTTTTAACATATCGTAGAAAAAAGTATCATTTTTGGAATCATATTCCAATGACATAAATACCAAAAAAGGTAATTGCTCCAAGCGTTAGAGTTATCGAATATGATGATGCGATAGGGTCGATTCCTATTAAACCAAGCATATTCCCAACAAGTAAAAATGTTGTAACAGAAAAGATATAAAAACGAGCTGAAGGAAGTTTTCCTCCTGATACATCATCGTAATTATTATCAATTAATTGAACATAAGATTCAGCTACTAAAATTGTTTTACTAGGTGCTTTATCTGGTTTAGATTCTCTTTTGATTTTTATAAAAACAACAAGTGAAATTATAAAAATAATTAGAATAGTGACAAATAAAGATAATAATTGTGGCTGATTTCAAGTCCAAAATCCATCTTTAATTTTTTGCATATACCTCCTTTTTTTCTTTTATTAAAGCTACGATAAATATCGATATAGGGATGTTTACTAAACCAAAAATGTAACAAAAAACATTAATTGGACTGAACATAATTTGATTATATCCATTGAAATACTTATTAATTCACAAAATGGCACCTAATGGTAAACCAACGAATGCAAGTGTAAATATTAATCCAGTAAAGGCAACAACATAGCCCTTAAATTTAGTAGACATAATTTTATAAAAAACAGTTACTTTAAATAAAAATAGCAAAAATGATATATTTGCTCCAATTACGTATCCAAAAATCAATGAAGAGCTATGAATAATTGCCACTAAAAATGCAACACTAAATATAGAAAAAATTATTCAGTGAATTTTTATTATTTTGGCAATAAATTTTTGCTTCATAAACTCCTAATTAATTATATTTTAAATACAAAGTTATTTTATAACTTTAACAAACTAATAAAAGAAAAATTATCTAAATTTTCTATAGTTTTGCTTGCAAAAAAAGCAATAAAAAAACTGCCTAAGCAGCGTGTTCTCTGAAAACTGAATAGTAATTTTTAAATTCATTGAAATGTATTAAATACACATTACTTTTAAACCTATCGATTTATTAGTACTGGTCAGCTCAACATGTCGCCATGCTTACACATCCAGCCTATCAACCTTGTAGTCTTCAAGGAATCTCAAGGGAATACTAATCTCTGAGGAGGCTTCCCACTTAGATGCTTTCAGCGGTTATCCTTTCCGTACTTAGCTACCCAGCTATGCTCCTGGCGGAACAACTGGAACACCAGCGGTACGTCCGTTTCGGTCCTCTCGTACTAAAAACGGCTCTCATCAATATTCCAACGCCCACATCAGATAGGGACCGAACTGTCTCACGACGTTCTGAACCCAGCTCGCGTACCGCTTTAATGGGCGAACAGCCCAACCCTTGGAACCGACTCCAGCTCCAGGATGCGATGAGCCGACATCGAGGTGCCAAACCTTGCCGTCGATGTGATCTCTTGGGCAAGATAAGCCTGTTATCCCCAGGGTAACTTTTATCCGTTGAGCGACTGCCATTCCACAATGTACAGCCGGATCACTAAGTCCTGCTTTCGCACCTGCTCGACTTGTAAGTCTCACAGTCAAGCACACTTCTACCTTTGCGCTCTGCATACGGTTTCTGACCGTATTGAGTGTACCTTTGAACGCCTCCGTTACTCTTTAGGAGGCGACCGCCCCAGTCAAACTACCCACCACGCACTGTCCTCCTACCCGATCAGGGTAGCAAGTTAAGAAACTCAATATAACAAGGGTGGTATTTCAAGGTTGACTCCACTAGAACTAGCGTCCTAGCTTCAAAGTCTCCCACCTATCCTACACATGTTAGACCAAATTTCAATACGAAGTTGTAGTAAAGCTCCATGGGGTCTTTTCGTCTTGATGCGGGTACCCAGCGTTTTCACTGGGACCATAATTTCACCGAGTCTAGTGTTGAGACAGTTGAGAGATCATTGCGCCTTTCGTGCAGGTCAGTATTTAGCCGACAAGGAATTTCGCTACCTTAGGACCGTTATAGTTACGGCCGCCGTTCACCCGGGCTTCATTTCAACGCTTCGCATAAGCTAACGCATCCACTTAACCTTCGGGCACTGGGCAGGCTTCACCCCCTATACATCACCTTGCGGTTTAGCAGAGAGCTGTGTTTTTGATAAACAGTTGCCCCTCATAATTTTCTGTGGCTCACTTGCGTGAGCACCCCTTCTTGCGAACTTACGGGGTCATTTTGCAGAGTTCCTTAACACTAGTTTTCTCGCTCGCCTTAGAATACTCATCTTGGGGACGTGTGTCCGTTCTCGGTACAGGTTTCCATAATATTAAGTTTAGAAGCTTTTCTAGGAAGTATGAAATCAACTAATTCAGCTAAAGCCTATGCGTCATAGCTTCCGGTTAATGAATTGCGCATTTTACTACAATTCCCAGTAACTATTTGCCCCTCAATCCAGTAAGAGGTAAGCCTATCCTTCTCCGTCACTCCATCACTATTATAGAAAGTACAGGAATATTAACCTGTTGTCCATCGACTACGCGTTTCCGCCTCGCCTTAGGTCCTGACTTACCCTGGGTGGACGAACCTTGCCCAGGAAACCTTCCCCAATAGGCGTCGTAGATTCTCACTACGAATCGTTACTCATACCGGCATTCTCACTTCTTAGCGCTCCACCAGTCCTCACGGTCTGACTTCACCGCCCTAAGAACGCTCCTCTAACGTACATAAATGTACCCGTGGCTTCGGTTTCGTGTTTTAGTCCCGTTAAATTGTTGGCGCAGGGTCTCTTGACTAGTGAGCTATTACGCACTCTTTAAAAGATGGCTGCTTCTAAGCCAACTTCCTAGTTGTTTATGAAACCCCACAACCTTTCTCACTTAACACGAATTTGGGACCTTAGCCGACGATCTGGGTTGTTTCCCTCGCGAGCCGGGACGTTAGCACCCCGGTTCCGACTGCATGGCAATCCATAATGGTATTCAGAGTTTGATTATAGTCAGTACCGCTAGGCGCGGCCATTCCACATTCAGTGCTTTACCACCATTACTTAACACCACACGCTAGCCCTAAAGCTATTTCGAGGAGAACCAGCTATCTCCAAGTTCGATTGGAATTTCTCCGCTATTCACAAGTCATCCGGGCACTTTTCAGCGTACTACGGTTCGGCCCTCCACTTGGTGTTATCCAAGCTTCAGCCTGCTCATGAATAGATCACCTGGTTTCGGGTGTATGCCATCATACTTAACGCCCTATTAAGACTCGATTTCTCTACGGCTCCGCTTTTTTCCGCTTAACCTTGCATGATAACATAACTCGCCGGTCCATACTGCAAGATGTACGCCATCACCCTTAAATGGGCTCTGACTAATTGTAAGTAAGTGGTTTCAGAATCTATTTCACTCCCCTCTCGGGGTTCTTTTCACCTTTCCCTCACGGTACTAGTTCACTATCGGTGTCTGGTTAGTATTTAGCCTTACCGGGTGGTCCCGGCAGATTCAGACAGGGTTTCACGTGCCCCGCCCTACTCAGGATACAGTCAAGAGATTTAATGATTTCGCGTACAGGAGTATCACCCTCTATGCTACATTTTCCCAAATGTTTCTGCTATCATTAAATTTTGTAACTCTATGTAGACTGTCCTACAACCCCACTTTAAAGTGGTTTGGGCTGTTTCTCGTTCGCTCGCCGCTACTAAAGAAATCATTATTTATTTTCTGTTCCTCATGCTACTAAGATGTTTCAGTTCACATGGTGTCTCGCTCGACTTGCTATGTATTCACAAGAAGGCAACTAGGCATTACCCTAGTTAGGTTTCCCCATTCGGAAATCCCCGTTTCGTAGCTTATATCCAGCTCCACGAGGCTTATCGCAGGTAATCACGTCCTTCATCGACTTCCAGACCCAAGGCATCCACCACAAACTCTTACTTATTTAAAAGTATGTCCTTAATTTATTAAATTAAGATTTCCTATTGTTATGATGTGTATTTTAAGACATTTCAATGAATCATATAATTAATATGATTACTCGATGAATCAATACGAATAAACCAAATTTATTCATTTTTTGATGTCGTTGTAATATTTTAAAATATTTACTATTCAGTTTTCAAAGAACAATTGAGAGAATTGTTCCCTCAAAACTAGATATACACTTGGGACCTAACCAAGCCATGACGATAAATAATAATAGTAGGTCTGAAAAATAAGGTTAATGCTAATTAAATTAGCTTTGTACTCCGTAGAAAGGAGGTAATCCATCCCCACGTTCTCGTAGGGATACCTTGTTACGACTTAACCCCAGTCACCAGTCCTGCCTTAGGCAGTTTGTTAATAAACCGACTTCGGGCATTACCAGCTCCCATGGTTTGACGGGCGGTGTGTACAAGACCCGAGAACGTATTCACCGTAGCGTAGCTGATCTACGATTACTAGCGATTCCGACTTCATGGAGTCGAGTTGCAGACTCCAATCCGAACTGAGACCGGCTTTTTGTGGTTTGCTCACTGTCACCAGGTTGCTTCACTTTGTACCGGCCATTGTAGCACGTGTGTGGCCCCACTCGTAAGAGGCATGATGATTTGACGTCGTCCCCACCTTCCTCCCGATTACTCGGGCAGTCTCCCTAGAGTGCTCAACTGAATGTTAGTAACTAAGGATAAGGGTTGCGCTCGTTGCAGGACTTAACCGAACATCTCACGACACGAGCTGACGACAACCATGCACCATCTGTCATTCTGTTAACCTCCACTATATCTCTATAGCTTTGCAGAAGATGTCAAGAGTGGGTAAGGTTCTACGCGTATCTTCAAATTAAACCACATGCTCCACCGCTTGTGCGGGTCCCCGTCAATTCCTTTAAGTTTTATTCTTGCGAACGTACTACTCAGGCGGATCATTTAATGCGTTAGCTGCGCCGATGAGTTCCCCATCAGCTAATGATCAACGTTTAGGGCGTGGACTACCAGGGTATCTAATCCTGTTTGCTCCCCACGCTTTCGTCTCTCAGTGTCAGTGTATGTCCAGTTAGCTGCCTTCGCCATGTTGGTGTTCTTCCTTATATCTACGCATTTCACCGCTTCACAAGGAATTCCGCTAACCTCTACATAACTCTAGTCTGCCAGTATCCAACGCGGTTTGGGGTTGAGCCCCAAAATTTAACGCCAGACTTAACAAACAACCTACAGACGCTTTACGCCCAATAATTCCGGATAACGCTTGCAACCTATGTATTACCGCGGCTGCTGGCACATAGTTAGCCGTTGCTTTCTAATAAGGTACATTCAATATAGTGGCATTTCCTACACTATTTTTTATTCCCTTACCACAGCAGTTTACAACCCATAGGGCCTTCATCCTGCACGCTGTGTCGCTCCATCAGACTTTCGTCCATTGTGGAATATTCCCTACTGCTGCCTCCCGTAGGAGTCTGGGCCGTATCTCAGTCCCAGTGTGGCGGATCAGTCTCTCAACCCCGCTAAACATCATCGCCTTGGTGGGCCGTTACCTCACCAACTAGCTAATGTTGCGCACCCCGCTCCTCCAGCGACGCTTTAAGGCGTCTTTTCCGTAAATGCCATGCGGCATCTACGAGTATTTGGAATTATCGGTTGTTTCCAACCGCTATGCCAAACTGAAGGGTACGTTGAGTACGTGTTACTCACCCATTCGCCGCTAAGTGATAAATCACTTCGCTCGACATGCATGTATTAGGCACACAGCCAGCGTTCATCCTGAGCCAGGATCAAACTCTCGAAAAAATTGACTTCGTCATGTTTATATATCTAGTTTTCAAAGAACAATTGCAACATCTACAATTAAGTTGCTTAACTATGATAACACTTTTATTAAAAATAAAAATATTTTTTTGAAATTTTTTTGCATTGTTAAAAATTCAGCAAAGAACATTAAATGATTTTAAAATAAATAAAATAAAATACTTAATATAATAATTAATATTAATAAAAAAACAGGTATACCTGCTTTAGACATTAAGCAACAATAACTCTATTAACAATAGGTTCTTCTTGTTTTGGTTCAACTTCTTTTTCAATTCCGCCAAATGGCATTTGCGCAACTAAAACAAAATTTTCTGGTAATCCTAATAATTCTTGTAACTTTTTATCAATAACCGGGTTGTAGTGTTGTAGTGTTGCTCCAATATTAAGTTCTCTCAACATTGACCAAATAGATATTTGTAATGCACCGTTTGTTTGATTTGCTCAAATTGGGAAATTATCTGCATATAAACTAAACGCGTTTTGCATATTTTCGATAGTATTTTTGTCATAATAAAATAGAATTGTTCCAGCTCCAGCCTTAAATGAATCAATTTTATCGCGGGCTACTTTACCACCATATGCCTCGTAAATTGCATCTCAAATTTGTTCATGTTTTTCATTAAAAGCAACTACTACGCGTGAGCTTCTCATATTAAATGCGTCTGGAACTAGTTCAGTTAATTCTTTGATTTTTTCAACAATAATATCTTTTGAAGTCTCAAGTTTTTTATTTATTAAATAGTATGATCTTCTTATTGATAGTGATGTAATGATACTCATAGTTTTTTCTCCTATTTAATTGATTTCAATTTTGTTCAATAGATATAACAATTGTTTTTTTTCATCTTCAGATAAATTTTTGAATGAGTTTTTAATTATTGACTTATTTATAGGTAGCAATCTGCTAATAACCTCTCGACCCTCGTTAGTTAGTTGTAATTTTGACATTCGCTTGTCGCAAGGGACACAAACCCTTTTAATAAGATTAGCTTTCTCTAGATTATTAATTATTATGGGTATGGTGCCAACACTACTGCAAATTAAATCTCTAACTTGAGATATACACATCTCCCCCTGAGAATATAATACCTCAAGAACCATAAATTGGCTTAAGGTTATTTTGTTTTCTAATGCAATCTTATTGATTTTTTTATCAAACGAAGTAACTAAATTTTGCAACGATTCGCGGATACCTGATTCTAAATTTTGACTCATTTACACTCCAAAATATCTAATTAGATTATATCTATATAGACATAATATCACATTTTTTAAAGCAGCTAAAAAAAATTTATAAATTATAAAAATTTAAAGGGCGCAAGAAAATAATCCACCTAGATAAAAAACAATATCCAATTTAACATAAATTTATTAACTATTTTTACATTATAAAATAAGGTATTTATTACAAGACTAAATTCGAAAGACACTAATTTTATATTGAAATTGGTAATTTATAGAATTATCATTAAATTAACAGTAATGAAAATCTCTTACAGCAACACAAAACACTAGAGTATAATTTTTAACACAAAAAAATGTTTTAATAATATATAGGAGCTTTAATGAATTTTTATTTTTGTGAGTCATGCGATAAAAAATTTACTGAAAATATTGTAAATTGTCCTGATTGTAATGCAGCTTTAAAAGAAAAAACTAGTGAGCAAAACATTATGAGCAGTAATAACCAAAGCGAACAGAAACCAGTAAGTAACGATTCTAATGGGCTAGCAATTGCTGGGTTAGTTTTATCAGTCATTGGTTTTTCAGTGATTGGTCTTATTCTTTCGTGTTTAGGATATTCTTCATCTAAAAAAAGAAATGATAATGGCAAGTCTCTTGCGCTTGCAGGCATTATTATTTCATCTATCAGTATTGCAATTAGTGTTATTTTAGTTTTTCTTTGAATTGGTGGTACGGCAGCGGGAATCGTTTTAGCATCAACAGGAAAAATATAATGATAAAGGCAAATGCCTTTATTTTTTATAAAATTCATAAACTAAAATAACTTAATAGAAAAAGCGCCCAATGAGGGCACTTTTTAAAATTATTAATAATTTATTGAATTTACTATTTCAATTAGTTTTGATTGATTTTCGTCAATTATTTGTTCATGAGTTTTTGAAGAATTAGGTTCAACTTTATTTCCTGCCACAAGTAATGTTTCAATTTGATTAGCGCCAAAAAAGTCAAAAATTCCCCGTAAATTTTCAATGAAATTTCCAAATGGATATCAACCTTCTGGAGCTCCTTGTGTTCCTAAAATAATAACTTTTAAATTATCTAGCAAACCAATTGAACCATTCTTTTTACTATATTTATATGAAAATGTTTTATTCGCAACCGCAACTGAATCTATAAAGTTTTTGATACCTGCAGAATAGTTAAAGTTAACCATCGGGCTTGAGATAACTAAAACATTAGTTTCCTTTAAAATATCTATTCAATGATCTGAGTTGGTTTCTGTAAAAAATTCACTAAAATTATTTGCATTTAACGATGTATGTTGAAACTCTGAATTTGACGTGTTCAATTGATTTAATGTTGAATTAGGAAATTTTTTCATTAATAATTTAACAACTTCATTGTTCAGTTTTTCTGACAATGAATCTTTGTTGACGCTTCCTATAACTGAAAATATTTGGATTGACATTTTACCTCCTAATTAATATAAATTTATTATAAACTATAAAATATATTTTTAAGAAATTATCTAATTAATTATAATTAAACTATGAATAAAATATTGAGTGATATTAATAATAAAACATCTAATAATTGAGAAATTTATCCTATCAGTAAAAATATGATTTTTGGAATTACTTTAGGGATAATCTTGATGGTATTGGTATTTACTTTGATAATATCATTATCAATATTTTTTGCCTTAAGACAAAGACGAAAAGATACTTTAGGATTTAAATTCGAAGAAAACGTAAATAGATTATTAGAAAATTATGCTGCTAATTCAAATTACAAATTTATAAAGGGTTCAAAATTTAGTTATGGAGGCGAACAACAGTTTGAAATAGATGGTTTGCTTTATTGTGACAAATTTATTATTATTGTTGAATCAAAATATTTCCAAGGCAATATTGAAGGAGATAGTAATAATCGTTTCATTTATGTTGTTAATGACAATAAAAAAGCAAAGTTTGCTAACCCTTTACACCAAAATTTGCGCCACATTGAACATTTTAATAAAATGTGTGGCTTTAAAATTCCAACATTTTCACTATTATTTTTACCAACACAAGCTAATTACAATTTGCAAGGAAAACAAGAGTGGTCAATTGTAGTAAATACTGACAATTTTGAAACAATTTTAAATGATGTTTATAACCAATTGTCAAGTTCACCTTCTATTGATACAGATAAAATTAAAAATATGCTCGAAATAATTAAAGTTAATAAAGTTAAATCCCTAAAAGAAATCAAAAAATGAGAACAAGGATTAAAACAAAATGAGTAGTGAATTCGTAAAGTTTTACTCTCATAACAACGATAAATATAGATTGTTATATAAAAAACGAAATTCTCACGCGTGCTACAAATATGTAACTTGTTTACATATTGTCATATATGAATTAAATAAAGTCATATTAGTAAATTACTGCACTGAAAAAAGTATTGAAAATTTATTGCAAAATATTACAAGTACTTTTAGAAATCAAATTAATATTGTTAGAGGCATCGTGCCATTTTTGAGTTTGAGAACCCACAAAAAAATGTTTATTTTAGGCACGGAATATGATGCGAAAATTTTGTTTCTAAATAAAAAGTCAACTAAACCGCTGATTGATTTTGAGAATAAAAAAGTTACATTTTTTTTACCAAAATCAATTGAAAATAAATTGAAAACGCAAAATAAACAAGTTATTGAAATAATGACCAATTACTTAGAGTTGATAATTAAAAACACACATGAATCTATTGAAGAAAAAATAAATAGAAAAATACCATATATGATAAAGTCTCTAAATGGTGCGTATGGCAAATATATACATAGTTTGCAAGATGTAGAAGCATTCACAAACAAAGAGGATTTTAAAAATATTATTTACTATACAAAATATTTATTTTTTTATCCTGAAGCTAAAATTAAACACACAATCGAGCATGAATTTGCACATTTTATAACTTGGGAGCAAAATCGCATTGGCGGTCATGGCCCTGTATTTCGAAATACACTAACAAATTTATGTAGCGATTTTAAAGAACATGAAAAAGTCAAGAAATTATATTATGGTTGATTTATTGAGGAATATTAAAACACGCCTGCGCGTGTTTTAAATTAAAGAAGTTCTTTATATTTGCGAATAAATAGCGACTTAACAATAAGTGTTAAAGTTACATATAAAACTATTAAGCCGAAAAGCATTAAGTAGAACCAAGGATTTAATTGTTGAACCTTAATTGCGCCATTTAATCAAGGGATAAATGGGCTAACTGTAATTAATATTGAACCCAATATTGAAAATAATAATAGTGGAAGAGCTGGACGAGATTGAATAAATGGAATTTTCTCAGTTCGTATAAAATGAATTATCAAACTTTGCGTTCACATTGAGATTATAAATCAGCCAGTTTGGAATAATGTCATAAATTCAGCTGAATCAACATTTAAGCTCGGATACAACTGTGCAATAAAAACATAGCGCAGTAATATGAACCCTAAAACATCAACAATTGATGAAACAGGACCAAATCACAACATAAATCGAGTAATTGACTTAGGATTCCATTTTCGAGGTTTTAAAAGCAGTTCTTTATCAACATTATCTCATGGAATTGAACCACAGGAAATATCGTAAACTAAATTTAAGAATAATATTTGAACTGCTAACATTGGAACAAATGGCAGCATTATTGAAGCAATCAATATACTAATTATGTTGCCAAAATTACTTGCAACAGTCATTTTAATGTATTTATTCATATTAGCATACGTTTTACGGCCTTCAATTATGCCGGTAGCTAATACATTTAAATCTTTTTCAAGCAGTATGATATTCGCGCTTTCTTTTGCAATGTCTACTGCTGTGTCAACTGAAATTGACACATCAGCAGCTTTCATTGCTGGGGCATCATTAATTCCATCACCCATATAGCCAACTACATGACCTTTATTACGCAAGGCAGTAATAATTTGTGCTTTTTGATCGGGTGATAATTTTGCGAAAATATTGTATTTATTTACTAATTCTTCTAAATCAGGTGTTGATAAGTTTTCAATATCTTTGCCAAGAATAACTTTATCAGCATCTAGACCAACTTGGGCGCAAATTGCTTTTGTTACTCTAGCATTATCCCCAGTTAGTATCTTAACCTCAACACCTAATTTATGCAAGTTTTCAATTGCAGATGCAGTTGATTCTTTTGGCGGATCTAAAAAGGCAAGATAACCAATTAAAATCATTTTTGATTCATCTGCAACACCAAATTTACCAACTTGTGATTCATCAACATCTTTTCTTGCAACCGCAATTACACGCATACCTTGGTCATTAAGCTTGTCAACGTGTTTTATAACTTTATCAATAGTTTTTTGATCTAGTTCCTTAACATCATCTTCGATTTCAATATGACTACAAACAGAAATCATTTCTTCAACGGCGCCTTTAGTAATAACTTGAATTTTTGTTTTGTCTTTAACAACAACTGACATCCGTTTTCTTTCGAAATCAAAGGGGATTTCGTCAACTTTTACATAACTTGAATCAAGTTTTCTTAATTGTTCATCAACAACACTTAATTCATCAGTTTTATCAATAATTGACAAGTCCAAAATATTTTTTAAACCAGTTTGAAAATAAGAATTTAAAAAACCGTATTTTAAAACTTTATTATTGTCTTTTCCAGATACATCAATGTGGCGCTCTAAAACAATTTCATCTAGGGTTAGTGTTCCTGTTTTATCGGTACAAAAAACATCCATTGCCCCAAAATTTTGAATTGAATTTAACGACTTAATTATTGTTTTTTTCTTTGACATTATTACCGCGCCCTTGGCAAGCGTTGATGTAATAATCATTGGCAGCATTTCGGGGGTTAGTCCTACAACCACTGAAATTGCGAATAAAAATGCTTCAAGTCATTTATTATTGCCTGAAATTTGCCCTTTAATACCTATTATTAAAAAGACAATTGGCACAATAATCATCATAATTCTGATAAGCAATTTTGAAATTGAACTTACACCTTTTTCAAAATCAGTTTTAATTGGTTTGGCATTAATTTTTTGAACAACTTGGCCAATATAAGTTTGATTACCAGTAGCAACAACAATTGCTGTTGCCGATCCTGAAATAACGTTTGAACCCATGAATGCTAAATTATGATAATCAACTAGATTTTCATATTCATATTTAGGTACAAGATTGGCTAATTTTTCAATTGCATGACTTTCTCCAGTTAAAGATGACTGAGAAACAAAAAGGTCTTTGGCACTTAATATTCTTAGATCAGCTGGAATAATATCTCCAGCAGCGAGTGTAACAATATCACCAACTACAATTTCTTCAAGCGGTATTTCGTAAAATATGCCACCTCTTTTTACTCTTGCTGTTGTGGATATCATTTTTATTAGTTTTTCTGATGAAGATGAAGATCTTACTTCTTCAACTAGATGCAATGTACCACTAATAATGACCATTGACAAAATAATAACCATTGTTGCTGGCTCGGCATTTTTGCCACTATGCAAAGGCAAAATAATGTCAGTAATCATTGAAATTATTGATAAAACAATCAAAATTATTGAAAAAGGATTGAAAAATGACGAAACAATTTTGTGCCAAAGTGTGTTTGCTGATTTTTTATCCAATTTGTTTGAGCCATACAACTCTTTGTTTTCGGCAATAATTTCATCATTTTGCAAACCTTTTGAAGATGAATTATATTCTTTATAAAGCGAAATACTAGAGGAATTGGCTGCATTAATAATTCTTTGTTTTACTGCTTCGTTAGTGTTATTTTGCTTCACTTTTTTTGCCATAATACCTCCTTAAATTTCAATTCGGTTTTTACTTAATAAACTATTTATGAATTCAAAAAGTAAATATTAATTTATTAATTAAATGATAGCAAAATTTTTGCTTTCACTTGTATTTTGCTTTAAAAATATAAAAACTAGGCATGCCTAGTAATTAATAAATATGGTTAGTCTGCTCAATATTGAATTGGCTTATTTCAAGATAGATTTTGTCCATAATATGAAAAGACATTTTTATTGTAAACTACAATAACTTGTTCTTGTTGTAGTTTTCCAAATCTTTTTGAATTAATATAATGTTCATCAATCTTTGTATATTTTTGTTCTTGAACTGCAATTTCATAATGATTTGGCAAATATTTTTTAAGAGTTTTTGCTGCAGTTTCGCCCGCGCCATCATTTATTTCTGTTAACGCGATGGCATCGAAACCAGCCTTTTGAATTGTTGCAGTAATAGCTCTTGTTTTTGCAATGGAATCTTGGTTGTCATCATTTCCACTATAATTCAAAATATTTCAATGACCAATTCTTATTGTGTTTTTATTTTTACCTAAGTTTTGATTTGTTTTTAATTTATCGCCAACATTTGAAGTTGAAATATTGAAACTATTTTCAATATCTGTCAATACAGGGGCATGATCAGAGATTTTGTTCCTAATAATTGAATGACCTGAGTTCGACTTGGCGTCATAAGAAAAATTCAATTCTTGTTTGGAGATTATATGATCAAATGTTCTGAAAATGTTAATTTTAAAAGGTTTGTGATTATTTTCCACTACTGTTGGATTAAATGAATTCTTATCGTTATTAATAAACATCATTTTGTCATATTGGTGTGAATAATTACCAGTTCTACCTAGAGAAGTTAAAAATGTTTCCTTATATTTTCATTTATCAGCTAAATTTTCCTTAGTAGAAAGGGTTGACTCGATTCTATTATTCAATATTTCATTTATTAAAAAATAATTCTCATTTTTTATATTAGTATCTCCACCATAGATTATAAAATCATCATTTGTTGGAGTTGACAATACTTCTTTTAGTGCCAAAAATTCACTAACTTCTTGTGCTCCCTGACTTCGGATTCTTCGATACTTACTTCGTAAACTCGATGAAGCTTCAGGTTCTGATGATCCTTTATTATCTGGACTATCAAGGTGATTTGCTCACAAACCAATGGTTTTATTTGTATTATTTAAATGTAATTTAACATAATAAGGAACACGCACAAAATGTGTTTTACCTTCAACATATTTTGGTTGTCAAATATCTTTTTTTAGTTGTTCTCAAGCTTGATTATCAATTGGTTTAGGGGTATTTGTATTACCAGGATTGTTTGTTGCAGGCGGCTGTGGGGTTGGGTTTGTTTGAGTTGGAGGAGTTATTGTGCCTGGCTCTGTAGTTGTTGGTGGTTTTGGATTTCCTGGTTTTTGAGTTCCTGGATTTTTTGCAGGAGGCTTTGGTGCACTAGGATCAGTTTTTTTATTCGGATTTTGGTTATCATTTTTTTGAGGATTTTTAGTTTGATTTTGAGCCCCAAAATTTACGCAAGATACTGCCAATAATGGGAAAAATATTGAACTTATCATAGGGACAATAAAACGTGGTTTTTTCATTTTAATCTTCTCCTTATTTAATAAAGATCATATGAATGCAAAACAATTATAATATTTATTTAAATATCAACTCAAAAAGCACTTGATTTGGCAATAATTTTATGAAATATTCGCCAAAATATGAAACATTATCGCATATATGGTTAATAAAAGAATCTTATTTTAAAATTTGCTATCATTTAATATTATTGTACTTAACCAATATAAAAATAGAAAGGCTTATATAAATGAATAATTTTAAAGAAATTTCAGACCGTTTAAAACAATACATGGAAATTGAAGCAATGAGTAGATATGAAGAACCAGTTGCTCAAGCTTTAAAGAACAATATTAAGTCAGATAACTTTGAATTTAGTCGTGATGGATTTGGTTCTTTAATCATTACAAATAAACAATCTGACCCCAATGCACCAGTTATTATGATTGCTGCGCACATGGATGAAGTTGGATATTTTGTAAGAAATATTGAAGATAATGGTAACTTGCTTGTTGCACCGGTTGGCGGAATTTGACCAGTTACAGTTATTGGCACCAAATGTAAAATTGTCACAAATAAAGACAACAAAGAAATTTTAGGAATTTTTGGCCACACTTCAATTCATATTTTAGAAGATGAAAAAGTTAAAAAAGCCCCAACCAATAAAGAACTTTATGTTGATGCAGGATTTAAAACTAGACAAGAAGCAATCGACTTTGGTATTGAAGCAGGCGATAGAGTTTATATGTCAGGCGAATCATTTGATATGCCAAACAATCTAGTTGCGGGTAAAGCAATGGATAATAGAGCAGGCGTAACTGTTATTGACTTTTTAGCAAACAATATTAAAGATTTAAATTTACCAAATAAAACATATATTGTTGGAACAGTTCAAGAAGAAGTCGGATTAAGAGGCGCAAAAACAGCTAGTTCAATAATTGACGCAGATGTCGCAATTGCAATTGATACTTGTGCTAGTCACGACACCACAGGAGCTATAAAAGGTGGCACAAAACTTGGCGATGGTGTTGCATTACTTGTTAAAGATGGTGGTTTGTTAACTAACCCTAAATTTACAGAAATGCTAATGTCATTAGCACGCAAACACAATATCCCTGCTTATAAATATATTTCAGAAGGTGGCGGAAATGATGCGACAGCCCTACAATATGGTAAGGGTGGAGTTCCTGCAATAACATTTTCATTGCCACAAAGATATTTACACTCACCAATTGGTGTTTGTTCAATTGTTGATATTAAAGCCGCTATTGATTTAGCAACCGAATTTGTTAAATTCTTTAATGCTGAAAAAGCAAAAGAATTAAAACACAATTAATTAAAAATTACCAATTTATTCATTTTTAAAAAGAATTGGTAATTTTTTATTTTATTCAATACCGACTAATATGCCATGATCAACAAATGGTGTGTTAGTGTTTTTTCAAATTAAATCAGCAAGCTGAGGATAATCTGTAAATGGGTTTCTAAGACCATTATCATATGCTTTATCTATTTCATTATTTCTGTCAATATCAAACATATCAATAACGTCTTTATTATTTCAAGCAATATATGTATCTAAATAATTCTTAGATATGAATGGAAATACTCCTAAATATGTATCCCCAAGCATACCTTCAACTAGTTTATTATTATGAGTAATTGCAAAATACATTAAAGCTCTAGCAACATCGCCTTTAAATTCGTCGATAGGTTCAGATACATTTGCGCTAGTTTTTGTTCCATTTAGTGAAACCTTAGCATTTTTACCCGCAATTCCAAATGAACTATTTCCACGCGCATTATTTACATATTTATCTGTTGGTCAAACAAAGTGGGCATCTGTGCGAACATCTTGATCTTTTGCAAATCAAGATTGAGGTACAAGATGTTCTCTATTATACATTTCACCCTCTTGATTTTTTCTTCCTCGAACAGCTTTACCCTCATCGCCTGATAAATCTTTTCCATGTCTATTGTTAAAATCAAATGAATATGGATCTTTTCCTTTAGGATTTTCAGAGTAGATATCTAAAAGAGTATTGTCTTTTTCATAATATTTATCAAGGAATGCTTTTGTATAAATATCATAAAGTTCAGTGTATCTAGAATAACCTTTTTCTTTTCCTCTTTGAACATGTTGGCTTCATTTTTGAGCTTGTAATTTAATTAAAGCATTTAATAATTCTTGTCCTTTCAAATTATTAAGTGGCTTATAATAATCACTTTTTTTGTAAATTAATTTTTTACCTTTGTATTCAATTTTAGTCTTTGTTTGAATATATTCCATATCCAAAATTGTACTTTGAATATCGCTTATTAAATTTGTGTGAATATCTCTTACAACATAAAAAACTTTTATCTTATCACCTTCAGGATTTATACTTTTTATTCTAATTTCAGTATTGATATCAGAACCATTAATTTTTATGTATTTTTCACTTGTAAAATCAACTAAATTTACATCATCTCTAACTTCTTTTGCAATAGCTTTTAATGTTATTAATTTTGCTTTTTCATTCATTTTTGAATTGGATTGGGAACATGAAACACTTACTAATGAACTCAAAATCGTAACAGATGAAATGGGCAATAAAAGTTTTTTCATTAATGAACCTCTTTTTCCGGGAATTTAATAATATATTCAAATTCACCAATATTTTTTGCATTTGATTTATATGATAATTTATATTTGATTGTTATAGTTCTATTTTCATCATCTGTTTTAAAATCAATAATTTCATTTTTCAAATCTACTAATTCATTTGAATTTAAACCAGTTTTTGAATAGTTAATTTTCATATCTTCAACAAGAAAGGTTGAGGGATCTTCTCATTTTAGATATTCAAAATTTTCTGCTTCATAATTATTTACCTCAAAATAAATTTTTGAGTTAAAGTCACTATTATTTAAAGATTTCTTAAAACCATCTATTGTGATTGTTTGATTTTTAATTTCTCCATTAGTTTTAGTAGCCTCTAGTTCAACAACTAAAATACCTTTTGCAGCATCTTTTTTAATTTCTTTAATCTTAACTTCTTTATAAATAGTGTCATTATATTGAGTTTTTATATCTTTTTCATTTATATCATCAAGTGTGAAGTCGACTCTGTTGTTGAAATTAATATTATTTATTGTGATTCGTAATTGGTTATTAACTTGTTGTTTTGCACATGAAACAACACTCAGAGGCATCGAGCTAATTGCAATTGTGCTTATTGTATTTTTGATTATTTTTAGATTCATTTTAATCCTTTTTTATTTGTTTAACATATTATTATAATGGATTATGTGAACTTGCTCAAAAACAAAAAAAACCTCGTGCGAGGTTTTAAATTATTTTTTAGTAACTTTATTTCAGTATGTATTAATGTTTGTTGAAGTTTTTTGGTCAGTTGGCTCAATAGCTTTGTGAATAACTTTGTATTTTAATTTTTCACTTTGAGTAGCTGGGTTAAATAATGTGTAATTATCTTTAATTTCATACAAGTTAGTTACATATGATTTTTCAAATTCACTTAAATCAGAAAAGTAATTTTTAGCTACATAATCATAAAGTCTTTTGACCGTAGGTGTATAGTTAACGTTGTCAAAATTAATATAGCTTGATGTTTCTTCAAATTTTTCCAATGCTTTTTCAGGATAATCTACTTGAAGACCATCAGAGACTGCATCAACATATGTATTAATTAACTTGTCATAATCTGATTCTTCAACATCTGCATTTTTAGCCATCACTAAACCATCAACAAGTAGTAAATTAGATTTAGGGCGAATGAAACGAATTGATCCATTCTTACTTCTTTCTATGTTATCTTCTGAAAAATAAGCATCAAGTGCATCACCATTGTATAAAATAGCTGCCTGAATTTTTGAATTATCTAAATCTGGTTCCACAAGTTGAGTTAGTAAAAATTGTCCATCGCCAATAAAGTTAATATTTTGGTCAGTCAATGAATAATCTAGCGAGTTTTTGATTAATTTTCCAAAATTATCAATCAATTTTACGTATAAATTTGGTTCATCAATTGTGCTTGCTTTACCAGTTATATTTGTATCAAAATATTTGTCTTTGTTGTCATATTCATATGCAGAACCATAAATCATGTTATCTCTAACAGCATCGGTGATGGCAAAACGATTAAAGCCGTTTGATTTTAAAGCTTTTAAAACATCAGTCATGATCACTTCTTTTTGATTATGTTCTTTGCCTCTATTGACACCATTTTCGTAAATGCTATCAATAATTTTTTGGTCAAATTCATACAATTTTTTCTGAATTTCTTCTTCAGTGACTGATTGATTTATTAATTCTTTAACAACTTTGAATGGGTTGTAAGCTATGACCATATCTTGGCTAAAATAAGGAACAAAATAATCATATAAGTGACGTTTTTTACCGTCAATTTCTTCGAATTTTTTGCCATCATAATTAGTTAATAATACATCATCATAGCTTGATAT
Organism: Mycoplasmopsis bovigenitalium; assembly: GCF_900660525.1. NCBI lineage: Bacteria > Bacillati > Mycoplasmatota > Mycoplasmoidales > Metamycoplasmataceae > Mycoplasmopsis > Mycoplasmopsis bovigenitalium. Next base: position 241,853 of record NZ_LR214970.1, on the reverse strand, counting down.
ATGGCTTCAAACCAAATCTGTAAAAAGAGATTTTTGAAATTCTCTATATTCCTTTTTATCACGGTATTGCTCGTATGGTAAATTTTTACCTTGTGTATCTTTTGCTCAATTTGGACGATTTTTTTGGTCTTTAATAAATACTTTTAAATAATCTATTTCTTTTAATTTATCACGTCTAATTAATTGAACTGCTTGAGCATCACTACCAATTCCACCAAGTGCCTTACGAGTTAAAATTGCTTTTGTAAACTCGTTTAAAGTGTCAAATTCTTTAAAGTCATAATTGCTAGACAAAATTTCACGCCCAGTATCTGACATATACGATTTATAGTTATAAAAAGTAGGTTTAAAAGGTTTTTTGGCTTTTAGTGCAATCGCAACCGATACAGCACTTAATGAACCAATTGTGCCAAGTGCGATTGCGGATTTTTTTAGGATATTTTTTGTTTTAGTTTGCATTTGTGCCTCCTAAAACTTTTTTAGTTTTTGTCATTTTTGCTTTATATCCAATGTAAATTGCATTACCTATAAAGGTAGCAAAAAGAATTGCAGTGCCAACAACAAGACCTCAAGGTTTAATATTACCTTCGTAAAGTTTTGTCCCTAGTGTTGAAGTATTTGTTGTTGTTTTTAAAATTATAAAGTCGTCAAATGATAAAAATGTAGCAACTAATCCAGCAAAAACAATTGTTGGAATCATGTATACAAAATAAGTTTTAAACCAAGATTGAACTTTTGAATACCCCAAATCTTGACTAGCTTCATAAAGCGAACGCTCAAATTTTTCGCTTCTTGGATACATTAAAGAAATTCCGTAAGGAAGCGCCATAACTGTATGAGCAACGATTCCCCGAATAATTCCTTCACGAACTACTGAAAGCACGCCAAAGAATAAAGTGAATACTAGAACTAGTCCAATAGCTGTAATGTTATCTGGGTTAATAATTGGAATGTTGTTTACTGCTTTTGTTACCAATTCGTATTTTTTATTTTTTTGTCTTCATAGCGCAAAAACTGTAATTAGTGAAATGAAAACAACTAAAATCGAAGTAAAAAAGGCAATAATAATTGAGTTAATCAAGGCAATGTCTCTGCCCTCTGTGAAAAATTCGCTTCATGCTTCAGTTGTAAATCCGTTTCAAGAGGTTGATAAATATCCTTTTTTACTTGGTTTACTAAAGCTAAATACAGCTGCAAAAAATAATGGAATGTATGTTAGTGCAAGAATTAAATAAATGTATGATTTTCTTAAAAAAGTTGTAAATTTATTCATTTTTTACCCCTTTTCTTGATTTTGTAGCCACTAGTCTAATTATTAAACGTGGCACAAAATTAATCATTGCGTAGCAACCAATAAATATTGCACTAACCACCAAAACAAGTACTGAACCAGTTGAAAGTTCATAAGCATTTGATGGGTCAGAATATTGGTTAATTAGTGAACCAACTGTTTGCAGTTGGGCTGGGTTTGGCAATAATTTATCACTAATAACAAAGGTGGTTGCCGATGCTAAAAAGATTAAACTTAATCCTGATAAAATTGCTTTAAAACTGTAAGGAATAACAACTTTAAACAAAGTTTGGAATCTGTTGTAACCTAAATCTGAACTAGCTTCAATGATGTTTTTAGGCATATCTTTAAAAACAGAATAAAGCGGCATTATCATGTATGGTAAGTTAAGGTATGTTAGTGCCAAAATCATGAATCATTCTGAATTTAAGACGTCTTCGTCAAAAATGCTTAGGAAAAATCCTCTAATTGCATAAATTTTAGCAATTGTGAAAATAACCATTGGCGAAAGAATAAGACTCATTGCATAAACTTGCAATATTTTGCTTTTTGTTGTTGCAACAAAATATGCATATGGAAAACCAATTAATAAACACAATATTGATGAAATTACACCAATTCTTAAACTTCTGCCAATAATTACTCAGGTATTAAATTGTTTGATTAATAATGCTGTGTCAAAATTTTCGCGAGGTGTAAAAGCTTGAACAACAATTAAAATCATTGGAAGAACAATCAAAAAGATTGCAATAAACACATATGGTAAAAGTAATAAAAGTTGTTTGTTAAATCCTAATGAACTTTTAAATTTAGTATTCATCAGATGAATAATCTCATTTCGAGTCTTTTGCCATAATGTGAATTGAGTCGATTGTTCAAGAAATTGAAACTTCTTGGTCTAAATCAAATTTTTTAGCAGTTTCAACCAAAATGCTAAAACCGTTTTTAAAGTCAACTTTTAAATAGTAGTAGCTTCCACGGTAAGTAATGTCAACAATTTTGCCAATAAGCCCATTGGTTTTTTTAGTTTCAGATGCATCCATAATATCAATATCTTCTGGACGAATTAAAACGTCAACTTCACTACCAGCAGCAAATTCATCTTCATCATGAATTGTTTTGAATGTTTTATCCATGAATGTAACTGTTGCATCTTCATTAAAAATTGCATTGTAAATGTTTGAAGAACCAATAAAGTTTGCAACTCATTTGTTTACTGGATAGTCATAAATTTGTTTTGGAGTGTCATATTGCTCAATAACACCATCACGCATGATTGCAACTCTATCTGAAAGTTCAAGTGCTTCATCTTGGTCATGAGTAACAAAAATGAATGTGATTCCTAGACGTTGTTGAATATTTCTTAGTAATTTTTGCATTTTTACTCTAATTTTGGCATCAAGCGCACTCAATGGTTCGTCAAGAAGTAAAATTTCAGGCTCAATAACAAGTGAACGAGCAAGTGCAACACGTTGTTTCATACCACCAGATAGTTCATTAATTGCTTTAGTTTCTGAACCTTTTAAGCCAACTAGTTCAACAATTTTAGCAACTTCTTGATTCATTTCTTCTTTAGAAATTCTACGTGTTAGATATTTCTTTTCAAAGTCTTCAGTTTTTGTTGCAACATAGTTTTCTCAGTATGAATAAATAAAGTCAGATCTATCTAAATATTTTTGTCTTCTTTTGTAAGGTAGTGAATTAGGTTTTAATGCTTCCATTTCTAATTCATATCTTGTTTGAAGTTTGTCAAGTTTAGCCATTTCATCATTGGCTTTTTTTGTTCATTGTTTTTGTTTTTCAACTAATAATTTTTCATATTTAGGATTAATTGTTTCTTTAGGTATTCTTTTTAGTGCTAAACCATATTTAATGTTACCTTCAACATTTAAGTTTGGAAAAAGCGCATAATCTTGAAAAATTGTTGATAAATCTCTTTTGTGTGGTGGTAAATCTTTAATGTCCCGGTCGTGAAATTTAATTTCACCCCGAGTTGCTCTTTCAAAACCTGCAATTAATCTTAAAATTGTTGTTTTTCCAGAACCCGAAGGTCCTAATAATGTAATAAATTCACCTTTTTTGATTTCTAAATTAACGTTTTCTAAAACTACTTTGTCTTCGAACTCTTTAACTACTTCTTTAAGCTCGATAACATTGCGAACGTTACGATTTTTTTTCATAGTTCTCTCCTTAGTTTTGTTTGTTTTTTATTAAATTTCTACTAGTAAAACTAGTAATTAACGGAGGAAGCTAAATCAAATATATTTTCGAAGTATTCGCCATAAGAAAAACACAGCGAAGTACAAAATTCGCTTGAAAAAATACTTAATATTTTTCTAGTGTTAAAACCTCTTATGTCTTTCATAATGGAGAATTATAAATTACTTTAAAATTTATATAAAAAAATGAACCTATAAAATTTAAGTGTGTTATGCAAGCAAGCGTGCTTGCATTTTTTAATATCAAACAAGATAAAAAAAGAACCCGAGTTCGGGTTCCAAATTTGCTTGTATTCCAATTTACAACAAAATTATAACCCAAAAAAATCAAAAAATAAAAATTTAAATAAAAGGAGGATAAATGAGTGCATATTCCAATTTACAAATTGAGGATGAATATTTACGTTCATTAACCTCCGGAGAATTAAGAAATTTTTGATTTGAAGAAAAATTTAAAAAATTGTATAGAGAGAGAAAATATGCAAAATTAAATTTTCAAGGGTTAAAACTAATTTCAAATACAAAATTGAAATTATCACAAGAACTTGTTAAAGTTTTATTAGGTAAAAAAATTGCGGTTGAAATTCTAGCAATTTTAAAAGCACTAGGCGGAGTAAAAAAATGAATATCACTAACTAAACTTTTTAAGTACGGCTTAAAAAAATCTAGTGTTTATTCAGTTATAAAATTCCTAATCGAAAATGGACTAATTTTATACTGTAATCAAATGTTAAAATTAGCGCCACGGGTTGTCGATTCTAGAAGCAAAAAAACATTAATAATTTCGGGCAAAAAATGCTGATTTATATTTTTGCTTTATGGCTTAAGTGTCGTTAAAATTTTTCGCATTTTAAGTTGAAAAGCTAAGGCTGAAAAATTAGCGAAAAAAGACGCTATTTGTAATTACCATAATCGCTTGTATAAAAGAGAGTGTGGATGTGGCAAAAAAGTTATTATCCAGAACAAATATTTTGCAGGCGAGAATAGACATTTCATTTATTCTTGTTTTAAAAAACTAACCTACATTTTTGATAAAGAAATGAAAGATGTTTTTAAAACTGTTAAATCTTGAAAATGATTTGCTAATGGTAGAAATTATTACTTTGATGCTCGGGGCAAATTCTGCTTTGAATTTAAAAGTGAGAGATATCTTCTGTTAAATATTTTTTAGAGTTAATAAACTAAGCACTGCATCGAGGAATGAGGGTGCAAATAAATTAAGTGGTGTACCTTGATTCCTCGGTGCTAGTTATGAACTTAACCTAATAATTTACTTTAAGCAAGTAAATATTTTTGCTATTAAATTTTTGAAAAAAATGAAATTTAATAGTTGGTTGGAAATAGACTTAGTCCAGAATTAGCAACATAAATAAACTGTAGAGGAAACTAATATATGTATATAAAGAAAACTACCTTTAACTCTTATATTGAATGATAAATAATGCTTAATTTTAAATTTAAGTAAAGTATGGCAAAAATTTATTCTCATATCGAGTTTGCAAAGCGTGGTTTTTCAAAAAGAATAATGTCTGGACAAAAAGAACCGCACAATTTTGAATTTTATAAATCGGGCAAGCATTTGGATTACATAGCGAGAAAAAGTGCGGTATGGGTGCAAGATGACGCAATGGATAAAAATACCTTAAAAGCGGAATTTAAGCATAGTGGACTAAGTATGCAAGAGTGAATAAACTCGCGTACTGCAGAAAAAATGAAGAGCGAGAAAAGTGGAGTATATAAACTTTTTGGTAATGGTGAAGATATAGATATTAAAGAAGAAAAAGAATTATTATCAAATCTATCGAATAAACAAGTCGTTTGAGAAATGATTATTAACCCGGGCGACTTAGGAATAGAGAATTTTTTAGTAGATAAATTTGAATGAAATGATTTGCTGACTAAAAACTTGAAAAAACTTTTAAAAGCAAACAAATTGGATGCTGAAAATATAACGGGACACTGGGCTATGCACGCAAACACTGAATATCCGCATATCCATTTAAGTTTTTGAGAAACTAACCCGCAAATATTAAATGCAAATGGCAAATTAACTTATAAAAGCAAGGGAGTGTTTAATAAAAAAACCTTAGATAACTTTAATGAAGTAATGGCTAATGAAATTACGTTTAATAAGCAATATCAAGAACTAAATATTTTTAAATCTTCAATTTGAGAAAAAAGAAAGAATATTCGTCAATTGACACAAATTGCTTTTGAGTCAGATGAAAAACTGTTAAATGATGTGCTAAATATTAAAAACTCATTACTTGGCGCAAGAAATAAAACATATTCAAAAACATCGGATGACGTTAAAAAATCGATTTGAAATGTATTTGAATATGTACTAGAAAATAATCAAAAATTCAGAGAAGAATATTCTGAATATCAAAATGAAATCCAAAAACTAAAAGAAAAAGATTTAGGAACTCAATTTAACAATAGATTACAAAAAGAATTTATTGAAAAAGAAAGCAAAGAATTTGAAAGTCAAATTGGTAATGCAATTATTAAACTATGTATTGATGATGAAATTGATGAGCAATATGATTCACAAAATCTATTAGGTAATTATTCTGAATATAAATCAAGACAAAGCAATTATCAGTCCAAATCAGATGCAAGCACAAATAAGAAAATCGATTGACAGTGAATTATTAAAAAATGGGAGTGAGAAGCAAACGGAGTGCATTTTAAAAACAAAATAGAAGCAATAAAAAAATATCGCACAAATATAGTTGCTAAAAGGTAAAAAAATATGGATAAAAATTTAACAAAAACAATTGAGAGTGGAGTTTGAATTAATTTACATATTAAAGATATTAATTTAATCAAAAGCGATTTAGATAATATTAAAAATCAATTTATTAATCTGTGTAAAGTCAATAAATTTACTTATGAAAACCTAAACATAACAAAACTAAAATCAAAAGTTAATATCTCAATGAAAGTTGATGATGTTAAATATGCTTTACAGTTGGCTTTATTTTTAGAAAAGAGGCTAGCAAATAAAAAAATAGATATTCAACAATACGTTGTTCAGAAATGGGCTTTAAATGAAAAAACAAAGTAAATTATTTGTTTTAAGTAAATATGTTTTTTGTTTAGTGATATTGCCGCCATTTTTATTTATGGTGCTTGGATTATTAGGTCAATTATATTTTTACAAATTCACAATCTTAAAGAATTGATTTAATGGTTCACGAAATGCTTTAAATGATATTTTTGCTTTTTATAAAAGGGGAAATAATTATTGATTTGTTTTATTAATAATTGTTGTCTGTTTAATACTTTTAGCGGTATTTGAATATAAAAATATACTTGAAAAATTTTCTAAAAAAACTAAAGATGAATCAGCATTCTTGTGAAATGAAAACACAAAAGAGGGTTCAATTAAAAACTTAAAAAAAGAATTTGCAAATAATGATGAACCGGGATTTGCCATTGGTCATATTAAAAAGCACGGTACATTAGTTAATCATACTGATGCACATATGATTTTGTTAGGTATTGCGGGTTCAGGGAAAACTTGAAGAATTCTTTTCGAAAATATAAGACGCAACGCTTCATTAAGTAGTGCCAAAAAACCGCATATGGTTATAACCGATCCAAAAGGTGAATTATTAAAAGCAACAGGAACTATTTTAAAAGATAATGGATACAATATAAGGTTATTTGATTTTGATAATTCACATAATTCAGTAAGGTGAAATCCTCTTAAAAAAGTTTGAGATTGTTTGCATAAAGGCAGAGAATTAAATGATGAAGATTATTCAGATGCAATTGTCGCTATAAATGATATTGTAGAAAACTTGCCAAATGCACAAGAAAAAAATTCATATTGAGTAGCACAGGCAAAAAACTGTATTAAGGTTATTTTAAAATTTATGGCGTTTTATTCAACTGTTAACCCAGAATTTACCTTAGATTTCTTTACTATGAAAAATGCTTATAGTTTTACCTCAATTGATATGTTTGTAAATGGTGCTTGAAGAGAGGAAGTTAAAAAATATCAGTTAGTTAATAAATTTTGAAATGAACTTTTTACTGAAATTGATGGATTAGCAACCGTAGTTCAAGAAACATTATCTGGATATTTATCAAATGCACAAAACGCATTAATTCTATTTCAAACTAGCCCAGTTATTCAAAGTATTACATCACAAAATAATATTGACTTTATCGAAATGTTTAATAGCGAAAAACCGTTTGCGATATTTATTAAATTCCCAGATCATAAAAGAGCAAATTCATTTTTGATACCAATATTAATTTCTCAAATATATGAACAAGCAATAACAAAAGCAAATAGTAATGAAACTTTATCACTTGACAGAACGTTATTAATGATATTTGAAGAATTTGCTTCAATTGAAAAACTAAAAGATATTGGCGACTGAATGGCAATATCAAGGTCTAGAAAAATATTCTTTGCTTTATCGCTGCAAGACTATGCGCAATTAGATAAATACAATACGGGTGCTTCTGAAAATAAATTAATTAAATCACAAGCCCGTTTAACTGTATTTTTAGAAACTAACAACCAAGAAACACTTAAAGAGATAAGTGAAATGATTGGTGAAAATAAAGTAGAGAAAAAATCAACTACATCAAACGATAAAGGGACAAGTACAACGATAGCAGAGCAAAATGAACGTATTTTTAGTATTAGTGATTTGAAATTCAAATCTAAATTAGATGCTTTAGTTCTATCAGGTGGTTATAAACCGATTCTAATTAAGCCATTATTTGCATTTAATTATATGAATATTGATAAGTCATATATTCATAATGAACCAATTGGCAACGCTTCAAGTAAATATGTATTTGATTTTAAGAAAATGAAAAAAATTGCCCTTGGTGTAAATAATCAAATTGAAAAGCAGGAAGAGCAGAACTTAAAGGAAATTAATATACAACCAAAAAATGAAGATAAGTTGGCAAATAATGAAAATAATTCACTACAAAAATTCCGCCAAAAAACCAAACAGATTAGTTCGCAAAACCCAGAAGAAATTTATCAAAAAATTAATGATACATTTACAAAATGAAAATTGTCGCAAGAAGAAAGAGCGCAAGTAGCAAATATTATAAATACTGTGCCAAACAAAAAAGAACAAATACAAGAAATAGCAAAAATAATAAATAAGGAAAATGAATAATGAAAACGATAGTTTGAGATTTATTCAATAAATTTACTAAAAACCTCGATGCACAAAAACAATTATTAATTAGGCGACTCAGTGTGAATTGCATTAATAAGAATATTGATAAAAAGGAGTAAAAATGGCAGAACAAAAAACACAATTAAATAAAAAAGCAGCGGAATATAACCAAAAACTAAAAGAAAAATATTTACAAGACTTAAAAGAAAGATATCAAAAATTAGGTCTAACAAAAGATAGCATTTTAATTTTTAACAAAAAATAAAGGAAAAAACATATGCAAAATCAACAAGCAAAAATTCAAGAACTATTTGTCCAAAAACTAAGTCAAGAAAATTTTAATAATGAAGATGCAAAACAAGAAACCTTATATGAAATATTGCATCAAATAGTAAAAGAAGAGCAAAAAGCAGAAAATGAACAAGCAAAATCGCAAAATAGAGAAGCTAAAACTATTTTGTCAAATGATTTTGTTGAATTAATAACTCATTTAGAAAAAAATAATTTAGATTTTGAATTACCAGAAATTTTTGATTGAGTAGTCAAAAATAAAAAAACTAGTGAATTATGACAATTAACAGCATATTTTAGATTTTTTGGTGACGAATTACAAAAGTACGCGCAAATAGTTAAAGGACATATTAATGATTAACTTTTTTGAAGATAAAAAAATAATTCAAAACATAATGCGTAATGTAATAAGTACTCGAAATATTAATCAAAGCACAACCGAAGAAGAGCAGTACATTTACAATGAAAAATTAGATTTAGAGGTACCGATTCTTACTAAGAAAGAACAAAAACATTTAGCAAAACTATTTTTTGCCGGTAAATGAAATCAACCAAAAGTTGAACAGTATTTTAACAAGATAAATATTCATTTAATTGAACCATTGCTTGATTCAAAAGAAGAAAAAGAATTAATGTGTATAAAGTATTGGTTAAATCGCGACCCAGTCGCTAGATATATGCAAATTATTGATAACAAAATAAAAATTACTGATACTAATTCAATTTATTTTGATGGTGTTAAAGAAACCCCGCAAAGTTTTTTAATAGATACAAAAAGAATACAAATAGACAATGGAGTATACGAACAAAACTTTTCTTTTTCATTCCTTAAACATATTGCAACCGAAAAATTCAAGATTAAACCCGAAGAATTTAAAGATTTTTATGTAAAAATTGCAACTGATTTTATCCGCGCTAGTGAAATAATCACAAAATATTTAGACGAAACTGAGAAAAATATTCGAACTTGAGAACCTTTAAAAAATATGACACAAAAAGCACAAAGAGTAGCAAACGGAGTGCAGTTTAATAGATATTTTAAAACAATTGAAATTGACCCATCTTCTAACTTAGAAGTAATACAAAGTTTAGGTAAAGAATTTGAAAAAATAATTCAGTTTTTACCAGAAGAATTAAAAGATGATTTAACTTTAAGATTTAGAAAAACGGATTATGCAAAAGCAAGTGCAATATACAATTCAGCATATAAAACAATTGCAATTAATATAAAACCTTATAACTCCGAAGTGCAAGAAAAATACGACACAAATCATATTCAGTCATTTATGCACGAGTTAGCCCACGCAATGGATTATCACTTAGGTATTAATGAAAAACTAAATACTGGTAACTTATTTGATTCAGATTTAGCAATTACTGTACCTTACTCTGAAATTAATGAACCCTTTAAAAATTTGGTTGATAAATATAGAAAAACTTATGAAATTGCAGTTGCAAATAATGAATTAGAACAACAAAATAAAAAAATGGATTATTACACATCAAATAAAGAAGTATTTGCAAGGGGCTTTGAATGATATTTAAACCAAATTAATTTTGATAGTAGTTTTAATAAAAACATAGATGAATATAACGAAAGAGTAAATGTATTTGACAAACTAGATGAAAGCGATAAAAATAAGTTTAAATCAATTTATGAAAGCATTTTTAAAATTGAACAAAAACTAAAAGAACATCAGGAACAATTAAAAACAAAAACCCAAGAAAACTTATTTGATAATCAAGATTCTGAATTTAAAAAAGAAATGTTTAATTTTGAACCGCGAATTCCTACACAAAAAGTTGAATATCGCCAACTATCATTATTTGAAGATTATGATGAACCAATTAAGCAATCAGAAAGTAATTTGGAAAATAAAGTATCGAACAAAGAAATTGATGAATTAATAACTGATGTTGAAGAATATCTTGCAAAAGTTGAAAAAACAAACAGAGAAGATAAGTCGGAAGAACTTGAACAACAACTCGAGCAACAAATCCAAAAACGCAGAACAATGCGTATGTAAAAAGGAGAAGTAATGAACAAAATTTATACTTACGGAATTATTGAAGACACAATCAAACCACAAATATATTGAGAAGATTTTTGAAATAATGATTTCCACTATATAGCAGAAAAAAAAGATACTGATTGATATATTGACAATAAAGCCAAAATTGATAGTGAGTATTTTGTCTTTACTTTTAGCAAATTTAACAATGAACATTATTATGTATACAAAACTGAAAATAATGGTGTAGATATTCGCCAAGATAAATATGGGGATTATCAAACATATAGTGGCGTATATGCGCTTAAAAAAAGTGATTTTGATAATGATTTTGAACAAGCATACTCTTTTGCGAAACAGGAAATGAATTATTTAAATGAACTAAAAGATAGTTATTTTAATGAAATTCGATTTAGGGCTTATGAATATGATCAAGAAAAGCAGAAATATGTGGAAACTAAAGATTATTTTGAAAATAAATTAATTCAAGCGCACGATTTAGAAGAAATAATGCAAGAAAAAGATTTAACTTTAAAAGAAAAACTAATAAAGATCGCACGCGACGAAAACATATTAAATTGGAACAAACTAGATGAATATGATTTTTTACAAGATCCAAACAGCATTGTAATGAGTGAAAAAGCACTTTTAAAATTACCGCAAGAACTACATCCATTTATTGATAAAGGACTGAGCGAGAGAGAAAAAGAGTTAAACCAAGAAGCAAAATCCGAAAAAGAACCATTAAATTCACAGGATTATTGGGTAGTTGAATTTAATGAGGCGTTCCCAGAGGGTGGGGTAAAAGATTATAAGGGAGAGGTTATTACACAAGAACTTGTTGATGAACTTAAAAATCTTGATGAAAGAATATGTAAATCAAAACCCGTGTGGGCAAAAGAAGAACAAGACGGAAAAATAACCTTACTTGAGATACCATATTTTAAATTCTATTTTGACCATATTGTAGATGGAGAGGTAACAGAGCATTTAAGAATAGATATTGGAGATGGAAATGAAGTAAACAATAGAGATTTTCAGTACCTATATGAGCAAGTAAATAAAGAATACATTACAGAAAATAAAGAAGCAAAATCCGAAAAAGAACCAGAACAACAAATCGAGCAACAAGTTAAAAAACAAGTTAAAAGGTTGCGTATGTAATGGTTGAAAGTTCTGGATTACAAATAGAGGAATTGCTTAGTGATTTGTCGGCATTTTTAAAGCAAATAATTGAGCAAAGCAAGATTAATAAAAAGTATTTACTGGCAAATGATAAGCAAAGCGAATTAGAAAAAGAAATTGATGAACTACTAAATGATGTAGCAAACTTACAAGGAGTTAATAGTAATAACTAATAAATAAAGGAAAAAATGAAGAGCGATAAACAAAAAACGTTTTATAGAATTCGGGGAAGGAAAGGTAAATATACTAAGCCCTTAGGAGCAACGAAAAATTGAGACGTGGCGGTTCAATCAGTTGTTAAAATAGCGGCAAAGAATAAATGGGATATAATAGAAATAGAAAGATGTAAAGTAATAAAAACTTTTAGGGTAAAAAATGAAAAAAATTAAATTGTTAAGTGTAGCACCATTAGCATTATTGCCATTATGTGCGACAAGTTGTAATATTTATCAATTGTTTGTTGACAAGCAAAACAGAGGGAAAGTTGGATCTGGTAAAAATGGAGCAATCATTTTACCAGATGATGGAAATAATCAAGGAAGCAGCGGGCAAAATAAACCTACTGAAGAAGTTGATAAAACAAAAGTGTTTGAATATAATGGACTTAAATTTAAGTTAAATAAAGAAGATGATTTTGATGAAAATGAAGTGTTTTATGCTAATGATGTGTTAGAAAATAATTCGCAAAAAATAAAAGAGAAAATACCAAAAATCAAAGATTATTGAGTTGAAGAAATAGCGATTCAAGGAGTACCGAATATAAGTTATATTTCGCGTTATATAAGAAATATTGATTTAGAAAAACGCTATAAACTATCTGATAAAGAACAAACAATAGCAAGTGAAGAGCAACTAAAAGCACTTATTAAAAAACTTAAAGGATTGTTAGAGGTTGAGCAAGATGTAAAAGCAACTGACAGAAACTCAAGTGATATTGCTTTTAAAATACTTAATAAAGGATATTTAAAAAAATATTTAGATTATTATAAATCCAAATTATGGCTTGACTTTAAAACGCTAGATAAAAGTAATGCGGGGCATTTAAATGGAGAGAATTGACCCGAACACCAATATGATTCTTATTACCCTACATCACCACTTGAAAAAGATCCAAATCGACAATTAATTTTTATGAAAAATGGTATTTATTACAATGGCTATAATTTGCGTTGAAAATTAGATATAGAATATTCTACTGAATCAACTTTTACCAAACAAAACAAAGATTTGCTTTTCTCAAAATTGTTTTATGAGCAAGATCCGGCTTTTAAGGTTGAATATAAAAGAAATCCGCAAGAGGGGGAACCCGGTTCAAAATCAAATCCGATACCTAAATTAGGAATGGATTTCATCGATTACTTTATTATGGGTAATGCAAAGTCAGTGTTAATGCAAAGTGTGCAATATAACTTATTAAAAGCATATTTAAATTATTTAGATATGATGCTTAATGATATTAAAGATGAAAGCAAAACAATTAAAGAACAACTAATTGCCAAATATGACGTGATTAGAAAGTACCGCGAAGCATTACTTGAATATCTAAAATTAGAGCATATTATGGGACTAACGATTGATGAGCAATTATTTGTGTTCCCCGGCACTGATAAAGGCGATTTTAGAGATACTTATGTATGAGCATACAAACAATATGAACAAGTAATTTTACCCCTTACAAAATATCTTGGTGAAGCAGAATTAAGTGAACCATTAAATGCATTTTTAACTAACAACCCGAATATCGAATACTATAAAGTTATATGGAAAAATATAGAACAAATAGATGGAATAAAAAGTCCTGCTTTAATGGATAGAAGTTATTCTGAATCTAAATTAAATAACATACTAGATAAATTTAAACCGTATGGTTGAAAATTTAAAAAATAGAATTAAAAATCCGCCACTTATTACTCCCTTAGGAGTAATTGGTGGCATTTTTTTTGGAGTTAAATGAGTAAAGAAACAAATTATTTAATAACCGCTTGTTTATTTCTGGGGGTTATTGGAATAATACAACTTATAACATTATTAAAAAATTATCGTGATTGTTTTGCACGTGATATACAGATAAAAGAAAAAGCAAGAAATCAAAAACCAGAATGAAAAATTATCTTATCGACAACAATATTAAGCATATTTGGACTTTGAGTAATTATTAGTTTTTGATTAGTAAATTAGGAGGAAAAATGAATAAAGTATTACTAACTGGTCGCATTGCTAGCGACACATTAAAGGAACATAGAAAAGAAAATAGTTTATGAGTGAGATTTAACTTAGCGGTTATTGATCAAGGAATAAATAAAGTTAAATTTATTGATATTAATTTATTTAACAAGGTTGCCGAAAACTATTTGAAATACTGTAAAAAAGGAGATTTAATCGAAGTTATTGGCAAAATTGATACGTCATATTATATTGCCAAAGATACGCAGAAAAAGAAATATAAATTAGATGTAATTGGTCAACAAATAACCTTTTTGGCAAAAAGTCATAAACAAAAAGAAAATAAAGAAACAAGTGAAAACAATGAAACTCAAGAAAGTGAATATGTTTTCCCGATTGATAAAGAAGAATTAAATGTAAATATATTTGGAGAAGAAAATGAATAAATTTGCAAATTTTATGTTAGACACTAACGCTGGTGCAGAAAATATCAAATCGAATTTAGAATCGATTGCTAACACAGTACAACAATACATAAATATTATTTTAGGTGCATTTGCTGGCATATTAACTATTGTTATTATCATAATTACGGCAATTAGTTTTTTTAAAGCGGGAAAAACGGATAATGAAGAAGTTAGACAAACACAAATCAAAAGAATTAAGTGAGTTGGGATATTTCTTATAGCGGTAATTATATTATGAGCGCTTAGTCCATTATTAATGACTATGATTAGAAACTTTGCAGAAATTAAGGCGTCGTAATGGCTGGCTTTATCGGCGATCTATATAATAAAATTGGATTTGGTGTTTTTAATATATTTTGATATTTAATAGTGGTATTACCACTTATATTAATTAAATCGATATTAATATGTTATCAATTAATAGCGATTAGTTTACCACAGTACTTATTATTCGGAATTGGCTTGTCAGAAGCATTTGAATTAAGCAAATTCCCCACATTATTTTTAAGGCTTTTAATAATATCGGTTGCTATATATATTGTGATATTAGCGGCAAGTTTAATTCGGCTTCATTTTTGAAAAGGGGATAATGAACCAAACCCCGTCAGTGTTGCATTAAAATATTCTGTATTAGCAACTTTATGAATTATAGGAATACCTTTAGTTTTATATGTATTTAACCTATTAATCGGCATTATGATTAATTTAATTACGGGTGCAGACAAGGAAGCATTAGATTATCAAATATTTATAAATCTATATGATCCTACAAGATTAAAAGGTATTAGTCTTAAAGATTGACAATACATTTATGAAAATAATTACTTTTTAAAATTCGAACAATACAAGCAACTTGAAGATGGAAGAGCGGTTGAGTTAATTTTTCTAGGATCACTATTAAGTGTGAGTACATTAGTACCGCTTGTTATGGGTATGCTAGTTGTTGTGCAAAAAGTATTTCAACAATTTTTCTTATTTATCATTGCGCCATTTGTAGCGCCAACTGCTATGGCGGATGATGGAAAAAGATTAAGACAATGAGGGCAAATGTATTTTGCCAAAGGCTTTTCAATTTTAGGCTTTTTAGTATCTATTCAAGTTTTAGGAGCATTTATTTTACAAACTTTTAAATGAGTAAATTCTCCAGATTTAAAAGACTTGCATATTATGGTTAGATACTTATTAATTTTAGGAGTAATCGTTGGTGGTGCTGTTGCTTCAACAAGTATATCGAGTGAAGTTGCTGCATTTATTGGCGAAAGTGCTTCAATAAAAGAAAGTATTTCTGAAACAAAAGGAATGATGGCAGGTGCTATGGCACTTGGTGGTGGTGTGTTTGCTGCCGCAAAAGGAGTTGGCAAATTAATGAAAAGTGGCGGCGGTGCATTAGCAAAAGCGGGTGCTGCCGTTAAAGGTGGAAAAAGAGGAGTGCAAGCATTAAACGCTAAGCGTGATCTGAAAGCAAAACTTAAAAATGGCAAAATAGATAATGAGGAATACGAATTAGCAAAACAAGGCTTGGACGCAAAAGTTAATGAAAGACGTGAAAGTGCGCTAGCTGCTAAAAAAGCAGATAGAGAGGACTTGAAAAACCTTAAAACACAATACAAACAAGGAGAAATTAGCAAAGAAGAATACAAAGAAGCAAGAAAAGATTTATCACTTGATACAGAACAACTAACTAAAAAAGAAAATGCATTGGCTAAACAGGAGGCAAAACTATTGAAAAAAGGTAATAAAGAAGAAGCAAAAGCAATTGCTGAAAGAAGACAAAAAATTGGAAGTTTGATTGACAAGAAAATTGAAAGATCTAGTGGGGATAGTTTATCTCTAAGTAAAGAACAAAAATCATTACTTGAAAATGCAAAACGTACAACTAAAAAAGATGCAACTAATCAAGCGGTTATTGATACTTATAGAAGAGTAAAAAAAGGTAAAGATTTATACTAATGCTACAACCTAAGAACATTAAAAAAACTCGTAGCAGAGTATTTAAAAACTATACTTGACTAGACTTTTTTGTTTTATTAATAAATGTAATATTATCTTTTCTAATTTTATATGCATTTTTACCCCAAAATTTCAATGTATTCATTAGATTTTTAGTATGAGTGGTATTATTCTTGATTTTATCAACATCGCTTATTAAAGTGCCTAAATATGACGTTAGGTTATATGTTTTAGCGGGTTGAATGATTAGATATTGATTTAAAGTAAAAAAATATGGTAAAGGAACTAAAAATAAAGTTGATTTATTAGTCCCTTATCATTCAATAATTGACAGAAAATATGTAAAAACTAAATTTTTAAAAGGTGGAATTAAATATTTTTCAGTAATTAAATTCAAGGGAAGAGTACCTTGAAATGAAGCAGAATTTGATAAGGAAGCATTTTTATCAAAATTTGTAAATGTTTTAGATTCGATTAGTTCGCAAATATCGATTGTTAGATATAAAGAATTAGTTGATTACAAAAAGAATTTCATTAGTTTAAAAGAAAACTTAAACAAAAAATTAGACCAGTTAGAACAAAACAACGAGTCAGAGGAAGTGGTTGAAAATTTTGTTAAGTTATATGAAGAAAAATATGAAGATTTTGATTTATTAGACAGTGATGTTTTATTGGATAATTACTATATTGTTGTATATGACAGAAAACTAAATGAATTAACAAAAACAATTGAAAGTGTTTATACTACCTTAAATTCAATGGATGTAGAACCCGATATTGTACAAGGTAAAAGTTTAATTAATTTTCTATCTAAACAATTTGGTTCAAAAGTAAATGAAGAGTTAATCGAAAAATACTTTGAACAACAAGAAAGCCCATTTTATAAAAATAAAAATAATGATGTAGTTGAAAAACAAGATTTAATAATGCTAATTAAAACTTGATTTAAAGAAAGATTTAGTAAAAAGCAAAAGAAAAATGACAAACAAGTTAAAGTTGAAAATACCGGAATTAAATTGTCAGATTTATTTGAATTTGAAAGTGTAGTATTTAAGCCTCATTATTTTAAAATTGATGATAAATATTATTCAGTGCAAACTGTATCTGAATTACCATTAAGACTTGAAGATGGTTGAACATATAATTTATTAAATAATAATAATAAAATTATTTGAAACTTAGGTGTAATCGCTGATGATTCAGTAGGAGATATTCTAGATAAGGGTTCAAGAACAACAAAAGATAACTCACATATGATTAAATCTGCATTTAGCCAAAAAGGTAATAATATTCAACTTGAAGCCATAGAATATTTAGAAAATCAAATCCAAATCGATAAAAACAACTTGTTTGATTCTCATTTTATGATTTCAAATGAAGCAAATAGTATTCAAGAATTAAGAAAAATTGAATCTAAAAATTTTTCAGATGCACGTAGAGCGAAGATTTTTATTAAATCATTGCCATTCAGACAATTTGAAGCATTTGCTCAATCATTATTCATTACTACAAATAACTTAAAAGAACCTTTGCAAATGTCATCATATAACTGTGCTTATGGTTGAGGTTTTGAAAATGAATATCAAAATGATGGGAATATTTGTTTTTTAGGAACAACAATTAATACTGCCGAACCAGTAATAGTTGATAGATTTTATAAAAAGAATTCTAGACGTACTAATTACAACTGAATTACTTTAGGTTCAAGTGGTAAGGGTAAAAGTACCTCTAAATCTAAATCGATTGTTGAAGCATTAATGGAAAATCATAATGTATATGTAATTGATATCGAAAATGAATATAAATATTTGGCAAAAAAATTTGGTGGAACAATATTTAACTTAGGAACAGATTCTGGAACTAGTTTAAATCCATTAGAGGTTAGAGTTCAAATATGAGAAGAAAATGAATCAGACAATTTAGATGAATTTAATATTTATAAAATTATTAAAAAACACAATGAATGATTAGAAGATTTCTTCAAACTTGTGAGTGATAATTTTACTAATGAACACATTATGATAATTATGACTGCTGTTCGTCATTTATATCAAAAACGCGGAGTATATGATGTAAAAAATCTTGATGAATTAAGCAATTTAGATTTCCCGATAATTAGTGATTTAATAACAGAACTAGAAAATTACCAATATGCAGATGCTTATGAAAAAGCCAGAAAACAAGATTTAGTGGCAAGAGTGCTTGATATATTCAAATATTTATTCCAATATAATGGTAAATTTGAACGCTTATATAATGCTAAAACTAATATTAATTTAGATAGTGATTTTATTATATTTAATACAAAAGAATTAATGGCATTAGGTAAAGATGATAACTCAGTAGGAGTTTATGTGTTATTAAGTTTAATTCAAAACTTGGTATACCAAAACATAATTAAAGACCCTACAAAGCACACAATCGCCTTTATTGATGAAATACACCAATATGTAAATGTAAGCAGACCAATTATGCTTGATTTTATCTGGAAGTTAACGAAAACTGGGCGTAAGTACTTATTATCATTAGATTTAACTACACAAAGCCCCTCAGACTTATTAGTATCACCAAAAGCAGAATCAATTGTTCAGAACTGCCAGTATTCTACATTTTTCGGACTTAAAAATAGAGATCTTATCGCCGTAAAACAGATGTATGAATTTAGCGGGGGACTTAATGATTCAGCAACATCATTTTTAAGTGATGGAGAAATTGGAAACAATATTATCTCATTACACTTAAATTCAAAAATAAAAATTGATACTTGATATAACGATTATGAAAAATCATTGTTCTTTAAGCAAGGGGACTTTAAAAAAATAGATAGATAACGTGCGCACACGCGCGTATATTAATACGCACAATGTGCGTGCGTGCGAGATTGAGAGAAAATATGGCAAGAAAAAAAACAGAAAAAAATATGGATGCAAATACAATAAATAGCAAAAAGTCCGCGGAGAATGGAGTTCGTGTTGTATTCAGACTTTATGACCAAAATGAAATTTTAAGATTTAAAAAATGGCAAAGGGAATTAGCAAGCCAAAATAAAAGTGTATCGCAAGAAATGTCAATCATTTTGATGAATTACTTAAGCCAACTAGATAAAAAACTTGTAATGCGTGATCTTAAAGAAGATATGTTTTATGCTTTTAGAAAAGCCTTGTATGCTTCTATGTATCCATTTACAAATACTTTAAAAACAACGGTTGAAAAATATGAAGTAGAAACAATTTTAGCAAACCAAAAAATCGATATTTTGCTAAATATTTTGGCAAATAACAAAATTGAATTTAATGAACAATTATTAAATAGACCGGATGATAAATTATTAAATGAATCAATTTATTTTCAACAAATGAGAAATGTGTTTAATAAACAATTAGAAAAAGAAATAGAGGCAGAACAGAAAAAAGCGCTAGAAGTTGCTAAATCATTTGAAAAGTATACTAATTATGAATTTGATGGCAGAATGGATTCAAATATAAAAAATAATGAAGAAGAAATATTTTAAATTACTGGCAATTTTACCGACTGTTTGTTTTAGTCCATTGGTAGTTGCTGCAAAAGTACAACAATTGCCGCCTGAATGAAGAGAAAACTTTAAATTTGACAAAACATATGTTGAAGAATTTAATGCAAGAGATCTTCAAAATAACCCGTCGGATAAATTTAGAGAAACAAGCAATTTTCGGACTTATAAAAAAGCAGTTGGAAGCAGAGCAAATTATCGATTGGATATGCCTCATATAAATGTATATAAACATTTATCATTCACTCCTAAAAATGAAAAGTTAATTAAAAAAGATACGGGTGAATATGGTCAACTAGTGGGTGCTGAATATGAATATAATGGTTATGAATTGCGTGGTTCATTTTCAGAAAAAGAAGCAGAAGCAATTTTAGGTACTCAAAGATGACAAAGAATAAAAAATGCACAAGAGTTTTTAGAAATTAAAAATGTTGAAATTACTTTTACAAAAAACACAGATGCAACGTTTAAGACAACAGAAAGATATGAGGGTTATGGTGAATATGATTTTGACGAAAACCTATCAAGAGAAGCTTTTTATACCTGATATCGGGTAGATACTGTAAGATTTAATATTAATGGCACAACTCGAAATAAAAATGAGTTGCAAAAGTATAATAGTTGGTGAAATGAAGCACTTAGAGCGGTTAAAAATGAAATATTAATTGAAAGTGATACTGGCGGAAATTTAACAACCCCAATTAAAAGTGGAACAACACAAGTAAGTAATAAATCCAAACTAGAAGCAGAAATAAGAAAGATTAATGAATCAATTCAAAGAACAAATCCTCATAATAAACTAAGAATAAATTATCGGATTAATAGTGATGATGATTCAAAAAATAGTATAGATATAGTCGTGAGAGATACATCAACTAATGGTTTTCAAGGTTCAAAATTATTAAAAAGTGATATAAAAATAAAATATACGCCATCTGCATCTGCACAAAAAGCCGAAATTAATGAAAGATTAATAATTAATTTAGGTAAGTATTTAGATTATGAAAATTACTCAACTAAACTTGTTGATGATAAATTAGTACAAGTTGAGAAAGATAAAAAGATTGGACTACAAAGCGATAAAAAGCATTGATATGGCGGTAAGTGAATTGCCCACTCGCCATTAAGTATTTCATTTAATACAACCAAAAAAGAAAATGAAGTTTTATTTGTTAATGGCAAAAAAGTTGATGTTTTAGACCAATTATTTTTTAAAAAATTAGCAGATAATCGAAAAGATGCAAACGATACTGAAAGAGTATTAAATTTTGGCATAAGCACAGACACAACCAAAACCGATGAAAACTCGCATGGTAAAAATGAATATCGAATTAAGATTGTTCAATATAAACCGGGCGAGGAACATATTGAAAAAAATATAGATTTAATTTATGAAAAAATAATCATTATCGATTCTAAATCGCTTAAAATGGACTTTAAGTGATATGCTTGAGATCCAGAAAATAATGAGCATCAAAAATTATTAATCGAAAAATATGTAAAAAATGAAAAGGGGGAATATAAGAAAGATCAAGACGGAAATTATATAAATAACCCGCTTTATGACCCTACAATTGATCCACATACGGGAACTAAAAAGCAACTAGTTTGATTTGATTTAAATGCTTATAATGGAGTTAAAAGTATTTTTACAAAAGATGTGTTAGATAATTTTGGCAATTTAAGTTGAGAAAATCCCGATGCTTGAAAATACTATAAAGAAACTCTATTACCGGCTTATGCTAAAACATTATTTAGTCCTAATTATGGTAAAACTAACGATAAATGAGGATTTATTGCTGAGGCTATAGTTCTTGGTAAGGGTGGACTTAAAGAAATAATAGGAGAAGCAGATACTTTTTTAGCATTCCCTCTTAAAAAAGTTAAAGACCCAAAAACTGGTAAATATTTACTTAAATATGAGTTCGATAAAGAGCCAGTAGTGCATTATCAAGAATTAAAAACAACAGAAACAGATTACTTTTCAACTTCTGGAATTTGACTTTTTCACTCGAAATCAAAAGAGGGAATTACTAATTTTAAACTTGTGCTTATTCAAGAACCCGGAGCAAGCACAAATGATATAAATAATCCTCCTAATTCATACTTCACGGATAATGTTGTATTAGATAGTGGACAAATTGAACCGCTTTGAAAAACTAAAAGAGGAATTGCATTCTATAACTATTTAACGTCAGTTGGCATTAGTGAAGCAGAAATACTAAAAATGAATTATGAAGATGTAATGGAACATTACAAGCAATATATTGAAAAACTTTATTATAAATATACTTTTAATACGTATATTACAATTGACCCCATTATTAAACCCATACCAGATGATAAATATACAGTTGACGAATTTTTAGAAAAATTCAAAGATCCAAAAGTTGCCGAAACTGAATTATTAGGCGAATTTAATAATAAAGATAAAGTTAATATCGAAAAAGTTGAATTAGCACAAGATAATTCAGGCGTTAATATTACATTTAAATTAAATTCATATGAAGATATTTACCAACTAAGACAAAACAAAGTATTTTTAAAGGTTAAATTTAAAGATATAAAACAAGTAGATAAAAAGATTATTAATTTAAAACTTAATAGACAATATTTTATAGATACTGCGGCAAATAATTTTATAGATGATTTTGTTAATGCTATTTATAAAAACAAAGAACAATGATTTAATGATTTAAATGAGCAAGATTTACAAGCATTGTCATTTAGTGTTGAATTTAATAGTTTTATTAAATTACTAACTATTAAAGTTGATTTAAAAAACAGTATAGATAATAATGTAATAATAGTGCCAAATAAAACCTTTTCAATACCGCTAATTACATTTAAAACAAATGGTATAGAAGAATTTGAAAAACCAAATAAAGGAGCAGAAAAACCAAAACCAAGCACCCATAAAAATATTTTTGAGAATGTTGAATTTAAAACAATCGAATTAAATGGCTTAGATAATATTGAAGAAATTAAAAAATTTATTATTAGCGATATTAGCAAGCAATTAAAAAATCTTAAATATAATGAAGACTATGAAATAAGAAATCTTAATTCAGTAGCACAAGAATTATCTGTACCACAAATAAAACCAACAAATCCTAATCATATTCACAATGCTTTATTAAATATAGTTGCTAAAAAAGCAAGTGGAGTTAAATATGCTAAGGTTAATAATGTAGTAGATAATATTTTTGTAAAAAATATTGATTTAAAAGAAATTAAAATACCAGACCATAATTTTGTGGGTTCAAAGGTTGAGCATTTAAAATCAATAATTGAAAATTATGCACAAGGCGAACTTAAAAAACATAATTTAATCCTTAATAAAGATGTAAAAATTGCTAATTTAGATAATGCAATAAGAAATTTAGCAAAAGGTAAGGGATATAAACATACAATAATAATTAAACCGATAAACAGAAAAATTACTGGACTAACTAGTTATCAAGCAACTAATAATGCAAAAGAAGTTAGAGATAAAGACAACAATTTATATTTAATAGATTTAAGTGCTTTAGAAACAACAACGCTTAGTTATAAGGAAAATATATTATCTAATTTAAGGCAATATATAATTAATGATATTAACAAGTATTTAAACGACAAATACGAACTTAAATATGGAGTTGATTACACTGTCGATATTAACAAATTGAACGAAATCCTAAAAAGTCTACCTATTATAAAAGACGAAAAAAGATTGTTTTTTGTCAGAATTAATCCAGTTAATAATGTAAGTAAAAATTTTAATGAGTTTAAAGTTGAAAATACATTTACAAAGCAAGTTATAAATGATTTAGATGAAGTAAGTGTTCAAACTCCAAAAGATAAACAAAAAGCAGAAGAACTAAAAGCAAGAAATAAAAAGATATTAATTGGAGTATTAGCACCATTAGCAATTATTACAATTGCTATTGGTATAACTGTTGCTTGATGAATTAAAGTAAGACACTTTGATAAAAAAATTAAATAGTTATTCTGTGAAAATGTGCCGTTAATTTCGGCATTTTTTTATTTTTCTGTATAATATTAAATATATTTAATATTATAAGCGAGATCCTATTATGCAATTTGATAAATTCACCCATATATGCCAAAACATAGTATGCTTTTCAATGTTTATGGACAACCAATTAAAGAACATCCAATTGTTATTTGATATAACGGCAATGATGGGATGTATTATTTTGTTAAAGCACGAAGTGCTAATATATACGAATCAAAAAAAGTCAGATTTCCTACAGAAATTCTTATTCCCGCAGATGCAACTGCTTCGTATTCATTATTTAAAAGTGATAGTCTTGTAGATTGTTCACAAATTTTTAGAATGGAAGAAAAAGAATTTAAAATCGCTTATGGAAAAGATAATTTTCCAAGAGTAGATAAACTACCTTTCAATTATGCGATGCAAATTATCACTGAGATTGAGAAGAACTTTAAAAATGATCATATCTCATTAATGAATGTAAGTATTACAGGATACAACGATAAACAAAAACCTATTATTGAACCAGAATTATTGTATGCAAGCAAAGCAAGTTTTGAGCAAGAACAAGGATGATGAGAAAATCTATTTGATAATAATGAAACTGAAACAATTAGAAAAGCCAATGCTTTTGTTGTTAGTTATCATCGAACAAACCGCACAAGAGTTGAACTAAACCCAGTTGACGCTGGAATAGATATAGCAAAAGAACAATTAAAGGTTGATAGGATTTACGCCCCCATTTATCATTATCTATATGATAATAAACTATTAGATAAAGGTTATAATGTCGTTGAAATTATCGATTTAGTTAAAAGAGATATTCTTAACACAGAAGAATTTAAAGGTTATAGAGTATCAGATGGAACTATATGGAGTAGTCTCACTCTTCCCTGAGGTAAAAGAAGAACAAGTTTAAATTTTTATGATGAATTTCGCATCAATTCAGACAAATTAACTAAAATTCAACAAGACCATTTTTTCTTTAATGTAAAAGATAATGAACTTTTAGAATTCAAAAATGCTTATGAAAATGAATCATTAACTGAATGAATTGATAAAAGTGTTTTTAGCAATGAGTTTAAAGATTTTAGTAAAGAAATATTCGGCAATTCTGGTTGACCAATGGAAGAGATATCTACTTGATTTATTAAAGAAAGATATTGTGTTGAAAACACTTCAATCATTGATGAAGAATTAAAGTCCAGAAACCTTTTAAATCAAAATTCGCAAGAACCCGAAAAAGAACGAAATCACCAAATCCAAAAACGCAGAACAATGCGTATGTAATGTATATTAAAGCATAGTTGTACTATGTTTTTTTTATAATTTTTATGCTATGGATTTTCATATTAATATATTTAACAATGACTTATATTTAAGTAATTTTTATGCTAAAAAAGCACAAGAATTAAATGAGATTGAACAAGAATTTAGAACAAAAAATCGTTTTATATTACACCCAGAATGAAAAATTTCTAAAAGAAAATCCAAGTGTTGAATAACGCTTGGAGGTATTTTTAAACTAAATTATACGATGTATGAATATATCGATGCAAGGGGCAAAAAACGTCGAATAACGCATTATCACGACGATATTATTAAGCGTTTAAAATGTTCAAAATATGATTTTGATTTAATAAAATTCTGTATTATAAGTGATTTAAATAATCAAAAATTACCTAATGAATTAGTTAGTTTAAAACCATCTAAACAGTTGCTATATGAGATGAAAAAACGCTTTAAAATATCGCAGCAAATTTTTGAAAAAAATGACAAAAAATATAACGAAAATACGTCGGTATTTAAGCAAAAAAATTACAAGAAAATTCATATCGAAGTTGACGATTTTTACACTAGATTTCAAGGTTCAAAATACCGCCCAAAAATGCGAATTAGAGAGGTAATATTACATCAAAATTTTATAGGTAAAAACGCTAAAAAAGACACTAAAAAAGCAAGTGCAATTTGCTACTTTTTTACTAAAAATATTAGTGAAAAAACATTAGAAAATGACTCTATTTTTACTAAAAAATTCATAAATAATGAGTTAAAAAAATTAGAAATTAAAAGGAAAAAAGTAGTTTTAAAAGGTGATGGAGCAAGGTGAATGAGCCTTTTTGCTAGTGATATTAAGGTTAAATATAGCCTTGATTATTTTCATTTATTTAGAAAAATTAATGAAACATTTGGATATAAAAAGTTCAATTCAAAGAACCATAAAATGCTATATAAAAACTGATTTAGTAAGGTATACGGAGCGCGTTGAGTTGATTTATTTAGTGCAATTTTTGAAAAAAATTTTAACCTAAAATATGAAGATTTTATGAAATTAAAAGCCACTTTTTTACTTGAAGCGAAAGAAAAAAATATAGAAAAATCTTTTATAAAACAAGCAAGAATACTCTTTAAATACATTAATAATCACTGTAAAAATATATGAAATAACGAGGGAAATTTAATCATTGAAAAAAGTTATACTGAGCATTTTGTCTATAACTTTTTTAAGAAATTTATCAAAAAGCAAGGTTCATTATTTTCGAGAAATAGCATAAAAATGAAAGTAATTTATCATAATTTACTTAAAAATGCAGCAACATTTTTTATAGAATCAGATGAAAAAAATTTAGGATAATTTTTAGTAAATAATCGTAAAAAATAGGTATAGTGCCAATTTTGTGCCAGCATTATTGCCAAATTTTGAATATTATATATTACTACGTAATATAAAAACTTAATGTTGCCGTCTTTGTTGCCAATTTTGTGCCAAATTTTAAATTTGGTGACATTTTGGCACTAAATTTGTGCCAAATTTTTAAAGGTTCTTATTACAAAGTAATAAGCAAGATAAACTGGCGCTACGGTTAGTAGCTCTTTGTTGCCAGTCTTATCTTGCCTTTAAAGGTGTGCGCGCGCACGTAAAGGAGAAAAAAATTTTGGCAACGTAAAAAAATATCCAAAAATAGCGTATAATATTTACGATATTAAATTGCTTTGCAAGCAACACGCCCGAATTTTACTCATCCAAAAAAATATAGCAAAAATTTTTAAATATTTATCTTATTTTTTTACCTATATCAATATTATTACTATTGAATTAGATTAAATTCTTAAGTGTTTATATAAATAAATTAATTTAGACTATTGTAATATAATAAAATAATAAAAAAATAGGGGGTAATATGAAACAATATAAAAACGTAAAAGAAGTTGAAAAACAATATCTTTTTGACCTAGAATATCTACTTGACGGTAAGACAATTAACGATCTATTTGATGAATATAAACAAGCTATGCAATACTCAATTGAAGTTAAAGACTCAAAATACGATTCAATTGAAAATTATTTAGATTACCTAAATTATTCAGTCAATGTAGGAATTCTAAACAATAAAATAAGCAACTATATCTCAAATAATTTGAACAGAGAACTTACAAATACTCAATTTAATGAATTGAGCAACCAGTGAGATTTGATTAACCAAAATATTTCTGAGCAACTTGGTTCTGAAACTGTAAGATTTTACAAAAACATTGAAAAAATGAAAGAATGAGTCAATGATCATAGATTAAAATCTTATAAAAAATTACTGCAAGCGTCAATTGATGATTATTCTCACAAATTAGATGATAATGTTGAAGAATATATTGTTAAACTTGCAAATGCTCAACCCTCTTATGAAGGCGTTTTTGACTTAATTACTGATGCAGAACTTGATTATGGTTATCCGTTAGACTCAAAAGGCAAAAAACACAAATTATCACCTGCACTAAGAATAAAATTAATGAAATCAAATGATTCAGTACTAAGAAAAAACGCGGCAATTAATTGAAAAAATGCTAGTTTAAAACACAAAGACTCACTAGCAAATTTACTGTTTCAACAATTTAATTCAATTGGCACAAATGCAAAAATTAGATCATATAAAAACTCAGTACAAATGCTTACATATTCTGATAGAGTTGATGAAGAATTACTTTTATCTCTTTTTGACAAAGTTAGCTCACTAAAAACATTAGTAGCAAAAAGAAACAAATGATTTAAAAAATTTTATGAGGCCAAATTCAAAGAAAAATATCGGCCAAAATATGACTCATTTAGAGAACTAGTAAATGTAAAATCAACATATACAGTAGAGCAAATGAAACAAATTGTTTTAGATGCCCTTGAACCTTTTGGTAAAGAATACCACAACACAATCAAACGATCATACAGCGAAAATTGAATTGATTTTATGACTATTGATAACAAAATGTCTGGTGCATATTCAATTGGTTCTACCTATGGATTGGACAAAAAATATATTTTAATGAACTTTGATGGAGACTTGCGTTCTGTTGAAACGTTAGCACACGAACTAGGCCACTCAATGCATTCATATTTTAGTGATAAAAACAATGAAATGCACAATGCTGCATACCCAATATTTTTAGCAGAAATAGCTTCGAT
Organism: Mycoplasmopsis bovigenitalium; assembly: GCF_900660525.1. Lineage (NCBI taxonomy): Bacteria > Bacillati > Mycoplasmatota > Mycoplasmoidales > Metamycoplasmataceae > Mycoplasmopsis > Mycoplasmopsis bovigenitalium. Next base: position 213,134 of record NZ_LR214970.1, on the reverse strand, counting down.
ATTTAATGAATTAATGTTATATGACCACTTGTTAAAAAATTCAAAAAGTAATTTATTCAAGTTCAAAATTATCGAAAGTATGATTGATGGATTTATTGGCACAGTTTATCGTCAAACTATTTGAGCAAACTACGAATTTGATTTGTATAAAGCAATTGAAAATGGTGAAGTGGGCGCTAGTTATGAATCATTGGCGAAAATTTACCACAAAAATTCAATGAAATATTCAACAAAGAAAACAAAATTCAATAAAAATGACCAAATAGCTTGCGTAACTGTTCCGCACTTTTACTACGGATTCTATGTTTACAAATATGCTATTGGCCAACTTGTTGCAAACTTCTTCTTTAGCAAATATAAAAAAGAAGGAGAGTCATTTTTAACAAAATACATTAATAACTTTTTATCTGCCGGTGATAGAGATTGACCATTAAACACACTTAAATCAGTAGATGTAGATTTAAAAGATGATAATTTCTATAAAGTAGGTTTCGAATACTTTGAATCATTAATTGATGAATATATTAAACTAGGTAAAAAAATATTCAAAATTAACTAATTAATTCATTTTACAAAAGAAAAAGGAAAGGGGGGTTATGCTCAAACTAATTTCTATTTTGCCAAAGAGAGTGAAATTTGAATTTATTTTTGGCGGCTTTTTAATATTTCTTACATCAATAATAAGCTTCTTTATTCCAAATATGATTTCACAGTTTATTAAATTAATTTTTGACGACCAAAAGCAAAAAATTACTATTGAAGTTGTAAAAGGGTGAATCTTATTCAATGAAGCAGACAGAGATTATGTACGAAATTGATTAATCGGAATAATACTTATTCAATGTTTAGTTGTTGGATTGTTATCATTCTTAACAACATTTATGTATGTAAGAGCTGGTGAACGGGCTTCATATTTCTACAGAGTTAAATTGTTTGAAAAAATCAATAATTTGAGTCTAAAAAACATTTCTGATTTAAAACCTGAATCAATAATGACAAAAATTTCAAATGACGTTGCAGTTTTCTGAGACTTTTTAGTTTCGGGTCTAAGAACAATGTTAAAAGGATTTTTAATGATTATTGGTGGGGCGATAATGTCATTCTTTGTCAATTGAATATTAGCGCTAATAATATTATTAGTTGTCCCATTACTATTTTTAATATTGTTTGCAATTGGAAAAATATCAAGCCCAAAAATCAAAAAAGTTCAACAACAAATTGAAGAAGTAACCAAGGAAATTGATGAAAACATCAAGGGGGCTTCTACAATCAAAACTTATAATCTTGAACAAAAAAGGCTAGATAAATTCAATACAACCAATGCAGCATGACTAAAATATAACGTTTCATTCAATACAACTGTATCAATTTTATATCCAATTTTCTTTGCAGTTATGAACTTTGTTCAAATTGGGATATTATTCTGAGCAAGAAATGAAGTTATTACAAAAAATGCCACAGTAAATACCCTTGTTCAAGTAAATATTTTTATCGACTACTTATGAATAATTGGTTTTGGTATTTTGTTAATTACAATGTTTCTACGTTTTGCTTTTAGTGCAAGAGTTTCTGCAACACGAATTGTTGAAATTTTAAACACGAATGCTGATGCATTATTTGTCGAAAAAGGCTTAAACATAATTGAAGACGGCAAAAATATTGACTATAACATAAATATAGAAAATCTAAATTTTAAATACTACAAAGATAATCCAAATTACTCATTGAAAAACATAAATTTAACTATCCCCTATAAAACTACGCTTGGCATTATTGGTTTATTTGCATCGGGAAAATCAACGCTTGTATCATTATTACTAAATAATTACCTGTATGATGAAGGCTCGATTAAGATTGCCAACCAAGAAGTTAACCAAATTAACACAGAGCAACTACTACAAACAGTCGGAATTGTTTATCAAGACCCAATGCTTTTTTCGGGAACAATTCGTTCAAATATGCAATGAGCTAAACCAGATGCAAGCGACCAAGAAATAAATGAAGCATTAAAAAATGCTTGCGCATATGATTTTGTTTATAAATTCGATGATAATTTAGACCACCCAATCACACAGGGCGCAACGAATCTTTCGGGTGGACAAAAACAAAGACTATCAATAGCTCGCACACTATTAAGAAAACCAAAAATATTAATACTAGACGATTCAACAAGTGCTCTTGATAATATAACTACTAAAAAAGTTATTGAAAACATAACAAACAACTATGAATGCACAACTATTTTAATTTCGCAAAAAATTGGGGCGCTTAAAAAATGTGAGCAAATAATTGTTATGGAATCGGGACAAATTATTGCTCAAGGTACACACGAAGAGCTTATTAAAAATTGCGAATTTTATTCACAAATTCATGCCAGTCAGTTAGAAGCATAGAAAGGAGTAATCATGAAAAAACAAACAAAGTTTGGCTCAACACTCGGCCTTATTAAACTTGTTGGTAAATATTCGCAAAAAAGCGCCTGATTATTCTTTTTTGGTATTCTAACAACAATTTTTAACTCAGTTACATATATTATTGGAATTATTTTAAGTGGCCAAATTGTTTCAAAAACATTGACAAAAAATGTTTTTGAGCAAAAAGAAGCATTTGACGACAAAACATTTTTAATATTAATAATAATTATGTTGGCTTCATTTATTTTGTATGCAATATTAAGAAGTCTAGAATTCCGAATTTATATTGTTGTTAGTTATTCTACAGCTATGAATATGAGAAAAATTGCAATGCAAAAATTGTTGAAAATGCCTATTTCCTATTATGATAAAAATAAAGCAGGAAATTTAATATCAACCTTAGTTAACGATATAAATAATATTTGTGGCACACTAAGTCAATTGCTTTTACAAACTTTTTCAAATATTGCTCACCTAATAATCACTGTAATAATGATGTTTGTTTATAGCACAAATATCACACTAATTGTAATTTTAACTACTTTCGCATTGTTCTCAATCGGGCTTGTAATGATTAAAAAATCACGTCCATATGTTAAAAAGGTTTGAGACGATTTTGGTGATTTAAATGCATATGTAGAAGAATCAGTCAAAAACATGAAAATCACAAAAACATTCGGCAGACAACAAAATTCTGAACAAAAATTCAATAAAATCGCTTTAGATATCAAAAATCATGCCTTTGTAGCCGACTTATACACACAAATGTTTATACCTTGATTTATTATGTGTACAAACCTTGTTGTATTGATTGCAACCGCATTAGCATTATGATTCAAAAATGCATCAATTCCACTATTTGGAGCAATAACAAAAGTTCCAGATGTTGGATTTGTTATTGCATATGTCGGACTTCTTCATAATGTTACCGGTGCATTACAAGGTATTATTATGACAATTTTTAACTCACAAAATGGTGTTATTTCTACTGCTAGAATTAATGACATTTTGAAACTTAAAGAACCCGATACCTCACATGAAACTACTGAATTAAACAATGTGAAAGGCCACATTATATTCAATAATGTAAGTTTTAGATACGATACAACGAAAGAAAACTGGCAACTTAAAAACGCTTCTTTTGAGGCACTTCCAGGCCAAACTATTGCCCTTGTTGGGCCAACAGGCGCAGGAAAAACAACAGTCATTAATTTATTAAGTAAATTCTATGACTATGAAAAAGGTTCAATCACTATTGATGGAAATGAGTTAAAAAACATTAACAAAAATAGTTTGAATAAATCAATGGCTGTTGTTCTTCAAGACTCATTCATGTTTAAAGACACAGTCATGAACAACATTATGATTGGTAATCAAAATGCCAAAGAACACCAAGTTTATGAATCAACATCACTAGTTTCCGCTCACGATTTAGTTTTAAGACTTGAAAAAGGATACCAAACATTATTACAAAACAATGACTCACTTCTTTCAAAAGGTGAAAAACAATTACTTTCAATTTCTAGAGCAATTTTAGGCGATAAAAAAATATTAATACTTGATGAAGCCACATCAAATATTGACACAAATACTGAAAAAGTTATACAAGATGCATTAGCAAATTCAATAATGAAAAACAAAACCAGTGTTGTTATCGCCCATAGATTAAGTACAATCAAAAACGCTGATTTAATTTTATTTATTGATAATGGCGAAATTGTTGAACGCGGAAATCATGAATCATTGCTTGCCTTGCAAGGCCGCTATGCAAAACTTTATAAATCACAATTTGACTAGTAAATATTTGACCAATTCATTCAAAAAATAAACACCGAGGTAAAATCTTGGTGTTTATTTTTACTAATTAATATTCACTTTAATTGATTCAGAAGCCAGAAGATTTTCGCCGGGTTTAATTCTTACTTCATAAGTTCCTGGTTTTAAGTTTTCAAGATAAATTGAATTAATATCTTGTCAGTCACGAGTGTTTATTAAACGATATTCCATATTGCTATCAACACCAATAATTTTATTATCATAAACTTTTACTTCTTTATCAATATATGAATATTTTTGTGGTTTTATAAGTTGAATTTCAGAAGCCATCATTGATTTTGATGATTTTTTTCTTATTGAAATTAATTTAGTCCCAATACCCTTTAACTCAATTTGATTAGTTGTTATATCTTTTCATTCGTCTAAACCTAAACGATATTCCATACCTGAATCTAAGTTTTGTAAAATACCGGAATTCTCATCAACTCCAATAAGTTTTGCTTGAGGTTTATTGTGCCGCTTAACGTCAAAACTTAACTTTCCTAAATTATCTACATTAAATTTATATCCTATTTTATAAACGGATAATTCAACATCAGATTGGCCAAAATTATTGAAATTTGATAAATAAACTAAATAATCATTGCCAGATTGTTCAACTTTTTCAATATAGGCGCCTTTAACTCAAATATTTTCTTTTGTTAAAGTAGGAAGATCAACGCCAGAAACTTTAATAATATAGTCACTTTTATCATTTTTAAAATTATCTGCTTTCAGTTGAATTGTTTTTATGTTATTAATTTTGCTCGAATCAATATAAAATTTATATTTTAAAGTTCTGAAATTATTTCTATACCCTGTATGTTTTTCACCAGCATCATGTCCTGTTTTCTCTTTAATAATTCTTTCTACCATTGCATGATCAGTGAATGAGTTACCAGTAACAAAACTTACAAATTTTGAATCAGAATTATATTTTGCACTCACTTGCATTTCAACAATTTTGCGGATATCTTCTTCGCTTTTTATTAAGCCTTCTAATTGAAATCCTCTGTATTTTTCACCCATCAAAGATTTAGGGATATAGTTATTAAATTTTCTGCCTGGTGCAATGTCATTATCATTTACTAAAAAGTATGTGTATGAAGTTGCTCTTGTTTTTTTAGTACCATATTTAGTAAATTCTGTATTAGCATCTCAAGTAACATCGACATGATACCACTGACCTTCAAGCTCAACAAGGTTTCAAATATGCCACTCATTTCTAAGTGCACCAACAATTGTTTTAGATGGGATATTTAATTCATTCATAAACATTTGAAAACCTTTGGCATAACCCGCACAAACACAAAGGTTTTCAATTAAACATGAGTAAGCTGTCTGGTCAGATACTAAATCTCCTCGTTCTTGGTATTTAACATTTTTAGAAATTCAATCATATGCATTGCGAGCTTTGATAACATCAGACAAATTGTGTCAATTCTTTGTAATTTCTCTAACTTTTTCAATAGACAATGTTTCTTCATTTAATGCTTTAACTTCAAATTTCGAAAGAACACGAACAATTGTTCTAAATAAATAACCTTTATATTCTGCTCAAACTTGATAACTTCTTTGTTCCTGCTCATGTTCCTTGCCTGTAACAACCCCGTCACTTGTTATGCTTATTGAAACATCTTGAGGTGTTTTTTCACTTGATGAATAAACTTTTTCTTCAGGATACTGAGCTTTAATAAATCATTTAACCCCTTCAACAGGATGTCCAGATTTATCTACTAATTCCAACTTTTTAGCGTCTTTACCATCGCCCTTAATAATTGAAGAAGTTTCCTTAAATTTAAAGTCGGGATGTGAATAGAAGTTAGACGCTAAGTTTTTTGTAGATAAAATTTTATTTTTAATTTCTTGCTCTTGCATAGAAATTTCATTGAATGTTTGGGTTGGTTGAGTTGGATAAAATGAACTATCAACTACTTTAGAATGTCTAACTTCTTGATTGTTCTTATTATTAGCACTTAATTTGTTTGCAGAATTATCGGCTGAATTATTTTCGTTTTCTTTAGAAATTTGTTTATTTTCGTCAGAAGAGTTTGTTGAAATTGGCAGTGTTGTTGTAGCGGCGGGTTTATCTTTTTCGGTTTTATTAGAACTGGTTATATTTTCATTAATATTTTGATCATTATTGGGTTTTTTGTCTGTTTTAGCATTAAAAGGGTCTGTTGAATTAGTCTTTCCACCATTTTTTTGTTTGTCTACGTTTAAATTAGATGTAGTCCCATTATCATTTTGGTTTGGATTATCAAAATTAGTTTTTGGTATTACACCAGTGTGATTTCCTTGACTATTATCTATTAAATTTCCAGTTGTGATTGTGTGCTTTTTCTCTTCACCATCGTTATTATTGCTATTAGTGTCAGATACTTTATGAATGCCAACATTTCCATCTATATCAGTGATTGCGGCATTTGTTTTTTTATCATCATCGACCATAACACCGTGTGTTACACCAAATGTTATCTTTCCACTATTTTTTTTAGAATTATTGTCAGACACTTCACAACTAAAAACAAATGCTCCTGCCGCAAAGATAGATGCACCTGACAAAAGACTTAAAGACATTTTTTTAATTTTATTTTTTCTCATAATATTTACCCTTAAATACCTGTGTTTTTATTTTACTTCTAAAAATAAATAATTAAATATATAAATTCATAACATAAATTTATACGTTGAATTCAAAATAAAAATAACAAATTTATAAATTTAGTAAAAATGACTAGAAATTTCAATAAACAATTGAATCAAAATTCCACTTTATAGCATATTCGAATATCCAAAATTCATAAGTAACTTTAATTATTTAAGCAACAAAAAAGCAAGCAATTAGCTTACTTACTTGTCTAATTTTTTAGCAAAATCTAGTGCTTTTCTTACAATTTGGTCCATATTTACATACTCATATTTAGCTAGTCTACCTAAGTGATAAAGATTAGGATAATTTTGAGCTTCTAACGAGTATTTTGAATATTGATCTTTAGAAATGTCATTTGGAATAGGGTAATATCTTTCAGAAAATAATTGTGAATTTTCATCAAAATCACCAGGGTATTCTTTGGAAATAATGGTTTGCTGAATATTAATATTTTTTTCAGGATAAAAATTCTTATATTCAGTAATTCTTGTCATTGATATGTGTTCAGGATAGTTAACAACCGCTGTTTTTTGTAATGTTTTTACACCTAGTGTCTCAAATTCAATATTAAGTGATCTATAAGTTAATTTACCGAATTTGTATCCAAATATTTCATCGATAGGAGCACAGTTAATTATTGGTATATCAATTTTACTATTTTCAATATAAATTGAATTTTTTTGGAAATTTATTACTTCGGATATATTGGTGTTAAATATGATTTCAATATTGTTACTTGACATCATATTTTCAACCATCTTTGTATAACCTTCAACTGGTAATCCCTCAAATTTATCAGTAAAATAAGTGTTTCTTTCACTTAAATAAATTGGCACCCGTGCAAACACAGAAGCATCTAGTTCTTCAATACTTTTATTTCACATTTTTGAAGTGTAACTTGCAAAAACACGATTGTAAATTGTTTGATAAATATGTTGGAACTTATCTAATTTCGACAATTCTAAAATAGTAATTTTTTCTTGATTTGGGAACTGAGATTTTAAATAATTTATGAATTCTTGTGCTTCATTTGGAAATAGGATTTTAATTGAATTTATATTAATTGGCAACGGAATTAAATTATCATCAATTTTGGCCTCAACTACATTTTTATAAGAATTAAATTTTGTGAATTTATTCAAAAATGTAAATACTTCTTCATCATTTGTGTGAAAAATATGTGGGCCATATTTATGTACTAAAATTCCTTTTTCGTTGTAATCGAAAATGTTTCCGGCAATGTGAGGTCTTTTTTCAATAACTAAGATTTTTTTATCAGCCGGCAAAGTAGCACAAACAGTAGCGGTACTTAGTCCTGAGCCAATAAATAAATAGTCATATTTATTGATGTTTTGTGGCAATTTAGTAATTATTTTCATATTAGTCCTTTTTTAGTTGGTGTTTTCTAAATTCAATTTCACTCGAAATTATTTCATTAATGTCACTTTTGATTTGATAATTTAATTCACTGGTAATTTTTTTGTTTGCTGCAATTAAAATATCTGGGTCACCGCTTCTTCTTGGGCCATAACCAATACCTAAATTTCTATCAAGTATTTTTTCAAATGTTTTAACAATTTCTAAGTTAGAAAAACCATTTGAACTACCAATGTTGTAGTATAGATTTGTATTATCTTGAACCATTTTTTCAGCAACTAACTTGTGTAATTCCGCTAATTCAACCACATAAACATAGTCTCTAATGCATGTTCCATCAGGAGTTTTATAGTCATTTCCAAAAATTTTAAACTCTTTGCTTTGGCCAAAGGCATAATAACTGATTGACGGAATTATGTGGGTTGGCATTAATCCATTTTTTGTTAAATAACCAATTCTTTTACTTTTTGAAGCGCCGCCAACATTGAAATATCTTAAAAATGAATATCTAAAATCCTTATTAGCTACTGCAAAATCTTGAATTATTTGTTCACCAAAATATTTAGTTCTGCCATATGGACTACATGGATTTTTATCATCATCTTCATAAAAATATCCACCATGTTTTGAATCATTGCCATAAACTGCAGCTGATGAAGAAAAAACAAAATTATTTACATTGTGTTTTTTCATTGTTCTTAAAACATTAACAAGACCTTGAATATTTGTTTCGTAGTATCTCAAAGGTTCACTAACACTTTCGCCAACTTTAATTAATCCTGCTAAATAAATAACTACATCAATATTATTATTTAGAAACACAGTATCTAAAGATTTTTCATCTAAAATATCACCTTCGAAAAATGAACTTTCAGATTCTATAAATTCTCTAAAACCAGTTGATAAATTATCATAAATAACCACTTTATCTCTTTTGCTTTTGTTGATAATTTCCGCTACGTGGCTACCTATGTATCCAGCACCGCCAATCAATAAGTACGTCATATGATCTCCCTTTTTTAAAAACCAATAAATTTATTGAATGAATTTTATAGCACTACTGCCGCACCCATTTTTTGATATTCATTCGTTAAATTCTATTTGTTTCATAATTTATAACAAAAGAATATTTATTTTTCAATCAATTTTATTTTATTCAATTGAATTTATATTGATTTTGGTCAAAAAATCAAATTAAGTTTAAATTTTAAAATTAAATAAATAAACTATTTAATAAATAAAATCAATATAAAATTCCATATTTTTATTGCTTCATTTCGTTTTTTTGGGGCAAATCGGTCCTATTTTTTTTTTTTTTTTGCTTAATGATTAGAATTTAAGCATAAATATATAAATATATTTATTATAGTTAAATAATAATTTAATTTTATTTTATTAACTATATGAATAGGAGCAATCTTATGAAAAAATCAGTTAAACGAACTATATTTAATGCAACAGTTATTTCATCTAGTGCAATTGCACTAGGCGCAACAGCATCTGCAATTATTGGCAATGGTTTAAATCCTAGACAAGTAAACAAAATCATTGAAGAAATCAATTCAAAAAGACAAAATGTTGAAAATGATATTCAAACTCTTGAGTCTAATAAAAACTCAGTTGATACATTGAGAAATGCTATAAATAATTCAAAAACTAAACTAAATGAATATAAGACCAACTATGAAAAATTGGATAAAGATGAATACAAAAACTACAAGAGAATTCAACAAGCATTGTCAAAATTCAAAACTAAGATTGAAGAACTTAAAACTAAAATAACCCAATCAGAAGAAACACTAAAAACCAATATTGATACAATCGATAAAATTGTTAAAAAAGCAAAGGATACTTCTGACCAAGCCATTGAAAAATTAAATAATACTTCAGATATTAATTTTCCCGGATTAAGCGAAGCCAATGAAGAATTGCAAAAAGCAATGAATGAGTTAAAAGAAGCTAAAAAGCGCGCAGAAGTTATGGATTCAAAAACCCATATTGATGATTTAGCATTAAAGGCAAAAGATGTTGAAAAGGCAGAAAAACATGTTGCGGATTTAATCAAAACATTTAATGAATGAACAAATGAACAACGCCACACAGCTTACTTAGAAGAGATAAATAAGCACATTAAACTATTAAATGCAAAAATAAATGATTCCGCAAAACTAAATGAGCATTTACCTACAATATCCGAATTTATTAAAGATTTTGAAAAGAAAAATATTGTAGCCAAAGATGCTCATAATTACATCAATTCTTTAACTGAACAATTACCTGAAAATATTTTAAATTCAAACAATGAATTAAAACAAGTTATAGCAAATTCAGATACTAAAATAGAAGAATTAAAAGCCAAATTAAGCAAAATAAAAGCTGACATTGATGCAAATTTAAATGAATTAGCAAACAAACAACAAAGTGCATTAGACAAAATCAATTCAACAGATGATTTTGATATTTTAGTAGACGAATATAACTCTTCAAATCAAAGATTGCAAAATGATATAAAAAATATTGAAGATAGCATAAATCAAACCAAATATAATGATGCTTTAAATCAACTATCAAAATTAAAAACCGATGAACAAAATAATTCAAATATTGCATTGGAAAAATTACACAAAAATATTGAATCAACACTCGCTCACGCAATATATTTATCACCTGAACAAGTTGAATCATTTAAAGCGCAAATTAAATCTGAAAAATCTGTTGACAAATTAAAAGAAATTAAAAATGATATCAATCTTACAAATGAAAAAGAAAAAGTCAAAAAACAACTAAAAGATGGATATGAATTATTTAATAATCAATTTAAGCAAGAAGCCTTTAATAAAATTGATCAAGCAACAAATAAAGATCAAATTGATGAAATAATTTTACAAATTAATGAAATAAATACTGATAAGCAGGCTGCTAAATCTAAAATTAACAATGAATTTAACTTCTTATCAAATGAGCAAAAACATTCAGTTATTAATGAATTAATTAGTGCATCTTCTAAAGAAAAAGTCAAAGAAATAATAGATGAAGCTCAAGCCTTACAAGATGATAAAAAATCTAAATATTCACAAATTGATAATCTAATAAACTTAACAACTAGTGACAAACAAAGATTTTTAGAAGACATAAAAAATGCAAATAGCGCTACAAAAACCCCAAATAATACTCCACAAAAAGTTCTTGATAAAGCAATTGAATTAAATAATGGCAAAAAATCTGCAATTGATAACATTCAAAAATTAGAAAGCTTAAATAGTGCTCAAAAAGAGCTTCTTGAAGAACAAATAAATGGTGCTTCAACTAAAGTAGAAATTGACCAAATCACACAAAAAGCGAATGAATTAGACAAAATTAAAAAGCAAGTAAAAGAGCACGTAAACTCTTTAGCAACACAATATATTTCGGAAGAAGAAAAAAATACTTTAATCAAAAAAGTTGAAAATATAAACAGCATTGAAAGTGATGCAAATAATCAATTTAATGATATTAAATCTGAAGCTGATAATTTAAATAATGGCAAAAAACTACTAGTTGATGAAATCAATAAATTAAACTTCAATGAAGAAACTAAAAAAGAATTTACTAACAAAATTAAAGAATCTGATTTAGATAGTGCAAAAGATCTAAAAGACAAAATTTCACAATTAAATAACCTAAAACAACAAGTTCAGGGTGTTATTAATAACCCTAAAAACTTTGTTTCAGATGAAAGAAAACAAAAACTTACAAGAGGTCTTACAGACGCTAAAACTAAGGAAGAGATTACGAAGCTTCGTAATGATGCAACATTAGAAAAGAAAAAACACGAAGCTATTGAGTTAGCCAAAAAAATTCTTAAAGATAAACCGGAAGAATTAAAACAAGTAACTGAAGAAATAAATTCAAAAGATAATGAAAGATCAATTGATGCAATTGTTTCAAGAATAAAAGGCGATAAACTTCAATCACTTAAATTAGAAGCAGAATCTAAAGTTGAAAAATTAGAATTCATAAGTGAAAATGAAAAACAAAGCATCATTGCAGAAATTGAAAAAGTAACTACTGATAATCACAATGAACTTGAAAATATAGTAAAAAGAATAACTGAGAAAAACACTGAAAAACAAAATTTGTTTGATACAATTAAAAACTCAGAATTATTCAACAAAGAATACTTTAACCAAAATATTAAAAAATCAATAACTGATAATGATGAAAAAACTGCTTATACAAAAGTAAAAGATGATTTTGTTAAACTTGAAAATCAAAAAAGAGTAATAAAAAACAAATTTGACCAAAGCAACAATAATTTCAATTCATTAGGTACAAATGATGTTAAAAAATTAACAAAAGAACTAATTAACGCTACAACATCAGAACAAATTCAAAAAATTGAACGAGATGCAAATAATTTAAATAACTTTAAGAAAGATTTAATTGATAAAGTAAATAAATTAAGTAATGTTAATAATGAAAAACAACAAGCTATTCAAAAAATTAAAGACGCATCAACACGTGAAGAAGCACAAAAAATTTATGATGATTTAGCTTTAAAATCAAAACAAAATGATTCAACTTCAAACATTCAAAAACATGAATATCTATCAAATAATGAAAAAAGTAAATATATTGAGCAAATTAAGAAAGCAAACAAAGATAAAATTGAGCAATTACTTCAAGAAGCAAAAACATTAAATCATAAGAAAAAAGTTCAAGCGGAAAAAATTAGAAATTTAAACAATACAAATAGTTTATTAAAACAAGAAACAAAAGATAGTGCAATAAACTCAATTAAATCAACGGATGGCGAACAAAATGCTATCAACAAATATAATGACGTAAAAAATATTTTTGATAAGGAAACTGCATTGTTTAATTCAATTAATGATGCTAAAAATAAAAATCAAATACCTGATGCTGCTAAAAACCAGTTGATTAACAAATTAAAAGAGAATGATACAGAGCAAAACATCAAAGTTGTTCAATCTGAATTTCATAAATGAAAAGAAAATTATCCTAAACACAATGCTGCAATTAATTCATTAAATAATGTTAAAAAAATAATAGAAGAGATATCGCGTGAAAAAAATGATGAAGCAATAAGAAAACACGTTAATAATATTCAAGAATTTATCAATCAAAATATGCTACAAAATAATGAAACAATAGATAAAATTATCGAAAAAAATAATAGATTATATAGTAATGAAATCACTTCAAAAATTTAATAATTTATACCAAGATGTTGAAAAATTGTTTGATTCATACATTCTTAATGATAATGATAATAAAATGATGGATAAAAACGAATTATCTTCATTAAATCAAAAATTAAAAAATGACGTGAATAGAGTAAACAATATAAAACTTGAATTAAGTAAAACGTTTACAGGGTATCAATTTAATTCAAATCAATTTAATAAGGCTATTACAAAATCCCAAGAAGTTGAAAAATGATATGCTGAAAAAATTGATTTAATTACTAAACACAATACATTAAGTAAAGAAGTGAGTGAAACACGTTATCTAAAAAACAAAGATAAAGAAAAATGAAATAATAAAATTGGCATAGAAAGATTGAAAAAAGACCACAATACAGAAGCATTTAACAAACTAAAATCCGAAATTGATAAAGAGATGGCCACAAATAAAAAAATCATTGATAAATATTTAGATTCGCTAAATTCATATAAGGATACAATTCATAGAATTAAAGAGTATGATAATATCATTGGCGATCGTGACTTAAAAATAGCTAACCAATCAATAGTGCAAAATAATGAAAATATTATTTCTAATGTTGAAAGTGAATATGAATCTAATTTTAATAATAATTTACTACATATAAAGACACAAAGCATTGATAAAAACAATGATGCAATGACTCAATATAAATCATCATTAGAAAATGTAAAAGTCTATTTAGACAAACATGCAAGAAATGAAAACATTAAAAATTCTGCATGGCATGAATTTAAACATTGAATTGATTTTAAAAATCCAGAATTATTAAGAATACTTGGTACAAATGGAGTTAAAGAATTAGGTCAATATACAGAGGCGATTAAAGAAGCATCAAAAGTTTCGATATTAAATGTCAAACGATTAGTGTTCAAAAAAGAAATAATAGAATTAATTGGAAATGGTAAATGATCGCTAACTGGTGAAGTATGGTGAAACAATCATACAATTATGCATATATCATATGCATGAATAGAAAACCCAGGTGCAAATAATCAAAGCACAAGAGTTCACTTAGATGATAGATGATATAGTCCAAGATATTTACACTTCAACATTAATTGAAATGCTGATAAGGGCCATAAAACTGATGCTGTGAGATCTAGACAGTTAAATCACTGGGATTATTTCCCAAAAGGCATTATATTTAGCACAGGTGATGAAGATAATATAAAATATAAATTAATCGTCGATCAAAGAACATGATATGGTGTTGTCACAATACCAGAACACCATAACTATTGAAACAATACAGCGCACAGAATAACATATACGACTGAAAAAGATCAATCAAAATGATTTAATGAGAGTCACTTAAAATTAGTCTAGTATTCATACACGGTAACCAAGATATGTAATTATAGTTCCCACTGAACCATCTATAAAATATTAAGACCCCTATATTAAATCATTGTAGAAAAAACTAATTTCTGCAAAACTTATTCGTTTTTTATTACAAACACAGCGAATAAAAAAATATTTTATTAGTTTACACCCAAAAAATATGGTATTTTCATAAAATACCAGAAAATTTATAGCTTGCGGGCTATTTTTTTTTTTTTTTTGCACAAAGGTAAAATGTAAGAGATTAACTAAATAATAGATAAAAAATTCTTTTTTATATATTTATAAACCAATAAGGAGTAAGTTATGCGTAAATCTACAGAGCGGAGACTATTTAATTGCGTAGTTCTTATCGCAAGCGGTAGCGCAGTTGGCGCTACTTCTGCAATTATTATTCAAAAAAATCATTCGCACCCAAGAGAAGTTAAAAGAATTAATGATGAGATAAAAGAGCAAATAATTGATGTTAATAACACCAGTGATAAACTTGACCAAAATAAAGGTTCTGTTGATTCATTAAAAAATGCTATTGATGAAGCTGAACAAAAATTAGCACAATTCAATCGAAAATTCAATGAATATAACAAAGAAGAATACGAAACTAACGATAAAATCAATAATGAAATTGATAATTTTAAAAATTCAATTAGCGAATTAAAAGCTAAAATTAAAGATTCTAAATTGCGTTATGAGCAAAATAAATCTGCATTTGATACCATGTACAATGAAGCAATAAAAACTTCAAATGAAGCCAAAAAACAATTAAAAGAAACCTATGAAATTGACAAGCCTAGACTTCAAGCAGCTGACATTAAATTAGAAACAGTAATTAAAAAAGTCGAGAATTCTAAACAAAAAGTTCAGGATTCTCAATCAAACGTTGACAATTTATCAACTTTAAATGAAGAACTAAAACAGGCAATTGAAGAAGTTAAAAAACTAATTGAGGAATTAAAAAACGTTAATGAAGAACAAAAAAACAATAAATATTTACAAGCAATTAACAATGTAATTAATGAGTTAAATAACAAAATCAATAAATCTGCAAATCTTGGCAACAATATTAAAGAGATTGAAGATTTCATTACTGATTTAGAAAAAAACATAACCAAAGCAAATAGCACAGTAAAAATTGTTGAATCAGAAGAAGGCTTAAACGAGTCTGTTTTAGCAGCAAATGAACAACTTAAAGATATTATTTCAAAATCAGAGCAAGCACTAAAAAATACTAAACCAAAATTAGCAGTTATTTCAAATAATATTGACCAAAAATTAAATGAATTAGAAACAAAAATTAATAAATCTAAACGAAAAATCGCAAATAGCACTGATTTTGATGAATTATCAAAAGAATTTGATAATTACAACACAACAAATGAATCAATAAAAGATTTAGAAACAAAAATTAAGGATGCAGAATACGACAAAGGTCTTAAACATATTGGACAATTAAAATTAAATAATGAAAACAATAAAGTTGCTTCACTAGATAAAATGAAAAGCACAATAACTAAGGTTTTAGAGGCGGCAAATAACCTTAACGAAGAACAAATTGAGCACTTTTCAGTAAAAATAGCTTTAGCTAATACTCCGCAAGAATTGGCAAATATTCGTGATGAAATAAATCTAGCTAATAAAAAAGAACAATATAAAAAGTTTGTAAGAACATTGCAAAATCTTTCTAAAGATGAAATTAGCGAATTCATTAGTAAAATCAATGAATATAACGAATCTAACTACGAAAAAATTAAAGAAGAATACTCAAAAATTAATGATGAAAAAGCAAAATTGATTTCAGAAATCAATACTTTTGACTTTACTGATAAATATAAAAATCAATTATCTAATAATATCAAATCAGAAAAACTAAATAAGGCAACTTCATCCAAAGAAGAAAAAAAACATATTAATAATTCTAAGACAAAAGTTAAAGAATTTATTAATAATTCTGAAAACAAAATTCCTGAAAATAAAAAAACAGAACTTAAAGATTTATTAACAAAAGCACAAAGTCAAGTCGATGTTGAAAATGTGGAAAATCAAGCGCAATTGGAAAAAGCTAAACAAAATGCAATTAATGAAATTAATAAACTAAATATTAATAATAAAGAGCAATTGATTAACGAAATAAACAAAAAAGATGACGAAACAGGCATTAGAGCAATTGTTGCTAAAGCCAAAGGCGATGTTTTAGAATCAGAAAAACTAGATGCTGAATCAAAAATTAGATATCTTGACTTTATTAGCAATAACGAAAAAACGCAAAAAATCAATCAAATAAAAAATACAACAAATGCAAGTAAAGAGCAAATAAACAAAATAGTTGAAGAATTAACAAACAAAAATAAAGAAAAACAAGATTTATTTGAAGAAAACATAAAATATAGTGACATGTTTACTGAGCACTTTATTAATGAACAAAAAAACAAATTAGTAAACGAAGATGACAAAAATAAATACAACAAAATCAAAAACGATTTTGCTACTTTAAAAACACAAAAAGAAGATTTAATCAATAAATTAGATAATAAAGTTACTTTTCCTTATTTAGGCGATAAAGATAAACAAAATCTAAAGAATAAATTAAAACAAGCTATTGATTCTGAATCTATCAAGAAAGTTGAAAAGGAAGCTAGTCAACTAAATGCTGACAAACAAAAATTAATTAGCGAAGTTGATAAGTTAGAAAAAGTTGAAGCTGATAAAGCATCAACAAAAGAGCAAATTATTAATGCAAATGGCAAGGATGAAGCCCAAAGAATTTATGACGAGTTAAAAGCAAAATCAAATAAAGAAAAAGTAAATTCAAAGGCTGCAGAATATAATGATTCAATTAAAGATATAAGTGATAAAATTAATGATTTAAAACAATATAATCAGTCAATAACAAGTGTAAACCTAAAACGAAAAAATAATGAATTAATAAGCCACCTAGAAAAACAAGTTACTCAGTACAAACAAGAGTATGAACAAAACCTTGAAAATAATTCAATTCAAGAAAAAGGCAAAAAACTAAAATTAGCTAAAGATATTATTAAAAAATATGTTGATACAATAAAAGATTCCCATGATTATATAAATAATAGGGCGGAAAATGATTCTATAAAATCCGATGGTTGAGAAGAATTCTACAATTCAACTATTAAGCATAATAAAGACTTTTTCGATGGGTTAACTAAGACAAACCTTGAGAATTACGGTATAAATGGACACGATGTAAATCGCATCATGCTAGATGTATATTTGCGCACCAAGTATAAAATATTCAAAAAAGAAGTATTAAGACTTATTGGCAACGGAAAATGAAGAGTAAAGAATGGTCGATTAATAATATCATTTATGTATTTAGATAATAATAAAGAAGAAATTAAAACTAATCTAAAAAATGCTCGCCCTACATTAGATAAAACAAAATATAATTCAAAATATAATAATTTAACTATTAATTGAAATGCCGATCCAAAATTTAGAAGTTTTGCAAAACCTTCTATTGCACGAGATTCACTTGATTATTATGATCCAAATAAAATACAATTTAAACGGTTAGGTAGAATATATGATTATCATGCATGAGGAATATCATTTAAGTCCGGTGATGATGATGGGCTTGAATTGGACTTAAAGATAATTGGTATGCCTAATGATAAAAACTATATAATTCCTTTAATCTACATCAAAGAGGATTACGAAAGTAAAAAAGACAGCTATGATCCAAACGATCCCAACGTTGCCACACAAAATTTCGATACCAATGTAAATAAGGGAGACAGCATCAAAGAGGAAGAATTAATAGCTAAAAATATTCAATAGCAATTAAAAAATCCACACAACGTAATTGTTAACATTACGTTGTTTTTTATTAAAAAAACACAAAAGTAGTAACAATAAATATTAAGCACTTTATACTTCAATCTTGTTTATCACAAAAATAAAACATGTAAACAAATCAAGAAAATAATACTAATAGCTCATCTATTATTTTTTTATGCTATTTCATACATTTAAACCATTGGTCAAATGTTTTGAAAATAAAAATCAAATATCTGAATATAACGATTTGATTTTTTATGCAAAATTTCGATTAAATTTAAATACACCCCCCCCAACATAACCAAATAAAAAAATAAATATCCCGCCTAGCAAGATATTTTTGCAAATTAATTCATTTTACAATTGAATTAGTAAATTATCAAGTGATTGTTTTTTTGTATTGATATGTGTTTCTAAAATTTATTAATGGAATATAAACTGCTAAACCAATTAAAACATTAGCAATAGGCTCAAAAATCAAGTTAATTGTATTTAATACTATAAAAGTTTTTAAACCTGGCAAACCAGCAAGTGTGTTAATAAAATTTGAGTGAACATATAATGCAGTAAATACAAACAAAGTATTTAACTCCGTGGCAATTAAAGTCAATATTATGAACTTTCATAATTTAGGTTTATTATTCATTCTCAATAATAAATATGCAAGATAGGTGCCTATTCCAACAAAAAATCTAGGCAAAATTGAAACATCTACATATTGAAATCAAATTAAACCAACAATTATAGAAGCTATAAAAGAAGAAAAACCAAATCCCAGTCCACTAACAAAAGCTCCCTTAAAACCCAGATGAACAATTGCAATTGCCAAAATCACTGGTAAGTAAGTCAGTCATGCTGGCCCAAATGGAATATATGCTAAAAAGACCGAAAAACCTGAAGCTATAAAATATGCTAAATAAATAGATAAACTAGTTAACTCATATGTAAAAAAAGATCTACTTTTATAGCTATAAATTAGTTTTAAACTGGGCATGAGTTAATTATATTCTTAAAATTTTAAATTTATTATTTTTTAGTTATAATTATATGGAACGCTAGGAGTGTAGTTCAATGGTAGAACAACGGGCTTCAACCCCGTGTGTTATGGGTTCGAGTCCTGTCACTCCTGCCATTTTTTTTATTACTTTTTTAAAATATTTATTTAAAAAGTAATAAAAAATTTTGAGATTTTTAAGGCGAAAATTTAAGAAATATTTTCCATATATATTGATTTTTAAATTGATTTTGGCTAATTTATATAAATTAATTATCTTTGTATTAGAATATTAAATATTATTAAGCAAGGAGAGAGATGAAAAAAATAATTTATGACTATGATTTCGTTTTCAAAGACAATAATAATGAAAACGAAAATATAATATTTGTTCATGGTTTTAACTCAAGTGCTGGTAGATTTAAAATTTTTGAACAATATTGAACAAAATCTAATTATTATGCAATACAATTTCCGGGCAACAATCAAGTAGAACCCGTAAATGGACATGAAGTTAGCGTGTATCAATTTGCAAAATTGTTGGTAGAATTCATTGAAAAAAATCAATTAAAAAATGTTACTTTGATTGGTCATTCAATGGGTGGAGGAACCATATCATTAGCCTATAAAATGCGTCCTGAATTATTTAAAAAAATGGTTTATGTAGCACCAATGAATAGATCATCATTAGTAACTAGAGAAGTATTTTACAACACATATTTTCCCAAAACTTTTGAAGAATACTTGAAGTTTTTAGAAGGTCTATATTACGATATTTCACGTTTCACAAATGATGAAAAATGAATGCAAAATACAAGAGAATTTTTCGATCCTAAAGCATTTAACTATGAAAATACAATTAAATTGGGTTATTCATTGCCGGATCCGAAGTTAATTGACGAAATTGAAAAAGGCTTAAACTCAATTAATGTACCTACTATTCTTATATTAGGGGAAAAAGACGCAGTGATTGACCGCGAAAATTGTATACGTTATTTCAATTCACAGGTCAAGAATATTGAAACACATTATATTCCTAAAACAGGTCATATGATGTTTGAAGAAAACTGACAAGCTTTTATTAATATTTTAGAACCTTTTTTAGATAAATAATTTACCAATAAACTCATTTTTCAATTGAAAACAAAAAAACCTTTCGTTCTTAATGAATTTAATCATCAAAACAAAGGTTTTTTTATACTAGTTATTTTTAGCAGATTTAATAGTTTGAGCAATTTTTTCAGCATCAACTTGTTCAGGACTGTCATATTTTGTTGTGTTAAATAAAGCTTTATCAATTGATGTTGCAATTGTTGCTGTTAAATCATCTGTTACCATGGCCATTGGTTTAACTTTTTCATCAGTTTTACTTAATTTAAGAATTGATTCAAGTGAAATTGCAGCTGATGTGTAATAGTTTTTAGCATCGATTGCAGCATTTCTTGTTTTTTCATCACTATTTGAATCTTTAGCAACCGCTTCTAGTTTAGTAATTTCATCTTTTATAAATCTTAAATTTTGCTCATTAGCAACGCTTTTTAGTGGAATAATGTATCCTGATGTTTTAGCAAAAGTTTTTCAGTTGTCTTCTAAAACCCCTGGATTTAAAATATCATTTTTACCAGTATATAGTCATTTAATAAACAATTTTGTTGCTCTATCTTTTTCATCTCCATGTTTAATAGGGATAATACTTGAACCGCCTTCTAAAAAGTAATGACGACCACCAGGTTTAGTTAGAGTTATTTGGGGTTGCATTCAAACATCTTCATCTTTAGCATTTTTATTGAAACGTTCTTGAGTTTGTAATTTTGTTAAATTAACAAAATAGTAATTTGCTCAAGGTGTTTGTCTATTTTGGTTTGCGCCGACACTTGCCGCAAAACTAATTGCACTGTTATAGAACATTATATTTCATGAGCCTCATTCAAGATTACTATTGGCCATATATTTTATAGATTGAAATGCTTTGGTTTCATTTTTATCACCAACATTTTGTTTTTTTAGACTAACAATTGACTCATTGTATTGTTTTCATAATTCTTTAAATTTGCCTAAAACTTCTTGATTATCAATTAAATTGTAATTGAT
The DNA here is from genome assembly GCF_900660525.1 of Mycoplasmopsis bovigenitalium. Lineage (NCBI taxonomy): Bacteria > Bacillati > Mycoplasmatota > Mycoplasmoidales > Metamycoplasmataceae > Mycoplasmopsis > Mycoplasmopsis bovigenitalium. The sequence continues at coordinate 191,410 of NZ_LR214970.1, read as the reverse complement.
TTTTGTTGGCTGATTTTTATCATTTGTCTTAACAAGTTCATAAAGCTCTTTGTTTTCTGGAATCTCACCATAAAGTTCTTTGAAAAATGTGTCAATTTGATAATCAATTGATAAAACTTCACCATTTATTGTATTTGAATTGATTTTTGCTTGTTCCAATTCAACACCTTGAGCAAATTTTTTAGCAAACTCTCTGATTGATTTAATTGATTCGAATGTAGTTTTATCAACTGTAAAATCTTTAAAAGCATTTTGTTTAACTTTTAAAGCTTTAAAAATACTTTCTTCCGGAACATTTGAACCTTTATCTTTTGATTCTTGAGCTTTTTTATAAAGTTCAAAATCTTCTTTGACTGTTCCGCCGCCTTCTTTGATTTTTTCAAAAATTAAACGCATTAAATCTAAGTTATAAACTACTGAATCAACATCAGCATTGTCAAAAGGCAAATTGTATAATTTATCAGCGCTTTGTCCTGATAATTTTGAGTGTAAATTTGCAATATTGCTTTCAAATAAATCTTTATTAACCCCAACATCGCTAACATCAAGAAGTCTATTATCTTGATTAATAATGTAAGCACTTGATTGCGCCCCTAAAATCAAGTTTGGTACTTTATTTATTTCATTTGTTTCTAGTTTATTTTTTACATCTTTAATTAATCCAAATTCACTAAAAATTTTATGTTCATCAGCAAAACTTGCTTTGACTTTTTTAAAGCCCTCAATATGGCTTTGATTTTTGTTGTAATAATCAATAAATTTGGTTAGTGCTGTTGGTAATGGCCAGTTTTTTCCTTGTGCTAAACTAAATAAAATTGAATCACTTTTTTCAACTGGTTTACTTCCACAAGCTGCAGCAATTAAAGGTGTAGTAGAAGCAATTATTGCTCCTGCAATCAATATTTTTCTATTCTTCATTTTCCCGTCTCCAAATATAATAATTTATACGTATTCCCCATATTTATACTCCAAAAATGGAAATTACAAGCCCTAATTACCAACAAAATATGAAAATTTTTCACGTTTTATACCTTTTGAATTGATTTTAGGCCATTATAGTAAATAAAATATATCCTATATGAACTAATCTAAATAGTTTGCTAGGATATATTTATTAATTAAATCTATTGATTTTTTTTGCAAAAATTCCATATATTGTTAGTGGAATGACTATTGATATAATCGCGCCCGCAGCTTGAATATTGATTAATGCGCCGCCAGAAGTAACAAATAAGTTTCTATATCAAATTGTTATATTTTGAATGTTTGTCCCTTGTAAAATATACACTGGTCACAAATAATCATTTCAAACCGAAATAAATGTAAAAATTATCATTAAAAAATATGCTAATTTAAGTTTTGGTAAATATACATAAATGATTTTTTGGTATCAGCGCAAATTGTCATTTATCATTAGTTTAGACTTTTTATTCGATGTGCTTTTTGCCAAATTAAATACATAAGTAAAACTAAAAAATGAAAAAATTGCGTTAGTTATAGTTGTAAAAAATATTGACGAAATATGCAAATCATTTAGTGTGATTTTTAAGCTTAAAAATATTGAAAATTCAGGCACTAAACTTATTAACAAAAAGAAATATTGAAATATTTTTTGCAACAATGGCTTCATTTTTAAAAGACCCGCTATCGCCAATGAATAAGTAATTAGACGAAGTAAAATTAATGTTGAAGCAAAAACAAATGTATAAAATAAAGCATCAAAAAATTGTTTGTCAAAAAGTTTTCCAAAATTACTTCAATTTCACTCGCGAATTACAAAGTTATAGCTTGAATCCTTAATTGAATTTGACGATAATAGTGAAAAAAGCAGTAAATAATAAACTGGAAATAAAACAAAAATAACCAAAAGTCCAATAAAAATGTACCTTAAAATTTCTTTAATAACGACTTTAGCACTCATTTTTTCTCCGAGATTTTGCTTTGTATTTTTGCGCAAAATTTATTATTTTTTTAATAAATGAAGGTCTTAAAACCAAGATTATAAACATCAAAAAAACTAAGTATATAAAGCTAAAAAATGCAGCGGCATAACCTTTTTCATATTTAAGGGAAGGATTTGAGCCTCCGCCTGAATACTTAATTGCATAACTTGTAAGAGTGTGGGCGTGATTTAAATCAACATCAAAAGAACTTTCTAATATTGCGTCAGGTAGCAATAGGGTTGCAAAAATAAAATTAGTAAAAAGTATTACAAAAAAGACTTTTTCAATTTCATTTGAATAAATAAATTTAATTTTTTGCAATAATGTTAATTTATCATTTTTTATAAGTTTTGAATATTTTGAGTTCGCTCTGTTAATTGCTGAAGCAAACAAAACTAAATTAAATGGCAAGGCTCTTCAAAATTGAAATAATGAGTAATATACTCAAATTGGCAAACGTTTTTCACCATACGTAAAATGATATTCAGTTCCAAGTAGTTTATAAAATAGTCCTTTGCTTCCGAAAAACACTGTAAAAGCAATACCAACGGCAAATGATGAAATAAAAAATTGTGAATAAATCAATGTTAAAAAGGCATTTTTTGCAGTTTTAGAAATAACGTGCTCGATTAAAATGGCAAACATTAAAGCAAATAACATTGCACTAAATGAACCAATAAATGTTGTAGTTGTTGTATTCAAAATCGCATGATGAAATTGAGAATCGTTAAATATATTTTTGTAGTTACCAAAATTATACGTATATATTGATTTTGTATGTGAATAGGGAAAATATTTAAATGATTTTTGCAGTGTTAAGAATATAGGAACTAAGCTAAAAAGTAATATGCAAATTAACAAAGGGGATATAAGCAAAAATATTTGAAAAATATTTAACGCGTTTCTAGATATTTTCTTATTCATTTATTCTTTCTCCACATTTATCAAAAATCAGAACATCATTTTTTGAGTAATCAATATCTACAAAATCACCGATTTTTAAATTATCTTCATTTAAAACAATTGATCAAATATTATTTTTTTCGAATTCAATTTGATATTGAACTTTATCGCCAAAATGTTTTTTGTTCATTATTTTATATTTTCCTTCTTTAAGAATTGAAACATTAATTTTATTTTGACGAATGTAGAATAATTTATTGTCTTCTTCTTTTATAAAATTAATTTCAGGGGAACCAATAAATTTTGCAACAAATAAATTAGCTGGATTTTCATACATTTCTTGACCAGTGGAAAATTGTTGAACTTTTCCATTGGAAAGAAGAATAATTTTATCACTAATTTTCATTGCATCTTGTTGGTCATGAGTGACAATGATTATACTTAAGTTAAATTCATTTTTAATTTTTAACAATCAATCTATTGTTGATTCCTTGATTTTAGCATCCAGAGCAGAAAATGGTTCATCCATCAACACAAAGTTAGTTCTCTTAACTATTCCTTTTGCAAATGCCACTCGCTGCTTTTGACCCCCAGAAAGTTCATCAACATTTTTATTAATTAAATGATCTATTTCTAATTTTTTAGCAAGAGTATCCAGCTCTTTTTTAAATAATTTTTTAAGTGCCAAGTTTTTAAGCAGAGTTCATTTTTTTCTAATTTTTTTGGTAAACAAAATCGCAAATCAAAGTTTAGAATAAGCAAATTTTATCTTTCAATCATTTTTTTCTTTTTCTTTTGAAAAAGATACATATTCATCAAAATATTTACTTATTTTTTGATCATTTTTAATATCTGAAAATTCGCCTAAAAATTCAATTCTAGATGAATCTATTCAATTTCTATTATTTTTTGCACTTAAAAAAATATTATTAAAAACAGAAACATTTTCATAAATTGAATTTTCTTGCATGATATATGCAATTTCATGTGTTTTTAAATTATTTTTGATTAAAATTTTCCCATTTTCAGGTTTTAAGAAACCCAACAGAATATTAAATAATGTGGTCTTTCCACTCCCAGAAGGACCTAATAAAGAAATAATTTTACCCTCTTCAATTTCTAAATTTGGAATTTCTAAATCATAATCAGTAGATTTTTTATTGTACTTAAACTTTAAATTTTCAATGCTAACTAGCACATTTTTACTATTTGAACCTATTTTCGTCATAATGTGAAATTATAAACAATAAAATATTTTCCAATTCTTCAATATTAAAACACACCAAGATTTATTGCTTGATGTGTTTTAATATGAGTTTTTTCGCAACAATTAATCATTTAACTTATTGTTTTGAAATATATCCAAGATTTTTAAAGAATTCACAGCACTTTTGTGCAACTACTGGTTCCATCTCGTACACAAGAATTGCTAAGGCTTCTGGACCGGTGTGAATTCCAACTACTGGCGCTATTAAGCCATGAATCGAATGAATACCAAATTTCTCGAATATATTATTCAACAAATCATCTCGTTCAGCAATATCTGAATGAGAATCTAATGACATAACATATAATTCCTTACCTTTTTCAATTGGCAAGATTTCTTTTTTTAAATCAATTGCTTTTAGAACTGTTTTGGAAAAAGTTCTACCAACAGCTTCTTTTAATAGTTGACCATCTTTTCAACAAATAATTGGCACAATTTTTAGTAATTTAGCAACGGCTGCAGCAGCTGGATGCAAGCGCCCGCCTTTAACTAAATAACTATTAAATTTAGGAATCAATGAAATTGATTTTCGATGTCATAAATTATCTTTTTCTAAAATATCAATATACTCATCTAATCTTGAAGAATCAATTGACATTTGATGTTCAAATCAAACTAAATCAATCAAAATCATTTGTAAAACTTGAATTGAATTTACAACTCTTACTTTTTCAAAATCTTTGGCTAATGTTGTCAATGAAGCACAACTAGCAGAAAGATGTTTTGATATTGGATATACAATAATTCTGTCATAATCTTTTGAAAGTTTATTGAACAATTCTTCTGCATAACCTAAATTAACTGCTGATGTTTTAGCTTTTGAGTTTTTATTATAAAAATTGAATAAATTTTCAGGAGTAATATCAACACCATCTTTAAATTCTTTGCCTTCGATATTGATATGTAATGGTAAAAAATGTCAGCCTAATTTATGGGCTTGTTCTTGAGTTAAACCACAAGAAGAGTCTATAACTATTGCATATTTCATATTATTAATATTACAATAATTTTTATTATTTTAAAAACGAAATGATTTATGCATGGTTTCATTTCAATTGCACACAATCAAAATAATTAATTTATTTCATAAAGTTTTGTTGCGAAATGAAATCAATTCCATTATTTTTTAAAATTATTTTTTTGCATTAAATTTAAATCGAATTTTAAAAGTCATTTTTTCAAAGTTAATAAATGAAAAACTAAATAAACTGGCCTTAAATGGGGCAAAAATGCATTTAATTGTTTTTTTAAGACAATATGAAAATATTTTTATATACCTTAGTTAATGCTTTATAATAATTACGTATCAAAAATACGCAAATTATTCAATGAAAGGAATTCCAAATGAAATACAAATTCATCGAACCGGGCAAAGTGATGAACTGCCCAGAAACAATGATTCGTTTCTTAGACATTAATGGTGATCTAATTGACAAATCATTCAAAACAACTGCTTCAAAAGAAGAGCTAAAAGACATGTACCACAATATGATCAAAGCTCGTGCTTGAGACACCTACGCATTGACACTACAAAGAACAGGACGTCTTGGAACATTTGCTACTGCACTTGGTGAAGAAGCATACTTAACCGCTCTAGGTTTTGTAATGAAAAAAGAAGACTGATTCATTCCTCACTACCGTGTTTTAGCTGCATTGCTAGCTCGTGGTGAATCAATGGAATCAATTTACCTATACTGAAGAGGTTCTGAATTAGGTTCAAAACTTAAATCAAATACAACTCCACTTCAAGTTATTATTGCTTCACAAATTTCACAAGCTGCTGGTGTTGGTAAAGCTCTAAAAGTTCAAGGAAATGGAAATGTTGCCTTTACAATTATTGGTAATGGTGGAACAAACGAAGGTGAATTCCATGAAGGTTTAAACTGAGCTTCATTATTTAACCTACCTGTTGTTGTTGTTATTGCAAACAACAGATGAGCTATCTCAGTTCCTGAACACAATAGTTACAAAGTTAAAACTCTATCACAAAGAGGTCTATCATACGATATCCCTTCATTACGTGTTGATGGTAACGACCTACTAGCTGCTTACGAAACATTAAAAGAAGCTGCTGAATTTGCTCGTGAAGGAAATGGTCCAGTTCTAATTGAAATGGTTACATGACGTCAAGGACAACACACTACAAGTGATGACCCACGTGTATACCGTACAAGAGAAGAAGAAATCGAATACGAAAAATGAGAACCATTCCACCGTATTGAAAAATACCTATTTGACAATGGAATTGTTACTGAAGAAGAAAAAAATAAATTCTTCGAAGAAGGCACAGAAGATGCTAAAGTGGCTTACGAAAAATCAACAGAAACAATGGCTACAGAAGGCTTTGACGACATTTACAAATACACATACGAAACTTTACCTGAAGAACTAATCGAACAAAGAGAAGTTAACAGAAGATTCGAATAATAAACAATAAAGGAGAAAAATATGGAAACAATTAAAGTAAATAATATAGCAGCCATTACAAACGCCTTAGACGTTATGATGGAAAAAGACAAATCAGTTATTGTTTATGGTCAAGATGCTGGTTTTGAAGGTGGTGTTTTCCGTGCTACACAAGGTTTACAAGCTAAATATGGTGTAGAAAGAGTATTTGATGCTCCAATTTCAGAATCAGCTATCGTTGGTTCTGCAATCGGTTCAGCTGTTGCTGGATTAAGACCAGTTGCTGAAATTCAATTCTCAGGATTTATCTTCTATGGTCTAGCTCAATTATTTGGTAACGCAGCACGTATTAGAAACAGATCACGTGGAAAATTATCTGCACCTCTAGTATTAAGAATGCCTTGTGGTGGTGGGGTTAGAGCTCTAGAACACCACTCAGAATCGCTAGAAGCATTATTCGCACACATACCAGGTATTAAAGTAGTTATGCCATCAACTCCTTATGACTCAAAAGGTCTATTGATTGCAGCTATTGAAGACAATGACCCAGTAGTATTCCTAGAACACAAACACGACTATCGTTCATTCAAACAAGAAATTCCAGCTGGTTACTATACACTTCCAATTGGTAAAGCTGATGTTAAAATTGAAGGTGATGACTTAACAGTTGTTACATACGGACACATGGTTCACGAAACAATTAACGCTCTAAAATCATTAGCTGAAGAAGGAAAAGATTACTCAATCGAAGTTATTGACTTGAGAACAATCAAACCAATCGATACAGAAACAATTATCAAATCAGTTAAGAAAACAGGTCGTCTATTAGTAGTTTCAGAAGCAGTTCAATCAGGTTCAGTTGCAGCTGAAGTTATTACTCGTGTAAACGAAAAAGCATTTGACCACCTAGTGGCAGCACCGGTTCGTCTAAACACACCTGACGTTACAGTACCTTTACCAGCTCTTGAAAGCAAATTCATGGTAAACAAAGACAAAATTGCTACTGTAATTAAAGAAATTCTTGGATAATTTAAATTCATCAAGCAAGCCTTCTGGGCTTGTTTTTTAATTGCAATAATTTAATTCAATTAATCATTTAATATTGAAAAAACATTCAAAAAAGGAAAATAGGGAAAGATAAAGGCATTATAAAATTTAAGCAAAGTATAAACACTTATCCGTGCAGATATTTAAATATTAATGCAATAAGGTATGAAACTAAGAAACAATTTTAGATAATCAATGAATGCTGTAATAAAAGCACTACGCTTTATAAATAATTCCCCCTCACTTGTTAATCCTCAACGCTTTTATTTACTCAAATTACAAGATTTAAATTTGAGAACTATCTTTTGCAAATAACATCAATTTGTAACTTTTTTATTGATTAACTAAGTTTTTTTAAAAATCATTGTTTTATTTTTTGCGAAATTTTAAACAAAAATTTCAATCTAAAATAAAGTTTGAATAAAAAAAGCAGTAATTTACTGCTTAAATGTAGAAACTTATTCAGCTTTTGTTTGTGCGTTTACGAATAAATCCAAACGAGATGATTTTCTAGCACCTTTGTTGGGGTGGAAAACACCTTTTTGAACTGCTGTAGCAATAATTGAGTGAGCTTTTTGTACTAATTCTTTTGCATTTTCAGCTTTAGCTAAAACTGCTTCTCTAGCTGCTCTAATCGCTTTACGAATTCTCGTTTTCATTGCATTATTTCTTAATCTGTTTTCCTCAGATTTAGCAATGTGTTTAATTTTTGATTTAATATTTGCCATAATAAGCCTCCTTTTTTCATTGTTAAAACTAGATAACTAGTTGAAAAAATCTTATTTATTATAATCTAAAAAAATTTTTTTACAAATAAATGATTTTGTTTATTTTAAGATTTTTCGAAAGAAAAATATTTATTAAATAAATATATTAAATTGCTTTTTGAAAAAAATTTGTATTTTATGTACATAATTTCAATCATTTTTTTAACCTGGGGGGTATTAAGCAGCTAAAACAAAAATTTAGATTAACACTTTATTGTGCTATAATAAAAATACAAGTCAAATATCATTGAGTTGCTTCCCCCGCAACTCTTTGTTATTTTTAAGGAGAAAAATGAATTGATTTGAATCATTAAATAAGGAATTTCCAAATGAAATTATTCAAGCAAATGAGGCTCATATTGATGGCATGTTTGCGCTGGATATCACTGTAAAACATAGAGATATGGAAAATTTAGAAACTTTATCAAGAAAAATAAATTTATGACTTGAAACACAAGATATTTCGCGTTTTGATTCAATTTTAATTCATTCACCCGGGACTGATTTAACAATTGATTTGCAAAACATCAATGAATTTATCAATGAAGATTTAGAGATAAAACTAAAGAAAAACGAAAACAAAGTTGATAAATATATTGCGAAACTACTAGAAGTTCATGATGAATATCTTTTAATAAAATGAAACCAAAGAGGAAATATAAGAAAAATAAAACTTCAAAAAGATAACATTTTTTCAATTAGTAAATACATCAAATTTTAAGGAGTAAAAATGACAAAACCTATTGAAAATTCAAATGCACACGCATTTTATGAAATAGTAAAATCTTTTGAAAAAAAACAAGGATTAGACATAAATGACATTATCAAAGTTTTTAGTGAAGAAACAACCAAAATTCTTTCAAAAATTGACCCAGAAGTTATTGTTGAGTACAAATTAGACGATAATTCAGAAACATTATCGCCAATCATTAAATCAATGATTGTTATAAGCGATGAAGAAGCAAACGAATATGCAAATGCATCAGAAAATGAAGCATTGTTGATGCACGCTTCATACATCTCACTTTCTGAAGCTAAAACCATTGACAAAAATATTTCACTAGATGATGTTTTTGAAAAAGAACTTGACTTAACAAAATTGAATTTTGCACTTAAAAACACAAAATTCCAATCTTTACTAAAAACTATTCACTCATCAATTCAACAAGGAATGTCAAATCTGAGAAAACAAAAAGTTTACGAAACATTTAAAAATAGAATTGGCGAAAGAGTTCAAATTCAATTCAATGCGAAAAACTCAGATGGTTCATGAAATGTTCAAATTATTGATGATAAAAACACACTTACACCAGCATACTTGCCATCTTCTTTAATAAGTTCTAAGAAAAACATTAAAGTTGGCCAATACGATTGAGCAACGGTTTATAAAGTTGAAGAAGAAGCAAAACTAAGTCAAGTTCAAGTTTCTGTTGATTCAAAAGAGAATGTTGAAGAAGCATTGAAACGTAATATACCTGAAATTAACGACGGAATTATTGAAATCGTAAATGTAGTTCGTCAACCTGGTGAAAGAACTAAAGTATCATTCAAACTTGGCAGCTTCGCACCTGAAAATTTTGACATTTTCGGTGCAATAATAGGACCATCTGGCCAAAGAATCTTGGGACTTAATAAAATAATTGGCGAAAAAATCGATGTAATAATGTTTGAAAGCGACCCGCAAAAATATATTAGAAATGCTATGTCACCAGCAAAAATTATCGATGTTGTTGCCAAAAATAAATTTGATGCTAATGCGCGCCAAGATTCATATTGAGTTATCGTAGCAAAAGATAATCTAACTCCAGCAATTGGTCGAAGAGGGGTTAATGTTTCTCTTGCATCAAGTTTGACTGGCTTAAATATTGATTTAATAACCGAAGATAAAGCAAAAGAGCAAAAAATTGAATTTACAAAAATGCCTGAAGAACAAGTTAAACCACTTTTCAAACAAAGACCATCAAGAACATATTCAAAACCTTTATTTGATATTGATAAAATCACTGTTTCAGCCGACTCATTTGATTCTGATGTACAAAACTTCCAAGAGCATGAATTCAAAGATATTGACACATCAGAATTTGATTTAGACTTTGAAGAATTATTCAAAAAACACAATAGCGAATCAAAACCAAAAGAAGAAAACATTACTATTGATGACATATCTAAAGAATTTGAAAAAGAAAACGACAAAAAAGCAGCTGCTAAAATAGATGTTGAAGACTATAAAAAAGTTAAAGAAGCAATTGAAAAGTTCAAAGTTGATGATGATTTATCAAGCTTTGGATTAGATGATTTTGATATAAGTGATTTTGATGTCGATGAAGACTGAGAATAACCAATGCAAAAAACCCAAACCAATAGAAAATGTATTGTAACTGGTAAAATTTTACCAACAGAAAAACTAGTAAGAGTTAATTTTGACAAACCACAAAATCACATTACTCTTGACCTAAAAAATCAATTAAAGGGTCGCGGTTGCTACTTTGAATGTAACGAAGAAAATTGGCAACAAATAACAAAAACCAAAGGCTTAAACAGAGCTTTTAGAACTAATATTTCAAGAGAAATATATGCCAACATTGAAAAAGAATTAAGGGAGGCACAATGTCTAAAAAAAGTAGAATAAGCAATCAACGAGATGTGGAATCTCAATTAAAAAGCATCAAAACAGAGGTTAAAAATGGTGTATTTATTTTTACAAATTCACTGCCACTAGGTGAATTTGCTAAAAAAATCAGTGTAAACCCGAATGATTTAATCAAATCATTCATGATGAAAGGCAAACTATACCAAATTAACCATATGCTTGACGAAGAAGAAATCGCCGAAGTGTGTATGGAACACAATTTAGACTTTAAAAAAGAACAAAATGTTGATGCATCAAACTTTTTAAATAGAGTTGAATTTGAAGACGATGAATCTTCACTTAAAAAACGCCCTCCAGTAATAACAATTATGGGACACGTTGACCATGGAAAAACTACATTGTTAGACTTTATTAGAAAAACTAAGGTAGCTGAAACAGAGTCAAGTGGTATAACACAACACGTTGGAGCTTACCAAGTATCAAATGAAAAAGGAACGATCACTTTTATTGACACACCTGGACATGAAGTTTTTACCGAAATGCGTTCTCGTGGTGCTCAAGTTACTGATATTGTTATTTTAGTCGTTGCTGCCGATGATGGAGTTAAACCTCAAACTAAAGAAGCAATTTTACACGCTAAAGCTGCAAATGCACCAATAATTGTTTTTGTTAATAAAATGGATAAACCAAATGCAGATGTTGAAAAAGTTAAAAGAGAATTGGCTGAAAACGATGTTATTGTTGAAGAATATGGCGGCGATGTCATTACAGTTTATGGGTCTGCTAAAACCGGTGAAGGAATTGACTTACTTTTAGATAATATTATTGCGTTTTCAGACTTAATGGATTTAAAAGCTAACCCAAATCGTTATTCATCAGGTATTGTTATTGAATCAAGAGCTGACAAGGGAGTTGGTGTTGTTGCAACATTGCTAATTACAAATGGAACTCTTTACAAAGGCGATTTTGTTGTTGCTGGTTCTTCATTTGGTAGAATCAAAATGCTAAAAACAACCACCGGCAAGGTGATTGAAAATGCAATTCCAGGAATGCCAGTTGTAGTTTCAGGTCTAAACACCTCACCACTTGCTGGCGATAGATTTATTTCTTTTGATGATGAAAAATATGCCAAAAAAATCGCACTTGAAAAACAACAAATGGACAAAAAACAAGATTTATTTGCCAAGGCTCAAGCAATGGCAAATGAAGAGGGCAAAAAAATCCTTAATGTAATTATTCGTTCAGATGTTCAAGGAACTTCTGAAGCTCTAAAATCAAGTTTAGATGGCATGTGCAATGATGATGCTGTAATTAAAGTTATTGGCGCTCAAACTGGTGAAGTTACTAACTCTGATTTACTTTTAGCACAGGCATCAAACGCCATAATAATTACATTCAGAATTAAGGCAAACACAAACATAAAACAAAGCGCAAAACAAGCAAATGTTAAAATTGCTTACTATGATGTTGTTTTCAAGGTTATTGAAGACATGCAAGCATTACTAGATGGCGAAAAAGCAATCGTTTATGAAGAGAAAAAAATTGGTTCTGGCCACGTTATCAAAACTTTCTACTTCTCAAAAGTTGGTACAATTGCCGGAACTATGCTTGATGAGGGTATTGTAAAGCTTGGTTGCAAAGTTAAAGTCTTTAGAAAACGTAAATTAATTCACGAAGGATTAGTTGAAACACTAAGACGTGACATAAATGATGTTAAAGAAGTTGAAAAAGGCAAAGACTTCGGTATGACTATCAAGAAATTTAATGACTTTAATGAAGACGACATTGTTGAATTTTTTGAAGATGTTGCAGTAAATATTTAGAGGTTTAAATGGATTTAAATAAATATATTCGTGATGTACATAATTTCCCTAAAAAGGGCATAATTTTTAAAGATATTAGCCCTTTATTAGCAAATGGTGAAGCGCTTCATTACACAATTGAACAAATGGCAGTATTAGCATCAGATTGTGATGTTATTGTGGGCCCTGATGCAAGAGGATTTTTATTTGGGACCCCCACAGCTGCAGTATTAAAAAAACCTTTTATAATGGTCAGAAAACCAGGTAAATTGCCCGGAAAAGTTATCAGTAAAAACTATGATTTAGAATACGGCAATAATGTTCTACAAATTCAAGACGGCTTTATTAAAAAAGGACAAAAAGTGGCAATTATTGATGATGTTTTAGCAACTGGCGGCACAACCGAAGCAATAGTTAAACTACTTGAAGAACAAGGAGCAATTGTTAAAAAAATAATTCTACTTCTTGAATTAAAAGACCTTAATGGTCGTGGAAGATTTGCAAAGTCAGACATTGAAATTCATTCTTTAGTTACTGTTTAAAATTTACTAATTGATTCATTTTACTATTGAAAACAAAAAAACTCGTGCGCGAGTTTTTTATTTTGGATCATTAGCGTCTAAAATAAGATCATAGCTAATTGGGCAATGGTCGGACACGCCTGAGTATATGTAATTGTATGCAGTCTTATATCTTTTATATTGACTATAATATGATACTCATTTATCAAGTGATGAAATATTTTCAAACATATATGAACCATCATTTACAAAATCATATAATTTATACACTTTTGCATTTTCATGTTTTAGATTAGATTGATGAACAATTTTGTCAAAAGTTTGCGAGTATGAGTTTATTCTTTGTGATAATGATGATTTATTTTGCTCATTTTCTTTTAATGGCATTTGAGTAGAACCGCCAATCCAACCAAATGCATCTTTTTCATTACCAAGTGAAATATTTGTATCACCTTGAAAAATTAAATCATCATCCCCATTATTTAATTTTTTCGCTCATTCAAACACATTTTTAATATTTCAAGCTTCATTCATTTCGTGAGCACCATTTTCGCGTTGGTATTTAGGCTCATGATTATGTTTATTTTGTCCGGGACCATCAAAATGAGCAAGCAAATATGAAAAGTTTACTTTTTTATATTCTGGAATTCTTAACCCAAATTGAACCAAGAATGGAGGTCTATTGTAATTATTTACAGTGCCTCTAAATTTATTTTCAAAATTGCTATTATCATATGTTGCGCTCTGCTTACCATTTTTTAAAAGTAATGGTTCAACAATATTTGACTTATAAATGTACGCGGCATATTTATCAGCTTGACTCTTATACCCTTTTGCAGCATTATACTCGTCCGATACAATTGATTTTCATACATTATTTGTACCTAGTTTTGATTCAAGTTCGTTTAGTAAATCGACGATGCTTTCAACTGGTCTATTTGAATCAAGTTCTGTTAATCCAACGACATCATAACCTTGTTTATATATAATTGAAGATATGGCTTTTGCCTTAGGTGTTTTCAATGATGAATCGCCAAAATTTTTTAAATTTCAAGATGCAATTCTTAATTTGTTTTTATTAGAAATATTTTGACTTTTTGAATTGTTTTTTGAGTCTATTTCGCCATTTCCAGTAGTTGAATTTGCTTTATTTTCTAGTTTTTTGGTTTTCTTTTTTGAATTAGTTTTTTTGCTCTTTGAATCAGTTTCTTGATTCTGATTTTTATCTTTTAATCTTTTAGATCTGCGAGGGTGATTTCTATTATATCTTGGTCTACCAGCTAGCAAATCAGGCATTGTTGGTTGGTTTGTGTCATTTGAATTTTGCGAATCAATTTCAACATTGCCTTCAGAATTAACATTTGCATCTTCATTCTGATTATTGGTGTTTGCTACTTTATTATTTTCTTTACTAGTTGCGCAAGAACTAGACATAAAAATAGGTGTTGCTATTGTCGATATTGAACTCAAAAGTATTAGCTTAATTTTTTTCATAATTTAATTCTACAACTATATATGAATATAGTGTGGGATGTTCAATATTTGAACTAATGAATGCAAAATTCAATTGAATAAGTAAATTTTAATACTAATATTTTGAGTGTATTTTTAATCTCAATTTTAATAAATAAACATTTGATAATTTTCATGCGCGCTAAAATTAATATATTATGAATAAAAAGATTAAATTATTTGAGATGTTTGCAGGTCTAGGTAGTCAATATAAATCACTTAAGAACATATACAAAAATTCAAATAAAGATGTAATTAGTGTTGGCGTTTGTGAGTTTTATATTGATGCAATTATTTCATACATGATAATTCACTATGGGTTGCTTGAACCAGAAAACAAACTAACAAAAAATCAAATGGTTGACATACTTTCAAACTATACATTTAGCTCAAATAGTAAAGATGTTGTAAATTCTAACTACTTTAACCGGTTTAACGAACTAAAATTACGTAGTTATTTTTCATACCTTTATGCCTATCTAAAAAACAATTATTTTAATGATAGATATAACAAGAGAGAGAGAATCACACGGATATTAAAAGAATTGTCAAATTACCAAAAGATATTGACATATTAACTTATTCCTTCCCTTGCCAGGACTTATCACAACAAGGCAAGCAACGCGGCATGAATCAAAACACAAGAAGTGGTTTACTTTATGAAGTTGAACGAATTCTGAATGAGAACACAGATAGATTACCAAAAATACTTTTACTTGAAAATGTAAAAGCATTAGTAAGCAAAAAATTTATTGGCGATTTTGAAAAATGAATAGGTATATTGGACAAAATCGGCTATAAATCAAAATATAAAGTTTTAAACGCAGCAAATTATGGAAGTTCACAAAATCGCGAAAGAGTCTTTATGGTCTCTATTCTCAAAAGTGAAAAAATTGATTTTGAATTTCCAAACGAGGAAATTCAAATAAAATCTAAATTAAATAAAATAATAAATAATCCTTATGATGGAAACAATCTAAATCACTTATTCAATTATAAAATGAGTGAATTCGTAAAAACTAAAAATAATATTGTTAAATCAAAGCTGGGTGACTACACAAACTTCAATTCAGAAGCATACATTTATAAAACTGATAGTTTAGGTCCAACTCTAACCGCATCAGGAGCAAACAGTAGACTAAAATTCTATTTTGAAAAGGAAAATATAATTCGTTATATAAATGAAATTGAAGCTTATCAATATATGGGTTTTGACATCAATGACGCGCTAAAAATAAAAGAATCCAAACTAATTTCTCCAAATAAAATGATCTTTACTGCTGGCAATAGTATTTGTGTTGAAGTTCTTGAAGCAATATTTAAAACAATTAAAGAGTGTTATGAGAGAAAATAACTTTCTAACCAATAATTTAAAAGTTTTAAAATTACATTTTGCTTCAAAGAACATAGAAAATATAAAAAAACCTGCCTATGATTTATACTTATATATTTTAATTAATCCTTTTAATGGTTTAATTTATGCTCGTAAATTTGATTTTAAAGTTTTTCGCATGAATTTGTTAACTACGCCAAGCTGGTTTAGTAGTAAAAACTCTAATTTCATTAATAGAGGAAAAATTCTAGAAAAGTGCATTGGAAATGATATTCAAAAGTCGCGAACAAATAATTCTTCTGATTCAATAATTAACTTTAGTGAAGATCAAATCAAGAAACTAAACAATCTTTTTAATGACTATAGCCAGCCCATATATCAAACAACAATTTATAACATAAATGCTCTTCTAAATGGTTCAAATCCGTCAGGTTCACTTCAAAATAATAAAAGTAGTCAAACATTATTTATGGATGATAAAACAAACTCAAAATTCTTAGTTATTGTAAAAATAATAGAATCATTAACAGTTGTAGATGCTAATATTAAACTATCTTTTTCTATGTCTGGTAAGGATAATTTTCATTTATTCATGGATTTAACACCAAATGAACTTGATGAACTTGATGAACTAAAAAAATATCAAAAAACAAATAATTTATCACTAATTGATTTTTTCGAAAATCAATTAAATATGAATGTAAAAGAAAATTATTACACAAATATATTTAGAGTTTTAAAAAGTGATTACATCGACGAAACATTAATCAATAGTATCAAAAATAATATAAAAAATCTTTCTCAAATGCGCAAAATTGACGTATCAATTTTAAGACATAT
This sequence comes from Mycoplasmopsis bovigenitalium, assembly GCF_900660525.1. Classification (NCBI taxonomy): domain Bacteria; kingdom Bacillati; phylum Mycoplasmatota; order Mycoplasmoidales; family Metamycoplasmataceae; genus Mycoplasmopsis; species Mycoplasmopsis bovigenitalium. Next base: position 174,479 of record NZ_LR214970.1, on the reverse strand, counting down.
TAAGCAGCATAGAGACAATATAAAAAATATTGAGCCTTCACTAAAAATTAATTCAGTAACTAGTGAAAAAGCTCACATATATAATGTAGAATGAATCAAACAAGATATTCAAAAAAATCTATATACTCAAATTAAAAATCAAATTATGAATATTTCTCAAATTAATAATTTAGTTAAAAAATGCGAGGAATTAAGGTGAATAACAGACCAAAACAATTTAATATCTATGGACGCAACACATCATAGACTTTATGACCAATTAACATGAATTTTTGATGAAAACTTTCATGTTTATTTAACATTAAAAAACACAAATATCAATGATTATCAAAAGATGATATTGAATGAATTAAAAAAATTAAAATCTTTCAAACAACAAATACTTTCTAATGCTAATAACAAAATAAATATAGTTAATAATGCAAAAAAATATATTGAAAAAAGAATGCAAAAAGTGAAAAATCAATTAAGTCAAAAAAATAAAAACTCTAGATTTAAATTTGAGACTATAAGTGAAAATTGACAAAAGTTAAATTAACAAAAACGTCTTAGAAATCCTAAGACGTTAATTTGATGATTAAATTATTATGATAAATCAATTTCTTGAGTGAAAATAGTATCAGTTGGTTTGCCATCTTTTGTAATTAAATATCAAGAAAGTTTATATTTATTGCCACCAATATTTTCTACTTTGATACCTTTTCTACTACCATTGAATTTATATCCTATTGATGCACCCTTACTTCCGTGCGTGTTTATTTTTTTCACAATTGATGAATCGATTTCTTTGACAAATGAGATACCTTTTAGAGATTTTCCGCGTTTAATATTTAATTTACCAGCGTCAATTCTTAATGAAGATTGTGAACTTTTTATTGCTTCATCAAGACCCTTAATAATATCACCCTTATTAGTTTCTTCTTCGACAACAAATAATTTACCACTTAATGATGGTTTGTATAGTTCAGGAATCATAAGTGTTTGAGATATATCATTTTCATTCAATACATTTCCATTTTCGGCACCGCTTGAATTTGCATTGCCCCCACCAGGTTGATCACCTTGAGGTTTTTCACTTTTGCCTGAATTTGGAGTGTCTATTGTTCCATTTGAATTTGCTCCAGCACTTTCTGTTGTTTTTATTTCTGGAATATCTATTAAATTTGATTTTTTAACCATATCAAAGAAATTCGCAGTTTTTGTTTCGCTATTATACTTACTTATTTTAAACTCAATACCAACTTTGTTCTCTTCTTTAACAAGCTTTGCTGTTCCTTTAAATTCCTTATTACCTTGCTTAGCATCAGGACTCGCTGTTTCAATACCTCACTTAGGAGTTTGTTTAGGTTTTAATATTGCGAATCTTTCACTATCATTTGGATTCTTGTTATCAAATTTTTTTGTATAAAATTCGTGGGTTTTGTAATCGTAATAAACTATTGTGCCATTTTTAGCTTCTTTTAATCATTTCTTAGCTTGGTCAGCATCAACGATTTCTAAATCCTTAAATATTAAATAACCTTCTTTAACATCATTTGGAGTTGCTTCTTTAAACCCAGAAATAGTTTTGGTTATTGTTTTTTCAATTTTTCCATCAACAACTTTAATTTTGACATTAACAGTGTCTAGATTTTTGTTTTGTACCTTAACTTCCAATACTTCAGTAGTAAATGTTTCGCCTTCAGCTTTTGAAACAATAATATCTTCTTTTGTTGCCTCATCCGCTACTTTACTTTTTTTAGATTCATCAACACTAACTGTTACTAAATCATCATATTTTTTATCTTTTTTAGGTTCTGCTTGGTCTTTTTTAGTTGTAACCTCAAGGGTTATAGTCTTTTCATCTACTATCTTATTTGTTTTTGTGTTGGTTGCTAAATAAGATACTAAAACACCCTTACCATCTTTGAATTCAACTTTTTGAATTTTAACATTAACATCATTGTTTAAAATTTCAACAACAATGTCTTTGGGTTTTAATTCACTTGGTTTTTTCTCAGTGTTTTTAGGTAGTGAAATTTTAAATAGTGTGTTTACATCAACTTCTTCTTGTTTGCCAGCATTTGCTTGCTCATTTTTACATGCAGCAGCAAAAAGTGGCAGTGCTGAAACTGACATGCACGAGGTTATTAAGAACCCTAATTTCTTCTTCATTATCAATTTTCTCCTATATTTAATATCTATTTTTATTCTAAATATTTGAGTTTCATGTATACGCAAAATCATCGAAATCAAAAAAAAAAAAAAACAATTCACACTTTTCCATAATTTAGATTGTTGAATTGCTTTGAATAAATATTAATATTGTTATTAACTACATTGTGTAATGTAATAAAAGATTAGGTAAATAACTTTGTATTTATTACTTAATTTGGCAACTCAATTTCTTGAGTATATACTTTTTCTTTTGATTCATTTGATTTGTTATTATCAATTAAATATCATGAAAACCTGATTTTGTTTCCATCTATGGTTTCAACTTGTATTCCTTGTCCCCTTGTATTAAATTTATAGCCGATATTAGCATCTGTTTTATTTTTTTTATGTGTGTTAATCTTTTTTCTTAATTCAGGGTTTATAGACTCGGTAATTGATATGTCATTAATGGTTTTTTTCTTATTATTTTTTAGAGGAATTTTTAATACACCATTTTCAATAACGATTCGGTTATTATTTACACCTTCAAGAGATTCTAATAATGACTTTTTATTAGCGCCGTTATTTAAAATAAAAACCACTCCGCTCTCAGATGCTTTATAAAGCTCTGGAATTGGAAATTCTTTGGATTTTTCCTCTATTAAGTTATCTTTATTTTCTTTTGGTATTTCACTATTTGAAGGATCGGTTTCAGGTTTAGTTGATATTTCTTTTTCAGTTTTATCAATAGGATTATCTTTATTATCATCGTATTTTCCGCTTGAACTCGATTCACTAGCCTTAGGATCTTTTTGAGCTTCTTCTTTAGGTTTTTCATTATTTAAAGGCTGTTCAGAATTATTATCCGATGTATTCGAATTTGGTGATGTTGTACCTTCTTTATTTATTGTTTCATTTGTTGTACTATTTGGGGTTTCTTTTTTGTCTGCTTCAGTTTTAGGAGCATCTTGATTTTCACTTTGGTTTGTTTCGGTTTTATTTTTATCATCGGTATCTTCATTTGTTTCACTATTAGTTGGGGATGTACTAGGAGTTGCTGGGTTTTCTTTCTCTTTTAGAGCTTCATTAGTGCCAGAATCCACTTTTTTGTCTGGATTGTCTTTTTTCTCGGTTTCAGCAGGTTTGTCTTTTGTTGCGTCTTTATCTTTTTCTGATAAACCATTATTTTCTACTGGTGGTTGATCACCTTGTATGTCATTTTTACCCGATTCCGGAGTTATAGGTTTAGAGATTTTTGCTTTACCTATTTCTAGCAGATTTGATGTTTCAACTTTTTCATAAAAAATAGGTTTTTTTGTTTTATGGTCATATAAACTAATTCTAAATTTAATACCGACTTTTTCTCCTTCTTTTATTAGAAGAGCGGTTGCTTTATATGATTCTTCATTAACATTATCTTTTATAGAACCTTTAGGAGCTACTGTTTCAATAGTATTTTTTGGTTTTGATTTAACCTGAAAAATAGCTAAATTATCATTATTATCTTCTGTTTTAGGTTTTGATACAAAGAATTTACCTGACTCACGGTCATAATAAATAACTGTTTCACTATTGTTTTTGTTTAATCACTCGTGAGCTTTTGAATCATCAACAATTTTTAAATCCTTAAATTTAGTATACCCATCTTTAACTTCTTTTGGATATGCTTTAACAAATCCTTCTATTTTTTTATAAATATGTTTAGTGACTTCTCCATCAACTATTTTAATTTTTACATTAACTGAATCTAATTGTTTTTTAGGAACACTTACGCTTTCTACTGTTGCTTTAAATGTTTCACCTTCTTTAATAGAAATCTTAATATCTTCTTTTGTTACTTCATCAGAAGATTTTTTCTTTGTTTTATCTTCAACGCTAACTGTTACGAAATCATCATATTTTTTATCTTGTTTAGGTTCTTGGTCTTTTTTAGTAGTCAGCTCAAGAGTTATAGTTTTTTCATCTACTATCTTATTTGTTTTTGAGTTGGTTGCTAAATAAGATACTAAAACACCCTTGCCTTCTTTAAATTCGACTTTTTTAATTTCTACATTAATATCATTGTTTAAGATTTCAACAACAATGTCTTCAGGTTTTAATTCACTTGGTTTTTTGTTTGAATTTTTAGGCAGCGAAATTTTAAATAGTGTGTTTACATCAATTTCAGCTTCATCTTCCTTGGTTTGTTTATTTTCATTTTTACATGCAGCAGCAAAAAGCGGTAGTGCCGATACTGTCATACACGAGGTTAGTAAGAACCCTAATTTTTTCTTCATTATGAATATTTCTCCTATTTAGATTTAATCTATATATTTTTTATTTTAATAATTAGAATAGTTAAAAAATCGTAAATTTGCTAAATCAAAAAAAAAAAAAAAACAATTCATATTTTTCCATAAAATGAGTGTTTTAGCAAAAATATGAATATTGAAAAACACAAGGCGCACCTTGTGTTAAATAATTATTGAATAGTGAATAAAACTTGAGTGAATACTTGGCCATTTTCATCAATAACTGTATCACCTTTTTCGGTTTTTTTAGTATCTAGTCTAAACTTAAGAACAACTTTATTGTCTTCTAATTCTATCTTGATGCCCAAATTTTTCTCTGAATTATATCCAATGTTTCTTTTAGAGCTTGTTCCATTTGTGTTAACAACTACCTTTTTATCTTCAAGGGATTCATTCAAAGTAATAAATTTAACATTTTTTCCTTTATAAAATTCTTTATCTATCCCTTTTACAAAACTATGATCAATTTTAAGCATTTTCTTAAGCTTATTATTTGTATTTTTTAAGTAGGCTAATATTTCTTCACGGTTTTTTGATGTATCTTCAAAAGCAAATAATGTCCCTTGCATCGCCAATGCATTTAAGTGGATATTTCTGTTTGTTGGTGTATCTATTTTTTTAAATCCTGTTATTTCATATTCTTTTGTCTTAGTATTGCTTTCTTTGGTTTTATCGCTAAATTGTAATGTAACAATTAATTTTGTTGAATCCGACTCACTAACTTTCATTGAGCTAATTAGTATAGAAACTAAATCTTTGTCATAATCGCCAAATATAAAATCACTTTTTGAAATTGCTGAAGCATATGTTTCAGATTTATTTATTTCATTTTTAATCTTTAGATCACCAAAATTTTGAATCACTTCATCAAGATTTATATTTTTGGTCTTTAATCCGTCAATGTTGTACTCTTTTTCAAACACACTATTATCAGAGTTTCTGGTTGCTTTAAAAACAACAGTTAATAATCCTCTATAATCATCAGCTGAATTTTCTTTAATTTTAACTTCTTTTGTTATATTATCAGCAAACTTAAATTCTTTTAAATCACTATCAACTGCTTTAATTTCTTCATTTTTTACCTCAGATGGTAATTTAGTTTCTTTTGATTCTACAGTGAATTCTAGACCTACGAACATGCTTGAAAAATCATCCACTTTAAAACCTAATATTTCTTTTGTTTGAATATCACTTTCTACTTCTCTGCCATCCTTAGAATATTTAACTTTATAGTTTACAACTAATTTGTTTTGTTCCAGAACTTTTTGTATTGCAGATATTTCAATAGTGTAGTTTTCTTTGATATTATTAGTTATTTTTGATTGTTCTACATTATTAACTAAAACACTTTCTTTATCCGGGTAGTCAAATACAACTTCGCTTGCAATTTTATTAAGATCATTTTGAGTTATTCTATCAATAGTAATTAGGTTTGACGTTGCAACTTCATCAAAGTATGTTGCTTTTTTAATTTTATTATTTCATTGACTGATTCTAAATTTTATTCCGATCTTTGTGTCTTGTTTTACTAATAAAGCAGTTCCTTTAAAACTATTATCATCTTGTCTAGCATCAGGAGTTGAGGTTTCAATACCTCAGTCAGGAGCTTCTTTTGTTTCTAAAATAGCAAAAATTTCTGGATTTTCAGGTTTATCTTTTTCTTTTAACCCAGTAAAAAATTTTTGTTTTCTAAAGTCATAATAAATTTTTGTGCCATCAGTAGCATTTTTTAATCAATCATAGGCTTTATCGTCATTTACTATTGCTATATCTTTAAAAACTTCGTATCCTTTTAGTATTTTTTCTGGCAATGCCTGCACGAATCCTTCAAGAGTTTTGGTTATTTCTTTTGATGTCTGATTATCTGTTATTTTGATTTTTACATCAATGACTGTTCTATTATTTTTTTGTACATTAACACCAATGACTTCTGCTTTAAAGTTTTCACCTTGTGCAACTTCTAACTTGATATCTTCTTTAGTAACTTTATCAGCAGTTTTTTGTTTTGTATTTTCATCGACACTAATGGTTATTAAATTGGCATATTTTTTATCTTCTTTAGTTTCTACTTGGTCTTTTTTAGTAGTGACCTCAAGAGTTATTGTTTTTTCATCTACTATCTTATTTGTTTTTGAGTTGGTTGCTAAATAAGATACTAAGACACCTTTGCCCTCTTTAAATTCAACTTTTTGAATTTCTACATTAATATCATTGTTTAAGATTTCAACAACAATATCTTCGGGTTTTAATTCACTTGGTTTTTTCTCAGTGTTTTTAGGCAGCGAAATTTTAAATAGTGTGTTTACATCAATTTCTTCTTGTTTGCCTCCATTTGCTTGCTCATTTTTACATGCAGCAGCAAAAAGTGGCAAAGCCGAAACTGACATGCACGAACTTAGTAAGAACCCTATTTTTTTCTTCATTAATATAACCCCTTATAATAATTTAATATTTAATTTAATTCTAATAATAAGATCGCGGGCGCAGTTGCAACTGCCCAAAAACAAAAAAAAAAAAAAAAAACAATCCACATTTTTCCATATGTGAACACCTAATTATGATTCACTAGTTAATTTCTTCCATTTTTTAATTACTGAATTAAGTTTAAATTCACTCATTTTGACAAAGCCATTTTTAAAAGCAATATTAGCAACTGAAAAATCATTAAAATCAAAATCAATTTCTATGTTTTTATTCAATGTGGCTAAATGTTTGCAAAACATTGCGTCGTTTTTACCTTTAATTAATTTATTTTTGATTGAGCCATTAATATTATTGATGTTTTGATAAATATTTTCAATGCTTCCATATTTATTTATTAATTTAGTTGCCCCAATTTCTCCTATTCCAATTACACCTTTAATATTGTCAGATTTGTCGCCCGCGAGTCCTTTGAAATCTGGAATTAAATGGGGTTTTATTTTGAATTTTTGTTCAAAATTTCACGGACTATAATAAATAAATCCTGCGCCCGACTTATGTAAAACTGATGTGTTGTTGTCTACAAGTTGTAAAAGGTCTTGGTCTCTTGAATAAATTATTTTTTTAATATTTTTGTTTTGGTTAGCGACAGTTGCGATAATATCATCACCCTCGTCACCAACCTTTTCAAATCAAGTAATATTTAGTGAATCTAATATTTCTTTAGTAATAATGAATTGGTCAAATATTTCAATTGGAGTTTGTTTTCTACCTGCTTTGTATTCTGAATAAAGTTCATGACGCTTGGTTTTTCCATGAGCATCAAATGCAATAAAAATATGTGTTGGCTTAACAAAATTTATTAAATTAAAAAGCGACATAAAAAACACATGAACAGCATTTGTGTTGCGATTATTATCATCTTTCATAGTTATTGCTTTTTCGGGATAATATGACGCATAAAATGATTGAAACATCATAAAATTCCCATCTATTAATAATAATTTATTCATTTTTCTCCTAAATTTCTTTGTATGATAATAATTTTAATTTACCTTTATCATTTTTTATTTGTGCTTTAATTACATCACCACTTTTTAGCGGACTTCACAAATTTCAAGCAAAATTATTAATAAAAAATGCTTGAGTTTTAGTATCATCATTTAATTCTATTACAAAGAATGGCTTTTGGTTTAGTTTTCTTATTGCTTTTACATTTGTCACTATAAATTCAGTGCTTCCAACTGGCAGCGTTAATAATTTAAAACCTGAATCATTTTTATATTTAGCAGTATTGAATGCATTGTATATTTGACCTAGTAAACTAATTTCATTTTTTGCTTCATAATCAATATCTTGTTCAACTAAATCATGATTCAAATCTAGATATCCTAAATCAATAATTGTTTGTTTAGAATCCAGCCATGTTTTTTTTGCAAATAATTTATAGCATTCAAATATTGCTGTAAGGGAATTTTCAATGTATTTTACATTGCCATATTTACGAAAAACATTAGCCTTTGTTAATGTTTCAATCATGCTTTCTGTAATACCTGCAAAACGCAATCTAAGTATTGTTTCATTCAAGTTAGAGCTAAATTCACCATTATTTTTGCGTTCATTTAGTATTTTGTTTACGCCTTCAGTCCCAAATCCTTTTATTACATCAAAAGGAAGATATATTTCATTATCTACAATTGTTGCACTCATTTGCGAATAGTGAATATCAGGTGAATTAACTTTAATACCTTTATTTTTAATTTCATCAACAATACTTGAAATTTTAGCTTGCGAATTACGGTTTGAACTAATCAAAGCTGAATAAAAGTACAATGGATATTTTGTTTTATAATATGCCATTTTCATTGTTAAATAAGCATAAGCAACAGCGTGTGACTTATTAAATCCATATTCGGCAAAACGCTCAATATTATTGTAAATTGAATTGATTTGGGAAATTTTAAGCCCATTATTTAATGCACCAGCAACAAACATTTGTTTATATTGTTTTATTTTAAATTCGTCTTTTTTGCTTATTGCTCTTCTTAAAAAGTCTGCCTGAGAAAAACTCATGCCAGCAACTTTTTGTGCAATAAGCATTATTTGTTCTTGATAAACCATAATCCCATAAGTAGATTTTAATATCTCATCATAAATTGGGTGTATTTTGGTTACAAGGTTAAAATTATCTTTATTTTTGGCATAATCCTTTATGTAAGCCATAGGACCTGGTCTAAAAAGCGAAATGATTGCATATAAGTCATCAAAAGTATTCAATTGAACTGTTGAAATTGTTTTTTTCATACCTGCAGACTCAAGTTGAAATATCCCTTCAGTAAAGCCTTTGTTTAATTGATCCAATGTTTTAGTGTCATTTAAAATATCAATTTTACTATTGTTAATTAAGTAGTCAAAATGCTCAGTTGAAGGTAAATTATTTTCAATATTTTTTACCTCTGTCAATGTTTTTAAGCCTAATAAGTCAATTTTTAATAAACCAAAGTCTTCAACATAATCCATTGTCAGTTGAACTTGTTGATATTCAGTTGCGTTCATCGATGTAGGTGCATAATTAGATATTTTTTGTTTTGCAATAATTAAACCAGCAGGGTGGAAACTCTGTTGTCTAGGCAGACCTTCAATTTTTAATGAATATTCTAAAAGTTGAGGATATTTTTCAATCTCAATAATAAAACTATGGTTTTTTATTGAGGCTTGAGCAAGAGAATCTCAACCATCAAGTGTTTTAGAAATTCTATTGATATCTGCCAAACTTATCCCAAGCACTCTTCCAACATCTCTTATTGCGGTTTTTGCTCCAATTGTCTGAAAAGTTGAAATCAAAGCTACATTGTCAGCCCCATATTTATCTTTTAAGTAATCAAAAACTTCTTGTCTTCTATCATCCTGTATATCGATATCAATGTCAGGTCAACTAACTCTTTCCGGATTCAAAAAACGCTCAAATAATAGGTCATATTTAAGTGGGTTAATTGACGTAATGTTTAGTAAATAAGAAACAAAAGAACCGCCAGCACTACCACGTCCAGGGCCAATAGCAATGTTATTATTTTTAGCTCAATTAACAAGATCTTGAATTATTAAAAAATAATTAACAAAGCCAAGTTTTCTAATTATATTAACTTCTGATGTTAAACGAGAATATCAAACATCTTTTTCTTTTGGTAATTCATGAGCAATTCTTTGCAATCCTTCATTAATAAGTTTTGCAAAAAGTTTTTCATTTGTTTCATCGTCATTATTTTCAAAGCGTGCTAAATTTAGAGTTTTTGGTGGCAATTCAAAATTACATTCATCTATTATTTTATTAATTCGATCAATAATTATTGGATCAATGTCCGGAGAATCAAAATAATTATCATATTGAATTGTTGTTGGTAAATTAGCAACTTTTTGAAGTATATTTAACGCTTCATTGTCTTCAATATTTAATAATTGATTTTGTCTAACATAAATTCCGTTTTCAATTGAAATATCAATTGAATTCACAAAATAATTGCCATTATTTATTATGTAGTTTTTTTTAGTTTTAGCATAGTAACCATCTGTTGGGTGATCTATAACAAAAATATCATTATCAATAATGTTTTCTATTGATAATTCAATATTTTTTGATCTGTCTAGTATCAAATTATTTATTTTTTGGAAACCAGCGTAGTTTTTTGCTAATAAAATAAAGCGATATTGGGCTATATCAATATCAACCCCAACAATTGGTTTAATTTGATATTTTGAACAAAGATCTAAGAAAATTCCCAGACCAAACATATTGTTATAGTCCGTTAGTGCCACTGCTTTTAAATTATTCTCTTTTGATTGCTTAACAAGGTCTTCAATTCTTATTAAAGAGTTTAAAAACGAGTATTCAGTTGTGTTATATAAATTTATATATTTATTCATATAATAATCATAAATTATCAATTTAACTTTTAAAATAAATTCCTAAATATTTGTTTAATAAACAAATAATTATGTTTTCTCCAATATTGAATATTGATTTATCATACAAAAACATAAGAAAAAATGGCTCTACTGGCCATTTTGTTCATAAATTAATTTACCTTGAATTCGCCCACGTTCTAAGTCATTATCCAAAATCTCAATTCTGATATTATCACCAACTTTTACGATTTCTGAAGGATGTTTTATAAAATGATTGTTATTTTTCTTCATATTACTAATATGAACTAAAACATTCTGTTTGATACCGATATAGACAAAAATACCAAAATCAGTAATACTTTGCGCAGAACCCGTAATAATTAATCCTTTTTTTACGTCTTCTGCGTTTAAAACATCTTTTTTAAGTATGTAGCCTTCTTTTTGGTCTCTTATATCCTTGGTAGGGTTTTTTAGCGACTCAATAATTAGCGTTATATCATAAATATTTGAATTGAATTTATTGGCTAACTCTTCAATATTTGCCGCTTCCAAAATTGATTTGTCTATATTTCCCAAATCAATTTTTAAATACTCACAAACGTCAAAAGCAAGCTTGTATGATTCAGGGTGAATTGATGTTCTATCAAAGAAATTTTTAGAATCATGAATTCTTAAAAAACCAACTGATTGTTCGAACGCTTTTGCACCTAAACCCTTCACTTTTTTAAGTTGTGAACGGTCACTAAAACGATTAATTTCACTTCGATAATCAATTATATTTTGGGCAATTTTCTCACTTAATCCAGAAATGTGTTTTAGGATCGTTTTTGAGGCAGTATTTAAGTCAACTCCAACCTGGTTGACAACTTTATCAACTTTAAAATCTAGTGCTTTTGATAATTCTTTTTGGTCAACATCATGCTGATATTGACCAACACCTAAGCTTTTTGGGTCGATTTTAACTAATTCATTCAGCGGGTCTTGGAAACGACGCGCAATATTAATTGCACTTCGTTCCTCGACACTAAAATCAGGGAATTCTTCTTGAGCAATTTTTGATGCTGAATACACAGAAGCACCAACTTCACTGACTACAACATATGAAATATCGCTCTTATCATTGCGTTGTTTAATTAAATTAGCAATAAATTCCTCAGTTTCTCTTGAAGCTGTTCCATTACCAATTGCAATAATGTTAACATTATATTTATTGATTAAATCATTCACAATCTTCACAGCTTGAACTTTTTGATTTTTTGGTGGAGTTGGATAAATAATATTTTTATCTAAAAAGTTTCCTTGTGGGTCAATTACTGCAATTTTGCAACCATGTATATATGCTGGATCAATTGCTAAAACAGTTTTATTTTTTACAGCAGGTCAAAGCAGCATTGATTCAAGACTATTTGCAAATAACTCAACAGCTTCCTTTTCAGCTCTTGCAAACAAATCAGATTTAATTTCGCGAATTATTGAAGGTGCAATTAAACGCTCAAAACTGTCTATCACAGCTTCATGAATAATTTTTCCAGTTTGTTTATTTTTAAAATAAAGTGCATTGATTTGATAAATTAAATAATTTTGATTAAAATCAATATCATATGAAATAATTTTTTTGTCTTCCGCGCGTGAAATTGCAAGAACTCTATGGTTTGGAATTTGTTTTACTTTTTCTTTGAAATCATAATAAAGTTCAAAGTTTTTATTTTCATCTTCAGCATTTTTTTTAAGTTTGGTAATAATTGTTCCAAATTTATAAAGTTGACCTTTTACATAGTCTCTTGCTAAGGCATCTTGTGATATTCATTGACTAATGATATATTTAGCTTGCTCTATTGCAAATTCTATTGTTGGCACTTTATCATTAATGTATTTTTCAGCATCTCTATATGGACTATATTTTGGATCAGTGTTAGTAAAAATTTCTTTTGCAAGTGGCTCAAGACCTAAAGCAATAGCCTCAGTTGCTTTTGTTTTTTTGCCAACTTTAAATGGTTCATAAATGTTTTCAACCTGGGCTTTAGTTTCTGCCAATCTCAATTTATTTTCAATATCTTTGGTCAAAAGATCTTTTTCTTTAAGTATTTGAATTATTGCTTCTTTTCTTTTATTTAGTTCAATGTTATATTCATACATATCACTAATTTTTTGAATAACTTCTTCATCTAAACCACCAGTTTGGTCTTGACGATATCTAGCAATAAATGGGACAGTTGAATTTTCTGCCAATAAAGCTAAAACAACTTGAACTTGTTTGATGTCAAGTTCAAGTTGTTTAGCCACGAATTTAATTGATATTTCGTTCATGTTTTATCCTTAATTTTGTGTATCAGTTGGATTTGTTGTTTGTAAATTAAATCAAGCATCTAAAACAAGTTTTAATGTTACTATTTGTGCTTTTTTAATTTGTGTCTTTGCATCATCTCCAAACATTTTTTTAGAAATAAGTTGTTTATATTTTTCGATAATATTTTTGTCAAATGTTTCTTTAAAATTGAATGATTTTTGAGCTTGCGAAGGTTTATTTAAAATAATTTTAACGTTTGAATTTTCACTCTTCATTGTTTCAATAGCAATTGCCAGTTCATTCAACTTGTTTGCTAAGTGCAATTTTGTATTATTATCTGACTCGATAAAGTTTCTATCAATTAATTTATAAGATAGTTTGTCAGAAATTGTAGTTTGTACAGCAGCGTTTACAAATTCATTTGTGACGTTTGTTGCGCTATTATAAACAGATCTTAACGCTTCTTGTTCATCTTGGTTTGAGTCTTTAAAATTAATAGTTATTGTTTTATTTTCATTGTCTTTAATTATTTGTGCTTGTGAAAGGTGTTTTGCAAATTCAACATAAACTGACAAGACTTTTTGTTTGTCAATTACACTTTCAAATTTAAGTGATTGGAACTCTTTAACAAAACCATTTTTGAATTCTTTAATTATTTCCGAAGAACCTTTATCAAAGATTTTCCCAAAATCTATTTGTCCGTTTTGATTTACATATTCATTATAGTCGTGTTGTTTGTTGTTTTCGTTTTGTTTTTTAGCTGCGGATTCAGAAATATTTTTTGATGCTTCATTAATAAATGCATCCATATTGATTTCATCTTTTAAGTTGTATAAAGCTCTAAAAAACGGATAGTAGTCTGCAGGTAGCGCAATTTTGTTGTGAGATATTGCTGAAAGTACACTTGCATTTGCTTTTACAATTGAATTTTTGTTTGTAAAAAATCCTGCGGATGCAATAAAGCCTACTGAAATTGGAACAATTGCAATCGGCGCAACTAAAGCACCGCCCAATCTTATTAAACCAACCCTTTTGCCTCTTGCTTTTAGTTTTTTAAGTCTTAAACGTGTAACAAATACAAGAACGTTAGCGAGAATAATAGCTAAAATATGAAATGCAGTAAGTATTAATATAAATACTAAGCATGCTACAAATGGTCAGAAGTCATTTTTATCAAAATATTTTACATCAGGAACATGTTTAAAGCCATTTATTGCCGCTGTTATTCCAATTGCGGCAAATAATCCTACAAAATCAAATATCATTAAAAATAATGCATATCAAAAGCCTCTAAAAATTCCTTTTAATAAAGCAATCAATAAAAATAATGTCAATACAGAACCAATTATTATGTGTCAAATAATTGGATTTTGCATTGCGGTTTGCATTTTATTCATAAACTCTAGCAATGTTTCACTATTAAAATTTTTCATAAAAAAATGATACATTATTTTTAATATGTGCGAAATTTAAATATAAAAAATAAAGCGGCAAATTTTACCGATTCAATTGAAAAAATATTCATATTAGTAAATTTAATCAATAAGACGAGAGTTATTCAATTTCTTAAATGGATTTGATTTATCAATATTGTCAATAAATAGTTTGCCTTGTAGATGGTCTAATTCATGTTGTGCAACAATTGCTAAATAACCTGTTAAATCTTTGGTGACATACTTTTTCTCAAGAAATGAATATGCTTCAAAAACAATACGATTAGCTCTGTAGACTAAACCAGATTGTGATTTTATATTTGAACCGACACTTAAGCAACCTTCTCCCTCAGCTAATGCAACTTTGAAATCAGATTTTGCAATAATTTTTGGATTTATAAAAACATCTTTAATTGGTTTTTGGCCTGGCTCAATCAAGTTTGAGTTTTCATCGCTAAAATTAATATAAAACATGTTTTTAAGAATCCCATACTGAACAGCGGCAACTCCAACCCCAGGTTGATAAAGAGTGCCATCTTGTTGGCTATCATCAATATGATAAATCATAGCATTTGCTAAATCAATATCTTCTTGAAGCATTGGTATTGGAATATCCTTTGATTTTTCTCTAAGAACTTTATTTGGTAGTTGCTTAATTTTGTACTGTTTTACATCTAATTTATATTTCATATAATATTTATGATACCATAAATAAAATATGTTTGCGAGGTAATATGCTTAGAATCATTTCAGGTAAATATCGAAGATTATTAATCAATAGACCGCCAAGAGAAATAACAAGACCAACCAAGGGTAATATCCGAGAATCAATAATAAATTCACTGCGGTTTGAATTGGAAAATAAGAATGTTCTTGATTTATTTGCGGGTTCAGGTGCGTTAGGCATTGAAATGCTAAGTAATGGCGCATCTCATTGTGTTTTTATTGAAAAAAATCACAGTGTTTTTAACATTCTAAGACAAAATATTGAATCTTTAAAAATAGAGAATTCAAATGCATACAAAAGTGATGCAGTTACCTATTTATCAAATGTAAGCGATACAAAATTTGATTTTATTTTAATTGACCCGCCATATAAACAATATGATCTTGTCACGCAAGTATTAAATTTAATTATCGAAAAAAATTTATTGAATAATTCAGGAAAAATAGTTGTTGAAACTGATGATATCAACCAAATAAATTTACCAAATGAATTCAAAAACATTCAAATTCGTAAATTTGGTAAAGTAAACATTATATATTTAAGTAAATAAAAAAAGCCAGCAAACACGACACTTATTGATGTGGCTGCTGTGTTCCCACCCTGACCAGGTTACAATGTTATCGTTTCACTGACATTATTATTATAATATAAAAAATGTTAAATATAATATAATTAAATTATGAGAAGTTTTTCATATAAAGATATTTCAAGATTAGCGAAAGTATCAATTAGTACTGTAAGTAGATATTACAATAATGGGTATGTAAGTAAAAGAACACGTGAAAAAATTGAAAAAGTTGTAAAAGACCATGACTATTACCCAAACAATGGTGCTAGATTGATTAAAGGAAGATCAAGATCTATTTTTACAATATTACCTGATTTTTATGAAGGTTCTTTTAACCATATTGTTACTGGCATTGAGCATGCTGCAAAATTGCACAATAAAAAAGTGTTTATTACACATACTTCAGTTGAACAAGACCAATATATTGAAACAATTAAATATTGCTTGGCTTGAAAACCTAGTGCAATGGTTTTCTTTTTACCTAAAATTGACAATGAAAAAATCATTCATTTTATTAAACACCATGTTTCAGAATCAATTCCAATCATCTATGGAGAACAAGCAGAATCGATCAACTGAATCGATGTGGATGTTGAAAATTCATTCTATTCTGTAACCAAAAGTTTCTCAGAATATATAGAAGAAAACCAAAAAATTGTTTATGCAGATGATTCAAAATTATCGCCACGTCAAAAGCAACTACGTTACTGAGGATTCAAAAAAGCCTGTGATAAATTAAATATTGAATACGAAAGATACGAAGTTAACAATAAGAACAATCAAGAAGTTCAAAAATTCCAAAAATATCTTCAAGACAAAGACTTGGTTAATGTTGTTTGTTCAACACATGAAACATTTATAAACTTAGTTTCATCAAATGACACTCAATTACGTTTAACTGATATTGGAACTCAATCAATTTATGATACTCAAAAGAAATATAAAGCCAAAATTTTTATTGATTATCATAAAATTGGTGAACAAATTGAAAAAACAGTTCATGAGATAAGTCAGAAAAAAGAATCAGAAACTTATGATAAAAATAATAAGCAATATTCACAAATTATTTTTAGACCATCAATACTTACTCAAAAATAGGGAACGCTCCCTATTTTATTTATAATTTTTCAATACTTTTTGCAAATAGCGATCATTGTCGCGCTTTTTAATTTGTTCTCGCTTATCTGCTTTATTCATTGAAGTTACAAGTGCAATTTCAATTTTAATTCTTGATGCGTTATTAAAATAAATTTTTGTTGGCAATATTGTTGAATTACCAAAACGTTCTTTTTTCGATTGAAGACGTAAAATTTCATTTTTATGCATTAATAATTTACGCTCACGAGTTTCATCACATTTAACTAACATAAATTGTTTGAATGTTGCATTATTTAGTCATATTTCATTGTTTTTAAAAAAACAATAAGCATTAGTTAGTTGAACCGTCCCAGCACGAGCTGATTTGACCTCTCAGCCCTCAAGAACCAAGCCAGCTTCATAAGTTTCTTCAATTTTATAACCGTGTAAACCTTTTCGATTGTCGCTTATTATTTTCATATTTTAATTATAGCAATCAACATTGTTTTCTATTGAAAAAGTTGATAAATAAAAAACGAGAGACTCGTTTTAGTTAACGTGTTTTAAAACATCTTGTTTTAATTCATTGTAAGGTTTGTAGCCAATCATTTTTTGAAGTACTTCGCCATCCTTCATAATAAATCATGTAGGTAGGTTTGTAATTCCGAATTCGCCTGAAAGTTTCATGTTTTGGTCAACATCAACACGAAATACAGGGATGCCATCTTTGTTTGCTAATTCTTCACTTGATTCTTTAAACATTCTGCATGGAGGACATCATACAGCATGGAAAACTAGTAAATAAACGCCTTTTTGGTTTGGTTTAATTTCATCATATCAAATTGCTTGTGTAATATCTTTCATATTTTGTCCTTTCGATATTTACTATTTATGAACTTATTTTAAAACAAAAAAACAAATTATGAATAAAAAAATAGTTAAATTTTATGTTTTTTTAAAAAATGCGATTTTAAAACTAAAATACAATTTTTTATTTTTTTATTAATAATGATTAGTTTTTAAAAGAAAAATAAGGAATAAAAATCCCTTATTTCGATTATAAATCAATATTTTTAACATATTTAGCATTTGACTCAATGAATTCACGTCTTGGAAATACTTCATCACCCATTAGAGTTGTAAAAATTCAATCCGCTTGTGCTGCGTCGCTAACTTGAACTTGTAGCATCTTGCGGTTGTCAGGGTCCATAGTTGTTTCTCATAATTGTTCAGCATCCATTTCCCCAAGACCTTTGTAACGTTGAACTGTTATTTTTTGACCATTAGACATCTCGCTCATGACAATTTCTTTTTCAGAATCTGTATAAGCATACTTGATTGTTTTACCTTGTTGCAATCTGTACAATGGTGGCTGTGCAATGTAAACAAATCCATATTCAATTAAAGGTCTAAAATAACGATAGAAGAAGGTTAAAAGAAGTGTTCTAATGTGCGAACCATCGACATCGGCGTCAGTCATGATTACAATTTTATGATATCTTAACTTGTTAATATTGAATTCTTCGCCAACTCCTGTTCCAAGTGCAGAAATAATTGAAAGAATTTCTGCGTTTGAAAAAACTTTGGCAGGAGTATTTTTTTCAACATTAATTACTTTACCACGCAATGGTAAAATTGCTTGTGTTTCTCGGTTTCTACCGTTTTTAGCAGAACCACCCGCAGAGTTACCCTCAACAATGTATAATTCACTAATTTCTGCATTTTTAGATGAGCAATCAGCCAACTTACCAGGTAATGAACCTGTATCAAAAACGGTTTTGCGACGCGCAGCATCCCTAGCAGCTTGTCCTGCTAAACGCGATTTGCGTGCATCAATTATTTTTTGAATCAATAATTTAGCTTCACTTGGATTTTCATTCATAAATCGTTCAAAAGCTTCGCTAAAAATTTTATTAACAGCAGCACGAGCATCCTTGTTACCAAGTTTACCTTTTGTTTGCCCTTCAAAAATTGGGTCAGTGTGCTTAATTGAAATAATTGCAACGATACCTTCTTTAACATCGTCTCTTGTAAATTTGTCTTCTTCTGATTTAACAAATGAATTTATAGTTGCATAATTATTAACAATCCGAACTAAAGCGTCATAAAATCCACTTTCGTGTGTTCCACCCTCAACTGTAATTATGTTGTTTGCGTAACTTACAACATTGCTTGTGATTTTTTCATTATATTGAACAGCAACTTCAACAGCAACTGCTGGCTGCTCACCATGTGCATATTCGCCTTCTGCATAAATAACTTCAGGGTGAATTAATTTTTGACCTTTATTTAATTCTTTAACATAGTCAACAATACCACCCTCAAAATGATATTCAACAATTGAATTTTCTCTTTCGTCTTCAACAGAAATTCTTAGCCCTCTATTCAAATATGCAATTTGTTTAGCATGGTCAACAACAACAGCACGTTCAAAAGGTAAATTGTCCATAATCGAATAATCTGGGTGAAAACGAACTTTTGTTCCAGTTTCACCAGGCGCGTCACCAATAACACTCAATGATTGAATAGTTTGCCCACCATTATTAAAGTGTGCATAGTGTAATTTTCCATTACGTTTAACTCAAACTTCAAAATCATCACTTAGTGCATTAACAACTGATGCACCAACACCATGAAGCCCCCCAGAAACTTTGTAGCTTTCTGAGTCGAATTTTCCACCAGCATGTAGCACAGTTAAGACAGTTTCAACAGTTGATAAACCAGTTTCAGGGTGTAAATCAGTTGGAATACCACGGCCATTATCCTCAATTTCAGCATAACCATCGGCAGTTAATTTAATTGAAACTTTATCGGCATAACCCGCCATACATTCATCAACTGAGTTATCAACGATTTCTCAAATTAAATGATGAAGTCCCCGCAAACCAGTTGAACCAATATACATACCTGGACGCACTCTAACGGCTTCTAAACCTTTTAAAACACGTATATTCGATGCACCATATTCTTTATTTTCCATTGCTGTCTCCTTATATATTAATATTTATAATTATATTGAATTTTTTATTTTTTGATATTTGCAAACTAAAATAATTTATAATATAAATGAAACGCCTCAAAGGCTGTGTTTTTTTACATTATTTAGAAAGGAGTATCATGCAAGAAAACAAAAATGATGAATTATTTAAAAAGCAAGATAAAAATAATTCATCTAATTTTACAAAAAATGAAGTTGTAAATAATGAAGTTCATTTAGATATTTTTACCCAAGAACCTGGCAAAAATGTTGCAAAAACAGTTTCAAGAGAAAATACAACATACCAGTACACAAAAATGTCAAACTTTGTACTAAAACTATCTAAATTTTATGCTCCTATGCCGATGTGAAAATTGTGTTTGATAACTTCTGGTTTTGCAATTTTATTCGGTATCATTGGTGTTTTTCTAGTTAAAAACCCTGGTATATATAACTTTGGAGCAGCTGCTTTTGGTCAAGCAGCTGCAAGAATCACAAACGTCCTTTTAAGAGAAAATAAAAATATAACTCCAGAAATATATAACGTAATTGACCACGCATTATTCTGAATTTTATACATTGTTTTATCAATTCCAATATTTATATTCGGATGAAAGAAAACAGGTAAAGTATTTACCCTATTGACTGTATTATTTTTAGTAGTTTCATCTCTAGTTTCATTTGCAATAGGTCAAATTCCAGGTTCTGGAAAATTGTATATCATTGGTAATTTTGAGCACAATAATATACCAAAAATTTTAAAAGACCATATTTCAAATGAGATTTGACATGGAAAATCTCAAATGTGGAGTTTGATTCCCCTAAATTGAAATGATGCAGGTAATGTTATTGCTCAAATGATTTTTGGTTTTGTGTATGGATTTTTATTAGCTTACTTCTTTGCAATTATCGCAATTATTGGCGGTTCAGCTGGTGTTACCGGAATTATTGGCGAATATATGTCAGTTGTTAAACACAAAAACTTCGGAACAATCAATGGAATAATAAACATAATTATTTTACTTATTGCTGTTGTTTTTGGTACTTACTTACCTGGTTCATTATTATTAGAAAGCATTACAAAAGGTATTGATGGCAATAGCGTAGAAGCTTGTAAACCATTTGTTGAAAAAATAAATGGTTGAAATGATTTAACTCAATATCAACAAGGTCAAATTTATGACACTTTAATTGGCATTAAAAATGTTGCTTGACAGCCATCAATGTACTTTTCTCCAAACTTTTTATCAACTGTAATTTCAAATGTTGTGTTTGTTGTTATGCTTAACAAATTATTCCCTAGATTTAAAGTTGTTCAATGTAAAGTTTACTCTCCACACATGAGTAAAATTAAGCAAGCAATTGTTGGCGATAAAAAAACAATCAACAACTTTACAGTTACAATTGGAGAAGGCGGATATTCTGGTTCAAGAACAAAAGTTCTTTCATCAATTACTTTGTACAAACAAATACCACGTTTAATTAAGAAAATAAGAGAAGTTGACGAAAACGCCTTAATTACAATTTCAAACGTTGCTTCATTAGATGGTAATTTATACATACCAAGTGGTAAATTTTAAAAGTGGTTAACCACTTTTTTTGTTTTGTCATTCGCTAATTTGCTTCATACAATATAATTAAATTATTAAATTGAGGTACTATGGATTACACAAATTTCGAACTAAAATTACGCCAAATATTAAATAAAGACAATGGCCCAAAATTGCTATTAAAAATGATTGAAGCTCCCTATCGTTATCAATCACAATATCAATTATTTGATGCTCTAACCAAGATGAACCAGTCGTTTTTAAGAACTCAAGAAAACAAATTTCACAAATTTATTATTGAATGTGCAGAATCTCTAATTACAAATAGTTTTGAGGAAAACGGAATTGAACACATTAAAACTAGCTTTAATTTAACTTTTATTGATAAATCAAAAGTTGATACAGAAACCAATTTGAGTGCGGAACAAATAATAGAACTAGCCGAGGAAGTGAAATTTAGATCTAATTTGGCATTCATTGACACACAAAGCAAAAAAATGTATATTGTTTTTGCTCGAAAACGCGACACATTTGATAAAAGTTCCCTTGCAAAATTACTTGAAAATATCACTAAAAGAAACAATGCACTTATAAATTCTTATCAAGACTATCAAATCAATTTTATTTACTGGTTTATAGATGAATTCTATACAAAAAATTTTGACGTATTCAATTCATTTTCAAAACAAAACGAATCAGAAAATAATAATATTATGTTTTTATATGGATCGCAATTTTTAGGTTTATTTAACTTGCAAAATGATTGAGATAATATTCAATCACACATGAAAAAATTCAAAAATAATTCAATACAAGATATTTATAAAATGCCAAACTTAAATAAAGACCCAGAAACTTTTGAATTTATGGTTGAAATGAGTGCTAAGAATTGAGAAAAATTAAGTTCAGATGAACCAGACATGATAAACCTAAGGAACATTGTATTTGATAATCAATCAGAATCCTGCAACTATATTAGGGCTATGCGCGAGCGTAATCAAAAACTATCAGATGAGTTTGGGGTTGAGTAATAATTATGAAGAGATTAGGGCTTAGATTAAATTCAAATATTGATTCAAAAACCGATATTTTTAAGATTGAAAAATATGTTGATTATTTAACTAAATGAATTGAATATACGGTTAAAAAAGCAAATTGTGAAGGTGTAGTAGTCGGTATAAGTGGGGGTATAGATTCTGCACTTGTTGCAGCACTTGCAAAAAAGGCATTCCCAAATAACACATTAGGCATAGTAATGCCAATTGATTCAATGAAATTTGACCTTAATGATATTGAAGCTTTATCAAAAAACTTAAATCTTGAACTTTTAACAATAGATTTAAAATCAACATTTGACGAATTGAATAGTAAAATGAATATTAATGATAAAATGGCGATAAGTAATATCAAACCAAGACTTAGAATGACTACACTTTATGCTATTGCACAAGAAAAAAAATATTTAGTTGCTGGAACTGACAATGAAGATGAATTATTTATTGGATATTTTACTAAACATGGCGATGGTGGAGTTGATTTTTTGCCAATTAGTAGATTACTTAAAAACGAGGTTAAGTTGTTAGCTAAACACCTTAATGTTCCTGAATCAATAATAAATAAAAAACCATCAGCAGGACTATGAGAAGGTCAAAGCGATGAAAATGAGCTAGGATTTACATATAATGATTTAGACAATTATTTAAATAATAATTTAGAATTAGTGGAAACTAATATAAAATTAAAAATTGAAAGATTGCATAAGAATTCTCAACATAAAAGAGATAAAGCATATAAACCAAAATCAATTGAACAATATTTTAAAAATAGAAAAGGAGACAAATAATGGCAGGACATTCACACGCAGCTAACATTATGCACAGAAAAGGCGCTCAAGATAGAGCTAGAGGAAAAATTTTTCAAAAGTTATTTAAAGAGATTTTTGTAGTTGCTTCTGGCGCTGGTGGCGCAGATCCTGATACAAACCCAGCTTTAAAACTTGCAATTTCTAAAGCAAAATCAAAAAATATGCCCAAAGCGAACATTGAAAGAGCGCTTGCAAAGGCAAAAGGCGAAGCTAAAGATGGAGCAACATTTACCGAAACATTATTTAATGCAACAATAACAGGTGGAGCAACATTCTTAATCAAAACACTTTCTGACAACATGAACAGAACAAAATCAAATATGGCAGCACACTTCAATCGCCAAAATGCTGTTTTAGGCAAAACTGGTCAAGTTCCTTTTCAATTTGATTTAAGAGGAATTCTTGAAATTTCAAAAGATTTAATTGATGAAGATACTCTAACATTAACTGCTTTAGATAATGGCGCAGAAGATATTGATGTAGATGAAAATTCTTATTTAATTTTTTGCGCTCCCGAGAATTTTGCAGCACTTAAAAATGCAATCGAATCTGGCTTAGGAATTAGTGAATTTTTACAATGTGAAGTGACATATATCCCAAATTCAACAGTTGAATTAGAAGCTGACAAAGTAAATAAAATAAAAGAATTCATAGCTAGACTTGAAGACGATGATGATGTTCAAGAGGTTTACCATAACATTGAATTAGAAGACTAAATCAACAGCCGTTGATTTTTCTTTTTTCAATTAAAAAACATTGAAAAAAGAAAAAATATTGTCTTTAATAATTAGACAAAATATACTAAATCATTTATTTATAATAAATATTAGTATTCCCTTGAAATATATTATTTACATGATTAATACATTTAATATGAATTTAAAATTCATTTCGCAATTTTTAATATTTTAAGATTAATATAGGAAAAACAATTTATCTTTATATTTTATGGAGAATTATTTTTTAAAAAATGATTAGTAAATCATATTTCTAATTTGATATTATTTATATAACTAATAATTTAAATCTTATTATTAAATACAGGGTTCGGAGGGTGTGTGTTTATTTCTTATGAAGATTTTCTAAATAAATTAGAAAATAAATTAAAACATGTAAATGAGGAATATAAGAAGGTTGTTGGCTCAATAATTAAGTATCCGCATAGATACACGGGTCTGTTTCGATTGAGCAACATTAAAACCAAATTAATTCAAAACATAACACAAAGTAGAGAAATACGATTTGGCGATTTCCTAGAAGAAATAATCACTGAGTATTTATCAAAAAAATTTAAACTTTTAGATAAGAGTATAAAAAATATTAATGGGGAAACTTTTAAAATAGATCATTTTTTTAGATGCAATGATACCTTGTACGTTGTTGAACAAAAAATTAGGGATGATCACGATAGCAGCAAAAAAGTTGGGCAATTTATTAATTTTGTAAAAAAATATGAAACAGTTAAAGAATTATATCCTGAAAATAATGTCAAAGGAGTATTGTGATTTATTGACGATAATTTTACGAAAAATAAAAAATATTATTCAACAGAAATACAAAAATACTTCAAAAATAACGAAGATATAAAGTTATTCTATGGCGCCACCTTTTTTGATTGGTTAGATATAACCAACATGTGGCAAGAAATAAGATCACACTTATTACGATATAAAATAGAAAATGCAAATTTTGATTTTGAAATTCCTGATTTTGATAAATCAGACAAAATTCTTGACTTACTTGTCAAACTGCCTGATTGTGAATGAGATAAACTTTATTACAATAGCGATGAAGTATATGATAATTTAAGAAAAGAATTATTTCCAACTGGGTCAAATCTAGAGCGTGCCAAAAGAAAAAGAAATAAAAAACTATAAGGAGTATAAATTGAAAACAAATTTAATAATAAATGGGGATTGTATTGCTGAATTAAATAAAATTCCAGAAGAAAGTATTGATTTAATCTTTGCCGACCCTCCTTATTGGATGAGAACAACAGGAACTCTTTTGCGTGTTGAAGGTACAGAATTTAAAGGCGTTAATGATGAGTGAGATAAATTTGCGTCAAACGAGGATTATTACCAATTCACAAGAAAATGACTTGAGGCATGCTATAGAGTTTTAAAAAAGAACGGTTCTTTTTGGGTTATAGGGGGTATGCAATGTATTTACACAATTGGCGCAATAATGCAAGATATTGGCTTTTGATTTTTAAATGATGTAATTTGGCACAAAACAAATCCAACCCCCAATTTCAAAGGAACAAGACTTACAAATAGCCATGAAACATTAATTTGGGCTACAAAAAGTGAAAAATCTAAATACACTTTTAATTACAAAACAGCAAAAGAGCTTAATATTAATGTCAAAGATTTCGACAAAGGCGACCGTAAACAATTAGGCTCTGTATGACATTTTTCAGTTGCAAGCGGAAATGAAAGAGTTAAAGACCGTGAAGGAAATAAACTTCACAATACTCAAAAACCAGAGGAATTACTATACAGAATAATAAACATTTCCTCAAATATTGGTGATATTGTTTTGGACCCATTTGGGGGCACAATGACTACGGGCAAAGTAGCAAAAATGACAGGCCGAAACTATATAATGATTGAAAAAGATCCTAAATATTGCTACTACGGACAAAAAAGAATTGATGAAACTCTAATTCAAATTGGCAATATTGAAAAAGCAGTATATGATAAAAAACCACCAAAAACAACATTAAAAGAGATGATTAACGCCAAATATTTTATTGTCAATGAATATTTATATTTTAAAGATGATGAAAAAGGCGAGGTAATGCTGAATAAAGATGGTAAAGTTATACTTAATAATGGCGAAATAACTGACATTCATAGTGCTGCTGCAAAAATATCAAATAAAAATGCTAATAGACTGAATGGATTTGACTATTGGTTTGTTATTAGAGATAATCAAAAAGTATCAATCAAAGAAATTAGAGAAAACTATCGAAGAGATGTTTTAGGTTTTGAATAAAATTAAGAAAATTTTGCAAAATGTGTCAACATTCCGTTGACATTTTTTATGTTGTTTATAAACTTAGATGGTAGCGTTTAATATAGACACGCAGTCTCAAATTTTGCATTATTTTGGTATAATACAAAATATTTATAGGAGGTCTTATGTTGGAAGTTCAAAACTTATGTAAAGTATTTAGTGATAAAAAACTTTTTGAAAATGTAAATTTAAAATTCACTGAAGGTAATACTTATGGAATTATTGGGGCTAATGGTGCTGGAAAATCAACATTTTTAAAAATTTTAGCAGGGGAAATTGAAGCTACAAGTGGCCAAATTATTATTGAAAAAAATAGACGTTTAAGCGTTTTAAGTCAAGACCACAATACATTTGATGACCTTATTGTTACCGAGGTTGTGGTAATGGGCAACACAGATTTATACAAAATTAAAGCAGAAAAAGATGCTATTTATGCAAACCCAGACGCAACAATGGAAGACTACACTCGTGCTGGCGAACTTGAAGAAAAATTTGGTGAACTTGGTGGATGAACAGCCGAAAATGATGCTCAAGAACTTTTATCTGGACTACAAATACCAAAAGACAAATGAGATTTACCAATGAATCAATTGACAGCCAATCAAAAAATTAAGGTTCTTTTGGCAAAAGCTTTGTTTGGAAATCCTGACATTTTAATCATGGACGAGCCAACAAACCACTTAGACTTGCGCTCAATTAAATGATTAGAGAATTTTTTAGCAGACTACCAAAATGTTGTTATTGTAGTTAGCCACGATAGTGACTTTTTAGACAATATTTGTACTCACATTGTTGATATTGATTATAATGAAGCTAAAATTTATACCGGAAACTATACTTTCTGAAAAGAATCTAGCCAACTTGCTCTTGAACTTATGAAGCAATCTAACGCTAAAAAAGAAGTGCAAATTGAAAAACTAAAACAATTTATTGCTCGTTTTAGTGCCAACGCCTCAAAATCAAGACAAGCAACTTCGCGTAAAAAATCTCTTGAAAAAA
Source organism: Mycoplasmopsis bovigenitalium (assembly GCF_900660525.1). Classification (NCBI taxonomy): domain Bacteria; kingdom Bacillati; phylum Mycoplasmatota; order Mycoplasmoidales; family Metamycoplasmataceae; genus Mycoplasmopsis; species Mycoplasmopsis bovigenitalium. The sequence goes on along the minus strand of NZ_LR214970.1, from coordinate 147,225 downwards.
TAACTCTAGATGAAATTAAACCTTCGAACCGTAAATACCCATACATTAATTGAGATATTAACAGAGAACCTGGCAAAGATATCATTGAAGTAGAAGGTTTAACATATGAAGAAAACGGGAAAATAATGTTCCAAAATGTATCATTTTCCCTATCAAAAGGCGAAAAAATGGTTCTTATCGGTGAGGATGACATTGCCAAAACTAGATTTTTAGAATGTTTGCTTGGGTTAAAACAGCCAACTTCTGGAACCGTAAAATGAGGCCAAACAATCAAACACACTTACTATCCAAATGATAATAAAAAATACTTTACAGAAGATTTAACAATTCTTGAATGAATTTCAAAATGACCATTAGAAAATTCAACCGAAGAAACTAGAGATGTTTCTGATCAAAGAATGCGTGGTTTTTTAGGTAGAATGTTATTTTCAAATGATTCAGTATTCAAAAAAGTAGCGGTTACTTCGGGTGGAGAAAAAGCAAGATTAATGTTTTCAAGAATGATGCTTTTAGAGGCAAACTTTTTAGTTTTAGACCAACCTTTAGACCACTTAGATGCTGAAAGTATTGACTCACTAATTTCAGGTCTAAAATCATATAGAGGCGGAGCGATTTTTACAACTTATAACCGTGCGCTAGTAAATCAAGTAGCTAATGTAATTCTAGAAATTGCACCAGATAAAAGTTTTATCTACCATGGCACTCTTGATGAATATGAAAAAATTATGAATTATTAATTGCAAAAAAACATGGGCTAAACTCCCATGTTTTTTTGAACCACATAGTTAAAATTCTTTTTCAAGGCATATTCTTTCACTAATTTGTTTTCATAAGGAACAACTAATGTAATTTTTTGACTTAAATTATTGAATGCATATTCCGCGATTTTTTCAATACTTTTTGGTATATAAACAGTTTTTAGACCACTCAATCCATTAAATGTAAAGTCAACTAACTCTGTTATCCCTTCTTCTAAAACTACTTCCCTTAAGTTTGGTTTCGATGAAAATTCATTACCGTTAAATTTAACATTATGATGAACAATAACTTTTGATTTACCACCTTGAACAGTTATTAATTTTGAAAAATCGTTATTGTAAAGAACACCTTTATAAGAAGCAAACCAATAATTACCGGGTTCCACTATTATTTTTTCTAACATTGGTGCAGAGAATGAATTTTTGCCATCAACAATATTGCTTAATTCTTTTGGCAAAATTAAACTTTTAACCGGATTAGACATTGGCGTAGAGATTAATTTTGAATAGTCTTTTGTATATAAAATTCCGTCTTTCGCTGTAAAATGTTTATTTTCGTCAGACACTGTATAGGTTTGTAAAAACTTTGGTGCAATTTCAAAATCAATTTTTTCGATGTTCTTGCCAATATGTAAATGAGTCATATTTTTATTTGAATAAACATTGATGCTTATTGACTTAACTGGCATATTTTTGACATTTGCTGGAATTTCTAACTTGCTTTGGTTATTATCACTAAGACCTAGTACAGATAAACCATGTCAATATTTGTATAGAATTTGTCCTTCTTTAAACGTAGTTTGCAATACTTCATCAGCTCGATGATCATTTGATATTTCTGAGCTTGATTTCATAAAGTAATTACTATTAACGATTCCTCAAGTTGCATCTGAGTGTACCCACTCAGATTTTTCTTCATTATAAAACATAACTCATTGATGAGCACCCGCAGATGATCATCCTGTAACCATAACACTTTTAACACCAATAACATCTAACATTGCTTTATATAATGAGCTAATCCCACCACAAACCGCAACCTTATGTATAAATACATCATATGGATTTATATATTGTTTTTGATTCCCGGTTGCATATTTTATGGTCGAAGTTATTCAATCATATATTCGCTTTATCTTATTAATTGTTGAACTTGTTTTTTCTTTTTCAATTAAATTTAATACGAATTGGGCAATTTCATTCATTTGTTTTGCTGAGTAACTATCATCTTTATAAACATTTAAATTTTTAGGGCCAACAATATTTAAAAAATTTTCAACTTGTAGATTTAATACAGTATTATTTTCATTTTTAGAATTTTGTTTATTATTTTTTAAACTATTTTTTATTGCATCTAATTCTGGATAATCAGGCTCATTTGTTTGATTTTTACCTTTTGAATTATTAGAATCTACGCTAGTTTCTGATTTGTAATATAAAGGTTTTACATCTTCAGCTTTTTTAAGTTTTGATGCTTCTTTTTTAATATTTTCTAAATCGTTTTTTAACTTGGTGTTTGACTCAATCAATTCTTTATATTGAGATTGAGTAAACGTACTATTTTGCTCTAAAAATGAATCAATTTGGTCAAATATAATTTCATATTTATATTTTGCATTTTCATTAACAAGTTCACTTTTTAGAGTTCTGATTTCATTAAAAAAGTTATTTCTTATTACTATTTCTTTTTTAAATTTTTCAATTTCTTGACTAGTTGGATCTTGTTTTTTACCTGAACCAAATTTTTGATTAGGATTGTTTTGGTCGTCGCTATTTTGCAAACTATTCCCAACCTTATCAGGCTCTTTTTTAGTGTTTTGGCAACTCATCGCAGAAATAATGCTTAATCCAGAAATTATTGTAGCCAAGGGTATAAATATTTTTGTTTTTTTCATATTATTTATTTTATAGAAATAAAATTAAAATCAATATTTTAAAAAATAAAAATCTCGACAAGCGAGATTGATTATTGATAATGAAATTATTTGAATTCTACTGTAGCACCAGCTTCAGTTAGTTTTGCTTTAAGTTCTTCAGCTTCGTTTTTTGAAACATTTTCTTTAACAGTTGCTGGAAGTGCAGAAACTAATTTGTTTGCATCCATTAGAGCTAATCCTAAAGTTTCTTTAACAACTTTAACAATAGCTAATTTTTTACCATTGTCAGCTGTAATAACAACGTTTACAGTTGATTTTTCTTCAGAAGCTTCAGCAGCAGCAGGAGCAGCGGCAACAGCAACAGCTGATGGGTCAATTCCAAATTCTTCTTTCATTGCTTCAACTAATTCCATAACTTCTTTAATTGACATTTCTTTTAAAGCAGAAATAAATGTGTCTTTTTCTAATTTAGCCATAATATTTTTCCTTTCAATTATTAATTTAAATTAATTATTCACTTTCTTTTTCACTGTAAAGTTTTAAAGAAAGGGATAGTTGTTGTAAAGGCGCGATAAGTGAACGTGCAAGAATTCCAAGTGCTTCTTCATAGTTTGGTAAAGTAGCAACCTCAGCAACTCCTTTAGCATCAATAACTTTGCCTTCAAAGATACCAGCTTTTAATACTAATAATTTATTTGTTTTAGCAAATTTGTGTAGAACTTTAGCAGCAGCTAACTCATCTTCGTTGCTAAATGCAAAAATGTTTGGTCCTACTAAGTGGTCAGCTAGTGCTTCATAACCTGTGCCTTCAAGCGCATACTTAACAATACGGTTTTTGAAAACAACTAGTTCGATGCCAACTTTTTTAGCTTCAACACGTAATTGTGTTAAATCTTGAACTGTTAAACCACGATACTCAGCAACAACAAGTGCTTTAGCTTTTGATAACTTAGAAGCTATTTCTTTGCTTAGTTCTTTTTTAGCTAATTTAAATTTTGATTCTTTAAATTGCATAAAGGTGTCCCCCCTTTCATAATTAATAATGCAATACCTAATGATTAAATGACAATGTAGAATATACACTCGGTAACAAATTAAGCTTTCACAGTTACTGTCTTTATGTATTGCATAAGAAATTATAAACTAAGATAAATATTTATATATTTATAAAAAAATATTTTTTTGAATAGACTTTACTATTGAATTGGGAAAATAAATAAAAAAATTAATTCAAAATACTTAATTTATAATTATTATATGAAACAAAAATTTACTCAATTTTGACAATACATACTTGAAAATGAATATATAACATTGCTCACTCACAAAAACCCAGATGGCGATACTATTGGATCGTCGATTGCGCTAAGGGAAATAATTTTACTAAATAGCAAAAAAACAAAACAAGTGGAAATATCAGGAGGGGATTGTCCGCGGAATCTTGAATTTTTATTCCCAAATAAATTGGACTTAGTGGATAAAGATTTTTTTGATAAATCATTAAAAATTGTGGTTGATACTTGCAATAAAAAACGAGTTTTCGATCAAAGAGTTGAACCTATTCATTCATTAAAATTTGATCATCACCCTGAGGAAGACCAATTTATGTTTGGGATTGGAGGTGATTATTGGCCCGCCACTGGTCAATTGTTGGCAGAAATGGTTATTGAGTTAAATTTAAAAGTTAATCAATTAGCTTTACAAGCCATGACCATTGCAATATTAACAGACACAAATAATTTCACTGAGCGAAATATAAGTTCAAAAACATTTGATGTTATGTCCTGAATTATGACAAAAGGTGTTGATTATAAAAAAGCAATTAACAGCATTAAATTAAATAACGAAGAAAAGCAAATAATCCATAATACTATTTCAACAATTAAAACTGAGGGAATTGTAAGTTACATTATTAGTGAAAAAATCATTTCAAATGATATAGTAAGACCTTTAGTTAATCAATTTTTAAATATATCAAATTCAGAAGTTAATTTAGCTGTTCTTAAAGATAAAAGAGGATTATACCGTTGTTCAATTAGGTCAACATCAAGCTTTGATGTCAATGAAATTGCTAAAATATTTGGCGGAGGTGGGCACCATAATTCTTCCGGATTTATTCTAAATTCAATTGAAGAAGTAAAAAATGTTCTTGAGATAATTAACGCAAAAAAATAAAGCAATCGCTTTATTTTTTTGATAACTTTTCTTCTTGTAACCTAATTATATTTTTTAGGTCTTTTAATTCTTTAAATGTTAAGTCTCGGTAAGTGCCTTCTGGCATTGTCTCTACATTTATATTAGCATAACTAACTCTTTTAAGATTTATTACTTTTCTACCTAATGCTTCAAAAAGTTTTTTAACATGATGGTATGAACCGACATTCAATGTAACAAGGTAACTTTTGTTTTCTATTTGGTCAACTATTTGATTTGATATTTTACCGTTTACAACTATTCCTGAATTCAATTGGTTAAATTGTTTTAGTGTTAGAGGTTCATCAATTCTTGCACGATATGTTCTAGGAATTTCATACTTTGGATGAGTTAGTTTATTAACAATTTCTAAATCATTAGTTAAAATCAAGGTACCAGTTGTATTGTAATCTAGTCTGCCAACTGGAACAACTCTATAATCATTAGGCACTAAATCAACAACGGTTTGACGATTAAATTGGTCTTTAAGGCTAGTTATTGTTTTTTTTGGTTTATTTAGAACATAGTAAACTAATTTATTATTCACTAAATCTATTTTTTTATTATTGACATAAATTGCATCGTTTATAGTTGCTTTATCTCCAAGTTGTGCAACCTTTCCATTCACTCTAACCTTGCCATTTTCAATCAATTTTTCAGCTTCTCTTCGAGAGTATTTGCCAGATTGCGCTATTAATTTTTGAATTCTTTCATTTACCATACTAATTCATCCATTTTTTATATATTTCTAATTGATTTTCGTCAAAAACAACACCTTTATCTAAATTATATTCGTAGTTAGTTTTAACAACTTCTTTAAACCCTAATTCAAGGTCTTCAAGACAAAGTTTTCTCAACTTTTGAACACCTTTAAAAGCTCTGCCATCACAAATTTTATCTGCAATAAATAAAATTTTATCCAAGACAGTCAAATTAAGATCTAGTGTTGTATGAACTTTGATTGCTTGAATTATATCTAGATCATTGATCCTATAAATGTGTTCAACCCATAGTGAACCACACACTTGATGAAGTTTATGACGAGGATAGATTTGTTTATCAAACCCGTTTAGACCAAAACTACTGATAAATTCCCTTGCATTTTCTTCAGGAACTTCCTTACAAATATCATGAAATAAACCAGCATAATATCCTTGATTATAGCTCAGTCCATGCACTTTTGCAAGTTTTCCAGCAAATTCAGCAGCAGCAACAGAATGTTTTGCTCTTAAAGCACTTAAAATCGAGTGTATTATTTCTTTTGCATAAAGTTTATTTTCACCAATATATTTATTAACATTTTCATTAGTGTAACTTAAATTTCCTCTTCTAACTGATGTTGAAGATTCTTCATAAATTGGGTTTTTTAAGGTTAAAATTTTAAATTTTTTAACATTATTTTTATCGATTTTAGTTGAACGCTTAAATGCAACAAACTGTGCAGATTGTGTCATTTCTTCGATGAATTCTCACTTATGCAACGTAGGTAAACAATCAGAACCTAAGATAAAGAATAATTCATCTTTAGGATGTTTGTTTTTAAAATATCTAATTGTTTCATAAGTGTAGCTGATTCCACCTTTTTTTGTTTCGAATTCCGAAACTTCAAAATTTTCACCACAACTACTTATTGCTAATTTAATCATATTTATTCTGTGCTCTGATGATTCATTTTTTTGCTTCTTTTTAAATGGGTTTGTTGCTGCTGGAATAAATATTAATTTGTCTAATTTCAATTCATTATAGGCAAATTGGGCAATTTTTATATGGCCATTATGAATTGGATTAAAGCTACCCCCAAACAAAGCTATTCTCATTTTTTACCCCTTTTTCATATCTTCGCTAAGATATCTATTTTGAATGTTTTCCTTAGTTTTATTTCTAACAAATTCATCACCAGTTTTAATAACTTTTTTATTCATTTTTGAATTTATATCTTTTATTATATTTTTTAATTTATTAGAATTGTCAATATTTTCATCTTCAAATAAGCTAATTTTTTTAGAAACATCAAACTCATTTACAAGTCTTGAAAGTTTAACCCCAACTCCACGTATATATTCTTCATTAAATAATTGATTAAAAAGAATTCTAGCTTTTTCATAAATAAAATTTAAATCATTTGTTGGATAATCAAGTGTTATTTGTTTTCTTGTTCAAACTCTATTTGTTGAGCGAACTGAAACAGTAATAACATATCCTAATGCATTGCGATTGTAGGCTCTTAATGCAACTTTTTGACACAAATTATAGATAATTTTGTAAATTTGGTCTCGCTCGTCAAGATCAATTGACATAAAAGTTAACTCGTTAGAAATTGATTTTAAGTCATTGTGTTCATAATTTAAATTATCTGAACTTATGCCTCGCGACTGGTTTATAAAAAAAATAGTTTGAGATCTTCAAATATTGAATAAATCATGGTCAAATTTATTTGATGATGCCAGTTTTCCAATGGTAGTTATGCCGATATCTTTAAGTTTTCGAGCGGTTGATTTTCCTATTCCGAAATATTCGCTTATATCCAAAGGTCAAATTTTGGTTGGTATATCATTGAATTTTGTGTACATAATTCCAAAAGGTTTTGCCAAACCTGTTGTCATTTTGGCCATAAATTTGTTATGTGAAATTCCAATTGATATTGGTATTCTAAACTTATTTTTAATTTCTAATTGCATTTTTTTAGCAAGTAAAACCGCATTATCTTCATTGCAAATATCACTAACATCCATTCAGCATTCGTCAATTGAATATACTTCGATATTTTTTGAATAATTTTCCGCCAAAAAATCGAATATTTTGTTAGATAAATTTATATAAAGATCAAAATTGGGTTCAATAAATATTGTGTTTGGCTCAACTTCTAATATCTTATAAATAGGCCAACCTGTTTTAGCTCCCTTATTTTTTAATTCATAACTGATTGAAGAGGCAATAGATCTTTTTAATTTTTTATTACTAATTGCAATTGGTTTTCCGTCATATTGAGGATTTAAAACTCTGTGCGCGCTTGCGAAGTATGAATCAAAATCAATATGAAAAATTATTTTACTCATTAACAATCTTTTCTTTTAAAACGCTTGACATCATAGTTGCACAATAAAAGCGGTTCGGATGGTCTAATACATTTTTAAAAATAGATAATTTACCTAATTTTTCTTCAATTTTATCATCTCCGCCATTACTTAAAAAATTTTCATAAACGTTTATTATTTCAATGATTTCGGAAATTTTTCTACCATTCACTAACTCGATGAATATGTCGGTTGAAGCAATCATAAATGCACAACCCTTGCCTTCGAAAAATAAGTCAACAACTTTATCATCCTTTATTGAAAAATTAAATTTCAAATAATCAGCGCAGGCTTGACCATGTTTTTCAAAATATTCCCCATTTAATTCTTTTTTGTTAATTGGATTCACATAATGAGACATTATAATTTCTCTTCTTTGATTTTGATTATATGACAATGAAATCACCTCCATTATTTAAAGCTTCAACAAGTCTTTTGATATCTTTTTTATTATTATATATTCCTAAAGATACTCTTACATACGAATTCTCATTATATATATTTTTTAAATAATGAGCACAGAAAACACCGGAGCGAACATAAATATTTTGAGTACCTAAATAATGCGCAACATCGTGTGAATCATGCTGCTTAATATTAAATAAAACAATGTGATCGCCTGGTTTAGAATACACTTCAATATTTTTTACTTTTTTCAATATTTTATGAGTGTAATTAGACAAATCTCTAATTATTTTATTTGTCTTTTCATAACCAATATTTTGATTAAAAAATGTTAAAGCTGCATCAAACATATGTAAACCAGCAAAGTTTGCAGTGCCAGGTTCAAATCCTTCAATAGAGTTGTTTTGGATTCAATTACAATCTTTAGCAATCCCTAAAACTGAACCACCGCCATAAATATTAGGAGATAGTTTTTTAAGTAAATTATTTTTGACTGCTAAAACCCCAACTCCCGTAGGCCCATAAAATTTATTTGCGCTAAACGCAACAACATCAGCATTTTGCATCGACACTTGTTCATTAACTATCGCTTGTGCAGCGTCATTTACAACAATGGCATTATATTTTTGAGCTTTTGCATAAATTTCATTTAAATCAAAATCGATATGAAAATTATTTGTTATTTGGCTAAGTGCAATAATTTTCGTATTTTTATTAATATCCTCAATGATATTTTGCGAAACTTTTATTGTTGCATTTTTTAATTTAGCAACTTCTATTCAAGGAATAAAGTTTGAAGAATGATTATGTGCAGATAATAAAATCTCATCACCTTTTTCAATAGAATTTGAATACATTTGGGCGAAATTATTTAAAGAAGCTGTAGTTCCGCTTGTAAAAATTATTGATGTTTCCTCTAAATTTGTCAATAAAAGTTTCGAAACTTTTTGACGAAGATTTTTAATTAGTAAATCATTTTTTATTCCAAGTGGCGAATTAGATGTTCTAACACTTACTGAGTAATTTTTATAAAAATTATTCACCGCTTTAATTGCATCATTTGGCTTTAAAACCAGTGCAGCACTGTCTAAATAAACAATTTTTTTAGCCATTGGAAATTGATTGCGAAGGTGTTTCATAACTTAATTTTATTGCAAAATTGAAAACTGCCATTTATTTGCAAAAAAAATTCAATTTTCTTCTTCTATATTTAATATTTTATTGTATAGTTAATTTATACCGATTGAGCTGTGTCGCTCAAACGATATAATATTCGGTTCGACGAATAAAAATCCAGTAAAAAAATCCCGTTAACGATTTAGCATTGCTAAAGTAAAAATTGAGGAGAAAACAATGAGACAAACAACTATTGTTAATAGAGAAAACGCAAACAAAAAATGATACGTTGTTGATGCAGAAGGACAAGTTTTAGGTCGTCTAGCTGCTACAGTGGCATCAATTCTAAGAGGAAAAAACAAACCAACATTTACCCCTAATGCTGACATGGGTGATTATGTAATTGTTATAAATGCTGAAAAAGTTGTACTTACAGCAAATAAAGAAGAAGATAAAATTTACTACCACCACTCAGGTTACCCAGGTGGGCTAAAAAGTATTACTGCCGGAAAATTAAGAGTTAAAAAACCAACTGCATTAGTTCAAAAAGCAGTTGCCGGTATGTTACCTCATACAAAATTAGGTAACAAACAAATTAAAAACCTATTTGTTTATGCAGGCCCAGAACACAAGCACGCTGCACAACAACCAGAAAGTCTAGAGGTAAAATAATATGGCTACTAAAAATGTTATTGAATATCGTGGTTTAGGACGTCGTAAAAGTTCTACAGCTCGTGTTATCTTAAGACCTGGAAAAGGTAAATTTGTTATCAACCGTCGTGACGCAAGAGAATATTTAGCTTCTGACTTATTTATTCAAGATGCTGAACAACCACTAGTTTTAACTGACACAAAAGGAACATTTGACATTACAGTTAATGTTCGTGGTGGTGGACTAAGTGGCCAAGCCGGAGCAATTCGTTTAGGAATTTCTCGTGCATTATTACTTGCAAGTGACTCATACAGAGCTAAATTAAAACCAGCGGGAATGTTAACTCGTGATGCACGTGTTAAAGAACGTAAAAAACCTGGTCTTCGTAAAGCTCGTCGTTCACGTCAATTCTCAAAACGTTAATTTTATTTTTTTATATCAAAATTAAAAAGTTGCGGTATAATATTGCCGCAACATATATGCGAGCGTAGCTCAGCTGGTTAGAGCACACGACTGATAATCGTGAGGTCGATGGTTCAAGTCCATTCGTTCGCACCATTTCATTAAATTGACCAATAAGCGTAAGCTTATTTTTTATTTCTATATGATAAATAATTTATAATTAAAACTATGAAATCTAATATAAATATTGAATGTAATTTCATAGAATTGTTACAAACCCTAAATATCAATAATGGTGAAGAATATACTCATAAAATAATTGATTCTGGTAAAAATCGTGTTGAAATTATTTACTCAAAAAATGCCTCAACAAATTGGCTAGAAGAAAACAATATTGAGTTAGCGTTTTTGATAAAAGGTGAAGCAAAAATATTAGATAGCAATAATAAAATATATAACCTAAAGCAGGGCGATTGTTTAAGGATAAATTCAAATCAACGCCATAAAGTTTTAAATACAAGCACTGATTCAATTTGAATTGCAATTCATTTGGAGGAAAATAATGATTAAACAAGTTAAAAAATTAATAATACCAGCAGCAGGTTGAGGCACAAGATTTCTACCTATGACTAAAATAGTGCACAAAGAGTTAGTTCCAATTTTAAATAGACCATCTCTTGATTTACTTGTTGATGAAGCACTAGATTCAGGCATTAATGAAATAATTTTAATAATTAGTGAAAGAAAAAAAGACATTATCAAGCTTTTTGAAGTTAATGATGCTCTAGAAGATGAGCTTAAGTCAAAAAATAAAATTAAGCTACTTGAAAAAGTACAAAAAACCAACAGAATAGCAAACATAAAATTTATTTACCAAAAAGAACAAAACGGTTTAGGTCATGCTTTGGCACAAGCTAAAGACATAATCGGTGACGAACCATTCGCAATAATTTTAGGTGACGACTTAATCAAGTCAGAAATTCCAGCTACAAAACAACTTATTGATTTTTACAACAAAACAGGACAAAATATTCTTGGTGTTCAAAGTGTTTCTGATGAAAATGTTCACAAATATGGTATTGTAAATCCTAAAAACACAGACGAAAGAAACAATAAAGAATTTGAAATTATTGGAGCAGTAGAAAAACCAGAATTAAAAGACGCACCAAGCAAAAAAGCTATTTTAGGACGTTATGTTTTCAATCCTGAAATTTTACAAATTCTTTCGAAAATTGAATATGATGGTAAAAATGAAATTCAAGTTGTAGATGCTTTTGATAAACTAATGAATGAATATCAACAAAAAATTTATGCAGTAGAATTTGAAGGCAAAAGATATGACTTGGGTTCAATAGAAGGTTTTGTTGAGGCTACGATTGATTATGCATTAGATAACGATGAAATCGGTAATAAAACCTTAAATTACATTAAAAATATTATTAAGGAGAGATAATGAATAAAAAATTATTATTTTCAGTAAGTGCATTAGTTTCACTTTCACCACTTGTATTATCAGCGGGATGTAGCAAAAAAACAAACGAGCAAAAATATCTTGATGAACTAATATTCAATGCAGAACAAATGTATAAAAATGCTAATTCAGAAAAGCATTCACAAAATAGTGAATTGAAGACTGAATCAGAAAAACTAATACCAATTATCAACGAAACAAAATCGGTTGCATCAAAAAAAGATGTTAAATCCGACGAAATCAAAACCGCTACAGATAAATTAGTCAAAGCTGTTTTGGAATTTCAACCAAAATTAGATTTAGCCAATAAAAAAATATATTTATCAAATGCTAAAGAAAATCTATCAAAAAGAATTAATCCAACTCAATCTGAGGAAGAAAAACAAGAAATTAATAAATATATTTCTGATATTGATGAGTTAATAAAATCAAACAACCTTGAAAAAATAACTACACTAATTAACAAAATTAAAAGTCGTTTCTTTTAATTATTGTAACCAAATTATAGGAACAAATGTTCCTATTTTTTGTTGTAAAATTTAACTATGAATAAAGCAACAAAACTATTCTCTAATGAATGAATTTCGGTTTTCAAATCAGATAAAGGATTTACATATTGTCAAAGAAAAAGCATTGATTCTATTGCAGCATTATTATTCAGAAAAAATGGTGAAAATCTTGAATTTTTAATACATTATCAGCCCTTGCCGGAAATTAAAGAAAAGAAATATTGAGATGAATCATATGCATGTCCTATCACAGGCAGTATTGAAGAAAAACAAAGTCCTATAGATTGTTGCATAAATGAAGTAAAAGAAGAAGCTGGATTTTACATAAATGAGTCAAATATAAAACAAATGGTAAAAAATATCGCTACCACACAAATGAATGAAAAGGTGTTTAATTTCTTGGTTGATGTAAGTGGATTAAATGAAAATGAACCCACAACGGATGGTTCGATATTCGAAAAAGTTGCATACAACAAGTGGGTTTCAAGACAAGAATTAGAGAATATTTTAGAAAATCAATTCACTCTTAGTTCACTTCACACACTATATTTATTATTTATTAAAAAAAATCACGTAAAAATATAATTAATGAATATATTTATCTAAAATTTCAAGAAAAATTATTAAAATTTCAATGATTTTTCAATGAAATAATCGAATTTATTTTCTACATAACTGTTTTTTGATTGCCGACAACAAATAATCTATTTATTTAAAATTAATAAATTTTAATATATAATAGAAAAGCAAAAAAACGGAACAGTACTCAAGTGGCTGAAGAGGCGGTCCTGCTAAGACTGTAGGGGTGGCAACACCCGCGGAAGTTCAAATCTTCTCTGTTCCGCCATTTTTTTTATTTTAATTTTTATAAGTTATTCACATATTTATTAAAATTTATTAACAAATAATGGAGGTAATATGACTAAAAGTGAAGCTTTAAATTATAAGGGCTTATCAAGCAAACAAGTTGATGAATTAAAACAAAAACATGGACTTAACACACTAATGAGAAATAAAAAAGTAAATCCTGTTGTTGCCTTTTTTAAACAATTTATTGATCCGATGATTATTTTGTTAATTATTGGTGCTTCAATTTCATTGGGATTAGCAATTTATGAACACGTTAGTGGTGAAAAAAAAGGAATAGATATTTTAATCGGGTACATTGAGCCATTTATCATTGTTTTAGTAATTATTTTAAATTCAATGCTTGGCGCTTATCAAGAAGTAAAATCTGACCGTGCTGTAAGGGCGCTTGAAAAAATGAATGAGTCATTTACTAGTGTAATGCGCGATGGTAGAATCCAAAAAATCAAATCAACAGAGCTTGTTCCTGGTGATTTAATTCTTTTAGCCGCAGGAGACACAATAAATGCCGATTGCAGAATTATTGACGCAACTAATTTAATGGTTGTTGAATCTTCATTAACTGGTGAAAACTTAGCAATTAACAAAATTGAAAACTGAGATGCCACTGACAATGCAATATTAGCTGAAAATAAACATTTACTATACTCAAGTACATATGTAACTAATGGGAAAGCATTAGCAATTGTTGTTGCGACAGGGGTTAATACCGAAATTGGTAAAATAAATGAATTAATTCAAAAACAAGGAGCAACAACAACTCCACTTCAATACAAACTGAACAAATTAAGTAAATGATTCGGAATCAGCGGAGTAGTCTTATTATTTGTTAGCTTGATAACACAAATATTATTAAATAATATTAGTGCTGGGTGAAATAGACCTGATGTCTATACACAAGCAACTGTTACAGCTATTAGTTTAGCAGTAGCTGCAATTCCAGAAGGTCTGCTAACCTTTACAACTGTCTTGCTGACAGTTGGGGTAAAAAACTTAACAAAAGAAAAAGCTTTAGTCAAAAATTTACTTGCAGTCGAAACATTAGGTTCAACCTCAATTATTTGTACCGATAAAACTGGTACGCTTACAGAAAATAAAATGAAGGTTATTGACTTGTATGACTTTCAAACAAACTCAATATTTACAGTTAAAAATAATAAGCAAAATTTTGAAAAAATAACAACATTTGTAACACTATGCAATGACGCATTTATTCATTTTAATAAAGAAAAAGGCGAATTTGAAGAAGTTGGTGATCCAACTGAAACAGGAATGTTGCGTTATGCTTTTGATAATCAAATAACAAAAGAATCATTGAAAAACGAATTCAAAATTATAACTTCATTGCCATTTGACAGTGACAGAAAAATGCACTCAGTTCTTGTCCAAAATAACAACAAAAAATTCATGATAACCAAGGGCGCTCCAGATATTATCATTGAAAAATCAAACAACATTGACAAGGAAAAAGTTCTATCAATTAATAATAGTTGGTCCGAGAAATCTTACAGAGTTATTGCCGTAGCGGTTAAAGAAATTAACTCAGAAAATATTAATTTTAACGACGAGAATGACTTTGAATTTGTAGGTTTAATTGCACTTGTTGACCCTCCTAGAGCAAATGTAAAAGAAAGTGTTTTAGCCGCTAAAAACGCAGGAATCAAAACAGTTATGATTACTGGCGACCATATTGTAACCGCTAAAGCAATTGCAAGTCAATTAGGTATTTATAACGATGGTGATTTATGCATAACTGGTAGCCAACTTGCACAAATGAGTGAAAAAGAACTTGCTGAAAAAGTTACCAAAATTTCAGTTTATGCAAGAGTTAACCCAGAAGACAAACTAAGAATTGTTAAAGCTTGACAATCTCATGAAAAAGTTGTTGCAATGACTGGCGATGGTGTAAATGATGCGCCTGCTTTAAAAGTTTCTGATATTGGTTGTGCTATGGGTATAACTGGAACTGATGTTTCTAAACAAGCAGCTGATTTGATTTTAGTTGACGATAATTTTAATACTATTGTTAGTGCAGTTAAAAATGGCCGTTCAACATTTGATAAAATCAAAACAATAATTATGAATTTACTTGTTTCATCTCTTGTTGAAATTATTGTGATGATGCTTGGAATGATTGTATTTTTCTTTGCATACAAAGGAAAATACGAACAATTTTACATTTTTGGCGCAAGTCAATTATTGTGAATTAACTTAGTGTCTCATGGTTTACCTGCGATTGCACTTGGATTTGTAAATAGTGACAAAGACGTTATGAATAGAAATCCATTCAATAAAAAAGAATCAATTTTTGCAAGAGGAATGGGTATAACACTGATTTGGCAATCACTTTTATTAAGTCTTGCAACATTAATTTCATACACAATTGGAGCCGAATATGCCATTGCAAATAACTTAGAATTTGCACAAACAGCTTCAACATGTGGCTTTATAACTCTTGGTTTAGCATGCGGAATAAACACAATCAACTTTATGTCTGAAAAATCAATTTTTATCTCATCAATTAAAAAATATTGATTAGTATGAGCAGCAATTATATTCTCTGGTAGCACAATTTTGATTGTTTCACTTGTACCCCAAATAGCTCAAGTATTTCGGATGACCGACATAACCAAACATTGAAAACTAATTGTATCATCATTATCATTAGGACTAATTTTAGTTGTTGCCAATGAAGCGCTAAAATTTACCAAATGAATTGGAAATATATTGAAAAAAAAGCAAAGCTAGTCATTAAGTTTTGCTTTTTTATTAATAATTATTTTGTTCTAAAATGTCAGCAGCAAATTCTACATTTGCAACATCATTATTTGCATAACCTTCTTTAGCTTGTTTATACAAATCAATTCAAATTTGTTCGCGTTGCGAATCTTCAACATTTTCATCAAGATAAACTGTACTTTTAATAGCTTGGAAAAGAGGGTCATTCTCCATTTCGCTTGAAATTAGAGATTGCGCCCCATTTCTATCGTTGAATATTGCCCGGCAAACATCAGTAGCAATATTTGCAAGCATTTGATTAAACTTTTTAGTACCTTCTTCTGTATAAACTTGATAAGGGTTTTTTTGTGAATATTGAACTAAATTAACATTTGAACGCAATTTATCCATCACATTAATATGGTTTTGTCAATATCTATCAGAAACACTTAAAACTATTTGCTTTTCGCAATATTGAACCATATTTTCTGCTGTTTTTTCATTGTAAATTTGTCTTCATTTTTTATACTTATTTAATAATTCATTATTTAAGAAATCTTGCATGTCATTTTCATGAATTTTAGAAAGCGACTCTAATTCAAATTTATCTCTAACACCTTTTCCCAAAAATTCATCATTTAAATAAGAAAATAGTTTTTCATAAATAAATGTGCCAGTTTTATTCAAAAACATTGGATTATGAACAATTGTATTTACAGCATTTTTCAACATTCTTTCAATAATAAAGCCTAAGTCGTCATGAACAAGAATCAAGTCACGTTGTGCATAAAACAAGTCACGTTGCTGTCTAATCACATCATCGTAATGAAGCACACTTTTACGTGAATCGTAGTTGAAGCCTTCAATTTTTTTCTGTGCTTCAACAAATCCTTTTACAAGCGATTTTGAAGTAATTTCGCTATCACCTTTATCAGCAAATTGCTCTTTAAATTCTTCATAATTAGAGAAACGACGCATTAATTGATCATCTAATGAAACATAAAATTTAGAAACTCCAGGATCCCCTTGACGCCCACTACGTCCACGCAGCTGATTATCAATACGGCGAGACTCAGCTCGATCGGTACCAATGACATATAAACCACCTAATTCTTTTGCTTCTTGTGACAATTTAATGTCTGTACCACGCCCAGCCATGTTTGTAGCAATTGTAACTGATTTAACTTGACCTGCGTTAGCAATTATTTCTGCTTCTGATGCATTTTGTTTAGCATTCAATACTGTGTGTGGAATCATTGCTTGTGATAAAAAGTAATGCAAAATTTCTGAATCTTCAATTTGTGCAGTACCAACTAAAACTGGTTGGCCTTTTTCATATAATTCTTTAATTTTTTCAGTAACTGCTTCTCATTTTCCTTTTGCGGTTGCGAAAATTGAGTCTTCTAAATCTTTACGAATAACTGGTCTATTGGTTGGAACTACATTTACACGCATGTTGTAAATGTCAATGAATTCTTGTTCTTCAGTTTTTGCAGTACCTGTCATACCACATAATTTAGTAAACATACGGAAGAAGTTTTGGTAAGTAATTGTTGCCAGTGTTTTTGTTTCACTTTCAATTTCAACACCTGCACAAGCTTGAATTGCTTGTTGTAAACCTTCAGAATATGCTCTACCTTCCATTATACGGCCTGTAAATGCATCAACTAACTCGATCTTGCCATCACGAACTATATATTCAACATTTTCGCGCATAACTTTGTGGGCGCGAAGTGAATTTTGAATTCTATGAACCATTTCTGAATTTTCAAAATGGTACAAATTATCAAAACCAAAAAATGCATTGGCTTTTTTAATACCACTATAAGTCAACGAAATTGCCTTTGATTCTTCGTCAATTTCATAATCATCTTCAACTAGTGTTCTAACAAATCTATCAGCCATAAAGTATTCACTAGTGTCTTCACCTTCACCACCAGAAATTATCAATGGAGTTTTTGCTTCGTCAATTAAAATTGAGTCAGCTTCGTCAATTAAACAGAAATTTAAGCCTCTTTGAACTTTTTCGCCAACTGATTCAGCCATATTATCACGTAAATAATCAAAACCTAGTTCAGAGTGCACTGAATAGGTGATGTCAGCAGCGTAAGCTGCTCGTTTTTCAGCTGGATCCATTTGTGCTTTATTAATTCCAACAGTTAAACCAAGTCAATTAAATACTTCACCCATTTCAATAGCATCACGCTCAGAAAGATATTCGTTTACTGTTGATACAATAGCTCCTTTGCCTTCAAGAGCATTTAAATAAACAGGTGCGATTGATGTAATTGTTTTACCTTCACCAGTTTTCATTTCAGCCACCGATGCTAAATCAAGTAAAACGCCACCAAGCATTTGCACATCATAAGGACGCTTGCCAAGCACTCTTTTTGTTGCTTCTCTTGAAACAGCAAAAACCTCAGCTCGCATTGATTCCAAACTCTCACCATTCGCAATACGAGATTTAAACTGCAAGGTTTTATTTTTTAAATCATCATCAGACAATTTTTGAATGATTTTTTCATAATCATTGATTTTTTTCAATGTTTTTTCAGCTATACGCATTTCAGTAGACTTAAATTCAAATAACTTCATAATGCAATTTTACATTAAAAATGTATTAATATTAAATTTAATATTAAAAAGCCAAAACAGAAACTAGCGGCTGTTTTTGGCTTTTAATTTGTCATTTCATTTTTCAACTTGTAATCTTACTTTTTCTTTTTCATACATTGATTTTGTGCGATAAACATAGTCAATTATAGATTCACCTAGACCATTTTGCTCAACGTCTGCAGCAAAAAGCACACATTTACTTTTTACACTTTGCGGAGCATTATCCATTACATACCCAAAACCAACTATATTTAACATTGATAAATCATTTTCACTATCCCCAATTGCCATTGTATTTTTTATATCGGTATTAAAAATGTTTTCACACAAAAATTGTGCGGCATCTCCTTTTGAAACCTGTTTTGCTGTAATTTCAATATGACTTGATAATTTAACCATTTCAATTGGTAAATTTAATTCATCAATATCATTTTTAATCTGTTCCATTGAATTGTTATTGTCTAAAATTTCTAACTTTAAAACACGTTTTATAGAATGATTGGTAAAATCCCAATCTCTGAAATCATAAAAATCTATATAAAAATCAATGGTTGATTTAGAAGCATTGAATAGACCGTATTTATCAAGAGAATTTCAATAAATTGCAGCATTATATTTGTTGCAAATATTTAAAATTTTTGTCAATGAATCTTCATCAATAAATGAATAAAACAAGTATTTTTCATCTTGTAAATCTAAAATTTCCGCTCCATTTGAACATATGATATATCTGGTTTTCAACTCATTGGCTAAATCTTTAATTTTTGGAAGAGCGGGGTTCCCGGTAGCTAAAACAAATTCAATTCCATCATTGTGCGAATCTAAAATACTTTTTTTTGTTTCATCGCTCAACACTCTATTAGAAAATGGATAAATAGTACCATCAATATCGCTAAAAATAATTCTTTTAAATTGTTTAGTCATCTAGATTAAAGGTTCTTCATTCATTTCTTTTGGAATTTGAATTCCCATGTATTTTAAAATAGTTGGAGCTATATTTGCCAGTTTACCATCTTCAAGTTTTAGAGTTTTATCAGTTGAAACAAGCATTACTGGATTGTCTGTATGTTTTGTGGCTGGGCCGCCTTTATTATCAATCATGACTTCAGAATTTCCATGGTCAGCTGTAATAAATACAGTAACATCATTTTCACTCGCTCAATCTATAACCCTTTTGATTTGAAAATCTAAAAATTCAATTGCTTCAATTGTTGCATTTAAAACGCCAGTGTGACCAACCATGTCAGGGTTTGCATAATTCATAATAGTTAAATCATTTTTAAGCCCATGTTCAATAAGCTTGTCAGTGATTTCTTTTGCACTCATTTTTGGGGCTAAATCGTAAGTTTTAACCTTCAAAGAATCAACCATAATTCTTGTTGAATTCTCATAAATAACATCAACACCACCATCCATAAAATAAGTAACATGTGAATATTTTTGTGTTTCTGCTAATCTCAATTGTTTTAAATTATTTTGACTAATAACAGCACCAATTGGGTTTTCAACTTTCATCTCTTCTATTGCAACTTTTGATTCAATTCCTTCATATTTCATCATAGAAATAAAATCTTCAAGTTGAACACGATTTGTTGGATTGTAATCAAATAATGATGAGCCAATTAAACAATGAGAAAGTTGTCTTGCTCTATCCGGTCTAAAATTAAAGAAAATAACTGAATCATTATTTGTTATAAACTTACCTTTTTCATTTATTGCAGGAACAATAAATTCATCTGTTACATTTTGACCATATGAATCATTAATATATTGAATTACGTCAAAAAATTTGTTTTTAGATTCTCCTAATAATGCATCAAAATGTAATTGAACACGATCAAACATTTTATCTCTATCCATTCCATAATAACGTCCACCAATTGATGAAATTGTGTAACCATATCTATTAGTTAAATCACTTAATTTTTCCAATGAACTAATCAATGATTTAGGAGCAACATCACGACCATCACCTATTACGTGTATTGACACATCTTTTAGACCAGATTCATTTGCAAGTTCAATCAACTCAAAAAGATGATCTTGGTGGGAATGCACACCCCCATCACTCAATAAACCTACTAAATGAAGTGTTTTTTTATTATTTTTTACTTTTTTTATTGCATCTAAAAATATTTGATTTTTCTTGAAATCACCTGTTTTTATTGAGTGATTTATCAAACTCAATCCTGTGTAAACAACTCTGCCGGCGCCGATATTTAAATGCCCCACCTCAGAGTTGCCCATTTGACCCTCTGGAAGACCTACATATTGACCAGAAGCTTGAATTTTTGAATTAGGATAATCGCTTAATAATTTGTCAAAAGTTGGTGTTTTTGCCAATTCAAAAGCGTTACCTTCATATTTTTTACCAAGGCCTAATCCGTCAATAACAATTAAAACTGTTTTTTTCATATTATCCTTTCAGAAATTTATATTTTAATTTTATATTTTTTAACTTTTTTTAATAATATTTCAATGAAATATTGATTGCTTAAAGATATTTAAATTTCCAAGCTAAATAACGTAATTTTGAAAATTTGTTTTAAATATTAAATAAATAATTAATTATCAATATAATAATATTAATTATATGTGGAGGTGGTGTGTATAAGGCTTTATATAGAAAATATCGACCAAGAAATTTTGATGAAGTTGTTGGGCAACAACACATTGTTCAAACATTAAAAAACATTATACTTAGCAACAAAATTAGCCACGCATACCTATTTTCGGGCCCTCGTGGCGTTGGTAAAACATCAGTAGCTAAAATTTTTGCCTCAACACTAAATTGTGGCCATGGATTAGAACTAACATTTGTTTGTGAACAATGTTTAAAAATTAGTGATAAAAACTTTGACATCATTGAAATGGATGCAGCTTCAAATAATGGTGTTGATGATATAAGAAGTTTGAATGAAAAGATACAAAATATGCCGGCAAACGGCAAATTTAAAATTTATGTAATTGATGAAGTTCATATGCTTAGCAAGGGTGCTTTCAATGCATTGCTTAAAACTCTTGAGGAACCCCCAGCACACGTTATATTTATACTTGCAACAACTGATCCTCAAAAAATTCCATTAACAATTCTTTCTCGTGTTCAAAGATATAATTTTAGAAAAATACCTACTCAAACAATTATTGAACAGCTGCAAAAGGTTTTAAATTCGGAAAATATTACATATGATGAGGATTCTCTGGGTTATATTGCTAGATTATCTAATGGAGGGATGCGTGATGCATTGTCAATTGCTGATCAAGCATTAGCATATGGTAATGGACACATAAAAATTCAAGACATATCTTATGCATTTGGAATTTCAGCAAATGAAAATTTAATAACTATTCTTAATAATTTATATGTTGGAAATGTAAAAGATATTATTTTGCTTATTGATGAACTAAAAAATGCTGGGCTTGATTCTAAACATCTAATTGACGGATTAATTGGAGTTCTAAAAGATTTCGTTATTTTAAATAGAACGTCAGATGTTCATCTTATTGAATTATTAACTCAAAAAGACATTGAATTATTGCAATTTAATTATGATTTTGCATTAAAAACAATTGATAAATTGTACAAACTTGCCAAAGATTTGATTTATTCAGATTCTCAATTTCAACTTATTGAATTATCATTACTCAAAATTGCAAGCGAACAAAATTCCAAACAATTAAATGAACCCAAAACCATCGAAAATGATACAAAAAAGGATACTCAAGTTATGAAACCAAGAAAAACTCCTACTAACACAGTTAAAATTGCTCTTGAGCAAAGCCAAGAATTCATGATCGAATTGAATGACAATTTAGGCGATGCTCAGACAATCAATGATGATTTATTGACATTTGATGGTTTTGATGCTGAAGATTCATTAATTTCGACATCCGAATTTAATTTTGAAGAAGACAACACACAACAAAAAAATAAAAAATCTTCTTTATTCCCAAAATTCGACGATAGCTACTCTGGATTTAATTCCTTTACTGAAACATATTCTGACTCAGAGTTGATGAATGCTTTCGCTTTGTCAACAAGAGAAGAAATATCTAGAGTAGAAACTGCTTTTGAATTTATTTTTAATAACAACGATGATAAATATTCAGACATTGTTTTAGCACTTAAAAACGTTAAAGTTTATGCAGCAGGTGAAAAATTTATTGTTTTAGGTGCATCAAAAGTTTCAATATTTCCTGAGCTAAATTACCTTGAAAAAATTAAAACTAATTTTAGTTTCCAAGAATTATTGAAAACATATTTAGGTGAATACAAAAACTTATTCATCATTAGTGATTTAAGAAGATATAAAGAAATTGGCAATAAATTTATTGAAAAAGTCAATGCTGGCGGCTTTGAAACATATAAATTTAATGATGTAAATGTTGATAAAAATCAGTCACCAACAGCAAAATTATTTGAAGATTTAACCAATATTTAGGAGATTAAAATGGACCAAAACATGCTAAGAAAAATGCAAAAATTACAAAAAGAACTTGAAGCAAAAACTGAAGAGTTTATGGAAATGGAATTCAAAGAAGAAAAACATGGACTGGAAGTTATTGCTAAAGGAAGTAAGAGAATTGAGTCAATTAATATTAAGGACACAGACCTTTTAGATCCAGAAGATCCTGAAACATTAGCAGACTTAATGAAAATTGTAATTAACTCATTATTCGCTAGAATCGATGAAGAACAAGAAAAGCTAATGCCACAAATGCCAGGCGGATTTGGCTTCTAATGAAAATAAAAACTATTCAAGATACAATTGAAACTCTTTCAAAAATACCTGGGATTAGTAAAAAACAAGCCGAAAAAATAAGTTGATATTTTATCAACCAAGGTGAAGATGAAACAAAAAAAGTAATTAATTCATTGAATAATATCTGTCAAAATATTAAATACTGTGAAAATTGCAATTTCATTAAGGAAAATGAAAAGTGTCTAAATTGTGATGACATTTTAAAAATCAATTCATTAATGATTGTTGAAAGCCCTACAACCCTTAACAAAATTGATGATTTAGGTATATTTCATGGCCACTATTATGTTTTGCCTTATTTAATGAAGCTTAAAAATAAATTTGAATCAGAAAACTATGATTATCCAGGTCTTGTTGAATACATTAAACAACATCAATTCGAGGAAGTAATTGTTGTTATTTCGCCATCCCTTGAGGGAGAAATAACAACAACCAAACTCCTGAATTTAATCCAAAACTTGAACATTAAAGTCAGTCGTGCAGCCATTGGAATACCAATGGGTGCAAACCTAGACTACTTAGATGCATTCACAATAAAACAAGCAATAAACAACAGAAATAATAAGGGGTAATAATGTTTATAACTTTTGAAGGTCCAGACGCGAGCGGGAAAACCACAATATTAAACAAATTAATTGATTTTTTGAATAAAAATTACCCTGAAATTGAATTTATTACAACCCGCGAACCAGGCGGAAAACACTTAGTTGAGGCTGAAAAAATTAGGGAAATTATTTTGAACAAAGATTCAATACTTAGCCCCGAAGCTGAAGCTATTTTGTATTCCGCAAGCAGAAGAATACATCTTGATAGAGTTGTAATTCCAGCTCTTTCTGAACAGAAATTAGTTATTTGCGACAGATATGTAGACAGTTTCTACGCATATCAAGGATATGCACGAGGGCTAGGCCTAGACTACGTAAAAGCAATGACAAATTTAGTTATCAATGGTTTAATGCCAGATATAACAGTATTTTTTAATATCACCCCTGAACAAAGCAAGGCTCGCATGAATCAGGAACGTTTAATAGAGCAGCATGATAGATTGGACTGTGAAGGCGATAATTTTCATAGAAAAGTTTACAATGGCTATCTAGATTTAATAAATCAGGACCCAAAAAGATTTTTAATTATAAATGCAAACCAAAGCATAGAAGAAGTATTTTCAGACTTAAAACAACAACTATTTTCAAACCAAAAATTCATTAATTTTCTTAAAAATAAGGGTATAAATGTTAGCGAATAATTTAACCAAAATTATTGATAATTCGATTCAATCGGGAAAAATAAGTCACTGTTACTTGCTTGATATTAACAACAATGAATATTTGGATGATAATCTTTTGTATATGGTTAACTCATTTTTAAACACAAACTTTAAAAATATCGATGAAATTACAATTCCAAATGTAATAATTGCCGATGGCATCAAAGAATCAGATAAAAACCTCTCAAAAAGCCATATTATAGAAATATTTGAAAAAAGCTCATTTTCCAATAATAACACAACAGATAAACAAATAATAATATTTAAAAATATTGAGTATGCGTCAAATGTAGCTCTTAATTCACTTCTTAAAACCATAGAAGAACCCTACAGTAACACCATCTTTATTTTAACTACAACAAATCAAAAAGCTTTACTTCCAACAATTAAATCTAGAGCATTCATAATAAAAATAAACATTAATAAAAAAACAATAAGTATTGATAAATTAATAAAAAATAATATTGAAGAAAATGAAGCAAAACTTTATATTGAGATTACTGACTCAATTCAAAAAATTTTGCAAAATAGACACCTTTTTAACTTGGAAAAAATCAATCAATTTATCTCATTATTTCTTGATTCATTTAAAAATAAATACCTTTTAGGAATGTTTCTTGCAACATTAAATAAAAAAGATACACACAGTGAAGTTGAGTTTTATTTAAAACTGTTTCAATTTTTGTGCACATTAAGTTGAAGCAATAATTCATATAACCAAATTTTGAATAAAAAAATTGATACTTTAATAAAGAAAAATTTTAAATTCGCTGACGCATTTACACTTATTAACGAATATTTTGCTAAAAAGAATGATAATACCAATGTTTTTTTAGCAATTCAATCACTAATTGTTCAATTATTGGAGTGTTATGAGTAAATTATTCATTGTCGGTACACCGATTGGCAATCTAAACGATATAACATTTAGAGCTCTTGAAACCCTACGAAATTGTGACTTAATAGCTTGTGAAGATACTCGTGTAACTAAAAAACTCCTAAATCATTTTAACATTCAAAAAAAGCTTATTTCATACTCAAAAATTAATGAGGCAAAATCTGCCGAATACATTGTAAATATATTGAAATCCGAAAATTTAAATATTGCACTTGTTTCCGACGCTGGGATGCCTTTAATTTCAGATCCTGGTTTTGATTTAATAAAATTAGCAAGATTAAATGATATTAAAATTGAGATTATACCGGGGGTTAATGCAGCAATCAGTGCTTTTGCTTTATCTGGCTTATCATCAACATTTGTTTTTCATGGATTCCCAAAAGAGCGCAGCGGGCAAAGAAAAGAGCAATTAACAAACCTTGATGACAAAAACGCTCATATTTTTTACATTTCGCCTCATAAAATCGATTTATTTTTGAATGATATCGAAAATATTTGAGGCGAAAAATGTGAATTATTTTTAGCAAGAGAATTGACTAAAATACACGAATCACAATATTATGGAACAATTTTTGACATTAAAAACCAACTAAAAAACGACCCAAATAAAGGAGAGTTTACAGTGGTTATTAAAATCAAAGAAAGTCAACGCACAAAAGTAAATAAATATGCTAAATTTTCTAAATTCAATAATTAAATATTGATTTATGTGTGTATAATAACAATACTAAATGTATCGTTATTTTTTTATTAATAATTTGGAGGAATATGAATAATATTAACTTTTTTGCATTAGGTGGTCTTGATGAAAACGGAAAAAATTGTTACGTACTAGAATTCAACAACAAAATATTCATAATTAATGCCGGAACAAAAGTACCGATAAATTCAAAAAATGGTGTTGATACATTGATCCCCGATTTTTCTTATCTTGAAAAACACAAAGACAGAATCGTTGGAATTTTTATAAGCGATGTTAAAAACGAAACATTCTCTGCGCTGCCTTGATTAATAATGCACATACCGAATTTAAATATTTATACTTCTTCATTCAATAAAGTAATGATTTTGGATAGAATATCAAAATATAATATTCAAAATAAAGATTTCAAAGTTAATGTCATTAATAAAACAACAAATTTTGGAGACATATTTATTTCACCAATTGAACTAGCAGGCTCAATGCCTGGTCACATAGGTTTTAATTTTATAACCAGAGATGGTGATATTCTATTTATGTCAAATTTTGTCGAAGGTGATTTGGGAATCTATGGAAAACTACAATTCGAACACCTAAAAAGAAGTTTTACAAAACGTAAATTAATTGCGCTTGTTGTTGATGCTGGTAGGGCTAATTATTCTGGTAGAGCAGTAGAAAAAATTAAACTGCCTGCTTCAATTAAAGATGTTTTTATGAGTGCTAAAGCAAATGAAAGAATCATTATTGGTGCCTATGATGAAGAGATGGTTTCAATACACCAAATACTTGATTTAGCAAAGCAAACGAATCGACCAATAATAACATATGGTAAAACATATGGTCAATTATTCTCACTAATGCGACAAGAACACGGAGATGTTGAATTCCCTGAATTAATTGACTATCGCCTTGCCAATAAAACTGATAATGCTGTAATATTGGTCACTGGCTCAATTGAAAGACTATACTCTCGTTTTTTAAGAATAACTGACAATAATGATGTTTTTCTAAAACTTAAACCAACTGATAATGTAATTATGATTGCTCCCCCAGTAGCGGGTTTAGAAAGTATTGCCGCTGTTTCACTTGATGATATTTCAAGAATAACGCCAAAAATTGCTGATGTAACTAACAAAGAATTTTATAGACACCGGCCAGCGCGACAAGACCTAATTAATTTAGTTAACACATTGCGTCCAGGATACGTTATCCCTGTCCAAGGTTTGTATAGATATTTATCTGATGCTGCTAAATATATAAGAAAAGAAGCAAATTATAAAGAAGAAAATTGCTTAATTTTGCAAAATGGTAAAATTGCTCATTTTATTGATGGCAAATTATCTAGCACTAGTGGCAAAATTAAGGAAATTGGGGATGTGATAATTGATGGATACGGAATCGGCGATATTAGTACTGAGGTTATTGCTGAGCGTGAGGTTCTTGGGCGTGATGGAGTAATTATTATCACAGCTAATTTTGATCCAACTATTAAAAAGATTACTGGAAAGGTACATATAAATATTGTTGGTTCTTTATCAAAAAATGATAAAAAAGAAGCGGAAAACTTAATTTTAAGAACTATTGCTTCAGTGCTTGATGATGAAGTTTTTGAAGGACTAAAAGATTTTCAAAATCGTACTCGCCAAGTTTTGAGAAAAAGAATTTTTAAAGTATTTAATAAAGAACCATTAATTATTGTTTCTCTAATTACAAACTAAAAAAAGCCGTCTGGCTTTTTTTGTTTTCAATTTAGAAATGAATTGATTGGTAAATTATTTAGCTCTTGAATTCTTAGTTTTTTCTCTAAAATTATATGGTAATGAATTATCATTTTTAATAATATCAATGTAATAATTCACTAATTTATTTTTGAAAAAATATTGATTTGTTTTTTCCTTTTCAACAACTGTTTCAAGTGCTTCATAAACCATTTTTTTAACTTCATCAGGGTATTGGTACTTAACTGAATTAGTTAAAAATTCATCGCGATCTACAACAGTAAAAGGTTTATTTGGATAACATTTAATGTCTAAGTCAAAGTCTATAAACTTAATGGTGTTATCTTCATAAATTGGATTAGATGCTAAATTGATATAAATATAGTTATGTCTTTTCTTGAGCATAATTAATGCATTAAAATTTTCATTTTTAGGCATAAACCAAATTACTGGTTCCCTGTACATTCAAGATGTCTTTTCAGTTTCAGCAACTTTTGTTTTATACATAAACAAAACGAAATGGTCTTCAGTATTTCTAATGACTTTTACACCATTTCACTGTCTATACAAATATCCATTATATTTGTATGCTTGAACATTCACGATTGCGCCTAAAAGAGGAAACATTATCTCTTTATTTTTATTTTTTGGCATATATACCTTCCACGCATAAGCGTCTATTATTATTGATAAGAACAATCGTATTTTTTTATCAATAATTAAATTATAAGGTTGAATGGCATTATCAATTATTTTTTTGTTAAATTTACCATAAAATGCCATCAGTATTGTAAATTTATTGAAAAATTAAAGGGAATTTTAAACAAAAATTGCACCCGATAATGCTCAGATGCAATTGATTTATTATTGAACCATTTTTTGCTCAAGTCTTTCCAACTTGTTGATCGCTTTTTTAACACTATCATATGCGGCAGTTCGAGTTGTTGCAGTTAAGTTTGCAATTTCTTGATAACTCATATCCTCCAAAAAATAAAGTTGAAAAGCTTGCGATTGAGTTTGAGTCAAAAAATTTTGATATTTTTCAAATAAAGTAATTAAATGCTCTCTTTTATCTAACTCAGTGATTTTACTCATTATTGATTAAATCCTTAGTCATTGCATAAATAAATTTTTCAAGGTCAAATTCTTGAAGATCTTCCAATCCCTCACCAAGCCCAATGTATTTAACATTTAAATCAAACTCATCTTTTATTGAAAGAACAATTCCACCTTTGCTTGTTCCATCCATTTTAGTTAAAATAATACCAGTTGGACTAGCAACTTCCTTAAAATGTTTAGCCTGACTTACACCATTTTGGCCAGTTGTTGCATCTAGAACAAGTAAACACTCATGAGGAGCATCATTTTGAAATCTTTTAATAATTCCATAAATTTTTTCAAGCTCTTTCATTAAGTTTATTTTATTTTGCAATCTTCCGGCAGTATCAATTAAAAGCAGATCATAATTTTCATCTTTTGCTTTTTTTAATGAGTCAAAAACCACTGATGCTGGGTCAGCATTTTCTTTTTCTGGTTTGATAATATCAACACCAGCTCTAGAAGCTCAAACATCTAGTTGACTTACAGCGCCTGCTCTGAAGGTATCAGCTGCCGCAACAAGAACTTTTTTGCCCATTTTCATGTATTTATGAGCAATTTTAGCAACTGAGGTTGTCTTTCCTGAGCCATTAACGCCAACAAAAACAAAAACATTTAGGCGGCCATCTTGATAATTTAATGTTGTGTCAACAATACTTTTATTAGTGTAAATAACAAACATTTGATCGGCAGCAAGTTCCCCAATATCTTTTGTTAAACTAAGATTTCTAAGCTTTACCTCGTTTTTAATGTGTGTAATTATCGCATAAACAAGTTGTGAACTTATATCAGACATAATTAAAATTTCTTCTAGTTCTTCAAAAAATTCCTCATTTATTTGTTTGTGTTTGTTTTGTAAATTTAAAATTTTACGGCCTAAACTAGATTCATTGTCAAAAGCAATTGTATACTTATCAAGTTTTTTTGACTCTTCAAGTTCTTTAAGTTGCTTTTGGTCTATCTCTTTTTGTTTTTCTTCAACTGTTTTTTTTCTGTTAAATATTTTTTCTTTTAAAAATTTAAAAAATCCCATAATTGAATTTTATTCTAAATTATCCAAACTGTATATAAAACAAGTCGGATATTAACATAAGTTTTAATTTAAAACTAATTCATTTATAAAATATTGCGAATAAATTTGCTTTATCGTATAATTAAAAAGATTTTAATGATATTTTTAATTTTTAATTAAGATAAGGAGAAAAATGGCAAGAGAAGGATTTACATTTCAATGTACTGATTGCAAGATGGAAAACTACATTAGCAAGAAAAATAAAAAAAACCATCCTGAAAAAGTAGAATTAAATAAATATTGTGGTAAATGCAACAAGCACACTGCGCACAAAGAGAAAAAATAATATCAATAAATATTGGTGTGGTCTTTTTTATGACACACTTTTATAAAAATACACACAACAAAAATTATTATTTAAAAATAACGAGTCAAGTGCAATATGGCACTTGACTTTTTTTATTAACTTCAACTATATTAACTTTTAAAAGTAATTTGAATTGAAATTTATAGTAAGGAAATATTTAAAATATTATTTTTGTGGAATTTTTTTAATTTAATGATTTTTATATCGTTTTTTATAGCATTTTTCTACATTTTAAATAACAATTCAGTAAGAATATATATATATAAAATAAATAAAAAAGTTGATATTTAAATTTTGTCATGGAAAGGTATGCATGAAAAAGTCTGTTAAACGCGGTATATTCACAACATCTGTTATTACAACATCATTTGGTTCAATGGGAGTTACAACAACAGCAATAATCAACAAAAATAATCTTGATCCTGAGTTTTTAGAAAAATTAATTGCTGAAATTAAAGCAAAAACTCAAGAAGCTATTCATGAATATGAAAATCTAAATAAAAATAAAGATTCATTAAAAATATTTAAACAAAATATTGATAAATCTGAACAAAAACTTAGCGAATTAGAATCAAAATTCAATGAATATAACTCTATAAAAAATAAATCTAGCGACATTAAAAAAGTAATCGACGATTTCAAGGAATCTTTAAATACACTTAAAGATAATATTTCTAATGCAAAAACTGAATATTTCCAAAAAGTAGATGATGATATTAAATTAAACATAAACGCAGCTAATGAATTAATTGAAAAATTAAATTCAAATCAAGATTCAGTAGATACTTTACAACATGCAATTACCGAAGCAGAAAATAAGTTAAATGATTTTGAAGATAAGTTAAATAATTACGATAACGAAGAACATAAAAATAATGAAACGATTAGCCAAAATCTTGATATTTTTAAAGAAGCAATCAAAACTTTAAGAAATGAAATTTCTAAATCTAATCAAAAATATACTGCAAATAAACAAACATTTGACCAAATAGTAGAAAATGCTAAACAAACATCGAATGCAGCAATAAAAAAATTAAGAGAAACATCAAAAATTAATGTGCCAGGTCTTGAAGAAGCATACAATAATTTAGCAATAGCTCTTAATGAAGTTGCGGATGCAAAACAAAAAGTTAAGGATTCAAAAATCCATGTTGATAATTTAACTGAAGTTGCGCAGAAAGTTAAAAACGCAGAAAATAAAGTTAAAGATTTATTGGAATTAATTAATAAATTAAACGATGAGCAATTAAATTCAAAATATCTTGAAGAAATTGAAAGCAATATTGATGAGTTAAATCAAAAAAATAGTGAAGCTGAAGTAGTGCAAGATAATGTAACAAAATTATCTGAATTCATTGAAGAATTTAAAGAAAAAATCAATGCCGCTAAGGAAACAACTAATGTTATTGACAGCAATTCTTCAACAGTAACCGAACAGACAAAAACCAAAAATAATGAATTAAAATTATTAATACCGCAATCACAAGAACATTTAAAAAAGGTTGAGGACAAACTAAATAAAATAACTGCAGAAATCCAAGGTGAATTATTCACACTACAAAGCAATGCACAAGATAACAAACAAAGCATTGAAGAAAATAAAGATAATTTTGAACAGTTATCTAAGGATTTAGATAATATTGAGCAAAATTTAGCAAATTCAGTTTCTAATCTAAAACAAAAAATTGAAAAGGTAGACTACCAAAATCTTTTCAAACCAATTAATGATTTACAATCTCTAATAGAATCAAATAAAAATAAAGCACTTGAAAATATTAAAGGGCTTATTTTAGAAGAACTAAATAAAGCTCAACATTTAAAACAAGACCAAATTCAAGAATTCAAAAATAAAATTAATGCAGCTAATACTTTAGAAGAATTAAAAACAATTAAGCAAAAAATTCAAGAAACAAATTCAAAACAAGAAGCAAATGAATTCGTAAAACAACTGAACAATTTATCAGACAGCGAAATAAATGAATATATCAAATCAGTTGATGGTACAAATACTGATGATCTTTCAAATTTAAAAGAAAAATACTCAAAAATTAATGAGCAAAAATCTCAATTAATTTCCCAAATCAATGATTTGGATTTTACGGATGAACACAAAAATCAATTCAAGAAGGAAATTAAACAAAAAAATCTCGCTGATGCTCAAAACCATTTAGAAAATATCAAAAAAATTAATGACTTAAAACAACAAATTAAGCAATACATTAATGATCCAGCTAATAAAATACCTGATGATAAAAAATCTCTTTTAAAAAATGAATTGCTAAATGCAAATAATATTTTGGATGTTGAGAATATCCATCGTAAAGCACAAGTTGAAAAAGCAAAACAATCAGCTATCGAAGAAATTAATAAACTAACTGTCAATAATAAAGATGAATTGATAAATGAAATTAATCAAAAAGATAATGAAGATGAAGTTATGGCCGTTGTTGCTAAAGCAAAAGGCGATTTATTACAGACCGCTAAACTTGAAGCAGAAGGCAAAATCAAAAAACTTAAATTCATTAGCCAAAATGAAAAAAATAAAATAATCAGTGAAATAAAACAAAAAAATAATGAAAATAAATCAGATATAACGAAATTAATCAATGATTTATCTGCAAAAAATACAGAAAAAGAAACAATATTTAATGAGAATATTGCAAATTCTGAGTTATTTAATCCAGAACACATTCAAGAAAAATTGAGAAGTTGTTAATTAATGAAGATGACAAAGATAAATATAACAAACTAAAAGATGATTTTGTTAAATTAAATCAATCAAAACAGGATTTAAAAGATAAATTAAATAACAACCAGTTCAACAATTTAGGTGAAAAAGATAAAGAAAACATTTTAAACAAGCTTAAAGAAATTAAATTTGATCTAAATAGCGACAATAGTCAAAAAGTAAATGAACTATTAAATGAAATAACCGAGTTAGATAACTTCAAAAAGAATTTGATTGAAAAAATAAATCAATTGCAAGGTGTCGATGAAACAGAAAAACTAAAAACAGTTGAAGAAATCAAACAAGCACCAACAAAAGAATTAGCACAAAAACTTTTTGATGATCTTTCTTTAAAATCTAAAAAACAAACCGCAAAAAATGAAATACAATCATTGAGTAGCATTAATAATAAAAAAGAACAATACTTAAAAAATATTGAACAAGCGCAAAATACCGAGCAAATAGAGAATATTATTAATGAAGCTAAAGAATTAGATAAACAGAGAAAAAATAAAGAATTTGATAAGCAAAACTTCAGTGCAATTTCCGCCCACCCCGAAGCAAAAAATCAGTACAATAAAGAGATTGAAAAAGCTAATGATTCGCAAGCAATTAATGAAATTGTTCACAAATATAAACAATGAGATAATAAATTTAATGAAGCAATAAAAACAATTGATTCATTAAATAATTTATCGCAAACTGCTAAAGAGCAATTAAAAAATAAAATTAATCAAATTAATTTAGATTCTAAACAAACTCAAGAAGTAATTATAGCAATTGACAGGATTCTTAATGATGCTAAGAAAACAGATCAGCAAAATGCCAAAAACATTGAAATATTGAAACAAAACGAAAAATGATTGCCAGATAATTACGCTAATGAAATAAAAGAAAAAATCAAAAATCAAACAACAATAAAAGATTCAAATGCATTGTTGAACAAAGCTAAAAAATTATGAAAAGCAAGAGAAACCATTAGTAAATTAGAATTCATTAACAATGAAAAGCAACAATATTTAGATCAGTTAATTGATATTGAAAAACCAGAATTGCAAATTCATAATTTAGTTGAAGAAGCAAAACAAAAAAATTTAACTAAACAAGGATATTACTTAGGTTTAGACCAATTTAAATCTTCATTTAGTAATCAATTTATTACAAATCAAAAAGAAAAAATTAAACAAATTAGTGAAGCTAATGCAAAAAGTATTTTTGATCAAATTAACAAGTTGCATCGAGATTTAGAAAAACAAAAAAATGACACTAAGAAATCTGTTAAAACTGAATTTAATCAAAAAGCTACCTCACCAAAACACAAAGAATTTTATTTATCACTTGCTGATAAACAAAAATATAGTGACAATGTTCTTGAAAATTCAAGTGATCAAGAATGTGTGCAAGTATTAAATGATATTGTCAAACTATCAAAAATAGAAACTGATTTATTTATCTATTCAAAAAATAAAAACAAATACAAGTTATTACTAAATGATGCAGAAGCAAATCAATATATGAGCAAATACAGTTCCCTTTCTCAAGCTGACAAAAATCACTCATCTGTTGAACTATTAAATAAAATAAAACCAATATTATTGGATGTTGAAAAACTGCACAATGATAAAAAATTAATTCAAGATAAATATGACACATTACAACTTGTAAAAAGTTCTCTACGTCAAAATGCTAAAAACCAAGTTAAAAATCAAACAAAACAACAAGCAGAACAAAGATTTAATGAGCTGCAAACTTTGAACACTGAAATTGACAAAGCACTAAAACAATTAGAAGGTAGTGAATTCAATAAATTAAGTGCTGCAAATAAAACTAAATTTAAAGAACGCATTAAAAATGTGGATCAAGTAGCCCAAATTCAACCAATAATTGATGAAGCTAAAAATGAAGTTGCATTAATTGGCGCAAAACAAAATGCTAAATCAAAAATAAATAAGTTAAACAAAATATACAACAAAGCAAAATTCACTAAAAGAGTTGACGATGCCAAAAATGTTGATCAGGTAACCCAAATTTTAAATGAAGCACAAGATCTTAATAAAACGAAAATCGATACAGTTAAATCAATTAATAAGCTTCAAATAGCAAATGCCACAAAAACTAATGCAATTAAATCTATTGAGCAAAATGATGATAAAACATTTGTTACAA
Source organism: Mycoplasmopsis bovigenitalium (assembly GCF_900660525.1). NCBI lineage: Bacteria > Bacillati > Mycoplasmatota > Mycoplasmoidales > Metamycoplasmataceae > Mycoplasmopsis > Mycoplasmopsis bovigenitalium. The sequence continues at coordinate 111,850 of NZ_LR214970.1, read as the reverse complement.
ATAAATTTAACGAATTAAAAGATATCTCAGACCACAAAACAAAACATATTAACTTAATTAATAATTTTGATTTAATAACAAAACAAAAAAGAGATGGCAAAATTGATTTAATTAAGAAAAACGACAATAAAGATTTCATTACAAAAGAATTTAATTCATTAAAACAATTGTTTGATTCTAAAAAATCGCTTGAAAATGATATTAATCAGGCTAAAACAAATAATCAAATTTCTAACTCTATAAAAAATAAATTAATTAATGAACTAAAAGCCAAAGACTCAACTGTTGGTGTATTACAAGATTTTATAAGATATAAAAATAATTATGCAGAGCATAATAAAGCAATTAATACACTTGAACAAGTTAAAGATTTAATGAAACCATTTAGTTTTGGCAACCATATAAAAGAATTAGAACAATTTATTAAAAACAACTCAGAGAATAACAATGATACTGCAACAGGTTTTGAACAGAAAAATCAAAATCTACATAATCCAAATAATTTAAATAATTACTATAATAAATTTAATCAAGATAGCATAAGATTTTTAGACGAATTTAAGCGTAATATCAATTCATTAAGTAAATCTGAGCTTGCGAAAAAACAAAATGAGTTGCAAAAACACAAAGAAAAACTTAAAGAAATAGACAATAAATTAAAAGGTACATTCAATAACTCGCAAAGACAATTAATCAATGATGAGTTTAAAAAAGTTGAAGCTAAAATTACTGAAATTGAAAATCTAATTATTAGTAAACAGAACGAAATTAACAAGTTAGTTAATGAATATAATACAGCCAAAAATGCTCTGCAAGTTAATATTGATAAATTAAGAGCATATCCTATATATCAAAATGACAACAAAATAATTGCCGATAAATATCAAGATATTTTAAATAGAAATGTTCAAAGTTTCAATTCTGCAAAACTGGATAACGAAGCAAGAGAATGACATGCAAAAATGTTGACAGCTAAAAAAGCTCTTGACATGTATAATGCACCAATCGATGAACTAGTAAAATACACAAATTTAAGAGCAAGAAATGATAGCATCAAAAAGATTGCTTTTGACAAGTATGAATATTTATCAAAAGAAATTACAAACACTATGAAATTACATAGAGCTAACCTCCACGATGATAGTGAATACATGGAAGCCAACATAAAACAACTATGAAATAGTTTTGACACAGTTAAAGAATTAATATTTATTCATGAAATTATCAATATTATTGGCAAAGGAAAATGAACAAAAGTTACAAGTGATAAAGATCACGATCTATATATTTATAAGGCATATGTTTCAAATGGAACACATTCTAATTCAACAATTGTTTTAGACACCCCCGAATATAAATCAAACCATTATCCAGATATGAAATTTGTGTTTAAAGGTTCTATTAATAAAGAATGGAATCCTTATTACCATAAATTCAGAGGCCATATTGAATTCCATAGTGGTGAAGCAAATAATCTTGTAATCAGAATGGATGGAGAATATACAATTAACTGACTACCATCGAAAGAAAGATTCCTCGAAAATCAACATAATGGCAAAGATAAAGAAACACATCAAAAAAGAAATGATGCAAATCTGCAACTTAAATATGTTCTTAGTGGATCAAAAATAGCGGAAAGAGTAAACTAATATAATTGCATAATCAATAGATTATGCTTTTATTTTCAAAAAATCCAATAATTCAATAAAATATACTTAAAATAAATATTTGTTTAAAATATTGAATAATGAATGGTAGTACAATAAAAATAAATTTTAAGGATTAATAATGAAAAATTTTAAATGTAAACTATTAGCTTTGGGCGGAGTAAGTAGCGTTGTTGTTTTGGCTTCGCAATTAGTTTCTTGTGAAGTTTCGCAAAAACAAGAAAATAAAAAAACAACAAATGAATCACCACTTTCGCCGGCAACTCCAATCATAAAAAAAGAAACTAAGCCGCTAACAAAACTAACCCCTGCAGCGCCAATCGTGAATGTCAATACTAAAAAAACACTGCCTCTAACTAAATTAAGTGATGCAAAAAAATCTAATCAACAAAACACTGCGCCAATTGTTAATAATAATCAAAAGCACCCAAGAAAGCAAACTGTTGACAAGTCGGAAATTAGTAATCAAATTTTAAGTGCAAATCTAACTGGATACAATTATTATTCTGATGCAAATTACCATTTAGGTTTTGATGATAATATTGAATTAAAAACTGATCAAGAGTTAAATTTAAAGTTATTGAACAACTCTAATCAAGAAGTAAACGGCGTAAATTGGTATGTTAGAACATATTACCCAACTGATGAAGTTTATGAAATAAATCAAAATTTAAACATTAATTCATCTCTTAGTTTTGTGACACCAAATATTATTAAAGGCAACAATAATGAAAATAAAACTAAAAATGTTGAGTTATGAGCATATTACCAAGGTCACTTATATAAAGCTAATTTAAAAATATACACTAAGCAAGAAAGCAAAAACATAAGTGAATATGAACAAAGTCTAAATAGAGTTAAGGAACTAAGTAAAGGTTGACATAATTTATCAGATGTTCAAAAAGCCAAAAAAGCATATGAATGATTGACAACTAATGTTAAATATCAAGAGGGTCAATATTTAGGAGATGATCAAACTGCTTATTCTGCAATAATACAGCAAGCTAGCGTATATACTGGTTATGCTAAGGGCTTTAAAATGTTTATGGACGAGTTAAATATTCCCAATATGCTTATAACAGGGGATGTTGGAACCGAAAGACATATCTGAAATATGGTAGAAATAGAAGGTAAATGATATCACGTTGATGCTACTTGAGGAATTAGAACCAGTTTCAACAATAATATAAACTATAATTATTTTTTGATTAATGATTATGATTTAAAATTTGGCAGAGATTACATAAAACGCTTTAAATATGAACAAATGGGCGAAAAATATCGTGGAATTGCATTAGAAAACTTTATTACACAAAGAGAACAAGTTGCTAAGTTGGTTGAAAAACAATTAAGTCCGGAGTCAAAAACTAATGTTTTAACTTTAACTACACCATATAACGCAGAATTTGATAATGTAGTAAGAGAAGGAATTTTCAAAAAAATAAGCAACCGTGAAAAATTACACATAACAAAGAAACAAAATCGAAACTTTTTAACATATACTTGCATATTGCCTCGTAACAATGAACATGTTAAAAATACCAATATAGAAATTGAAAAATTCGCAAATAATGTTAGCTCATATATTTTGAAAATAAAAACTAAAAACAATGATGTTGAGTTGTCAAATGATAATGTATTTGTTCAAGGTGCATTTATTAAAAAAGTTGAAAAACAAGGCTCAGATTATTTAGTTTACCTTGAAAATTTCGATAATTTTGGAAGTGCAAAAGTTAACATTGAAGTTCATAAAATCGGATATAAATTTAATGCTTACCAAAAATCATTTGATTTTGATGTTCAACGTCAAGGAATGCCTAAAGCAGTATTCAATCCAACTGATTCGAACAATGGTGTGTTAACAAATATTGATAATAGTATGGAATACCGTACATACAATAATCCTTGACAGGGCGTAACATCTAATCAAATTAAACTTGACAACATTGGTACAATACCTATTTCAATAAGAAAAAAATCTTCTAATACACATTTTGCTTCTGAAATTCAAGTTATTAATATTGAAAAAGGACGAGATTTAGATAGAATTGTTAAATATTATAATGGTGAAGTGGTTGGCGTCGGTAATACTATACAATACCGTTTAAAAAATTCAAATGGTTGAACAGATATTAATGCTAATAAATTAGCAAACTTAACCCAAGGTCAATACGAATTCAGAGTGAAACCAATGCCAAATAAACTTGCTTCTGATGTATTTACCCTTACCGTAAATTAAGTAAATTTAGATAACAACAATAACGGATAGCGCTTTTAATAAAGCGTATTCGTTATTTTTTATGTCTATAACTCCAGTTATTTTGTTTTAAATTATGCAAAATATTAAACGCAAACAAAAGTACTATAACACCGAAAAATTCAACTATATTAGAATTCGTATTTTGAAATAATTAACAATTTTTAATTTATTTTTTAGCAAAATTTATACAAATTTGTGATTTGAATAATCCTAATAAAAGTGAAAATTTAATGTCATAAATCAAGAAAATTAACTATTAATACTTGTAAACAGACAATTTGTACAAAAATTTTTTATAATTTAATTAATAAATTAATTAAAGGATTTTTTATGGAAAGAAGAGAAGAAAAAGAGAAAAAGAAGAAGAAAAAAGCTGCTTTAGCATTTTTATTAGCATTTTCATCTATCGTCACGTCTTGTACTGCTATAGGGGTTGTTTTTCTTAAAAAGCAATCATTGAATGGAACTAATAACAACATATCTAAAGTTGAAAATGAAATAGTTTTTCCTGAAAGAAAAAATGAACAATTTGATGCTTTTAAAAACGGGTTTTTGGAATTGTTAGCTTCATTAGAAAAAGAATTAACATCTCCAGAAGAGCAAATTGCTTTAAAAGAAATTAAAGATGAAATTAAAAAAATATATAATCCAGAAGTTGATAAAGAAATAAAAAGTGAAAATCAAATAATCCAAATAATGCAAGAAATTAATGAAGTGCTTGCAGATATATTTTCTAAATACGATTTCGAAGAAGAAGAAATAATTGCTTGAAGTCCTTGAGAAGAACCAAATAATAAAAAAATTAAAAAGGAAAAATTAAAATTAAGTCAAATTGATTTATCAAAATTTAAAACTACATTGAAAAAAGTTAATAAACTAAATATTGATAATTTTTACAAAGACTATGTGGAAAAATTAAGAAAAGAAAAATTCGAAGAATATAAAGCCCCACTTTGAAAAAAATATAATCAAATTAATGATTTTTACCAAAAATTAATTTTAGATAAGCCAAACGATATATTAATTAATGCTGATAAACAAACAATTTTAGAAGTATTAATGAGCATCAAAGATAGATTAAACAATGCACCGCTAAAAGACTATGATTTTGTTGATAATCTTGATGCAGAACTGCACCAATTTTATATAAGCAAAATAGAACTCCTAGTGTTTAGAGAGGACTATTTAGCTTTATTAAATTTCATTAAAGAAAAATATTCAAGCATAAATGCAGATGAAGTTAATAACTGAGTGAACGAACAATTATCGTATGGTGGTTTACAACTAAAAGACGTATATCATTCGGGTTATAAAAATTTAAAAAATCTTTTATTAGTAGATGAAAATTATGATTTAGGGAATTTGATACCCGATCCAATACACTATGAAATGGGCGAAATAGAAGATAAAGATTCAATTTATGCCAAAATTCAAACCACAATTCTTATGCAGAATACCAACGCTTTTAAAATATATGGATATTTAGAAAAAGTTATTAACGAATTAAACAAATTAAAAAGTGATAAAAAAGATTATAAAACTTATTTCCAAGGAATTTTATATCTTGAAAAGCAAATTATTTTAATTAATGAGCGTATTAAAGCTGGAATTAAAATGAAAGAACACTATGATCATATTATTAGTGGTTCATACATGTATGGGGAATGGGCAACAAATAGAGCAAAAGAAGTAGCTGCTAGAATTAAGAAAACATCTACAACTGAAGATGTTAACAAAGCAATTGAAGAATTAAAAAACATTAAGCAAGAAGGTGAAAAACGCGAAAAAGCAAAATCACAATACGAACAGACAGTTAAAAACGCAACATCATTTCTTGAATCACTAAAAAATAGTGCAAATAAATATCCAGAAATAATCAATGAGTTAGAAAAAGTTATTGAAGAATGTAAAAATTTCCAAACACCTTATCCAACAGTGGAAATGTATACAAATGCCTATGAAAAATTAATATCAGCCGTAGGGAAAGCTGCTGATGAAAAGGAAAACAAAGATAAAGAAAAAACAGCTTAGCAAGAATTTGAATGTTTACTTTTGAATGCTAAGGAAATAAATAAAAGAATTAAGATTAGTTCTATATTTGAAGAAATTAATTAGAAATTATCGAATAATATTGTAAAAGTGATTGAATTAGTGAAAAAATAAACCCACTAAAAAACATATAAAGAAGCAAAGTCTATTTCAAATAAGCTGTAATTACAAATAATAAAAGCTATCCACATTTGTTGAACTTAAAATTACTATTAGAAAATACACGGCAAGAGCTGTGTATTTTCTAAATTATTATTCTAGTTTGTTACCTTGTATGTCTTTAAATTCACCACTGATAATTAGTATGAAGTCAACAAATGCTCCAATACCAAATAGTCCAAATGTTAGTAATCATATAAGACCAGTACCAATTTTACCTACATAAAATCTATGTATTCCTAAACCACCAAGGAAAAAGCATAAAAGTATGGCAGTGATTTTTGATTTTTTCATAAATCTCCTTTCCAAAAAAATGTTCGAAAAGAGTATATATATATATAAAGTATGAAGAAAATACTAAAAAAATCGAATAATTTGTATGAAATTCCATACTTTTTGCACTTTGACCCATATTTCCCTGCGATGCAAAATATATAAGGGTTTTTATAAATCATTACAAAAAAGCCAACACCTTTGTGTTAACTTCTATTGTCTTTGTTTAAAATTGTGTATTTTAATTATTATTCTAGTTTGTTGCCTTGTTTGTCTTTAAACTTACCAATGATAAGTAGGATAAAGTCAACAATTGCTCCAATACCAAATAGTCCACCTGTTAGCAATCATATAACACCGGTACCAATTTTGCCTACATAAAATCTATGTATTCCTAAACCACCAAGGAAAAAGCATAAAAGTATGGCAGTGATTTTCGATTTTTTCATAAATCTCCTTTCAAAATATTTGTTCAAATAAAATTATATATATATATATATATGAGAAAAAGCCAAAAAAATAAAATAATTTTTACAAAAATCCATATTTTTACATATTAATTTCCCAAATATATTAAGCATTATCAAGTTAATTATTCTCATTAAGCAAATATCTTAAAAAAATTTGTAAAGAAATAAAGCAGAACAAAAAGTTGGCATTTTGCGCTCAACTTTCATTAATTTATACATTTTCTTTTACTTTTTGAATATAAATTTCAGTGTTTTGGCAAGTCCGCCATTTTTATAATTAAACGGACTGACAAAATTTGCAATAGATTTATATTCCTTTGAAGCATTTTTCATTGCTATACTATAACGAACTTTACCAACTGTGGTTGAGTCATTCATAGTGTCACCAATATGAATGCAATCAAATGGGTCAATATTTAAATACTGCGCGAATTTTTGTTCTGCAATACCCTTTGAAGCTTCAATGTTTGTCACTTCTAAAAATGTGTTGTAATTTCTTGCACAAAGAATGTTTAATTCTTTTCCAACTGTATTGTTTAATTCATTAAGGAATTTTTTTAAATTATTTTTATTTAAGGACCAAAAAATAAGTTTGTAAATATCATCTTTAAGATTGATTTCGGGTACTTTTTTCGCTTTTCCTTTTTTAAACAAAGTAGCAAGCTTAACAACTAATGAATTTGAGTAAGTTTGGTTTCTAAAATCTGAGTTGACAATAGTTGTAATGTTGTATTTTTTTACTAATTTTTCAATAATTTGGCAATGAACTTTTTCAATGGGTTTAGAAAATATTTCATTGTTGTCAACAATAATTTTTGCCCCATTCCAAGCAATTAAATCTTGTGAATTTAATTGACTTAAAATATTAAAAGTTTTTTTATTCAACCCTCTACCACTTGAAACAACAACTTTTATACCAGATTTTTTCAAATTATTAATTACATAGATATTCTCATCGCTTAATAATTTACGTTTATAATCAAGACTTGTGCCATCTAAATCAATAAAGATAATTTTAATATTTTCAAAATTCATATTTTAATTATAACAATTAAAATGCATTGAATTCATATCTATGTGTGTATATATTATTATCTAATTTTGCTAAAAATTCCATGGTTATTTTACTATCATTTTCAAAGTTATAGTTAAAAGATAAATTCTCAGGACTTATTGATAATGAAGTTGCAACCTTATTTACAACGGCATTAACAATGGACTTATCAAATTTTACTTTTTCATTCGAATAACGAATATATTGGTAAAAATCGTGTGTATTTAATTTTGGATAAATATTTTCACTATTAAGTATTGGAGTTATATTTTGTTCATTGTTTTTATTCAATTGAGTATTGTTATGTTTCTTAGCAGAAACAACTGCGATTGGAACTACAATCGCTGCCACAGCAGCAACTGAACAACTTGAAATTATCAATGTTTTTTTATTCATTATTTTTTGCAAACCTTTCAAAATATCTTACATCCAATGGATTAAGTTTTACAAATGACTCTATTTCTTTTGAATCTAATGAATACTTGACATTCGGAACTTCAATGCCGTCATCTTTTATTTCTAATTTAATTTTTCCATATGATGGATCAAGCAATGGTTTATCTATTTTTTGTCTATGTGAAATGTTTAATTTAACAAAATCAATTGGTTTATTTTCTCCTCCTAAATCAAATTGATATTTAAAATGTGTGGATAAATTGCCCATGTGTGAATATGGAATAAATAATCCTCTAGAATCAAAATTATTTGAATTATTTATTTGTTTTGTTGAATAATTAAATTCCGTTGGTTCGTTTCAATAATATTTATTAATTTCTTGCCCTGATGTGTAAATGTTTGAAATAACTTCCCTGCTTAACTTATCTCTATTATTTAAATTATTTCATTGTTCGCCCGAAAATGATTCAAACCCATTTTTAGACAATGATTGATGTCTTGTAAAAATGTCATTATAGACACTAAAAGGCGCTCAGTTTTTATATTCTAATTCAGGTGTTTTATTGAATGTTCTTGCTTTATTATCTTTAATTTTTAAGTTTGCTAAATATGTTTTATTTTTGTATTCCAAATCATTGATAATTATTTCGCCATCTATATATGATTTAGAAGAACCAAGCAAGTCATTGTCTATTTCTCCAAAATCAAATGAATAGTAGTCAGCAATATTAAAATTAATTTTGTTATTTACAGTAGTTAAATAGTGCTCGTTTAAGTCTAAATTTTCTTTTTTGATCTCTCATATTTCATGATTTGGATAAGTTTGTTGAAATACAATTGATTTTAGTTCTTTGAACTTTAAATTTAACTTTTTAGATGTGAGAATTATGTTATAAAGATTAAAATATTTTACATCCTCTGGCTTAAATTCAATGTTCGTGTTTTCGTATTTAAATAATGGATCAATTGTTATAAATTGATCTCTTTCACCTAATGTATAACCACTTGAAGAAATTTTTCAATCTTTTTCATGTTCAAAATGTTTACCATTTACTGAAATAAGCAAATCTTTTGGATCTATTCTCTGTGCACTTCTAATAGTGTCCGAATAGTGAGAGTGCCCTCAATCAGGTGTTGCGAATGTAATTGAAATAACAAATTGGTCATTGTTAAAAAATCTTTTAATCTCGATTCTTCCCCTAATCAATTTTCCAAAGTATCTTGAACGCATTGCTGTTTGTGGGTCATATATGTTGACTTCAAACTTGCGATCTTTAGGAACTTGTGGGAATTTTTTTGAAGTTTTTTTAGCAACAATTTGATAAGGGTCAATAGTTACTTTTGATACGATTTGTGGCTCATTGTTTGAGTTAATTAAGGTAAAAATACAAAAACTCCTCTATTGCTTTTTTTCTATTTTTATAATATGTTGTTTTTGAAAAGTATTTATCGTATCAAAGTTTATCTGTATTATATTCATCAAATTCTTTCTCAATAATCATTGCTGAGGTTTTATCCATTAAAGATAATGTTTCTTTAAATCTTGAAATAGGAACATTTTCGTTGGTTTCTTTGATTTTATTTGAATACTTAAGCATTAATTGTGCTTTTTTATTTGCTTTGTCTAACATAGCGAGTGATTTCACAGCATTATACCGTTCAGCTGAACTAATATGCTGTGTAAAATACATATTTTGAATATTGTTCATTTTCCTCCCAAAATTTAATATGTATTAATAAAAAAATTTTAGAAAAAAGGAAAAAATTAATAAAAAAACAGGATTTTTCCTGTTAAAAATTTTGAATTATTTTTCATGAAAGAGGCCAATTACTAGGAGTTTTAGTGTTTTTTCTTATCAATACTATGTATGACATTTCATTATTAACGTTTTTATATTCATGAACTTTAATATTTTCTTTTTGCTCAGGAAAAATATTCAAAAATTCCTCGATTTCTGATTGATAATTTCTACCTTTTAAAAGATAAAATAATCCCCCTGGTTTCAGTAAATGATGACACAACATGAACATATTTTTTATAGAAGACACAGCTCTGGCGCATACTACGTCAAAAGTGTTTGATAAATTTTTAGTTTTCTCAGCTCGTGAATTTATAATTCGTAATTTGTCAATACTCAATTCATTTTTGACAGAGTTTAAAAAGTCGCACCTACTTTGCATACCTTCAATAATTGTTAAATTAAAGTTATTATTTTTAATTAATGAAGGCAGCGATGGAAAACCAGCACCAGCCCCTATATCTGCGATATATTTGTTTCCAAAATCAATATTAATATATTGAGATTGGTCAAAAGAAATAACGGAATCATTTATTCCTTGTTCAATTATTTCTTCAAGAGTTTTAAAACCTGTTATGTTCTTTTTTTGATTATATTCAAAAACTAAATTAGCATACTTAAACAGTTTGTTATTGTCCATTATTGTTTAATTTCATCTGCAATTGTGTCATATAAATCACTAACTGATGTTCCACTGATTGATGCTTTAATAACGCCTGCTAAAAATGTGTCAAGACTAATTACTTTTAACTTATCGAATTTTTCCAATAATTCTGAATTATCTATTGAATCGGTAACAATCACTTTGCTTACGTGTGGGTGATTTTGAAACATTTCAAAACCTTTTGTAAAAATTCCATGAGTGGCAGCAACAACAATTTTGTTTGCTCCGTGTTGTTTCAGCGTATCCACAGCTTTTAAAATTGTACCACCGGTGTCAATTATGTCATCGATGATCACAGCATTTTGGCCTTCAACTTCCCCAATTAAGCCCATTACTTCTGTTTGGTTTACACCAACTCTACGTTTATCAATAATGCTAATTTTTACTGAATTAGAAATTAATTCAGCAAGTTTTCTTGCTCTTATTGTTCCACAATGGTCAGGAGAAACAACAGTAAAGCGTTCATTTAATTCTTTTACAGCCTTTGCAATTGGATAAGCGCCCCTAAGATCATCGATTGGAATATTGAAAAAACCTTGAATTGCTGGGTTGTGTAAATCAACTGCAATAATTTTTGTTGCGCCAGCGGTTTGAATTAAATCAGCAACTAATTTAGCACCAATAGGTTGGCGACCGCTTGCTTTTCTATCTTGTCTAGCATATCCATAATAACTTAAAGCAATTGTGATTGTTTTTGCGCTCGCTCTTTTCAATGAATCTACAAAAAGTAGTAAATCCATAAGGTTGTCATTAACAGGTCTTGATGTTGACGCAACAACATAAACATCTTTATTTCTAACTGTTTCTTCACTAACAAGCATTCTTTCACCGTCAGCGTATAGTGTTTTTTGTATTTTTGAAACATGTATACCTAAAATTTTTGCAATTTTGCTTGTTAAACTTTCGCAGTTTGGCATCCCAAATAACATAATATTTTCTAAAATCATCTTTTTTTAACTCCTAATATATCCATAATTATAATAAAGATTAGAAAAACGCATATTTATTACGCTAAAAAACAAAATTTTGTTAAAAATCTGCAAAATTTTTAACTAAATAATTTTTTTGCTAAATTAAAAAATATACTATAATACATATGCTATTTTAGCAAAATGGAGGGGTAGCGAAGCGGCCAAACGCGGGTGGCTGTAACCCACTTCCTCACGGTTCGGGGGTTCGAATCCCTCCCCCTCCACCATTTTGCCCCATCGCCAAGCGGCAAGGCATTGGTTTTTGGTACCAACACGCGTTAGTTCGAATCTAACTGGGGCAACCATATCACCTTAATGGTGTTTTTTTATTATCTTTTTGTGTTATTATTTTTGTATGAATAAAACAAAATCAACTTATAAAGCAACATTTGCAAACACGATTCTTTGTGGATCATTAATTTCATTTGGTATATACTTAACAATTGCAATTTTTGGTGGAATAACTTTTACCTTAAACAAAGCATATTTATTAAGTAATACTTGATCAGTGATTGTGTATATTGTTGCAGCAATTTTAAGTACTGCATTACTATTCGCAATATTAATTACTGGGCCACTTTGAAATGTTTATGTACTTGGAATATTTAGTTCTATTTCAATGTTTTTTGTAGGATTTTTAACTCTTGGATATGTATTTAATAGATTTTTAACATTAGAAGTTGAAACTTGAAAAATTTTATCAGTATTATTCATTCCAGCGGCGGTTATGATGCTAACAGGAACATTGGCTTATTACAATTTAATTAACTTTAAAAAAATATGAATTACATTGATTTTACTATTCATTACGTCAATTATTATTGCCTTAACTATATTCTTTGTAAGTAATAAAAATCTAGTGTATGTATTATATTCACTTGTTGCATGTGCCATCTTTTCAGCATATATGGCTATTGATTGATTCTTGATAACAAGATTCAATAGAAAGTACAAAGAATTCGGTAATGAGTTCTTATCATTGAAAAATGCAATAAAAATGTCAATGTACTTTGGCTTTAAATTGTCATATGATTATGTAATGATTGTTTATTATATTTCAAGAATTTTTAAATAATTTAATGGCTTTGCCATTTTTTTATCGCAATAAAAAAATGGCGATCACGAGAGGATTCGAACCTCTGACAACAAGCTTAGAAGGCTTGTGCTCTATCCTGCTGAGCTACGCGACCACGTGAATTTATTTTATATCTTTTTCGATATTTACAAAATATTTTTATTAAAAATAAAGTAAAATTTGAATATTATTTAACAAAACTAAGAGAGGTGCCATGGAAAAATACACTGAACAAGAACAAGTTAGACGCGATAAGTTGGCTAATTACGAAAAAAATAATATTATTGCATACAAAAAAGCATATGGTTTAGGTGAGTTATCTTACAGCGATGAAATCGCGAATGAATTTGCAAAATTCACAAAAGATGAACTTCATGAAAAATCAATAACAAGAAACATTGCTGGTAGACTAGTTGGAAAAAGAGGTCCATTTTTAGTAATTAGAGATTTTCATGGCGATATTCAAGCATATTTCAATAAGAAAGAACTACCTGAATATGCTGAACTTGTTTCAACATTTGATATAGGAGACATTATTTGAGTAAGTGGTGATGTTATGAAAACTATGACTGACGCAGTTGTTATAAAAGTTTCTAAAATTGATTTATTATCTAAATCTCTTAAACCACTTCCTGAAAAATATCATGGATTAGTTGATGCGGAAGAAAGATATCGTCGTCGTTATGTTGATTTAATTGTTAATAGTGAATCAAGGGAAAAATTTATTAAAAGAATCAAGATTACGCAATGAATTAAGGATTATTTCAATAATTTAGGTTACCTTGATGTTGAAACACCATTCTTACATGATTACATATCTGGGGCAGCTGCAAAACCATTTACTACTCATCATAATTCATTAAATCAAGATTTTGTTTTGCGTATTGCAACAGAAATTCCATTGAAAAAATTGGTTATTGGTGGTTTTGACAGAGTTTATGAGCTTGGCAGAATATTTAGAAATGAAGGTTATGACACAACACATAACCCTGAATTTACAACAATCGAATTCTATGAAGCATACTCAAATGCAGAAGGTATGATGAATAGAACAGAGGATTTATTTAAGTACCTATGTAACAAATTAGGTAAACATACTTTTGTAAATAATGGTGTTGAAATTGATTTATCAAAACCATTTAAAAGACTTAATATGGTTGATGCTGTAAATCAGAAAACTGGCAAGGATTTTAGAAATATTTCGCTAGAAGATGCTGTATCAGTAGCAAAAGAGCACAAAATTAAACTTGAAAAATTCTTCACAATTGGCCATATTATTAATGTCTTATATGAAGAACTTGTTGAACGTGAACTAATTGAACCAACCTTTGTTTATGGTCACCCAATTGAAGTATCTCCACTGTCTGCAAAAGGTGATGATCCAAGATTTACCGAACGTGCCGAATTATTCATAAACACAAAAGAATACGCAAACATGTATACAGAGCTTTCTGATCCAATAGACCAATTAGATAGATTCAAAAAACAATTGGATGAAAAGGCTGCCGGCAACGATGAAGCTAGTGACATTGATTGAGACTTTATTGATGCTTTAGAATACGGAATGCCTCCAACAGGTGGTTGTGGAATTGGAATTGATAGATTGGTGATGTTGCTTACAGAAACAAGTTCAATTCGCGATGTTCTTTTATTCCCAACACTTAGAAGACTAAAAAAATAACCGGGCGGTTATTTTTTTCTTTCGAAAAATAAGTATATTCGTAAATTATATTGAGTGAGAACTATTATGTTTTTTTATTATGTTTATGAACGATGATAATTTATGAGCATCCTGACTTATGTTAGGATTTTTGTTGTAATATTCAAATAATTTTTCAATAGATAATAATGAAAAAAATATTGTTACTTTATCTGATAGTATTCTTGTGGTTAAAATGTCATTTAATATATCAAACAAGAATCATTTATTAATATTCTCAGACCCGAAGCCATCAAGAACCAAAACATCTGCACTTTTTAATATCTTAATTATTTCAGGATTTCTGTTGTTCTTATCTGTAAATCCGTTTTTTAATTTCGCAAACAATGTAGATGTCTTAACATAAACAGAACTCATTTTATTCATAGCAAAATCAATTGCGATTGATTGAGCGTATTTAGAATTATTTATTGAATCTCCGCTTGAAATATACAAACCACCAACAGAATTATTATCTTTTATTAATTGAAGTTTATTTTCAATCTCTCGTTGCGAGTAAATGTTTCTTACAACGGTTTTATTTAATCTTAGGCTGACATCTATTTCATCAAAATCACTCAATCAAAGATATTTTTGTATGTTTAAAAAATCAGAAACCTTGTCATTGAATGTTTTATTGAACACTAGCTCATTTTTTTGGTTGCGATCAACACTAAATTTATAAACCGATGAGCTAGGATTGTCCAAATAATTTTTAACATCCAAAAACTCGGGTAAATATAATAAAAGCTCATCTCAGGTAATTTTTAATGACTCCATCAACTTAGCTAATTCTAGCGACTTCGAAATTATCTTTTTTATTTGCTTTTTGCGTTCTTTCTCACTTGAAGCAAATAAATTTAAAAAGTCTAAATCTTTTGTTTCATTTATTGAGTCCATATTAATAGTTTTCAATACTTTCAGCTTTTTCTAAAAGATTATAATAAGTCGCTTTGTATAAGTCTTTTTTGGTTACAACAAAATTTTTACTGTTTTTCATTAATGAATCAAGATATTTTTCAAGAGGCTCAAACACAAATAATTCTTTTTTAATTAAATCTTTAATTATTTTATTTACATAGCGAAAATCAATTTTTCCACTCATCTCATTTGCATAGTAAAAAACTAAATTTATACATGGATCGGAAAAACCCGCTGTACGTGCTTCTTTAATAAGATCAACTATTTTAGTTGTTGCAATTTGTCCTTGAATTTGACTAAAGAAAACTCTTGAATCAGTTTTAAGTATAGCTTCATAAATATTTGGGAAATCAAAAGTATTTAAATCAATCTTCTCTTGAGTTGATAAAGAAAGTTCAACAGTATCTACAGGATTATTGTTTGGTTTATTAATGAAGTCTACCAATGATAAATCTTCCTCAGTGTCAAAAACATCTTCATAAGAAGCAGTTATTTCATATAAACGACCTGCTCTTCTGAAAAGTTTTTGCTGATCAATACCAATTAAACGATCATAATTTTGTTTGCCAATAATTTTCATTAATTTATTAGCTAAAATCGAATTTAATCTAATCCCTTTTTTATCAAGAGGTTTCTCAAGTGCAAACAATGTTTTACGATTTAAATCATCAATGTGTGTTTCTAATAATGAGACAGCTTCAAGCTTTATTCTTGCGTCATTTAACTCATTAATATTCATTTTTAGCATATATGTAATGCTGTCATAATCGTGAAATCCAGAACCTTGATCATCGCTTATTGCAAGATCACGTAAATATTCATATAAAACAATGGCGTTTGACCCCAAAATTGGCGCATAAAATTTACGCAAGTTTTTTAAATCTTCACTTGCAATAAATGATGTTGTTTCAATTGTGAAAAATGGATAATTTAAGTTTTTTAACATATACGCCTCGTCTAAAAAAGCAAGCCGATTTTAGCTGCTTTCTAATCCATTTTATAAAATTGATTTAACTAATTTTAAAATTTTTTGATTTTGTTCTAAACTTTCGCAGTTATTAATATAAATATCCACAATCGGCTTTAAACTAAAAAGTGATTTTTTGATTGATTTTGGATCGTTTTTTGCATCTATTAGCAGGATTGTTGACTTATCCACATTTCGTTTAACTAGATTTTTTTGCCTTTTTTTAGGGTTATTTGACAAGCACAAAACAACAGAAATCAAAGACAAAAAATCACAATATTTATTACTTAAATTAGGTAGTTCAGCTAACTCATATTTCCCATTTTTTAGAGTTGTAAAAATTTCTTGATAAACGATTTTTTCTAATCGTTCTAAATTATTAATATTTTGGCCAATTCACTCTTTAATTTTTGTTTTTGAAACACCATTTTCATCAAGCAAAAAATCACCTATTTCTTCACTGATTTTTTGACATAATTTTGAACCTAATAAATAATTTTTTGCCACATATTCGTCAGCAAAAAATATTTTTGAATTATCAATACCTAAATTTTTTAAAAAAGTAGTTTTGCCTACCCCAATTTTCCCTATCACCGCAATCATATTATTCTCCATTGAATTTTTTAAGAGCAATCATTGCACTTTTTAAATAAGCCCTTGAAATTCCGCCAGCCCCGAGTTTTATTCCGCCAAAATATCTAACAACAAATATTGCTAAATTCCTTGAGTTTGTTTTTAATAGCAAATCTCTTATTGGCTTACCCGCTGTGTGCTTAGGCTCACCATTATCATCACAACCTGCGTTTTGAATTTGATTTTCATAAAAAACATAACCATAACAAATGTGTCGAGCTTTTTTATGTTCTAATCACAATTTTGCAGCGAAATCTTTAACTTGTTCTTTGTTTTCAACTTTTATGCAAATACTGTAAAATTTTGATTTTTTCTCTTCAAAATATTCAAGTTCCATAATTTAAATTATAAATTCATTTTAGCTAAAAAAGGGGATAAAAAAAATGGGGCGAATGAAGGGATTCGAACCCTCGAATGACGGGACCACAACCCGCTGTGTTAGACCGCTTCACCACAATCGCCATTTAGCAAAAATATTATAGAGTAATTTTTTGAATAAATAAATAAAATATTGATAATTTTTTTATTTAATAAATTATAATATAAGTATTCATATTAATATTGAAAGGGGAATAAATATGATTTCAAAGAGTTCAACAAAATTCTTGATTTTCGAAAATCCTAAAAAAGATGTTCAAAAATTTACTCTTGAAGATGCTAATTTAGAAAGTAAAACAAATTTCAATAGTATTCAGCAAATTGTTGAAGAAATTAATGGAAACATAGAAAATGTTGAAGATGCTAGAATATTTATTATTCATAGCAAAAAAATAATTGGAAGTTTATCTGTTCAAAAAATGGGTGAATTGGTAAACAAATTAACATTAGATGGCATTGACCAAAAAAACCAATTGTCACACATTATTGATAATAAATTGTATGATAAAGAACATGAATTGGTGTTTGTTGACCCAAAAAAATGACGTGTAATTAACTTAATCTTGTTTGATGCTTTACTAATGTCTGTTGTTATATTATTAGTCGCTTTAATGTACACAGGATATTTACCTAAATACACAAAATAAGGTTGTAGGAGAAAAATATGAGTACAAAAAAACCTAAATTATATAGATTCTACTTATCAGAAAAATATGATGAAAATAGACAAATTTCATTTAATTTAAAAAGAGCAGGCATTAAGGCATACACAAATTTCAAAAGCTTTAAAGAGGGTATTGAAGAATTCAATGTAATTGCTCCGCAGTTAGATGGTGACTCTAGAATTTGATTCCATCAAAACGGTGCTTATAGAGGTTCTACAACTCCTGAAAAAACAGTAACAATGTTAAGCAGAGTTCAAGACCAAAAAGTTAGAGATGAAGAAGTTATTGAATTTATTAACAAGGAAGAACTTGTTGATGTAAGTCCTTCAAAAGCAAATAAAGAAAAAGTTGAAGAAGTTAAAGTTGTTGAAGAGGTTAAGGAAGCAATTGACCTAGACAAAGTCGCTAAAGAACTTAAAGTATTTGTTAATTATGCAGACCAAAAAACAGCATCGGAAGTTACTCTTGATGATGTATTATCAAGTGAAAATCAATACGAATTTGTTGCCACTGCATTGTCTTGAAACGATGACAACACAGTAACTGCAGCTTATGTAGTTCGTAATGGCGCAGAATCTTCAAAAGAACACACACGTTTAATTGATGGCTTTAAAGCAATCGAAATGAACAAACCAAAACAAATTTACACCCATTATGTAAGTCGTACCATTTGAGGCAAACCAATCATTTGATTATGATCATTTGCAGTTATTTTAGAAATCATTTGCATAATTATTCTTATTTTAAGAATGTATGTATGAGAAGGTTTCTTCTTTTAGTAGTTAATATATGGCATAAATTGCAGTTAATGCAATTTGTGTTTTAATTATTTGTAATTAAGGAGTTTGAATATGAAAACAATGCTTGATATAGTTTCAGAGTTTGCTTATGAACAATGCCAAAATAACGTATTCATTGATTTTTATGTTCTATTTGACAAAGTCGAATTAGAATTAAAAACAAAATGACAAATTGAGGCCGATGAAAAAAATAAAGAATATTCAGAAATTAGAATCAATAAATTAGGTGAATTATATAGACTACTAACAGTTGATTCAAATTTCATTAGAAACGACAAAGGTGAATGATCAATAAGACCAGGTTTCAAGGTTAAATAATATGACAAAATTAGTTAATGCTACAAACTTAATTAAAAAAGCTTACCAAGAAAAATATGCAGTTCCACATATCAACATAAACAATCTAGAGTGAGCAAAAACAACATTATTGGCGGCCGAAGAAATGCAATCTCCACTAATAATTGGTGTTAGCGAGGGAGCTATTAAATATATGGGCGGCTACAAAACTGTTGCAAATATGGTTAATGGCTTAATTGATGATTTAAATATTTCAATTCCAGTTGCACTACATTTAGACCATGGAACAAAACAAGGTTGTTACAAGGCGGTTGAAGCAGGATTCAGTTCAATTATGTTTGATGGCTCAAGTCTAGAATTTGACGAAAACTATTCAATAACAAAAGAATTGGTAAATTATTGCCAACATTTAGGCATCAGTGTGGAAGCCGAAGTTGGATCTATTGGCGGAGAAGAAGACGGTATTATAAGCGATGGCGAGTTAGCAGATCCAAAACAAGTTAAACAAATGGTTGACTTAGGTATTTCAATGCTTGCTGCTGGATTCGGAAATATTCATGGTCCTTATCCAAAATCTTGAAAATCATTGAATTTCGAACGCTTATCTGAATTGAGCCAATGTGGAATCGGTTTAGTAATGCATGGCGGTTCAGGTGTGCCAATGGACCAAGTTAAAAAGGCTATATCACTAGGTGTTGCAAAAATTAACGTAAACACAGAATTGCAACAATCATTTCACAAAGCAACAAGAGCTTTTATCCTATCCAATAAAGATCTTGAAGGCAAAAACTTTGATCCACGTAAATTATTAAAAAATGGAGTTGAAGCAATGAGACAGACCGTTATTGAAAAAATCATTGAATTTGGTTCAAAAAACAAAGCATAGCTACAAGCCATGCTTTTTTTATGCAAATAATAACAACATAAAACTAAAGAATGATATAAATGAATTACTATCAAGCCTATCAAGCAAGCCACCGTGTCCGCCTAACATTTTAGAGTAATCTTTTATACCGTTTATTCGTTTTATGTATGAAAAGTACAAGTCACCTAATATTGATATCAATGGGGTGAATAAACCAAATAATGAGTTTAAAATATGATTATTAAATAGATTAAATCCAAATCCAACAGAGAATGATGCTATTGTTCCAAGCAATACAGAACCAATAAATCCTTCTCAAGTTTTATTAGGAGAAATAACTGGCGCAAAAGGCTTTTTAATGAATTTGCGACCAAAATATTTTCCAGCTAATCAACCTGTTATATCTGTTGCAGAACTCACAATAATAACACTAAATCAATAAATTCAAGCACCTTTATAAATTATTGATATTTGAAATATTTTAATAAATATAATCAATATATAAGTGGAAGAAAGAATAACAAAAAATCTAGTTAATGAATTTACAAAAGAATTCTTTCTAATTATTGTTTCTAACAAAATGAATGATATTGACGAAATCAGTGGTAATAAAAAAATCATTGGTTCTTTTGCTAAATTTTGTGCTGCTCTTGACATTAGTTTAACTAAGTTGGTGTCGCTTGGCATGATTGAACCTTTATCAAATCACTGTAAGTTCATTGTAAGGGGAAATATAACTACTGGAGCAAAAATAATCATATAAAATGCAGACCAATATTTTGGTATTCTCATTGCGCTAAATAACTCAAAAATCATTATAAAAAACAATGTATAAACAAAAATGTACGAAAAAATACGCGCAACTAAACTAGTGTGCGAAAATATAGAAAGAGGTATGGTATTTATCAAAATATAAACAACAATTAAAATACCTGGAAGAATTCTATTTAACAATGTTTTTTTCATTATAAATATTTTAAATTATTTTATTTTAAATAAATATATATTGTTAAATATTTGTCCTAATTATTCTTTTTGAAGATTTACTTTATATTAAAAATCTAAAATTTATTAATAAAATGAAGCTACAACACTAAAATAATAAATTTTTTTCTTTTTATTTTACTTTTTCAATTGCAAAATGAATGTTTTGGAAAAAATAGTTATAAATTTAACTATTGAATTTTAATATTTTAAAAAATATTAGTATTTTAATGTTCAAAAAATGTGAGTTGATTATAATATAATTATTTATGTAGGAGATCATATGAAATTTAAAAGAATTTTGGTTAAATTATCCGGTGAAGGGTTAGCAAATAAATCAAAGAGTTTAGCTATTGATTATGTTTTAGTTGAAAAGATTGCATTGCAACTTAAAAAAATAGTTGAAAAAGGTGTTCAAGTTAGTGTTGTAATTGGCGGTGGCAACTTTTGAAGAGGTGCAAGCGCTGAAAAAAATGGTATACCAAGAAATAGAGCTGACCATATTGGAATGATTGCAACAATAATGAACGGGTTAGCACTTCAAAGTGGATTTGAAAAAGCAGGCTTAAAAGCACGTGTAAACTCATCACTAAGAATAGATGAGCGTGTTGCTGAATACTATATAAATGAAAAAACTATTAAATATCTTGAAAATGGCGAAGTTGTTATTTTTGTAGGTGGGACTGGCCGCCCTTACTTTACAACAGATACCGCGGCAACACTATATGCATCTGAAATTGGCGCTGACACAATATTTATGGGTAAAAATGGAGTGAAAGGCATATATGATTCAGATCCAAAAACTAATCCTGTAGCTAAAAAATTTGACAAAATTACATATGATGAAATTCTAGAAAGAAAATTACAGGTCATGGACCTAACTGCAACAGCAATGGCCCGTGATAATAATATTGGTTTGATTGTTTTTGATATACAAGAACCAGATGCAATATTAAGAGCTATTGAAGGCGATATCGAATTTACAGAGGTAACAAGATAATGGAATTAGAACTATATTTAATGAATTTTGACGAACAAGCAGTAAAATCAATTCATCACTACGAATTTGAATTATCAAAAATTTCAACTGGTAGAGCAAACCCACAATTAATCAAAGGTATTAAAATTGATTACTATGGAACTATGACTCCTCTTGAGGAACTTGCAAATATTTCGGTTCCTGAAGCGTCTCAATTACTAGTTAAGCCTTTTGATGTATCTTCTGTTAAGGATATTGCAAAGGCATTAATGGCTGCTAATTTAGGAATTAATCCAGTTGATGAAGGAAATCAAGTTAGATTAACTTTCCCTGCTTTAACATCTGACAGAAGAAAAGAACTTGTAAAAAGTCTTGCAAAGTTCACTGAACAAGCTAAAATTGGTGTTAGAAACGCGCGTCAAGATGTACTAAAAGCTATAAAAGCAGACGAAGAGTTGAGTGAAGATGAACAAAAAAGATATCAAGATACTATTCAAAAACAAGTTGATATCAAAATTGAATTAATAAACAAAATAACTCAAGAAAAAGAAAAAGAACTTACAACATTATAAAAAATGCGTCCGCGCATTTTTTAAATTTACAAATTCAACGGTAAAATGAATTAATAGGTCATTTTACATATTAAATTAACTAGCAACTTTATTCAAAATACCTACACACTCAATATGGTGAGTTTGACTGAACATATCGCAGGGCTGAAGAAAGTTTAACTGATATCCTTCTTGCATAAGTATTGCTATATCCCGACACATTGTCTTAACATCACAAGAAATATATCCGATTGTTTTTGGGGCTATTTCTATTATAGACTTCATAAAAACATCACTTATTCCAGACCTAGGGGGATCAACAACAATTACATCAACATTTTTGTTGATGTTTTTTATTGTTTTATTGACGTCGCCACAAATAAATTTGACATTATCGATAATATTTAATTTGGCATTTTCAACAGCATTATCCACTGCTTCTTTTATTATTTCTAATCCATACACAAACTTAGATGCTTTGGCCAGTTTTAAACTTATTGAACCTATACCAGAATATGCATCAATAACGATGCTGTTGGGTTTAAGATTTAAATTATTTAACAACAAGTTATATAAATTATTAACTTGATAATTATTAACTTGGAAAAAACTATTTCAATTGATTTTATATTGAAATTCGCCAATTTGGTCAATGATAAAAGTTGAATTATTTAAATATTTTTCGCTTGAAATTTTTGTATTGTTTTTCATGTTCTGGATAATATTCACAACACTAGTATTACTATTTATCAAATCATTAATAAATTCGTGGGGAATATCAACTAAATTAGATGAGTTAATAATTACTAATGATTGATTAGAAAAATTCGAATGTCTAACTGTTATACTTTCAATGAATTTAACTTGTTTTTTTATTAACGGATAATTATTAATATTTTTACTAATTCATTCAAAAATCAATTGAATTGGCTTTAATGCTAGATCATAATTATCTTGTTCAATGATATTATGCGTATTTTTTTCATATAATCCTAAAACTATTTTGTTATCGATAAAATTAACGAAAACAGTTAGTTTATTTCTATACTCTCAAGGGCTTGGATTCTCTAAAATATTTTTAATATCATCAAAATGAATGTTTCTTTTAAAAAGAAATTTAACGTAGTCTTGCTTAAATTTTAATTGGTCATCATAATTAAGCATCGCAATTGACGCTGAACCAGATTGCATCAATTTATCATTAGCATTAAAGTTTCTTTGTGGAGAAAATTTATGGTACTTTATAACTTTGCAAAAGGCAAATCTTGAATTTTTCTTTTTAATTTGAATATCAACTATTTCGCCAGGAAGTGCATTTTCAATAAAATAAGGAAAATTATCTTCATTACGATAAGTTCCTAGTCCTTCATATGATAAGTTTTCTATTTTAATGTTAAGTAAAATTTCATTCTGAAAATTCATAAATGAATTATATATAAAAAAGGCGTTTTACGCCCTTTAAATTATTAACATATAAGATAAGTGAAAATAAATAAGCATCACGCATAAGGCTTATTCCATTATTTTGTAAGAAAGGTGCAATATACACTTAAGCAACTAGCCTTCTAGGTCTAGTAACCGTTCACATTGGGAACGCATCAAATTAATTATATACACATTTTTTTAATTTCCAAATAAATTTTCTAATATGTTATCGTCATAAAATTTTTCATATGGAATGTAGTAATCTGGTTCAACTCCGTGTTCGGTGTAAGGTAAATCATCAATCGATTTAATCTTATTATTAGTTCCAGATGTTCAGCCAGATTGACTTGAAATATCAACATGAGTGCCGTCAGGAAGAACAGTTGGTAAAACAGCAAACATACCACCACCACTTTTTTGTCCGATTAATTTAGCATATTTAGTTGTTTTAGCACTGTGCGCAAGCACATTAGCTGCGCTAAATGTGTTTTTCCCCGCTAAAATATATCAATTGTAATTATTATATGAATCTTTGTAATTGTAAAGCCCGTCTTGGTTGGTGCCAATAGTAAAACTAATGTTTGTGTAAATTTCACTCATTCTATCTTGTATAAATAGATTTTGTGATCTATTTGTTATAAAACCAAGAACTCTTTGCAGAGCAGCACTTGAGCCGCCACCATTCAATGAAATGTCTAGTACAATATTTTTTATTTTATTATCTTTGTCCACTCGTTTTATCTCACTAATTGCATCGTTCATCAATCAATAAGAGTCATATTTAAAACGATCGCTAGAATTTATTTGTTCATGAGTTCCAACTAAAAATGAATCCAAAATAATTCTTGCTGTATCTTTGTAAAAATGAGTTATTTTATTTAATTTATTTTTCTCTCTTCTTAATTTAACTAGTTTTGAATAAATACTTCTAAATTCATCCCTGCGTTTAGATAAATAAATTCCATCATTAATTTGAAATCTGCTACTTTCCGCAGCATATGATTTTGAAATTATTCTTGAGTGTAAATCATCAAAATATTTGTATCAAATTTGGTAATAAGATTTTTCATGTTCGCTAACTTGATTTTTTAATATTTGTTCATTTAAACTATGTTTTTTTAGTAATTCTTTGAAATTTTTAACCCCATTTTCCTTGTAAATTTGATTCGAAAGTCCGTGAAAATGATCGAAAAGTAGGGCTAAAAAATTTAAATTCGTGCTTCGTTGTTTGCTGTTTTGTATATTTGATTTATCTTTATAAAAGTCAATTACATATTCGTTATTTGAAAAATTAATATCATGGGTAGCATCATAATTACTTACCATTAATTTTTCCCCATTAAATTGTAAATTAAAGTAATTTGGCGAACAAAATAATAAATTAAACACAGAAACTGGCAAATAAAGATTAACACCAGAAACATAAAAATTAAATCCATATTCAGCTAAATTAATATTTTTGAAATCACTCTTATTTAACTTAAATGATGTATATTGTTCATTAATGTATTTGTTGTAATCCCTATTAATTGTTGTTTTTATAAAGGAAAAATCATTGAAATTTTTGAATGAAATAGTTGAATCTTTTTCATTAAAGTAAACATTTGCACCATTGTTGCTTAACACAAATTTATTGTTAATATTATTTGCATTCACTCCATTTAATCGAAAAAAATTATTCATTTTTTTGAACACTTCTATAGCATTAATATAGTAATCTTCGCTTTCTTTATGTTGATATACCCTTATTTCACTTGGTTCTTGTAAAAATCCATTAGAAACATTAACTAACTCTGCATTTTTGTATAGATTTAGTTGTTTTGGTGTTTCGGAATCTTTAATATTTTGAATATTAGAATCATAAAATTTGTTTTTTAAAATATTAAGCAAAAAAGGAGCAGCTACGATTGGACTCATAGCTATTACACAAGCTGCAACTGTTAGCGGTATTCAAATTCTTTTTTTAACCATTATTTTCCTTTTTAATTAGATAATTCAATATATCGTGTTTTGTAAAGTTTTTGTAATCAACATAAAAATCGGGCTCAATTCCTTGATCTGTAAATGGTAGGTCTTCTGATGTGCGTACTTCTCTATTGGGCTTTCCGGTTCAAGCTAGAGTACTTGAAATATCAACATTTGTTCCGTCAGGAAGAATTGTTGGCAAAACAGAAAACATTCCACCACCTGTTTTTTGGCCAATGACAGTGGCAATGTTTTCTTGTTTTACAACGTGTGCAAATAAATTGGCGGCACTGAAGGTGTTAACCCCGACCAAAACATATCATTTGTACTCTGAAAAACCATCTTTTTCATTGTACAATTTATCATTATTTGTATCAACATTGTAGTTTAGGTAAGTATATTCACTGCTTAATTTGTCATGAATGATTAATGATATATCTTTATTATTTATAAATCCAAGTGTTTTTTGAAGCTCCAAGGATGAACCTCCACCATTTAAAGATAAATCTAAAATAATATTTTTAACTTGGTTATTTGGATCATCTTCTTTAATGCGGTCCATAGCTGCCTTCATTCTCGCGAATGAATTGTATTTTCATTTTTCAATATTACTTCCAGACAATGCAGCTATATCTTCAAAATTATCCAAAACAATTCTAGCTGTGTCTTTGTAAACGTGCGTTATTTTATTAATTAAATTATGGTTGTGGTTTTCTGGATTTTTTGCTTCAAATCGAGCAACCATTAGTTTTTGTCTATTATCAAGCATTTCTTTGTTTTTCTGTGAAATGTTCTGCGACCTGTGAACGTCTCAATATTTTCAATCGTATGATTTACTAATAATTCTAGAGTGAGGGTCATTTAAAATGTTATTTCAAAGTTCATCGTATGCAGAAACATATTCTGATTTAGAGGTTGATAATAATCGATTTTTAAGGTTATATGATTCAACTAAACCATAAAAATTTTTCACTTGTTTAGATTTATATAAATTTTGGGCTAATCCAAAATAATTATCAAATAAAAAGGCTAAATAATTTAAATTATTAATTCTAGAATATTTTAATTCTAATGAGTTATTGTAATATGCATCCATTGTATTTAAAAAATCTGGATCAAGACGGTGACGACCGGCTATAACCTGTCTAGAAGTTTGATAATTTAGACCAATAAAACTTTTTCCGTTAAATTGTATGTTGTAGTATTGATTTGAAATAAACATTAAGTTGAAAGCTCAAAATGGTAAATAAATTTGTTGATTGTCAATAATAATTTCCATTTGGTAGTCACCAAGTTTTAACTTATTATGGGTATTATATTTATTTTTTGTTCGCAAAAATTTTGTTTCATTATAGCGAATATCATTGTATTTAAATCATTGAAAATTTGACGGATTTAATTTAAAAGCACTTGAAGAAGTAAAAATAATTTCGTTTGTATCTTCATCAAACTTGAACAATTCATTGTTATTGCCTAAATCAATATCAGCAATTTTTTTGGTGATACTATTCTTTTTATATTGAATTTTATTTCCATTGAACAAAAAGCCTATTTTTTCAATAACTTCATTTAAATTAATATAAACATCATTGGTTTTTTTGTGAATATATGTTTTAAATGTTGTTTTTTGGTCTTCAATATTAGTGTCTGAATTTATATTATAAAATGGTTTATCACCAATAAAATTTAATGTGTTTTCTATTGTTTTATCAATTGGCGGAATAGATTTTTTGGGTGGATTTTGTATTGGGGTTATTGGGATTGTTTTTTTAGGCGATGTGCCTGGATTGCTAACCTCGTGATTTGGTGTGTTTTTGTTATCTTTATTTAGATTTTTGAAGTTGTTAATTTTGTTTGAGATGTTGGTTACACAAGAACTGCTTAGAAGTGTTGTAGGCAAAATTAACGAAATGACAGAAGCAATGAATGATTTTATTTTTTTTGACATTATTCCTCTAATATTTAGTATGTTATTTCATGATTTTTATAAATTAATGGCGATATTATTTGATAAGTAAAGAAAATTATAAACATATTTCCTCAAATTTTAACAGGGCTTGTAACTATGTGTTGAAACATGTAAACAAATATCGAACCTACATGTTTACCATTTTCAAGGCTATTTTGTTCAGCTAAAGCTAAAATTGGTACATTAAATGTCTCTAACACTGCTGAAAAAACAACAATTGGCACAATAACTAAATAAAGTTGTCTTCTCAACTTAAAGCGAGCAGCAATAATGAATAACATCATTAAAACATAACCAGAAAGCATTATTGCAAGCAATAATCAACGATTTGGAATAACACCTCTTTGAATGACTGCTTCATCAACATGGAAACCAATATAACTTACAACAGCAACAATAATGAATAATATTATTAACAAGCATACAATCATATTGATATTTAATAGATTTCTTTTTGATGTTTTGTGTAATTTACTACCAAATCTATAATTATTTAGAAGGATTATTTTATCTTCAATTTTTTGAATGATTTTTTCGTTTTCAATGGGATTTAAGCGCAATTTGTCAAGTTTTTTAAATAATTTATATATTTTTTCAGCATAAACACCATCAGTGAATTTGCCCCCATAGCTGAAGCGAATAAGTCTAAAAAATAATCAACTTATTATGCCTGGAATTACCCCATCCAGAACAGCGGCTAAAATAAAGAACTTATCAAAGTATGTTGGAACTAAAGCATAAGAAATAAGTTCAGAAACCAAACCAACAAACCCACCAACAACTGGGCCAAATATAAATCCTGCAATTTTAATTGGCAAACCAATAATGCTAATTTTGTATGAAGGTAAAGACAAAAAAGGCATTAGTTGCACAACAACCAAAAAGAAAGACACTGAAATAGCAATCAACATACCAATAAAAGTGATACGCCTAATTGACCATCTCGAAAACATTTTAAAATCTTTATCAGTTTTGACTGGATTCATAATTTTCCTTTACGTAAATTATACACATCGCATTATTTAATTATAAAATTAATATTAAATTATAGAATAAATTTAAGGTGTTTTAATGTTAAAATTATTGATATAAAAAGGAGACATAAGATGCTAATTAAAAAAATAAATACTAAAAGATCAAATGAAGTCTTATTGCAAGCTACTTTTAAAGGGGAAGCAACAAAAACTCATTTGGTTGAAAAAAATAATGCAATTACAGAATATTTATCTGAAAATCTTGCCCTAGTTTATTTAGGCGAAAAAGATAAGTTAACTTTCGAATCATTGGTTAAATTTTTTGGATCACTTTCAATTAATTTAGCTCGTAATTACCAATTCGATGTTAAATCATTTACAACTGAAAACTTAAATGAAGCAAGAGTTTTACAAGCCTACATTCGTGGAGTTTCATTCGAAAAAGCTGAATTATTTAATCTAAAAGAGAAAAAACAAAAAACAGAATTTGAGCTTGAACCATTCCTTGTTGAAATTGACCAAAATACTGAAAAATCAATTGAAAAAGAATTAATTTTATCTGAAGCTACTAACTATGCAAGAAACTTACAAGTTACCCCACCTAACATTTTAAACTCAGAAGCACTTGCTAAAACTATTGCCGAAGATTTCAAACAATATTCAAACCTTAAAGTAACAGTTCTAAACAAAAAAGAAATTGAAAAACTTGAAATGGGTCTATTACTATCTGTAAATAGAGGTTCAATGTATGAAGCTAGAGTTGTTGTTATTGAATACAATGGCGATCCAGAATCAAAAGAAAAAACCGTGTTAGTTGGTAAGGGTATTACTTTTGACTCAGGTGGTTATTCTCTTAAACCTTCTCGTTCAATGTTGGGTATGAAATTTGACATGTCAGGGTCAGTTATTGTTGCTTCAACACTAAAAGCTATTGCACAATTAAAACCTAAGAAAAACTTTGCGGCTGTAATGTGCATTACAGATAACAGAGTTAATGGCGATGCATCATTACCAGATTCAGTTTGAAAATCAATGAATGGTAAAACAGTTGAAATCAACAACACTGATGCTGAAGGTAGACTAGTATTAGCGGATGGTATAACATACGCTGTTCGTAATCTAAAAGCAACAAGAGTCGTTGACGTTGCCACTTTAACTGGAGCAATCGTTGTTGCATTAGGCCACACTTACTCAGGTGTTTGAGCAACAAGTGAAAATGCTTGAGAGCAATTAAGTAAAGCGGCACAAAATGCAAATGAACTTGTTTGAAGAATGCCATTTGATGAAGCATTTGGTTCAAACATCAAAAAATCACAAGTTGCAGATCTAAAAAACACTGATTTATCAGGAAATGCCGGTTCTTGTTCTGCTGCAATGTTTTTAAAAGAATTTACAGAAGATGTTGAATTCATTCACATTGATATAGCTGGAACAGCGGAAATTAATGAAATTCCATATGGTCCAATGGTTAAAACATTAACTGAACTATCATTAATTTAAACAAAAAAATAAGCCCAAGCTGGTTTATTTTTTGTTCTAAAAGCCTTTGTCAAACAATTTGGTTGTTTTTTCGCCATTTTCAAATCCATTTGGATAAATTATTCGTAGATTTTCTCTAAATGAATTAGATTGGTGCGCAAATTTTGATTTATCAGTGCCATCAATTAAATTATAAGCATATAGTGTATCACCAGTAACTCCATTAATATCACTTGATTGAATAAATGGTGCGAAACCACCAGTTTGCAATAGGTCACCAGAATTAACATTTGCTCTAACTGAGTCATAAATACCAATCATTTGACCAAATTCATTGTAAACTAAAGAACCTGAAGCACCATAATATAGTGAAGAAAAATTAATATTGTGGTGATATCCATATCATTGAGCCATTAATTTTCTTCAAGTATTGCCGTATATTCCTAAATTATTACCGAATTCTAATTTACTTTCATGATTATCGGCAGGTAATGCAAAAGTTTTTGCATTCACTGGGCTACGATGATATGAAGTTATATTTTCTGAATTTCTTTCGATTGGATTATTAATAACTCACATTCCATGTTTATGACCAAATGGATATCCGCCAATAAAAATGTTTTCAATATTGTATAAATTATTCTCATTTTTTTCATTTTTAGCAGCAGAAACATAATCTGTTGTAAGCATGTATTTGGAAATTTGTTTATTTTGATTAGGTAAAATATCTGTTTTTTCCAATCTATCAACGTAGTTGTCAAGACCTTTTACTGCATTATTAACTCATTCTTTCAATTCTTCAGGAGCGGAAGTTAAATCTACATCGACCTCAAATACTGCAAAATCAACCATTACTCCAATGTGTTTGTCACCTTTAAAATATGCATCAAACATTGGTTTTTTATAATCTTCATCAATCATGTTGCTATTGTTTAGGTTTTTGTATCATTCTTCAGAACTTTTTTGTAATTCTGCTTGATATTTTTGCATTGATTCCTTTTTCATAAAATCATACGCGGCAAATACAATTTTTGGTTCAGAAATAGCACTTGATTGCACTGTGTCAGTAACACCTTCCCCTTTATCATAATTTACCAATTCATTCGAATTTGTGTAGTATTTGGCAATTCATTGGTTTTTATTTGCTTCTTCATTTGCGGTGTTATTTGGCAATGCCGAAAATTGTGTTGGTTTGGTTTTTGCTTTTCCTAAAGCTACTGCAACAACTTTATCTTTAACAGGGTCTTCATAATTTAATTTCTTATTTAATTCATCAGAAAGAGAATTACTAAAATTACCTATAACGTGTAAGTTTGTTGCAATAAATAATTTGTATTTATGGGGATTACTTTTGTATTTGTGATAATCCAGTAATCAACCAGTACCTTTGTCATTTGAAATAAGGCTTCCATTTGCTTGTTTTGTGGCAAATTTCAAAGCAAAAGTCCTATCAAATATTTCGTTGTATAGAACATTCGAGTCTACTTTTTTAAATTTGTTTGCATATTCTGGATAAGTGTGTTTTGAGCTATTATCAATTTTAGGAAAAGTAGGTGGCCATACAGGCAATTCAGGCTTGTCAGTTGGAAGGGTTGGAATATTATCATATCCTTCTTTTGGTGGGGTAGGTGGGGTTTGTGAACTATTGTCATTGCCTTTATCAGGGTTAGTTTGGTCTCCTAATTCCGGTTTTAAATCATTAATAGTTTTAATTTTTTGATTTACAGTTGCAATAAAAACAGTTAAATCACTAAAAATACGAGTTAATTCTTGAACGGTTAGGTCTTTTAATGATTTGTTGTTGTGTTTTGCTAATTCAACCTTGATTTGTGCATTTACTTCTGAATATTTTGGTTCGTCAGTTTGTTTATCAAGTGTATTTAGTTCGTTGATTTTTGCGTCAATTTTAATTGAAAGTTCTTGCTTTTTGACTTCATCATTATTTTTGCCTTTTTGAACACAAGATACAATTGAAAAAGGCAAAAATGATGTCAATAAAATTAATGAAAATAATAGTTTTTTGTTTGATTTCATAATTATCTCCGGATAATAAAATATTCACGCAAAGTGAATATTAATCTTTAATATGGAATAACGTGAACGTGTGTGTGAAAAACTGATTGTTCAGGTGCATTTGTATTAATTAAAATTTTGAAGCCTTGGCCGCCTTTATCTAAAACTTCTTGTTTAGCTAATTTACGCGCAACATTAATTAAGTGTGCTGCAGTTTCATCGCTTTCAAGGGTAATATTTCTTTGTCTTTCAATTGGAACTACTAGAAAATGACCTTTGCTAACAGGAAATTTGTCATAAAAAGCAACACAAACATCGTCTTTATATATGAAGTTTGCTTCTAATTTGCCACTTATAATATCTAAAAAAACATTGTCCATTATACCAACTCCACAAATACCAAGCTTTTAGCGGCTTCTCTTAAAGCAATACTTGTTTTATTAATTTTAATTTTGTATCCTAAATCAGCAAAACTCTTAATTGCTGTTTCGTAAAGAGTTTGGTCATTTAAGAAGAATAAAAAGGCTAAAATATCCAATTTATCTTTGTACATTGTGTTATCGAAAGATAATAATGTAACTTTTGATTTTGTTGATTTTGAGTCTTCTGAATTTGGAAGTTCAACTTCTTGAGATGCAGCAATTGGCGCAATTTGATTTAAATAAACTACCATAGGAGTTGTTTTTTCACCTGTTGAAATTTTGTATGGATTAATAACGAATCCTTTTTCAATTTCTGTGTTTACTAATCTATTATTGTTTACATCAAAGTATCCATACAAGTCTTTTTTAGCTTTTTTATTTTTAAGAGATTCATAATCTCATTTTAATGAATATGATGTTGTTGCTGATTTAAAACCTTTGTAACCGTATAGTTTTTTATCATCATCATTGCCTGAAATAAACTCAATTTCTGCTTTTAATTGGTCTTTGGGTTGACTTGAATCTTTTCAAAATTCATTAAATGTATCTGCATCTTTTATAGTTGGAAAACCGCGGGTGAAAAATGAGTCATTATCAACTTTAGTTTCAGCATCTTTCATTCAAATTTGAGCATATTTTTTATCAACTGCGTATTTAGCAAGTAGGTAATTTTTTAACTCATATTTAATATTTTTTGTATATTTAAAGTTTTTGTCAATTTTCTTTAACTCTTCTTTTGTGTTAATTGCAAAATATTTATTTACAAATAACATTTTTTCAAGTTCAGCTCTAATACCAGTTTTTTCATTCAATCAAAGTACTTTGAAATGTTCTGTTGTTATTTCTGAATGAGGTTGAATAGTTTTTAGAGTTTCGATTTCTTGATTATTTAAAATTCTGCTTGACGTTCAATCAACAACTTTTTGTGCAAAATAATATTTATCTTTATCTAATTTATTTTTTGCATATAGTTTGAATGCTTTTTCACTATCTTTAAATAAGTCCGATTCTTCTTTTTTAAATTCATTTATATATGTTTCGTCAAGATTATTTGAATTATTGAATTTAATTTTGTATAAAGATAATAGAGTTGCTCTTGTAAACTTTGCCTTTAATTGTTCAGCAGCATCGGCTTTAATTAGATTATCTTGTTTGATTTTTTCAACAGTTTTAACATTTTTTGCACAAGAAGCAGAAACAAAAGGAATTGCAACTAATGAACTTGATAATATGGCTAAATTTATTTTTTTCATTATTTAATTCCCTTTCTTAATTCATTTAATTTTTCGAAAACTAGAGCGCTAGCATCTTTATCTTTATTTTTTGTTGAATTTGGGAAAAATACTTTTTCATCTTTATAAATAAAGTTGCTATCGTATTTACCTTGTGCTCTATCTTTCATTCAATTATCAACTGATTTGGTTAAATTGAAGTTTCTTTGAACATCTTCTGCAATAAGAATATTTTTGTTATATTGTTTGATTTTTTCAATATCTTTATCGTTATATTTTGCATTTTCAATTGGTTTTTTGTTCTCATCAAAAGCATAAATATTTTTTTGTTCTTTTAGATATTTTAAAAATTCATCTTCATTTAACATTTTTTCTAAAACATATTGTTGTTGTGTTAATGATTGATTAATTAACTGAAGTGCATTGTATTTTTTACCTGATATTGAGTTTTTATATTTGTTGCTCAATAAAAAGTCAGACTTAATCATTTCTTTTAATATTTCAGATTTTTGTTTATTTTCATATTCTTTTATCTTGTCAATTGCTTTAACATTAATTAGAGTTATACCTTTTGAAGTTAGGATAATTAGAACGTCTTTACTGTCCTTTAATCTATAAACTGTTTGAATTTGGCCATTATTTTCAAATAATTTAACAAGTGGTTTTACAATAAGTTCATTGAATTTTTCAGTGTAAATTCCCTCTTTTTTAACGTCGCTTGCTTCATCAAATATTTTTTGAAGTTCTTTATTGAATTTTCCAATTTCAGTTTGAGCTTCTTGTTTTGATTGAGATTTAATATTATTGGCATCAACATTTGGTAATTTAAATTCAGAAATGATTTTTTCTCTTATATTTTGTAATTCCTTAAATAAATCTACTTCTGGGATATTGTTTGTATACAAATCTGATAATTGAGAAAAGGCTTTAAGTGTTTTATCGCCACCGCCAACTAATAAATCATCAATTGAAGTAAGACCAGTTGAACCTCAATTTGTTTTGATTTCTTGTTCATCAAGAGAAAGTTGGGCTAAAACAGAACTATATTCTGCAATTTCTTGATTTATTGTTGATGAAGAATTTTCTTTAGCTTTTGCAACAAGTTCATCGTATGATTTGAAGTTTTCTTTGATTTTGTCAAAAGCAGGAATTGCTTTGAAGTTATTTTCACCTTGAGCAGGTCAATAAAACATTAGTTTTTTAACAGCATTTTTATCAAAGTTTCATTTTGGTTCTTGACCATCAACTTTTTTACTTGGAGCAATTCCTGGTAGAGTGAATTGACTAATTAAGAATGGATTATGTTTGCTTAAGTAGTGATTTATAAATCCTTCAGCACTCTTATATGAATCATCAGTAACAAAACTATTTGTCATAAAAGTCATTTTTTCTTTTATTTGATCCATTTCAAAGTAGTTTTTATCTTTTTGGAAAAACTTAAATACTTTTTCGCCTTTTTTGTACAGAATTTCATTGGTTAAATTACCGTTTTTATCAAGTTTGAAAATATCGCTTGTTGCAGTTCTATCAATATCATTAATGTTAAATGATGTGTTTAAAGAGAAACGACGCAATGCATCATTTCTTATTGATTCATAAACCTTAAAATCTACTGCTTCATCAATATTTTTTGCGCCGTTAAACGATTTAACAAGCATTTCATTGAAAGCTTGTTCTCATTTATCAAAACCATATGTTTTAATTAACAAGTTTTTAACATCTAATAAAGAACCACGGTGTTTTTCCTTTAGTTCCTTAATTGTTTTTAAAGCAATATCATTACGTTGTTTATCATCTTCTTTTCTTGAAGAGTTCCATAGTCTTTGGTATTCTTTTGAAGCTTCAACTTCTTTATTGTAAAGATAGAATAACGCGTGACGAAAAACATTGTCTAGAACTTTTTTAGGGTCATTTGCGTCATCTGCTAATTTGTTGCTTTTAAGGTCTTTGATGTAGAATTTAACTTCATTATTTGAGTTTGAACCAGGTGTTTTGTAACTAAATACCGGTGTGTTGTCTGGAAGTGGTTGTTCATAATTTTTATTCAAACTTTGAGCAATTAAAGGCGCTGAAATACCAGCTGCTAAAGCCAATGTTAAAAGCGAACTTATTGTTCAAAATTTTCAATTTCTTGATTTTTTTGATTTGGGATTTTGATTTTCTTCTTGTTGAGCATTTTTTCTAGTTAAACGCTCAAAAAAAGTTTCTTTTCTTTTAGCCATATTCCCTTCTTTCTAATTAATATTAAATTTAATATTGTATATTATACATAAATTTTATTTTGCCAAACATTTGAAAATGTATAATAATCATATGAACAAAATTAGCCAATTAATTTTAGAATTTGCATCAATTTTGAATGAAAAAAACATTAATTGGTCAATTTCTAAGAAATTTTATGATGCAATAATTGCTGGTCAAAATATTGAAAAAAAATATAGCGTCGCGCTGTATTGAAAAGATTTTTCGTATCTCGCATACTTATTCCCAGATAAATTCAAATTTAGCAATAACAAAAGCAATAAAGGTTATTTAGCATCGTTTAAATTTGATAAGCAAATTTTACCAATTCAATTGATAATTGGAAGTACAAGGGAAAAAATTGTATCAATTGATAAGAAAAATAAATCGCGTTTAAAATATTGAGATGCATCAAAAAATAATTTATTGACATTACTTAAATCTGCTGGCACACAGCCCATTCAATTTAAAGAACTAATATATTTGCTTTCCGATACGCGACCTACACTTTATTTCTTTACAGATGCAACGCTAGATAAATTTATTTTTTACAATAATTTAAATTGAAATAAATGCAAAAAAATCGAATTCGAAGGTGTTTTTTTGCTTTATTTCAATGATTTTGAATTGGATTCATTGAATATTAAGATATAATTTTATATATGAATTTTAAAAGAGATAATATCACTTTTACATCATCATTATTCATAATTTCGACTACATTATTCTCAATTTTTTCTGTAGTTATTTTTTATGATCCAACTTTTATGGATATTTATGAAGAATTGCCAACAGTGTTTGCTTTATTCAAGGGATTTGGCTTTACAATGTTTTTCACAACAATAAGTAATATTTTTCTTGGTATTACAATGATGTTGTTAGTTATTAAGAAAGACTCAAAAGTTATTAAAAGATTATTTTTTAACGCGGCTTGTTTGATGGCTATTACTTCGTTTGTTTTCTGAAGTTTGATTATTTTTTGGTCTGCAGCTTGATACAACTATCCAGTCGCTTTTATGAATGTTATCCTGCATTTTATTAATCCAATAATTGGTCTTTTAATTCTTTATTTATTTAGAAAAGAAGTAAAAATTAAAGTATTAGACTTATTTATCCCAATATTTTGATTTGTAGTTTATTATTTCATTGCAATTTTAATCTATGTTGCAACATACGGCATTTTTAAAAATGATACAGGCGTTGTAATTTATAGTTTCTTAAATTTCCGTAAACCTTTATTTTACAGTGGTGATAATAGCATAGTTATTTTTGTATTAAATTTTGTTATTTTATTAGGCAATATTTATATTCCACTGTTACTAACTATAATATTGATTAAGTCTTATAAAATTAAATTGTTTAAAAAAACTACATAGCAATATGTAGTTAAATTTATGTCGCAGTTTAAATTAAATAAATTATTTATTACGTTTGATTTCTTTAAGTCTTGCTGATTTACCACTTCTTTCACGAATGTAGTTTAGTTTAGCACGACGTACTTTATTTGAACGAACAACCTCAATTTGAGCTATAAATGGTGAGTGTAATGGGAATGTTCTTTCAACCCCAATACCAAATGAAATTTTTCTAACTGTAAAGTTTTCTCTTGTACCTGATTCAGTTCTTGAAATTACTAAACCTTCAAAAATTTGAATACGTTCTTTTTCACCTTCACGGATACGAACATAAACTTTAACGTTGTCACCTACTCTAAAATCTGGGTGATCTTTACGTAGCTGACTTTGTTCTACTAATTCAATTAATCTATTTCTCATTATTGATCCTTTCAATTATGTCGGGTCTATTTTTTAATGTTTTTTTATATTGCTCATCTTTTTTCCATTTTTCAATATCTGCATGATTGCCATTCAGTAAAACTTCTGGCACTTTCATACCTTTATATTCTCGAGGACGAGTGTATTGCGGATAATCTAATAATCCTGCATCCTGAAATGAATCAAATTGGTGTGATTCTTGCCTAATTACACCTGGAACTAGTCTAATTATTGAATCTGCCATTACCATTGCAGGAAGTTCGCCACCAGTCAAAACATAATCTCCAATTGATATTTCATCATCAACAAGTTCTACAACTCTTTCATCAAATCCTTCATAGCGTCCTGCTATAAATGTTATTTGTGATTTTGTTGATAATTCATTCGCGATTTTTTGATCAAACTTGCGTCCTTGTGTTGTTACTAAAACTTTATAACCACCTCTATTTTCTAACGAATCTAGTGCTAAATCAATTGGCTCAACTTGTAACAGTAACCCATGACCTCCACCATAAATTTCATCATCGACTTTGTTGTGTTTATTTTTACTAAATTTCCTAAAATCAATAATATTAATGTTGATTAGATCTTTTTCAATTGCTTTCGCAATGATCGATTCATCAGTTAGCGGTTTGAAATAATTTGGAAAAAGAGTTAAAAAATTAATTTTCATTATTTAGCGTGTTTTGAATTTTTTTGAAGTTTTTCATTTAAACCGTGTTTTCTGAATAAGTCGAAAACAACTTGAGTTAGTTGAGCACCATTGTCTACTCATTTTTGTACAAGTTCTTCTTTAACAAAGAATTCTTTTGTGTGAGGGTTGTATTGTCCTAAAGCCTCAATAAATCTACCATCACGTGGAGCACGTGAATCAGCAGCAACTATTTTATATTGAGCATTAAATTTAGAACCAGTTCTTTTTAGTCTGATTTTTACCATAAAATATTCTCCTTAATAAATTAACTGCGACATTTGTGTCAAGCGAAAATACTTGACAGCATTATTGCTTTATTATTTTACATTAAAAACAAAAATTCAAAACAAAAAATGTCAAGCATTTTTGCTTGACACGATTTATCAAAATATATTACTATTTAAGCTCTTCTAATTCTTCAAGAACAGTTGATAATCCAGAATTTGAATAGTCAGGACCAACGCAATGAGCAATTGCTTTTACATGTTCTTGTGAACTTCCCATGCAAACAAAATAACCTAAATGATATTTTGTTGGCATATCGTTTGCTGAATCACCAATATGCATTGCATCTTTTGGGTCAATATTTAATAATTCGCAAACAAATTTATTAGCAATCCCTTTGTTAGCATCATTTGGACCAACTTCAATTGTGTAACCATTCGACACCAAATAAAAAGCTAGCTCAGGGTATTTTTTAGATAAATATTTGTGTAATTCTTCTGTTTTTTCAATACTTAAACCAAACACAAGCAATTTTGAAAATGGACCATTATTATCAATATCATTGTAGTTAAATTTAGGATTCTCTTTTGATCATTCTTTAACTAGAACGCCTTCAAAATTACCGCTATGGTACATGTTTTTTATGCCATTAATATATATACACATATTATGTTTCTTGAATTCTTCAATAACATTTAAAACAATGTCTTTAGGCATCTCCTTACGATAAACCTCTTTATTATTTTTATCAACAACAAGAGCCCCATTTAAACACACAACATATTCGCAACCAACTTGTTGTGCTATATTCATTGTATATTCTGTATTACCTCTACCAGTTGAAAAAATAACAGGTTTAGATAAATTTACTTTTTTAGCAGTTAATATATTTTTTTCGCTAATTGTTTCATAACCATTTACTTTATCAATAAATGTTCCATCTAAATCTAAAAAATATATCTTAGCTTTTTTAACTAAATTTTTCATTCCATAATTTTAACTAATATTAAAATCAAAAAAAAAAAAAAAAAACAAGGCCTACTCCGAAGTTTAAAATAGCTTTTAGTATTTTTTTACTAAAATCAATTATTTTTCAATTGAATAAGTAACATTCCAAAATTTTTATTGATTGAAAAATAAAAAGAAATTTACAAGAAAAATGTGGTATTAATCACACAAATTTGAAAATAAAAAAGAAAAATAAAAAAATTAGATTCTTGTTTGCATTTAAATTCCTAAATTTAAAGTTCTAGTACAGCATATACAATTTTAAAAGAAAAATATTGCAAAAATGATATTTCAAGCAAAACATACAGGTCTAATATTAGTAAAAGAAAAAAATCAAGCAAAATGGTAGATGCTTGATTTTTTTGATTGTAAATATTATTTAATTTTAGTTGTTTGATTAGTGATTTTAAAGAATTTAAATTAATTTATTTTATATTTATCAATAAAAATTAGATTATAAATTCTTAAAGTTAAATTAACTATAGAATTGTGTCGTTGTTCATTTTCATCTTTTTAAGGCTGCGTTGTAGCCCTATTTCCTTGTGAGATTGTTCTATATTTATTAATTAAATCCTTTGCTAGTTTAACATATTGTGAATATTTAGGATTATCACCAAGGGCCTTTATTTCGCCATCTATATCATTTGCGTAAGAAGGGAATTGGCTTTTTAATTCGTTAATTATTGCATCAAATTCAGCTTTAGCAATCTCTTGACTTTCTTTAATTTTCTCTGCATTTGGTAATTTCACTCATTTTGGTGGTTCAAATTTAAATATTGCTCCATCCAATTTTAAATTACGGATTAGACTTTGAATTGATTCAATACCTTGTTTCATAGTCTGAGGTTTCTTTATATCAACATTGTCTGTAATTTGTTTTAATTGATCCTCTTTAATTAGTTCACTCTCGCCCTCTGCTCATTTTAATATTTCCTCATATTGACGTTTATAAGGGTGAGTTGATATCTCTTCTACAATCTCTTTCAATTTAGTTAATTGTTGATTATAAATCTCTGCTGTTGGCTGTGTAGAAGATTTGTCTATAACATCCACAATCTGATTATATCGCTCTTGATATTTAGTTTTTGTGGCTACATCTTTGATACCCTCAAGAGCGCTTTGTGTCTCAATTTTGTTTTTGGCTCATAATGATGTTAATTCTTTATGTTTTGCTCATTTTTCGGGGTTAGCTTTAATTTCTTTATTTTCGGCCATTAATTTGTCATTTAGATTTTCTAATAGTTTAATTTTAGCTTCTAAATCTTTGTTAATTGCCTCTAACAATGAGATTTTTTTGTCTTTAGCATCATTGCCTTGAGGAACAGGTGTCGGTTTATCAGTTTCTTTCCTCATTTGTTTGTCGCATGACATCGCTACTAGTGGCAATGCACATGTTGTTAGTGATGCTGTTAATATTATTCTTTTTTTCATATATTTCCTTTTTACATATTATTTAGGATTATTATAAGCATTTTATTATAAAACTACTAAAAAATGCAATTTTCAATGAAAAATATTGCAAAAATGCTATTTTAAGCGAAACATATAAGTCTAGATATCAATAAAAAATCAAGCAAAAATGGTAAATGCTTGATTTTTTAATTGTAAATATTGCTTAATTTTAATTCTCAGATTAGTATTTTTTAAGAATTCAAATTAATTTATTTGAAATTTATAAATAAAACTTAGATTATTTAGCACTATTTGCTTTGGATTTTTTTAAAACCAAATCTTTTATTTTATCTTCTTCAGCTTTTAGATTATTTTGTGCTTCTTTATCTTTTTTATTTTGCTCTTCAATTCTAGCTTTTTCTGTTTCTTCTTGTTTTTTAAGATTCTCCATAGCCTCTTTTATTTTTTTATTTCTATCAGCGTGTTGC
The DNA here is from genome assembly GCF_900660525.1 of Mycoplasmopsis bovigenitalium. Classification (NCBI taxonomy): domain Bacteria; kingdom Bacillati; phylum Mycoplasmatota; order Mycoplasmoidales; family Metamycoplasmataceae; genus Mycoplasmopsis; species Mycoplasmopsis bovigenitalium. The sequence goes on along the minus strand of NZ_LR214970.1, from coordinate 69,972 downwards.
TTTTTGTATTTTTCTATTTCAGCTAATTCTTGAGCAATCTTTAATTGTAGGTTATTTTCAGGATCATTTTCCTTTTTAAGTCTCTCTTCTTCAAGTTTCATTGCTATTTCTTTTTGTTTGTCAGGAGCACCACTTTGCATTGAATCTTTTTTACCTTGGTCTTCGCTAGGTTTTTTATCAGTTTTTGATCCTTCTGTGCCGCTACCTGTTTTTTGTCCTTTTTTGTCATCGGTTTGAGTAGTTTTTTTGTCTTTTGAACCTACCTCAGGTTGCGATTCACTACCTTGCTTAGTTTTAGGGCTCGATTGATTATTTTGGCAAGCAGCCGCAATAAAAGGTATAGATAAAAGTGGGGCACTAATAATAGCTATACTTAATAATTTATTCTTTTTCATATTTATTCCTTTTTACATATTATTTGGGCATATTATATATATCAAAGCAATTTTCTTAAAAAACTGCTAATAATGTATTTTCGGCAGCAAAATAATGAAATATTGAGCGATATTATGGGCATAATAAAAAATCAAGCAGTGGAATAAATGCTTGATTTTTGATTATTAATTTGGGGAATTTGAATTATTGAGCTAATTCAATTTCAGTAATACCTAATGAGTTTAATTTTTTCTTAAATTCATCTAATTGTTTTTGGTCGCTAATTTTAACGCCCTTAGCAATTAGTTTGTTGAATTTATTTCTATGTTGATTAAAGGCTTCAACGTTAATAGTAGTAATTTCATCAGGTAGAGTAAGGGTCGTAAAAGTAACTTCTTTTTCCTTTTCTGAATCTTTTTCTTTAACTTTACGGTTTTCAGTTTTAATTAAAGAAGTTACTTTATCTTTGTTAATAAGAAATAGAGTATGGTTGATTGTTAAAAGACCATTTTGATCGAAAAGGGCTTGGGGAGCTTTTGCGAAATTAGAACCAAAAGCAAGAGGGTCGAATTGAGCGTTTTCAGAGAATTTTATTTCTTTTAAGCTTTGGCTCATTAGTGCTTCTTTGCCAATTTTAGTAACTTTAGGGGCAATAATTTTTTCGATTTTTGAGTTTTTGAATGCCGCATTGCCAATCGCAATGATATTTTCATTTGAAAACTCAGTTAGGGCAGTTTCTGAGAATACACCTTCAGCAAGCTCGGTAATTTGATTTGTTAGAGTAGGGAATTGAATAAGCGATTTTGCGCCTTTGAAAGCATTTTTGCCAAGTTTAGAAATAGGAGAAACAAAAAGAGAAGAAAGTTTAGGTGTATTTTCGAAGGCACTATCGCCAATTTCAGTTACTAGAGGCATATCAACTTTTTCTAGGTTAATTAAACCTTTAAAAGTTTCATTATCGATAGCTTTAACAGCTTTGAATGAAACTTCTTTTAAAGAAGAGTTAGCGCCAATGTTGTCTTTGCCTGAGCGAAATAGATCTTTGGGTAGAATTGCAATATTTTTAGAAGTAACTTTTTCTAGTTTGCTTCTTAAAAATAGTGCTGTAGGTTCAATTTCTGTGACATGGTTAGGAATATTAAGTTCAATTAAAGTATTTGATCTTAGTTGTACGTATTTATTACCATTAATTGTTTCAGATAGATTACATGATGTAGCAATAAGCGGAGTGAATAATAATGGTGTAGAGCTTATAAGTAGTGATTTATTAAACTTTTTCATTTATTTCTCCTAGCGAACTGATTTATCGTAGACTAAACCAGCAGCGGCCGGAGCCCGTGATGATTTAGCAGTAATCATAATAACAATTAATGATAATATGTATGGAGTTGTCTCAAGTAGAGGTGAATAAGGTCTTAATGTGTTGATAAATGCACCTGTTGAGAATGATAGAGCATATAGTAGTGAAAAACCAATAGCAACACCACAAACAATGAAAATGTTTCACTGACCCATAATCATAATTGCAAGTGCTAAATATCCATAACCAAGTACATCTCCATTAAATGATGCAGGGGTTGCTTGAGCAAATATTGCACCTGCAACTCCAGCAATTGCGCCAGAAATGGCAATACCTTGTCATTTGTATTTATAAACATTAATTCCAGCAACATCGGCTGCTTGTGGATTTTCACCGATACTTCTAAATCTTAGACCTCATTTTGTTTTATATAAAGCGAATGCTGAGAAAGCAATGATTGCTAAAGTAATAACAATTTTTCAAGAAATAATTTCTAGTTTTTGCGAGCCAGCAACTTCAACTACATATTTTAACTCAGTAATACCCATAGTAGGTTTACGGTTACCGTTACCAAAGAAGTCAAGTAGGATAATTGCTATACCAAATGCTAATAAGTTAATAGCAAAACCTGAAATAGTGTGTTCACTTTTTAGTTTAATGGTTGCAAAACCATGAAGTAATGAGAATAATGATGCACAACCAACAGCGAATAGTGTTGCTGGTATTTGTCATCATCCTGAAGATTCATTGCCGTCAAATTTTGATAGTGTGTTACTGAATGCAAGATAGCAAGCAGCACCAATAACCATCATACCGTTGATACCAAGGTTAACAATACCAACTTTTTCTGAGAATAGCCCACTAATTGCACCTAGAGAGAAGATGCAAAAGAACAGTAAGAATCAAGAATAAACGTTAATTGTTAATGCCATTATGCCTCCTTTCTCTTTCTAAATGGACAAATATGCATTTGTTTTCTTTGTGAAATAATCATTTCATATGTGTCATTGTGTTCAGATTTTATGTCTTTAATTTGGGCTTTACGTTGTTGTTTTAGTTTAAATTTAACACCAACTCCAAGAGTCATTAATTGGTAGTTAATTTTCATTTTTTCACCATTGATATTTTCGAAGTAGGCAATAGTTTGGTCATCACTATTTTTGTAGTTCATAGCATTTGTTAAATACTCATTGGTGATTTGTGCTAATTGTTTACGTAATTGTTTAATTTGCAGTTTAAATGAATTTTCTGTGTTGTTTAATTTAATGTCACTTCTAATTTCGCTTGGTGCAGAATTAAAAGGTTTGAATTGCATTTTTTCTGTTTTTCATTGTTGTTTGAATTGAGTTATATTAGCTTTAATATCACTCATTAATTGCGCATTATTATCTTTTTTAGCAGCAAATAATTCTATTTGAATTTGGTAAAGTTCATTTGCTTTTTGGCAGTTGAATTTAGCTAGTTCAATTGCGTTGTTTAGCTTAGTAAATTTAGCAGTATAAGTATCTTGAATTTTGGTAAGTTTGCTAATTGAAGATTGATAATTTTGGCTATTAGAATTTTGTTCTAAAGCATAAATTTTTGCGTTATATTGAGCAATTAATGAAGCTTTTTTAACAAGTAATTGTTCTAGTTTTCTATATTTTAAATAACGTGGGTCTAATAATAATAGCGCTTTTCTAACACTGAAGTTAATTGGTTTAAATTGCAAGAACATAATTGATGTTGCTGCAAGATATAAAATAACTGATGTTATAACTTGTAAGTCTTCAGGTTGAATGTAAAGAGGTGCTAATTGTAAGCTAGGCCCTGAAGTATAAATGTATGTATAGAAAAGTGATGAGAATAGAGCACCAACTGGTGAGTTTAGGGCAAGTAAACTAATTGCGATTGCCTCAAAACCTAAGTTAAGTGGTTGCGTAATTCCTAAGAAGAATCCTTCACCAATTACATAGAAGTAAAATCCGGCAATAGCTGATATGGCAGATGAAACTCCAAGCACCATAACAGTTAAAAGCTTGTCGTTAACTCCCATATATTTACCATTTGATTTAGAAATACCTTGCATTCTGATTTTGTAACCTAGGTTAGTAAAGTTGAAAATAAAGGTAATTCCAATTGATAATGCTAATAATGCAACAATTCCAACAATGAAGAAGGCCATTTTTACATTTGTACTTATGTTAGTAAATGCCGCATTTGTTCCTTGCAAGTTATCGGCAAAATAGTATTTTAAGTGTGCTGAGCTAAAGTTTGGCCAAACAATTGATGCTGATGATTGTTGAAAAATAAGCATTGATATTCCAACAATAATTCAGTTAATCATAATTGTTGAGATAACTTCGTGCACATTTAAATAAGCTTTAAGTGCTCCGGCTACTAAACCAATAGCAAAAGCAAATATTATTGATATAAATAGGGCAATAACTAGCAATCAAGTAGGTGTTTCTTGGTATTCTGTTGCTCCATAACGAATTATTAGAGCAAAACTGACAAAACCAGAAATCATCATTTGGCCTGGAATACCAATATTGAATAAGCCCGCCTTAAAGCTCAACGCACAAGCTATGCAGCTAAAGCCGAATACTAAAAAGTATTGAAGAATTTTATATTTGTTTGAACTATTAAAAGATTTAAGAACAGTTGTAATAATCTCAATAGGGTTAACAAATATTGAACTTTGTACACCTTTTTTGACTACGATATAAGCAAAAGCAATTAAAATTCCAAAAAATAATGACCATAAGGAAGAAGAAACTTTGCGAGCAGTAGATTTTGTTTTATCTAAACGAATAAATTCTGATGCTTTAGCAGAAAATTTTTGTCAAAGATTAAACTTTTTGTTTTCTGTTTGCATTATTTTTCTCCTTTCATTTTATTTGCTTGATTATTTTTGTAATCTTCATAAATTTCATTAAATGAAGTTTTTGCATGAATTAACTCACGCTTTGTTTCATTAAATAATTTAGATTTTTGTTCTTTTACTTTTAATAAACTTTGTTTTAATTCGTTGATTACATTTTTATCAGCACCCTTGGTTTTTCTTGCAACTACAAGACTTGATTTAATTGAAGCTTCTTGAAGCAAGATTTGTTCTTTTTGTTTTGCAATTTTTCTGTTTAATGCTGTGATATATGAATCTTTTGAGTCTTCAATATCATTTGGATTGAATCAATTTTCTGTTGATGAAGAAGAAGCTGACATGAATTTACCAATTTGTTCCCGAGTGATGTTTTTTGCATCATTAATTGATAAAATTTTACCCTCATTAATAACGGCAATTGTGTCCGCAAGAGCTAAAACTTCATCTAATTCATATGAGATTAGTAAAATTGCCTTGCCTTTTGCTTTTTCATCAAGAATTTGAGTATGAATATTAGTTATTGCACCAATATCCATACCACGAGTAGGTTGAACAATAATTATAAAATCATGTTCAGTCATCATTTCACGTCCAACAATGAATTTTTGTTGGTTACCACCCGAAAGTGAACGAGCAATACTTTTTGCTCCTTGCGAGCTTCGAACGTCATATTTTTCAATAACACTTTGAGTAAATCCGGCGATGTTTTTATTTTTGAAAACACCAGCTTTTTGGAATTCTTTGTCTCAAAGTCTTCTAATTACAGAGTTTTCTTGGATGCTAAAATCAAGAATAACTCCATGGTGATGACGGTCAGCTGGAATATAAGACATGTGTAATTTACTTCTGTCTTGTGCATTTGTATTTGTAATATCTTTTAACTCATATTTATTTGTTTTTTCGTCATGAACTAAAAGATTAATTGAACCTTTTGATGGTTTTTCAATACCACCAACTACATATTCAAGTTCTTCTTGACCATTGCCGGCTACACCAGCAATTGCAAATATTTCACCCGCGTGGATGTTAAAGTTAATATTTTTAAGGTTCTTTTTAAGTTTTGTTGTTGTTAGGTTTTTGATTGAGAATACAACATTATCTCGTTTGCATTCAATATTGTTTTTAATTTCGACAACTTCATTACCAACCATTGCCTTGATAATATCATCAATAGATGTTTGACCCATAATAAAGTCGCCTGCCACTTTACCTAAACGTAGAACTGTAGCAGTGTCTGCTACCTGTTGTATTTCTTTAAGTTTGTGACTAATAAAGATTATTGTCTTTCCTGCTTTTTTAAAAATTTCAAAAGATTTTAATAGACCTTGAATTTCTTCATCAGTTAAAACAGCTGTTGGTTCATCAAATACCAGAATATCGTTTCCACGATATAGCATTTTCATGATTTCAACTTTTTGTTGAGTTGAAACAGTTGCTTCACCTGATTTTTGGAAAAGGTCAAATTGTAGGTTGTATTTGTTTTGTAATGCTTTAATTTTTTTAATAGCAATGTTTCTATCAATTACACCTATATTATTTGTTCATTCCTCACCCAAAATAATGTTGTCAAGGTTAGTATAAACATCAACTAATTTAAAATGCTGGTGCACCATACCTATACCTAGTGCATTGGCATCATTTGGTCCAGAAAAAAGCACTTTGTTGCCATTAATTAGGATTTCCCCACTTGTTTGCTCATATAGTCCAAACAAGATAGACATCAAAGTACTTTTACCTGCCCCGTTTTCACCAATCAATGCATGAATTGTTCCTTTTTTTACTTTGAAAGAAACTTTATCATTTGCAATGATTCCGGGGAATTTTTTAGTTATGTTTCTAAATTCTACTGCGTACATTTAGAAAATTTGTCTTATTTTTTCATTAATTCTTTTGAAAGAGCATTTAGACGTTCTTCTTCAGTATTATATTCTGCGCCATCTTTAAGAGCTCTTTTTGAAGCAAGATAGTCTTTTTCTTCTTGTGTTAATTTTTCAAACACTTCTTTACCTTTTTGAAGCGCGGCAACAGCAAGTTGTTTTTTAGCTGGATCGGTTATGCTTGTAGGCGCAATATCAACTCAGTTTTCATTATATCCACCTACTTGATTACCATCTCGTTTATCTAATTCAAACTTGCCTAATTTATCACTCTCAGATGCTAAGTTTTGTGTTGAAGCTAATCTACCAACTGTATCGTATGTAGATTGTCCAATACTTTTTAGAATTGAAGTAAAGAATCATTCTTTATTTTTAGGAGCTGAAAGAGATTGGTCGGTGTCAACACCAACAATATATTTATCTTTTGATTTTTCATTGTTAATTAAAACGTTTGTAGCAGGTCCAGCTACTGGAAGAACCATTTTTGGATTTAATGCCAATACACTGTCGATAGTTGAATTCATCTTAGGTGTAACTTCAAATCCAGAAGATAAATCTACTGTTTCTGTAAGAGTGTGAACTTTTTTATTTTCATCGGTTTGTTGATTATTTCATCATAGAATACCTTTATAAAAACCTTCGATAAAGTCGGTTACACCCGGGAATTTACCACCCCCAAAACTTGAAACTGTTCTGTTATTTGGATCAGCTTCATTTGAAAGGAACATACCCGCAGCATATCCCGCCATAAATGCAGCTTCTTTAGTTTTGAAATCTTGGTAAATTCCGTGACCTGACAAATCAGAAGTATAATCTGCTCCAATAATTACAACTTTATTTTCTTTAATTTTATCTAAATTATTTTTAACAAAAGTACCAATGTGATCTCCGTGTAAATATCCTGGAGCAATTCAAATTTGATATCCCCCTTTTAAAGCTGTTTGATAAGCTTGCGCAAATTGTGAGTTCTTAACCTCAATAACATCAAATTGTGAATATGGGAATTTATTTTGTAGATCTGCAAAAGTTAATAAACCTTCTCAAGCCGATTGGTTGAATGATTTATCGTTTAAATCCCCTCCGTCGTTAATCATAACGATTTTAGGGGCTTTTTTGATTTGTTCTTCTGTTAATTTAAAACTGTTGTTTAAATTAATTTTAACAACTGTTTGACTTGGTTGTTTTGGGTGTGAGTATTTTTTATTACCACACGCCGCAGCCATTAAAGGCATTGCACTTAGTGCAGAAATTGCACTAATAGATAGTAAAAATTTACGTTTCAAAATATCTCCTTTTTTAAATTTTTACATACACAAACGGAATATATGTAAATTTACAATTAAATTATATATTAAATATTAATATTTTATTACTTTATATATTGCCAACTAAACATAGTAAATATTCTTATTTTTACGAAATCTATTGTAAAATGTTTTTATACGGAAAAATATAGTTCAAAATTATTTATTTAATTAAATTTTACTCTTTAAAGAAAATACAACAAAGTTAGATTAAACTAGTTTCCATAAATTACCAACAAACATAATTAAAATTTAATTACTATAGCCACAATTAAATTATTAGATACGTATTTGTTTATAATTTTTATATAGAGAAAATAGGAGATTAAATGAAGAAAAAATTATTTTTAAATATGATGCCAATTGCAGCTCTTTCAGTGCTGCCAACTATTGCTATAAGCTGTACAAACACTAAACAAAAAGATAAAGATGCACAAAGCAATACTCAATTTGAAGTTCAACTTGCTGAATATGAAAAACACTACAAAGTGTTTAATGATACAATTGCTAAACACAAAAAAGAACTTGAAGAAAAATACAAAAATATTCAAAAACGCGGAAACACAAAAGAACAGACAAAACAACTAACTGCTGAAAAAGATGCATGAGTTAAAGAGAAAACAATTGAATTACAAGCACTAAGAAAAAATGTTGATGATAACTACTTAAAACTTAGAAATTTAAAAGACCACAAAACTAGACTAGTTAAATTAATTCACACAAATGATGAACATGGTCGCTTGGTTTTTGATAATGGTAAATATAATAAATATTCAGGAATGCAAGGGCATGCAGAAATATTAGGTTCAAATTTCTCAAGAGACTTATTATTATCTGCGGGCGACTTAATTCAGGGTCAACCTTTATCAGATTCAGATAAAGGTGTTACTATCTCAGAAATCGCTGCTTTAATGAACTATAATGCAGTGGCTGTTGGTAACCATGAATTTGACTATGGTTTGACACATCTATTCGAAATTCAAAAGAAAACGCCAAATATGCCATTTCTATCAGCTAACATTGTTTGAAACCAAAAAGCAGTAACTGACAAGGTTAAAGACATAGATGGTAAAGATGCGGTTGCAGATGAATTAGTATTCAAACCTTATATAATTAAAGAACTAGCATCAGGAATTAAAGTTGGAATTATGGGTATAACTACACCTGATACTGCTTGAACCTCAAGCCCAAAAAACTCAGTGCACGTTACTTTTAAAGATCCAGTACAAGAAGGTACAAAATATGCAAAAGAATTAAGAGATAAGGGTGTAAATATTGTTATAGCGCTAACGCACTTAGGTGTTGATAGACAAAATAAAGAGTGAGATTCACGTACATTTGCAAATAATGTTGAAGGTGTTGATTTAGTTCTTGACGGACACTCGCACACATTAGTTAAAGCTGAAAAAATAAACAATACAATACTAACTCAAGCCGATTCATATACAAAATATTTAAGTGAATTAGATATTTATATTGATACAGAAACTAATAAAATTACAAAAGTAAATCAACAACTTAGAACAATGGAAGAAACTGAACTTTTAGGTGGAACAATAAATAACAATAAAATAATTGATGAAAAAATAACTAAGTTAAAAGCAGAATTTGAAAAAATTAATGGTGTTAAAGTATTCGATAATCCTATTGATTTTATTCATACAACATCTAACAAAGTTGAAGAAGCAAATAAATCATCAGCTCTAGGTAGACAAAAACAAACAAACCTAGGTATGTTTGTTGCTGATGCGCTTGGTTGATCGTTTATTAGCGACAAATCAACAGCAGATGGTCAAAAATATAATTTAGATAACACAATAGCGTTTGTTGGTGGAGGTAGCATCCGCGAAAACCTAGTTAAAGGGCCAATAACACGTGGCAACATGTTTGCTGTGTCTCCTTATGGCAATCGTATAGCGGCTGTTGAATTAAAAGGTGATAAATTAATTGAAGTTATTGCGCACGGCGCTAAAAAAATATTTTCAGGTGGCTTTGCTCAATGATCAAAAAATGTTAAATTAAATATTAATTTTGAACCAACGGATAAAATATACAATCCTGTCGAAGAGTCAATAAAAATTAATGATAAAGCGATTGATAAAAACGCTACATATTACTTAGTTACCGATGATTATATTCTTGTTGGTGGTGATGAATACAACATGTTAAATTATGCAAAAATCACTGATGGCTCAGTCAAATTAATCTTTGAGGGGTCAGACATGCTTCAAGAACTAATTAAATACGGCCAGCATATCACAAAGACAGATTTTAAAGCAACCGAGAATAATCCATTTGGTGATGCACAAATTGACTTCTACAGTGCAGAAAAACTACCAAAAAATGTTGTTGTAAATCATAAAGCGCCCGCAGCTACAACAACCGAATCTGCACAATAATTTTTGGCATCAAATTCAAAATAATTGAATATTAAAAAATAACGAAAATCAGTAAATTTAAATTGAATTCGTTATTTTTTGTATCAATTCATTGACTAATTTTCAATAGTTTTATCAATAAATTTTTCGAATTTTTGTATTGTTCTTGCTAGACCGCCATTACTGTAATCTTCACCAACAAAACTTGCTGCTTGCTTAATTTCTTGTTCAGCATTACCCATTGCAACTAAATAACCAACATGAGGCAATGCTAACAAATCATTTTTTGAATCGCCGATATGAGCACATTTTTTAATATCTAAACCTAAAAGCTCAGCAACATATTTATTTGCAGAACCTTTTGTAGCAGACTTATCAGTAACCTCAATTGAATATCCTCTAGAAACAACATGAGTGGCTAATTCAGGGTAATTATCGTTTAAATATTTTTCAAAATTTGATGTTTCTTCTAGATCTAAACCAAAAATCAAAAATTGTCTAATATCTTGATTTTTATCTATTTCTTGATAGCTTTTTTTATCAAATCTTTTTACTCAATCCCTTTTATTTCAATTGAATTCACCAAAATGATAAATTGTATCTGCACCATTAATTATTATGTTTAATTTAGTATCCATGAATAATTTAAGTAACTTATTTTTAGTCTCATTTTTTATATTTACACTATGAATAATTTCACCGTTAGGATCTGCAACAACTGAACCTGTCGAACAAACTGCGTATGGCGCATTAATCAATTTCATTATTTGAGGAACTGCACCTTTTGGTCTTCTCCCAGTCGAAGGAATAACTGGAGTAGTTTTCTGTAATTCTTTTAAAAATTCAATGTTTTCAGCGGACATAAAACCATTATCTTCGCCAGCATCCAACATTGTGCCATCCAGATCAATAAAATAAGCTTGAATTAAACGTTTTTCCATAATATAGTTATACCAAAATTAAATAATTAATATTAATCTTTTGTATTAAAATATAATTTATGAATAATAAGACTTATGATGCAATTGTGATTGGTGGAGGACATGCGGGATTAGAAGCTGCATTTGCTTTAACTCACCAAAAACACAAAACTTTGCTCATTTCATTTAATAAAAGTAGATTAGGAATGATGCCCTGCAACCCTTCAATCGGCGGGCCTGCAAAGGGAATAATAACTAGGGAAATTGATGCACTTGGCGGAATGCAAGGTCTGTGAGCTGACCTTGCCACTATTCAGTTGAAAATGTTAAATCAATCAAAAGGGCCAGCGGTTTGAGCCCTTAGAGCACAAATTGATAAGGAAAAATATTCAAAAATTATCAATGAATATGTTGATAATCAACCTAATTTAGACTTTTATCAAGCCGGTGTTGAAGAAATTATTGCAGAAAATGGCGTTTTTAAAGGTGTAATTCTTGATGATAATCAAACAATATTTGCAAAGGTTTGTGTGGTTACAACTGGGACTTATATGGATTCAAGAATACTAAGGGGATCTGATGCAATTTTTAGTGGCCCAGATAACGAAAAAACAACAAAAACATTGAGTGATTCTCTTTTAAAACATGGTTTTTCATTGCAAAGACTAAAAACAGGAACACCTCCAAGAATTTGATCTGATTCAATTGACTATTCAGAAGTTGAACAAGAAATACTTGATGAAATAAATTTAAGTTTTTCAAGTCGCTCAAATGTTGATATCCCCGCTCAAGTTGCTTGCCATTTAACTTACACAACACCACAAACCCATGAAATTATCAATAAAAACCTACACAAAAGTGCAATGTATTCTGGATTAATCGAAGGTATAGGTCCAAGATATTGCCCATCAATTGAAGATAAGATAGTTAAATTTGCATCAAAACCTCGTCATCAAGTCTTTTTTGAACCTGAAACAGCAGATGGAACTATTACATATGTAAATGGCCTTTCTACTTCATTACCAATCGACGTTCAAGATCAATTAATTAGAACAATTCCGGGATTAAAAAATGCACGAGTGCAAAAATGAGGATATGCAATTGAATATGACGCAATTGACCCTTTGCAACTAAAACCCTCTCTAGAAACAAAAATTATTGAGAATTTATTTACTGCTGGACAAATTAATGGGACCAGCGGTTATGAAGAAGCTGCTGGACAAGGACTTGTAGCAGGAATTAATGCAGGATTAAAAATTTTAAACAAAGAACCTATGGTTATATTGAGAAACCATGGTTATCTTGGCGTATTGATTGATGATTTAGTAACAAAAGGAACAAAAGAGCCATACAGAATGCTAACATCTCGAGCAGAATATCGCCTTTTATTAAGAAATGATAATGCAGATATAAGATTGGCTGAATATGGACTTTATGCCGGAACATTAACACAAGAACAATATGACAAAGTTATTGAAAAATACAAACAAATTGACAATAAAATCGAATATTTAGCAAACAACCATATTTCAAGCAAGTCTGAATTAGCTACTAAATATAATGTTTTTGATGGTCCATCATTACTAAAAATTTTATCAAGACCTGAGGTTGAAGTAGATGATGTAATCCCTGATTTTGAGTATAAGCGAGAACTAACTATTATGGTTAGATTGCATGGTTATATTGAAAAACAAAAAAATGATGCTGCCAAAATGGTTCGTCTTGAAAATTTAAAAATACCAAATGATATAGACTACGAATTAGTTAAAAATATTGCGACAGAAGCTAAACAAAAATTAATACAAATCAAGCCAACAACAATTGGTCAAGCTTCAAGAATTAGCGGCATTAATCCTGCTGACATCCAAATGTTAATGTTTCATATCGAAAGCAAACACAATGAAAAAAATTAAGATAATTTCTGTTGGAAATTTATCTCCAGAGTTCAAAGAATTATTCAATTCTTATGCTAAAAGAATTTCCCATTACTATTCATTTTCAATTGTAGAAGTAAAAGAATTTAGTGAAGAAAAAAACACAGAAGCCAAAAAACAAAAAGAAACAAAATTAATTATTGACGCAATACAAAAAAATTCATTTGTAATATTATGTAGTTTAAGAGGAAAAAATATCGACTCAATTGAACTGAGTAAAATAATTGACAATCAACAAGATATAACATTTATTATTGGTGGTTCAGATGGTGTAATTGAAAGCGAAATAAAATCAAATTTTAGTTGATGTTTTTCAAAATTAACTTTTCCACACCAACTTTTTAGAGTTATGCTAAGCGAACAGATATATCGAGCAGCTTCAATATTAAATAACAAAAAATATCATAAATAAAAACATATTGACCCTAAATGAAATAGTTTAGGGTTTTTAATTTTGTTTTATTTAGCACAACTAAATAGTAAAATTAAATTAGTACTAATAAGGAGAATAATGAATAAAAAGTTCAAATTAATTGCAAGTATAGCGCCAATTATTGGTGTTTCTTCTATAGTTGCAAGTTGTAAAAATGATTCAAAAACATTAAATAATGCTGAAAAAAGAAATCAATTAGCAAAAGAAGTTGATTCTTTAACTACCCCTCAAAAAGTAACTTTAATTAGTAAGTTAAAACTAAGTAACACTGACAAAGCAAAACTTATTGCTCAACTTAATGATGGTGCACATATTGCCGGTTCAATCCTATTCTATGTGAAATCTGCCGAACAAAGAGCAGCTGCTCTGCAAGCATATACATTGGCAAAAGCAGCTTTTGATAACTTAAAGAAAAAAGCTACTCAAGATAATATGGATTATGGCAAAGTGGATAAAACTTCTGGTAAAGTTTCAAACCCTGAAAGCGGAAAAGCAATCCCTGTTGTATTTATGGATATTGACGAAACTGTTCTAGTTAACGAATACACTCAAGCATCAAATGTTATTGCAAACAATGGAAAATACAGTAGAGATTTCAAGGAAAATATAGACCAAAAAGGAAACAGAAAAGCTGTTCCTGGCGCTGTAGACTTTATTAACCATGTATTTGAAAATGGCGGAATTGTTCTATTTAACTCAAACATTAGACAACTTAGAGCTTCTGTTGATGGCATCAAAAATAACTTAATCAAAGTAGGTGTTAAAAAGCAATTTGTACACGATTGAATGTTTTGAACAAGAGGTGTTGTTCCAATGAAAGATGACAAAACATATGATCCAACACCTTGAAAAACTGCTCTAGAATTAGGCGTTGATAAACTTCCATCTGGCTCAAAAGCACCTTCAAAAAATGCAAGAATGAATGCAGTAAGTGACAATCCAAATGGTTGAAATTTCAGTGTTTCTCAGGAAGGATCGGGAGACAAAATTGTTACAAAAGTAATAATGAAAATTGGAGATGATTTTAACGATTTCTTCGATGATGCATACAAAAACGCTAAATCAGGCGAAAATATTAAATTTGCTGAGAAACAACAAATTAATGATCTATTTACAAAAATTGATGGCGCTAAGGGTGTAAAAGTAACTGGCACAGCAACACACGATAGCACTGAAAATGTTAAAATTGAGGAATTATCATGACATCAATTTAACGTTCAAGTCCCAGGTAACGCAATGTATGGTGGATGAGCACACGATTATGAATCATTTGAAGATGTTTGAAAAGCATTAGAAGAAGTTAGAAATACTTCGCAGGATAGTAAATAACAATCAAGGGGCGCTTGTCCCTTTTGTTTTTATTAATATAAATTTAATTTATAATACAATTATATTATTATTCAGATTAAATAAGGAGATTATATGGCTAAGAAAAACATTGTTATCGACGAGAAAAAAGTCGAAATAAGAAAAACAATTGAATTAAAAGACGAACAATGATCAAAATTACATGAAAAAGCCTTACAAAATTTAGTTAAAAACTTAAAAATTGATGGTTTTAGAAAAGGTAAAGTTCCTGCTGACATTGCTAAAAAATACATTTCAAAACCACAAGCTTTTGAAAATGCATTAAATTCATATCTATCAACTAACCTAAAAGATATTTTTGAAGAACTAAAAAAAGAAAATGACAGAGTGATTGCTACTCAACCAAATATCAATGTTATTGAAATAACAGATGAAAAAGTTGTGTTTGAAGTTGCCTATCCACTTGATGTTGATTTATCAAAAATTAAACTTGACGGCGTTAAAGTTAAATTCGACTTACCAAAAGTTACTGAAAAAGATGTTGAAGAATACATTGATGAAAAATTAAAAGAAACTTCACTACAAGCACCTTTAAAAGCAACACAAAAAACAAAATTTGGCGACACTGTTACTTTAAATTACAAAGGTTTCGTAAACAATGAACCTTTTGATGGCGGGCAAGCAGAAGGCTTTGAATTAAAACTTGGTTCAAAAACTTTTATCGATACTTTTGAAGACCAACTTGTAGATAAAAAAGTTGGCTATAAAGGCGAAGTAGTTGTAACATTCCCAGAAAAATACCCTGTTGATAAATTAGCGGGCCAAAAAGCAACTTTTGAAGTTGAAATCGTAGCAGCTAAAAGACCAGAAGAAACAAAACTTACTGAAGACAATATTTTTGTACTTCGTGCCGGACAAGCAAAAACAATCGAAGAAGCTAAAGATGTTATTAAATGAGTAATTACAAACAGCGAAATTGAAATTTCATTGAATAAATACATTGAAGAATTCGCAAATGAAGTATTGAAAAATAACGAAATTAACATCAATGAAATATTTGTTCACCACCAAGTTGAAGAAAAACGTAAACAAGTTATTCAACAATTAAAACAACAAGGTATTAAATTTGAAGACTATCTAAAAATCCTAGACAAAAATGAAAAAGAATTTAATGAATTAGTATTTAAAGAAGAAAAACAAAGCATTTCATTTACATTAGTTGCACAACACTTATTAAAATCAGTTGTTGAAAGCAAAGAAGTTTCAAAAGAAGAAATTGAACAATGAGCAGCTATTACATCAATGTCATCAGGTTTACCAACAAGTTTCTTAACCGGTTTCTTCATGCAAGATGAAAACAATAAAAGACAAATTACAGAACGTATTCTTGAAAAACGTGCATTTGTTGCATTTGTAAAATCACAAGATGAAAAATCTGGAGAAAAACTAGAAAAACTTCAAAAAGAACTTGAAACTAACGCAACAAGAATTTCAATTGAATGAAACAAAAGAGCTGAAGAATTAAAACTAGAAAAAGAAAAAGAAATCGAAAAAGCAGCTAAGAAAAAAGACAAAAAATAATCCCTAACATCGCATAAACTTGCGATGTTTTATATACATTTTCGCGTATTTGTTAAAATATACATATTAAATAGGAGGAACATGCTTCACATTGTTTTGTATCAACCCGAAATTTGCCCAAACACTGGAAATATCATTAGAACTTGTTATGCTTTAGGAGCAAAATTACATATTATTAAACCTATCGGTTTTGAATTGTTGCCAAAATGATTAAGTAGGCCAGCAGCGGGCAGACTTTTAAGTGATATTCAACATGAAATACATGCTTCCTATGATGATTTTTACAAAAAATACTCATCAAAAAATATTTTTTATATAACAAGATATGGGCAAAAGTCATATGTTGAACCAGATTACAAAAATGTAGCAATGCAAGATCGCGAAATTTGGGTCATGTTTGGTCGTGAATCAACAGGTATTGATAAACAAATTCTTTCATCAAACATATCCAATTGTTTAAGAATTCCAATGGTATCAGCTATGAGGAGTTTAAATTTAGCAAACTGTGTTTCAATAATTGGTTTTGAGATAATGAGACAACTTGATTTTGAGGGGCTTAGTTGCTTTGAATCTCAGAAAGGCAAATTTTACTTAAATGAATAAAAAAACGATATCAAGCGTCAACAATGAAACAATAAAGCAGGTTAAAAAAATTATCAATAAAGGCGATGAGAATTTGTTTGTCATTGAGGGTAAAAATATAATAAATGAAGCAATAAAAAATAACATTAAAATTATTCAAATTTTTGAATTAAACAATTCAAATTGCTATCAAAATTCAATTAAAATCACAGATAATGTTTTGAAATCAATTACAACAACAACCCATCCCGAGGGATTTGTGGCACTGTGTCAAAAACCTCAAATAAATAAAGAATCAAAGAACATAGTTTTTTGTGATAATGTTCAAGATCCTGGAAATATCGGAACAATAATTAGAACAGCAGTGGCTTTTGGTTATGATACTATTTACACGAACGTTAATGTTTATAATCCTAAAATTATTCGTTCAACCCAAGGGGCAATATTTAAAATTAAGATTGTTAAAATTAACGAATCTGAATCATTTATAAAAGAATTAGTAAAAAATTATCCAATTTATATAACCTCATTAGATGCTGATTCAAAAGATTTTAATACAATAAATTACCCTGAAAAGAAAGTTATTGTAATAGGCAATGAGGGTCATGGAGTTGATAAAAATCTTTATAAATATGCGACAAGTAAAATTCATATTCCTATTGATTTTGAAAGTTTGAATGTATCTGTTGCAACGGGTATAATATTAAATAAAGCAAGAGGTAAAAATGAATGATAAAAATAAATTAATCCAAGAATTTAAGGAATTATCAAGGGAATTAAATGGCTATAGTTGTGCTGAAGTTGAAAATTTAATCAATGATTTTGTTCTATTAGTTGATGAATTGACAAACAAAAACGAAAATTTAACTAAATCGATTAAAAAAATTATTGACGAAAATGAACAACTAAAAGCCGAAAAATCAAAAAATGAGTTCATTAGAAGTTTGAACAATAAGGAAAATTAATGAATTTTGATAAAGAACACCAAAACTTAATTAATTGATATCCTGGCCATATGGCAAAAGGAATGAAAGAAATTAAGGAAAATGCAATTTTAGCAGACATATTCGTTGTTGTTTTAGACGCTCGCTGCCCTATTAGTAGCTACAATGAAGATTTTGATTCAATTGCTCCAAGCAAACCTAGATTATTTGTTATTACAAAATCAGATTTAATGGATACTTCAAAAAAAGAAATGATTGAAAAACGATTCAAAGGATCAAAGGTTCTATGACTTGATTTACGAAAACAATCATCGCGCAATATAATTATCAAAAATATTGAAAAATTAACATTAGACAAGGTTAAAAAAGATAAGGCAAAAGGTCTTCTTAACCCGAAAATTAAGGCATTTGTTGTAGGTATACCTAATGCTGGTAAGAGCACTCTTATCAATTTAATTAGTCAGAAAAAGACATTAAAAGTAGCAAATTATCCTGGTGTTACTCGCTCAAAACAATGAGTTGCAATTGATAATTTCTTTTTTATGGATACACCTGGTATTTTATTACCAAAACAAGACAACCAACTAGCTGCCACCAAATTAGCAATGATTGGTTCAATTGAAACTAAAATCTTTCCTATTCAATTTCTTGCCAACTCATTTATTGAAGTAATTCACGCATATTATCCAGATAAATTTTTTACCAATTTCAATATAAACATTAAACAATACGAAAATTTAGATGAAATAACAAAGTATAATATATTTAATAATATTGCTGTTTTAAAAAATTTTAAAAATAACTCTAAAATTGACCTTAATCGAGCATACACAACATTTTTAAATTGAATCAAAGAACTTAAAGGAGTTACCTATGACTAAAAAACATAACCAAATATTAGATGATAAAATAATGGCTTGAAAACAAGTTATTGAATACCGGGGCGACCATTTACGCCAAAGAAATATGATGACTCTTCAATCTTGCATATTTATTTTATTAATTGCCATATTTACTGCCGGAGCACTTATTTATGGCTGAGTAACAAATAAATCGCAAACCCTTGCGGAATGAGTAAAAATCCTATCAATTGTTTCATTTTCACTTCTATCTATTGCCACAATTTACTTTTTAATTAAATCAATATTATTAATTGGCATACTTAAAGCATTTGAAAAACAAGCAGACGAAAAAACTATTAACAAAAGACTTAAAACTTGAATTCAATTTGGTTTTGTAGCAAAACCAAGCAAATATTTAATGCCTTTTGAATCAGAACAAAATGAAAACAACACCCCAGAAAATTAAGGGCGTTGTTTTTTATTCGTTATATAAACCTATTTGGTCTGGATGCAATGGATTCTCATTAATATCAATCCGAACTATATTACCTTTTTCAATATGTACAACTTTATGACACATTGCTGACATTGCTGGGTTGTGACTAACCATAATTACTGTTGTTTTTCAATCACGATTTGCTTTGTAAAGAGAATTTAAAACAATTCTGGTTGTTTGTTCATCAAGTGCACCGGTTGGTTCATCAGCAAAAATAATTTCAGCATTTTTTGATAAAGCCCTCATTATTGATACTCTTTGTTGCTGACCCCCTGACATTTCAGTTGGAAACTTGTTAATTTCATCACTCATGCCGTACTCTTTGAATAAATCGGTTAAATCCAGTCTTCTTGATAAATCTTTTTGAAGTCATGCTCCGGTCATCACATTGTCAAAAGCATTCAAATTTTCCAATAAATTGTAATTTTGGAATATAAAACTTACCTTATCGCGTCTAAGTTTAGTAATTTCACGATCTGACATGTAGGGTAAATTTTTGTTTGCAACAATAATGTTGCCCTTAGTTGGCCTATCTAATCCCGAAATCAGGTTAAGCAATGTTGATTTTCCCCCACCACTAATACCTAAAATTAAAACAATTTCGCCAGCCTTAATTTCAAGGTTTATGTTGTTTAAAACTTTTGTTAACACATTGCCAGTTGAATAAATTTTGGTTACATTTTGCACTTCAATAATGTTGCCAGATGAATTAGTTAAATTTTCATTGCCGTCTTTTTTGCGTTTTTTTCTACCGATTTTGCGAATATATGAATAAGCCCTTCAAGGAGCAATAATATTTCTTTTACCGGATTTTTCAAAAACATCCAAAACATTGTGTTTTGTAATTTTGGTCTCTAATGTAACAATTGAAGTTAAAGACTGCAAATCGCTAAATTGCTTGTCTTCATCATTTAATTTTCTTTTTTTGTTCATTATTTTCCTTTCAGCAAGTCAACTGGCTTCATTTTATTTACACTAATTCAAGTAATAAATGAAGTAACAAAGAATATTAATAACATTATCAAAGTAGTTAATAAAACATAAATTGGTTTTAAAGCTAGGTTAAGTGCCACGCCAGAAAAACTTAGTAATGCAGCCTTGAATGAAGCCATAATAGCAATTGAAATTGGAATTGAAATTAAAATTGCAGCAATAATAAATGGAATATAAACAAGGAAGAACATTTTCAATTTTTCTCTATTTTTGTAGCCCAATATTGACCAAATTGCAATATTTTTTTGATTTTCGCTAATTATTATTGTTGACATAATAATCAAAATAATTAGCGAAACATTGAAGCTTAGAACAATAATTGAAATAGTTATTGTTTGAATTGTATTGCTAATTTGACCTATGAATCCTGATTCAATTTCCTTAGAATCGATGGCACTTGAAAGCGCAATATAAACTTTATTTTCATATATATTGGCAAACTTGCTAATTGCTTGTTGTGGTTGCTCACGAATTGATTTATAGGCATTTTCGTCAAATTTATCTTTTGTTGGATCTAAGAATTTCATTATTTGATCTTGATTTAGAGTTCTTGATAAAACACCATTTTTAGGATTGAATATTTGATCAAACATTGATTTTGTAGTTTCAATTGATTGTGCGCCAGTGTTAAAAGTATCTATACTTGACCAGTAACCACTTCTTGAATATAATCCAGTAGATCCAGTCACTTGTAATGGGTTAGAGTTATTCGTTAAAATACCATTAAACGGTGTATTTTTACCATTAGAAAACTTGTCTAAACCTATCAATTTATTTGCAGCATCAATAGTTGTTATAAATTCATTATTAACATACGTTGGATTAATGCCAACAATTTTAAATCTAGCTTTATGTTTTATTGGTTGTTCGCCTATTTGTTTTAGTATTTCATTGTGATATCTATCAATATGGTTGTTTATTTCAAGTTCAATAACATCATTTAGATTTAAATTATAGTTATCAGCTGCTACTTTGTTAATAACTAGTGGGTTCAATTGCTCATTGTTGAAGTTATACAATGATTCATATAAATTTTGCCCTTTATCGTTTAACAATTTAACAAAATTGCTATCACGTTTATATCCATATACCTTAATATCTTTCCCTTTGTAATTAGATTTAATATATGAATAAACTTCGTCGTGATTTTCATTGAAATAAACCCCGCCGAAACTAATGAAATAATCATTAATTGTTGGGCCATATAATTCCCCAGCATCTTCAAGTCAATAATTGTATTGAATAGGTTTTTCAATTGAATTGGTCGAAGGACGTTTAATTAAATCTGGGTTTTTCGTTTCCAAATTGATTCGATTTTGCAATGCTTTGTAACCATTTAATAGGAATTTTCTATATAATTCACGCATTTTTTGTTCAGTAGTTACTGAACGCATTTCGTACTCAGCCCCATTTCATTTCGCATAAACAAATTTACCTTGTTTTTCAAATGGTGAACGATAATATTTGAAAAAGTCTAAGTTATTGCCTTTTTCATCTTTTAATGAGACATATTTTGTAATTGGATTAATATCTCATTTATTTTTTGTGTTCTCAATTTGGGTTCTTTCAAGCAGAACACCAACACGATCTCTATCTTTATCAATTTTTGCTTTTTGTGAGTCAGGCATTGAATTGTAAGCAACTTGTCAAGGGTCAACTGAGACCCCAGCATCAACTTTTATTGAAGCAGAAAATTGTGTTAAGATATGCGAATCATAGTATGAATCTGAGTCATTTTTAATTCCATTAAGGCCATTTTTATTGACTACATTTGAATATCCGGGTTTAAAGAAATCATTTAATTCACGTTGAGACTCTATCGAATCACCAATTGGAGTATATAAGTTTTTGTAAAGATTTTCAGGTTGATACGTTGTGTATAAACCGCCTTCAATAGTTGGCGATTCTAAATCAATTTTGAATGAATAGTTTCTATTTTTGTATGTATCTGAAACAGTTGTTTTAAACACATTGCTTGTAGCAATACCAAATATTGTAGCTGAACTTGTTAGTGCCACACTTGTTGAGAATGCAATAAGTTTTCAAATATTTCCAAGAGCCAATACCGTTGAAAATCTTGATTTGACATTAGCGCGTTTTGTAAATTTATGATAATTATGAATTGTTTTTGATTTAGGAAGCTCAACTTGATTTGACATTAATTCGACCGGTTTGTATCTTAGTGAAACAAGCGCAACAATATAAATTAATATACTCATTGAAATAAAAGGAACAAAGACTGTAAAAATCATTGCTATTAAGTCAAAATTAATTGTTTCTTTTGGCATTGTCCAATAATTAGAAAACACACTCAATAGCGTTAATTGGAGCCTATTTCCAATTACATATCCCAATACGCCACCAATAATTGATGTAACCAAAGCAAATATAGTTAGTGAAAGTGCAATTTGCGAAACACTATAACCTTGCGAAACTAAAATGCCAATAACTTTATTTTTGTTTGAAATGTATCTTTTTACAACAAATATAATTGCAACACCGACAACAATAGATAAACCGGTAATTAACGCAGTTGTCGCCACTGATATTAACTTAATTATTGATTCAACAGTATTAAGTCTTAGCGCTCTTTCAGGGTTAATTGGGTCAATTTCTGTACTTAAAAATACTCTTTGTAATTTATTTGAATCGCTAATTGATCTATCAACAATATCAGTTAATTGTGTTTTCAATTCATTGTTACTTAGTTGAGTAGAATTTTTAACTAAAAGGGCTTCCTTAACAACGTTTCCAGCGTATGCTAACTTAATTCTGTCAAAGCCAGAATTATTAACATAAACAAGTGCTTGATTTGACGTATTCACTTGTAAATTGTTTTCATCCACAACAGGATACATATAATCAACAGTTATATCTTGGCCAACAATTACAAATTTTATTCCATTGACGTTTAATAAATATTTTTCATCTAAATTGTTTATAAAATCATCAATTTTCAATGGATCACTAGGTATTTCTCCATTGAAAATTTCTTTGTTATTTTTAATTAAATAAGCATAATTCGCTTTAGCTACATAACTTGATGAACTATTAAATACAATTTCTTTTAATTCAGTTGGTTCAACTATATTTTGCAGTATATCAGGAATAATTTTTAATAAATTAATGCCAAAAACCTTGGGAATTTTGAATGATTTTTCCTTTATATTTTCAATAGCTGGACCATCCATAACTAAATTCTTGGTTTTGTCCAAGTTTAATGGAATAAGAGATGTATCTTTATCAGATAGGGCTAAATCAAGATAATTTGAAAGCAATTTAAACTCATTAGTATTCTCATTTGCTAATAACTCAAAATCAACAGTTCTATTTAAAACTAAGTAAGCAAGGTTTCCATTAATTAAACTTTCATTTTCTCTTTGTGAAGCTAAATAAGTAAGAGCAACTTCTGGAAACATAAATCTTAATATTGGATTACTTAAAATTTTATTAATACCAAAAATTTCAACAGGAATATTCACAACAATTTTAGATGTTAAATTGAAGGCAATTGGCGCTATTGAATAAAACTCGGGTTTTGACAAGTAATTATCAACAAATTGTTTAACAATAGCATAGTAAATTCCTTGTGGATATTTCTGATTTGCACTGAATTTATGACTTGACGCAATCATAGCCAATTGATTGATTAAAAGTAACTTATTATTTAAAATTCAATTTCTAAATTTTGGATTGTTTTTTGCTAAATTTTCAACATCTTTGTTTAAAAAATTGTAATTTTCGTCAGTATTAAATAATGTGTTGTTATTTGGGTTTGAAAGGGCATCAGTTATATAGTAGTCGTTATTATCAACAAATGGAATGTTATCACCTTTTGATTTAGTTTGCATATGTTGCAAAATTGAAGGCGATATAGCAAAATTTAATAAATCTTTAACAAATTTATTGGTCTCAGATTGGTTTGCATCCTTATTTAAAAATATTTGCAATCAAGGAGTAAAAATATCAAATGCTTGTGCAGAAACTGAATAATCATTTTGAATATCAAAACCAGCATTTAAAGAAATTAGTTGTTTTAATAATTGTCAAGTAGTGTTACCATCATTGAAGCGAATTAAATCACCTAAAAGGTCAGCACCTGTTTTGTTTTTAGGATCAACAAACGAATTCGAACCACCTTTTGTTTGTTTGATAAAGGTAATTAAATTATCTACTTTATTTAAGGCTTCTTGAATGGTATTTTTATCATTAAAAATTCCGAATTCTTTTATAAAACGAGTTTCTTCGTTATTTAGTAAATCAAAATTAATTGTTTTATCACTTTTTGAAATTTTATCTTTAATGCTCAATAAAAGTTGTTCATAAATATAGTTTTTAAACACTGTGGAACTACTTGAATTATTTAGTCCACTAAATATTGATAGAAAATCAAGGAATGATAACTTATCATTGTCGCTTTTAGGAACAAATACTTTTGAACCATTTTGTGTTGTTTTTACTTCAACACTTGATGAAAGGTTGAACATCTCAATTAAATTATTTTTAAACGTTCTATTTGAACCAGGGGCATAAAATAGCGATTTTATAAATGCTAAAATACCATTTTTTGCAGAAATTTGGTTTAAAACAATATTGTGTTTTTTCGAAACTTGTTTATTAGTTTCGACATCAAAATAGTTGTCAGTGTATTCTATAAATTTTTCAACTTGGTATTTATTTAATTCGGCGGAAAGGATTTCAAAGTCAATGCTATTTATAATATTAATTAGTCCATTTTTGACGTTTATGAATTCATTATCTTTATTTTGGTCAATTTTACTTATTATTTTTTCAAGCCCATCAGATAGCGAAGGAACAAATTGCGACACTAATTTAAATATGATTGAATCACTATTTCTTATGTCAAAAATATATCTCATATCAAGATTATTAATTAATCTCGCAATTGAATTTTTGAATTGTTTTTGGTCAATTGACTCAAAAACTCATTTGATAACATCGCCACTACTTAACTTATGAATGTAGGGTTGTTTATTTTCAGGGTGTAGTTTAGCTTTATTATTTGTTTGCTCAAAAAACACTCTAGCTTTTTCTGAAAGTTTTTTGAAATCGATTGAATTTATTAATTCAACAAGAGATTCAGAAAAAAATACTGGATTTTTTGAAGAATAAACAAGTGTTTTTGGTGAAATAAACTTACCTAAATCAATGTTTATTGCTTCTTTTAGAACAGTGAAAAGATTTTCAACCTCAATTACTAGATTTTGTTTTTGCTCTTCAAGAGACCCATTTCATTCAACGGAAGTCAAAGCTTGGTTCAACATATTATCTAAAATTAACTTCAGTAAATTACCTTTTTTATGGTGTGACAATTCATATAATATGTCAAAAATTAATTCTGGCATGATGCCTTGATTTAATTTTCCACTTGCGAAAACAGATGCAAAATTATGCTTATTCAATACAATTTTCAGTATATCGGTAATTTCCAATATTTGCTCATTTGTTAAAAATGATTTATTTAAAAGTTCCGACGTTAATAAATATTTCTCAATAGCATTTGCAAGTGCGTCAATTCTACCGTTAGCTAAAATATCTTGCATTAGCTCTGCTTTTGGAGATAAATATTTAATTGGAATATACTTGATGTTGTTAAATTCTTTGCTTGATGTAACTCAACCCTCGCCATCTGTTTTTATATATTTAAGTGCGATAGTTAATTTGTTATTTTTCAAGAAATTATTTAATGTTCCAAAATCCATTCCATCAACAGGCATTTTATTGAAATATTTAACATTATAGTTATTTTCATCAACTTTTTCAACAATCTTGAATTTGTTTGCAAAGCCAACAATCCCATAATTTGTTTGCTCATTACTATGCAACTTATCATCATTACTATAGTTTGCTAATTTAACAATCTTTTTATTCAAAAATGTTTGTGTTTTGTTTGTTTCAGGATTAAAATCTATAACATTTTTAAACTCATATATAGGATTGATGAAGTTGGGGTCAGGGTATAAATTTTTAAAAATAGAATTAATTAACAATGAAGAAATGTATGAGTTTAATTGAGTTGAATTGTATATTTGTTTATCTTCATTGCTCAAAGTTGTTAATGAAGTGGGGTGAGTTTTTTCATTATAAAGTTCCCCCACATTCATTTTAATTCCAGAAATTGTGTGTGCATTATTTCCAGCATTAATAAAATGATATACATTTTGTTGATTTGTTTTTTCATCAACTGCATTGACAGTTATTGTTTGTCTTATACCAACATTTTCTTCGCCAACTTTTGCTAGTATTTTATCAACTATAACCGATTTAGTTGATTCATAAGCTCTTGAATTTATTATTGAATATCTTTCATTTAAAATATTTTCATTCGATAGATATTGCAATTTATTAATATCATCTAAATTATTGAATTTTTTAGCTACTCTATCATATAAGTTAGTTGAATAAATATCAATAATATTTTGCGAATTATTCTTGTCGATTTTATATTTATTTCCGTCCGGTCTTACTCTTGGGTCGTCTGTTCATAATTTGATGGTTTTTAAATCTGCAAAATCAAAATTGGAACTTAGTGGTAGACTAATTGTTTTGGTTTTATATTGATTTTCGTCAATTTCTCACTTGCCATCAACAGTTCTTTTATATGGTTTTAATACTACAATTTTATTCTTTCTTCAATAATCAAATGTTTCAAGTTCATCTCAAACTTCATTTCTATTTGCAACCTTAATTTTACCAAGTGAATCCATATATGTTTTAAATGCGCCGGTCCACTTTTCTTTACCGAATCCTTCGACAAAACTTGTGTAATAGTTATCGCGTAAAAATACTGTTTTTAAAGTAGTTTTTGATACTCAAGAAGGAGAAATATTATACTTTTTGTTTGCTTCAAGATTTATGTACGAATTAAAGCTTTTTGAGAAATTTTCATTGAAAATTTGTTTAAATTCAAACTCATTTTTTAATGAGGTTTTTTCATTAATTTGTTGAATATTTTCAACATCAACCAAGGCTAAAAATTTGTCTTTGTCACCAATCACGTATGAATAATATTGAGAATCATGCGGGTTAGAAGATACTCTTTTTAACCCTAAAGCACTTATTATTTTATTTGCATTAATTACTATGCCTTCGTCATTATTAATTCAAAATTGACCAAGTTTATAATCTGAAGTTATTGTGTTATCTTTAATATTTGCATAAAGATTCGATATTTGAGAAAAATAACTAACATTATCAATGTTTGTAATAGTTAAAATATCGCCAAGTTTTATATTATTTTGTGTTTTAAATTTTGCATTAACATTTACGTCAATTTTATCTTGAACAGGTTGATAGTTTTTTCCATCAAATTTGTAAAGTTGTCATTTAAGAGGTTTTTGTGTTGAAAAATTAAAGTTCTCAACAGATTTTAAATCGAAATTTATTGTTTGTTCTTTGTGGTTTTGTTGTTCAGCTTTATAAACTGAATACGATTTAAGTAAATCGTCTTTTTTTACAAACAAGTCTAAATATTTTGGATCATTTATTCCTAATTCATTGATTTTTATGTATGAATCAATCAAAGAAGAATCAAGGTCATTGAATTCTTTGTATCTATATTCATTGAAAATTTCTTTATATTTATTAAAAGAAGATTCATCAACTTGATAAATGATTGGCGAATATGAAGTCTTTTTATCGTTTGCAAGCGTTTCACTTGTTTCACCATTTATATAATAACCTTGATTGTATGGAGAACCTTGATTAGGCAAATTTAAATCAACACTAACATCGTGCAATTTTGAAACATTTTTGTAATTATCAAACCCGCCAGAAATAACATTTTTGACACTTGATAATAGTGTGAATATAGCAGAAGTTAAAAAAACTAATATACTTAGCCCAATAACAACTACTTTATTCTTTCTAAGCGATCTTAATACTTCTTTAAATAATCTTCACATTAGGCCTCTTATAAATTATGTATTAAATTATAAATTTAATTTTGTATAAGAAAACAAAAAAACTAACCCCGAAAATGGGCTAGTTTTTATACAAAATTATTGTTCGTTAATTACAAAAATTTCATCACCAACAGTAATTTCTTGACCTGGTTCAATTAGAACTTCAGCAACTGTACCTGTTGTAGGTGCAGGGATGTCTGATGTCATTTTGTCAGTTTCAACTGAGAATAATACATCACCTTCTTTAACAGCGTCTCCAACTTTAACGAAAACTTCTGCTACTTTTCCTTCGTGTAGACCTTCACCAATGTCTGTAAATTTCATTCTAAACATATTATAATTCTCCTAACAATTCTGGTTTTTCCAGTAATTCTAAAATTCTATTATTTAAACGAGCCATATCTGCACCATCAACTCAACGGTGATCAGCGGCTATAGTAGTGTAAAGTTGTTTTGTTGGCGCAAAAGTGCCATCTTTATTAACTTTAACTTCATCAGCAATTGTTCCAACTGCTATAATTCCAACTTGTCCTAAGTTTGGAATTGGATTACCAAACATCGCTCCAACTGAACCAACGTTTGTAATTGTAAAGTGGCCACCAGCCATATCTTTCATTGTAAGTTTTCTATTTTGTGCTAAATCCGCAACACGAATAATTTCTTTTTGTATTTCAACAATACTTAATTTTTCAGTTTCACGAATAACTGGCACAACAAGGCCAAATGGTGTATCCACTGCAATATTAATGTTTACAGTATCTGGGTATGTAACTTCACCAGTTTCTGAATTTCAATTTCCTAAAAAAGCTGGAAATTCAGTCAATGCGATTGATGTAGCTTTAATAATTCAAGATAAAAATGTTAATTTAACACCATGTTTTTCTTGAACACTGGCTAAATTAGCTTTACGGTAGTCTCATAAATTAGACACATCGCCTTTACGTGTTAATGATACGTAAGCGATTGAATCCATTACTTGTTTTAGGTTTTTTGCTATAGCTTTACGAATTGGGGCTATTTTTTCGGTTTTAGCTTCCAATGCTTTTGGTTGAATAATTTCTGCCATATTTATTCCTTCAATTATTTTTCAGCTTTAGCTTTTAATCTTTCTAAGATAGCTTTTTCACGTGGTGTAAGTTCACCATCTTTTTTAACAACGTCCGCAACAGGTTCTGTTTTTTTTGTAGGTTTTTTAAATGATGAAAGATCTAGTAATTCATCTGAAACTTTAATTAGACCAACAACTGCTGGCGCACTTTCTTGTTTTTTTTCTTCGTTTTGATTTGACATAATGCTAGCCTCCTATGTATTTTTAAATCTAAATTCGAATTTATTTAGCAATTATTATTTAACTTAACATCGTATGCATCCGAATATTAAATAATAAAATTGCTTTCTTAATTATAATATAAAATTAAAAAGAATTAATTTCATATTTATAAAAATGAAAACGATTTCATTTTGGACTTATTTACTGATTTTTCAATTGAAAAAGAAAAAAATCCCTTTAAATATAAGTGCTTTTATCTATCTATTTTAAATGTAAATAAATATGTCCTTGCCATCATTATTTGAACCGTAATAGTGTCGTGCTAAATTTATTAGTTCTTTTGGTTTTATCGCCTTAGCAACAAAATTAATGTGGCCTTCGTTTTGAGAAACAATGAAATATATATTTCTTTTTCCTTCTTGTTTATCATTTTTTAAATAGTTTATTTGAAATTGTTTGTTGTTATTTTGGGCTGGTTTTTTTCTATTATATATCTTAACAAATTGACCAAAAGGCATCAATTTCAAGTCTCTTCGAATAGTAATTTGTTTTAAAATAAATTCATCATCAGAACCCAAATCTTTAATTGAATATGAATAATTGTAATCACGATCAAAAGTACTACTTGATCAAATTTTTATACTATCATTATACTTTTTAACATCTGTGATATAGAAATCATTATATACTGTGGATTTATCTCCGTAAGTCCCATTAAAATTGTTATCTAT
Source organism: Mycoplasmopsis bovigenitalium (assembly GCF_900660525.1). Classification (NCBI taxonomy): domain Bacteria; kingdom Bacillati; phylum Mycoplasmatota; order Mycoplasmoidales; family Metamycoplasmataceae; genus Mycoplasmopsis; species Mycoplasmopsis bovigenitalium. The sequence goes on along the minus strand of NZ_LR214970.1, from coordinate 39,916 downwards.
TCAATACTTATTGCCTATTCTGCCTGAATCTATTTGGCCATAATGATCATCATTAATATGTGGTCTTTCTCAATGACTCAGCACAAAATCACGATAAGATTGCATTTTATATTTTGTTTCTTTATAATTCAAGGGCTCTTGATAGAATATGTTCGAATGATACTCAATATTAAACTCATTTTGAAAGAAATTATCAAGCGAAATAACATTGGAAGAAATTTCACTAGATTTTTCATTTTTAATATAACTAAGTGGTTGATAATCTTTTCAAGTTTTTTTATTGAACTCGAATGAATTTAGTCCTAAAAATGATATATATTCCGTGTTATAAAAATAAGATTTACTGTCTATATTTTCAAAAAAATCTTTATATAAATGATATATGCCTTCATATTTATAAGGTTCATCGTTATCAGTTACAGAAAAATTGTATATGAATGGTTTGAAAAATTTTGTTTTTTCTATATTAAATTTCAATTTAAAGTCTCTGCTTATTAATTTTTGAACTCTTTTTTGTTCATCACTATATTCAAACTTATTGGCACAGCTGCCAACAGCTAAAAGCGGAAATATTAGTGGAATCAGTAATAATTTAACCATTATTTGACCTCCATATAAGAGCTAATATCAACAGCATCTTTTAGATAGTCTTTGTATGCAGCAATTAATCAATTGTATTTTATGAATTTATATTGTTTTGCATATCAATTAAGTTCATTTAATTCAAATCTAAGATTATATTTTCCACGTGCGAAATCAGTTGGCAAATTAAAATATAAACGCTCAGTATTTGAGTTATTTGATGTGCTTTGATGTTTTCTACTTCCTTTACTGGTTTGCCCATCTTCGTTAGGGGTATATTCAAATTTAATCTCACCCGACACATCATATAAATTATCAATGTTACTTGGTTCTAAATTGCCTAAAAATCACTTGGTAAATAGTGTATTTGATTCAACATACTCTTTAAATGACTTAGTTGGTGAAATTGATATTGTATGAGTAAAATGTCTCCCCTTATGTTTTACATCATGATCCGTGAAAATGTTTATGTAGTGATTACCGTCTTGATTCTCAATTCCTCGTATAAAATCGTTTAATTTTAAAAAACTTTTATTTCTTGATATATCGTACATTTTTTCAAATTTTGGCACACCATAACCGGTTTTGGATTTAGATTTATTTTTTCGCCAATATTCTAATCACAAAGATTTATTATGGCCAAAAAAAAGTTCAAAATTAAGAGCTTTTATGGGACTATATATTGAGCTAGAAGCCAAAATTGTTTTAGCTTCTGCAATAGATAAATTTCTTTTTAGCTTATATTGTAAAAGAGATAGCATTCCAGTTACTAATGGTGCTGCTTTGCTAGTACCGTCAAAATGTCTTAGATAATTTAACTTTTTAATTCTTTCAGTATCATGAAGTTTATTAATTATATTATCAATGCTTGTTTTTTCAAGTTCATAGTCCTCACTATAATATTTATTTTTATAAAAATGTTTAATTTTATCATGATCATCATCGATTCCTAAACCATATGCAGAAACTAAAGGTGAATTATCTTTATTTTTTGTATCAAAAGATGTGAAATAAGTAGGATAGTTGTTAAAGTCTACAGCGCCAACATTTATGAATGAACTCATATTTGTTGCGGTAGATCATAAATTAATACCCTCTAAAATATTCTCATTTTGGTCCATATTTTTTATAAAATTACCTAATTTTTCTGGGGAATCTTTTACACTAGTAAGATATTTTTTAAAATATGTTATGTTTTGACTATTAGCATTTTCCCTTGTAATAGTTTCCAAAAAATCAGTTTTTAATCTATCAAAATCAAAATTTGAATTTGTAAAGTATTTTTCAAGAAAAAAATTTTTAGTACGTTTTATTTTGTCGATGTGGTCATAATAACTTAAATTTCCTGCAGATTTAACAATTTTAATATCGTTTTCAGCAGCATACTTGTTAACTTTTCCGTAAAATTCGTCTATATCCTTGTTAATTAAATTACGAAATGAAGTATCAATAAAATATAGTTCATATAAAAGATATTGCGCTAGTGCTAAAAAAGACCTAAGTTCGTAGCTCATTGATATATTGTTATTGTCATATTTTAATAAGCTTTCCTCACCTTCTTCTCGCCACAATAATTTACGACTAAAACTAAAATTAAACAATTTTATATCATGCTTTTCATGCATTTCCTTTATAAGATCAACAAAGCCCTTTGTAGGGAGGGTTGAATAATACAATTTTGCATTTTTATTAATTCCTAAATCAGTTCCAATAATTGACGTAACAGCATAGCCGTGGTTATCGCTAGTTTGTGCATCTTTAGAATGATTATCAAAATGGAAATTTTGATCACTAGATAATAAATAATTTCTATCAAAATTTTCTACTTCTATAATACCAACCTTGTTGTAATTATTCATATCATTATCGTAATCATCATCTCTGTTATAATAAACTGCGTGTTTTAGATAGTAAGGTCTATAAATATCTTTAATTTTCGAATATTCTTCACTTGTAAAATCTTTGGGTTCGTGATATTTAGCAGACAAAACAACTGGGGCTAAAATAACTGGGCAAATATTAAATAATAGTTTTTTCATCATTAAATTATCCTCTTATCTTTATTATACTATTTATAATGCTATATGTCATGTGCCATTGATAATCATTAATTCTATAACTATAAATTCTTAAAGTAAAACTCTTCACATTAGTAAGAGTTGTTAAAATTAGTGCCAAAAATCAATTTAAAAAATATAAGAAAGAATTGTGAAAATAGTGCACCCAAATTTTCTATTAATTTGATAATAATAAAGAAAAAATCAACGAACGTTTGAATTGTTTTTCCAGTGGTAGATTTGTTTTTTGTGATTTGTTATGTGTTATGAATATACACAATAATCAATGAATAAAATAGTAGTTATTTTTTATACAGAAGTTATACTTAATCCATTTAAAATACATTAAACAAAAAATTCAATTATTTGTTTATGGAAAAATTTTTTTTATTTTATAAACGATATTTTTTAATATCAATTTTTCTTATAGACTGATATTTATATTGAATACAAAAATTTACTAATTAGAAAAAATTTAATAAAAATAAAAAAATGAAATATAAAACCAAAATATGTAAAAAATTCCATACTTTAATAATAAAATTATAAAATATAAATAATAAGGAGAAATTATGGCAAATTTTAGTCAACACATTCAAAATTTATTAACAAAAAAATCAAAAGATAGAGTACTAAGTGTTTTATTTATTGACGGTGATGATAAAAGATCAAGAGAAGCCGCAATATTTTTACAAGAAAATAAACTAGCTAAACCAATAATGCTTTTAGAAAATGAATCACAAGTTGTTGAAGACGGATTAAAAAACATAATAATGTCGCAACAATCAGAAAAAATCGATGAATATGCAAATAAAATGTTTGAATTAAGAAAAGGTAAAGAAGATTTAGAAACTTGCAAAAAATTATGTGCCTATAGACCATATTTTGGTGCAATGATGATTAGAACAAAAGAAGTTGAAAGTGCAGTTGGCGGGTTGATTTATTCAACACAAGATATTTTAAGAGCTGCATTTAAGTGCGTAGGTCCTAAACCAGGAATTAAAACAATGTCTTCAGTTATTGTTATGCACAAAGGTGAAGAAAAAATTATTTTTACGGACCCTTCAACAGTTCAAAAACCAGATGTTAACCAATTAGTTGATATTGCAACAAATGCCATTGATTTTGCAAAATCAATGGATATGAATCCTTTAGCTGGTTTTTTAACTTATTCAACTAATGGTTCTGGCAAAGGAGAAAACCCAGATTTAGTAAGAGAAGCTGTAAAAATTTCAATGGAAAAAGGATTGGAAATTATTGAAGGTGAACTTCAATTTGACTCAGCATACGACTTAAATGTTAGATCTAAAAAATTCCCAACCGCAACACAAAAACCAGCAGGAATATTCGTATTCCCTAACCTTGAAAGCTGCAATATTGGCTGCAAAATTGCACAAAGAATGGGTGATTATGGTGCAGTAGGTGCTATTATGGTTGGTGTAAACGGTGCAATCAATGATTTTAGTCGTGGAGCAACAGTTCAAGATGTAATCGATGTTGCTTCAATAACTATTTTGAAAGGTTATGATTTCTTATAATGAAAAAAATATTAACAATTAATGCAGGAAGTTCAAGTTTAAAATGAGCTCTTTATTCATATACTAGGCTTGAATTACTAGCAAAAGGGCTTTGTGAAAGAATAAGACTAGACGGTAACATTATTATTAAATACGACAACAAATCTTATGAACATAAAGTTGATATGCCAGACCACACAACAGCTGTTCGTGAACTAATGAAACTTTGAGAAAAATACAACATAATACACAACTTCGATGAAATCGAAGTGATTGGCTTTAGAACCCCTTATTCAGGTCATAAGTTTTTATCGCCAGTTGTTTACGATAATGAAGTTAAAAAAGGTATCGAGGAGGCTGCAAAATTTATACCTTTGCACGCGCCCGCAACACTAGATGCAGTTGGCGCGTTTGAAGAATGTTTGCCTAAAGTTACAAAAGTTATTTGCCAAGACACAGCATTCCACACAACATTACCTGAAATAACAAGAAATTTTGCAATCAATAAAGATTGAGCTAAAAAATACCACATTTATAAATTTGGATATCATGGTTTAAGCCACGATTATATTACTCACAAAATGGAAAAAGTTCTAAACAAAAAGAAAGTTAATATAGTTGTTGCTCACCTTGGATCTGGTAGTTCCATTTGTGCAATTAAAGATTCCAAATCAATTGATATTACAGTCGGATTCAGCTCATATGATGGCTTAATGATGGGAACTAGAGCTGGCGGAATTGACCCAGGTATTACTGATTATTTGGTTAGGGTTGAGGGCGCTGATATTCAAGAAGTTCAAGATATGATGGTTAAAAAATCAGGTTTATTAGGTATTTCTGGAATATCAAACGATATTAGAGATTTACACAAAGTTTATAACACTGATAAAAATGCTAAATTAGCAATTGATATGTTTGTTGCAAGATGTATTGATTATATAGCAAATTATTTAAACAAAATTGGACCACGCATTGACGCACTTGTCTTTACTGCTGGAATCGGTGAAAATGACAAAATAATTAGAGACATGATTGTTCAAGGAATTAATGCTCATAGAATTAAAATTTCAATGCCAAAAAACAATATGTCTTATGATGACTATCTAAAAATTTCGACCGATGGTTCTGAATTTCCTATTTATAAGGTAAAAACAGATGAAGAAATTGTTATTGCAAAATACGCTAAAAATTTAATGAAAAATAAATTCTAATTTTCTCAAACAAAAAAGTTAACACAAAATGGTTAACTTTTTTGTTTGAATTTTGCAATGTGCATATGGTGCCGAATACGAGAATCGAACTCGTGGCTACTGATTACGAGTCAGCTGCTTTACCACTAAGCGAATCCGGCATAAAACAGCACTAAACTGTTTTTAATAATATTGTTTGTTTTTTCCCTTTTTTAAAGATGGCATATTTTTTAGAGTAATTTTGTGGTTCATAAATGGTGCTTTCTTCTATGTTTTTGCCATCGATTTTAAGCGCATTGTTTTCAATAAATTCTCTTGCTTCTCGTTTAGAACTTATAATATTTTGCTTAATTAATGAATCAATAATGTTGTCTCCAATTGATAAATTAGCAACTTTTAAGTAATTTTCCAAGTTTTCAATTTCTTCAACTTTAAGCTGTGTTGCATCAAATGTTTTATCAAATAATATCTTTGTGATGTTAAGGGAATTAATAGCTTCTTGTTCGCCAAAAATATCACTAACAACCGCAAACGCAAGTTTATATTGTGCATAGTGATTTGAAGGATTTTTTGCGTGCTCAATCATAATTTGTTTAATTTCGTCAATTTCAATGAAAGTTAATCACAATAATAATTTTTCAACCACTGCGTCACTTTTATTAAATAAGTATTGATACATTTGAAATGGAGATGCCATTTTTTTATCTAACCATAGAGACCCGCCACCAGTACTTTTACCAATTTTGTGACCATTTTCATCAGTTAATAAATCAATAGTTATTCCAACAGCTTTGGCTTCTTTTTCATCAACAACATCGCTTATTATATCTAGACCAGTAGTTATATTCCCTCATTGGTCAGAACCGCCAACTTGAACACGAACATTATGATTTTCATATAAATGTAAAAAGTCATATCCCTGCAATAATTGGTATGTAAACTCTGTGAATGATAAACCTCTTTCAATTCTAGATGAAACAGAATCCTTAGCCAACATATACGAAATATTTACTAATTTTCCTGCTTCTCTTAAAAAATCTAAAATATTCATATTTTTATAAATATCATAGTTATCAAAAACAGTTAAACCAAAACTTTCTAACTGATTTTTGATTTTAGATTTATTTAAATGAACTTGTTCATTATTCAATAATTTTCGTTCAGAATCTCTAAACGAAGGATCGCCAATCATTCCAGTAGCACCACCAATTAGCGCAATAGTGTTGAAGCCCGCTTTTTGAAATCTTTTTAATACAGAAATAATAATGTAATTTCCTAAGTGTAGACTCTCAGCGGTTGGGTCAAAGCCAGCGTAAACATTAATTTTTGAAGGTTCAAGGTTATTAAATTTTTCTTCATTACTAATTTGTTTTAATATTCCCCTGGTTTTTAATTCATCTAAAAATTTCATGATTCTCCTAGCATAACAATTCTTTATAAACTACTTCAATATTTTTACCAATATACTCATTTTTCGATTCAATTGGAATATTATTAATTACATCATTTTCAAATAAGTTTTCTTTATCATTTAAACCCAATGATTTTGCACTACATAGCATTCCGTCACTCGAAATACCCATAACTTCATTTGTTTTGATTTCCATACCTTGTGGAGTAATACTTCCCGACTGATATCAAGCCAAATATTTTTCAGTTGTTGTATACAATGTATTTGTAACTATTTTGTTTATTTCGGCGCCAAAATCAACATCAAGTATAAATAATTTATCTGATTTAGGATGAGTGTTTCGAGCAACAATTTTACCAATTTTAATATTTGCCTTATCTTCAATCACTAATGAAGTTGGACAATTAACTAATATCTTCTCAAAAAGATTTTGGTTCACAATAGACCATTGCTTGTTTGTTAATTCTTTTTCGCTAACAATTGATACATATCCAACTTTTTTAGTTTGGGAATCAAAATTATAAACATATAATGTTCCTGATTCATTTATCTTTTCGATTGAATTAGTCAAAATGTTGCAATCAAATACAACCTCATAAGTATTGTAAAAATTTTTGTTTAAGTTTATTAAAATAGCCATAGTCTAATTATATACATTTAATTATTAATATATACAATTAATAAAAAACAAGCCTTGCAGCTTGTTAGGTGTTGTTATTTTGATAATTCCATTTTTAAGTGTGCCGCTCTTACTGCCTCTCAAACAATTTCATTGAATGTTGGGTGAGGGTGAGTTGTGTATGTAACATCTGATACAGTTAGTTTATGTTCCATAGCAAGTCCAATTTCAGCAATATAGTCAGTTGCGTTAGCTCCTACAATTGAAGCACCTAGAATTAACCCTGTTGCTTTGTCTACAACTAGTTTACAGAATCCTGATGTGTCACGAGTTGCAATACCTTTTCCTAAGTAACCAAATGAATATTTTGATGAAAATGCGTCATAGCCAAGTTCTTTAGCTTTTTCTTCAGTAATACCAATGATTGAAATTTCAGGATGTGTGTAAATGCAGCCTGGGACTGGTTTGCTCAATTCGTATTTAACATCGTGTCCTAAAATATGAGCAACCGCAGTTAATGCATGTTGATATGCAACGTGTGCCAACATGTTTTGAGCAGTTAAATCACCAATCGCATAAACACCTTCAACATTAGTTCTTAGGTATTCATCAACAATGACTTCTTGTCTTTGTCCAATTTCAACACCTGTATTTTCTAGATTTTGAGAGTTTGGAATACGTCCAACAGCGATTAGATATACATCAGCAGAAATTGTTTTAGTTTCACCATTTGTTTCGTAAACAAGTTCTTTTTGATCATTTAGTGCTGTTGTTGACGCATTGTAAATTACTTCAATTCCACGAGCTGTAAAGTGTTTTGTAATTTCTTTAATAACGTCTTTATCTAATCCAGTTAGTAATGAATCTGTATTTTGAATAATTGTTACTTTTGAGCCTGCTGTTGCAAAAACTTGTGCAAATTCAACACCAATAACTCCACCACCTACAATAACAACTGATTTTGGTAATTCTTTATCAAAATTGATTGCTTCTTTTGAAGATAGAACTTTGAAATCTTTATATCCTTGTTCAAAGCCTTGTAATTTATCAAGTTTACGTGCACGGCTTCCCATTGCCATAATAATATTTTGAGCTTTGTAAATTTTATCGTTTACTTTGACAACGTGAGATGCTAATCACTCAGCAGTCCCTTCAGCAATAGTAACTTTGCTTCCTTTCATAAGCATTTTTACACCGCCTGAAATTTGTTTAACAACAGCAGCTTTTCTTTCGTGCATTTTTATTCAAGTTGCTTGGTTGTCAATCTTGATATCTTCTAAGTTTGCAACAATTCCATAGCTAGCAGCATCTTTTATTGTGTCAATTACGTGAGCAGAAGCTAACATTGCTTTAGTTGGAATACATCCAACATTTAAACAAACACCACCTCAGAATTCTTTTTCAATAATCAATGTTTTTTTGCCTGATTTTCCTAATTCTTCAGCAGCTAAATAACCCCCAGGGCCAGCTCCAACGACAATTACATCAAATTCTTCATCAATGTGTCCAGTGTATTGAACACCTTTTTCGCTAAAAGCTTTTTTCATATTTTTCCCCTTTTAAATAAGCTAATATAAAATAATAAACATATTATAATTAAGAAATCAATTTCACAAATTAAAAAGGGCTTTTTATCTTAAATTTCCACAAAATATTTATAATTAGAATATGTCAAAAAATAATGTTATTGAAATTAAAATTGAAATCCCAAAGGGATCAAATATTAAATACGAATTTGACCGTGCAGATGGTCAAATTCACGTTGATAGAATTTTAAGAGGAGATTTTGTTTACCCAGCTAACTACGGGTTTATTCCTAATGCTCTCGACTGAGATGGTGATGAATTAGATGTTTTAGTTTATTCACCAGAAAAATTCATTCCTGGAGTTGTATTAAACGCAAGAATTATCGGAGCAATGAAAATGATTGATTCGGGCGAAACTGATACAAAATTGATCGCAGTTCATGCTGATGATTATCGTTTAGACTCAATCAATAAACTTGAGGAGCTTCCTGAACCATTCTTAAGAGATGTTGAAACATTTTTTAACAACTACAAAAACTGAAAAAAACCTGGTTCAACAAAAGTTACAGGTTTTGAAGGTATTGAATGAGCATTGGAAGAACTTGACGAATGTACTCATTTAATGAATGAATACGGAAAAATGCCTAAAAAAGAATTCGTTGCTAAAATGATGAAAGAGCACCCAGAAAAATACGAATTTTAATTCTTACCCCTTTTAAAAGGGGTTTTATTTTTCAATAAAAAATCCAAAAGAAAATATCTTAAATTTATTAAAAAATTCCTTTTAGTCGGCAATATCAACATTAAATAATATAATTTAAATAAGGAGTTGGTAGCTCCTAAATACAATTACTAGAAAGAAAGAATTATGAGTAAAAGTATAAATGCACTAAGAAAAGAAAGTCAACTTAAAACAATGATTGCTCAGATTGTAACAACAGAATTAACTAATTCAAATATTATCAATCCAACTGTTGTTGATTGTGAACTTTCTGCCGATTCTTCACATGCTAAAGTATTTGTAACCTTTAGTGAAAAATCAAGTGATGGAATTGAGGCAATTAGAAACGCTGCTGGTTTTATAAGAAAAACACTGGCGCACTCTCTAGATTGACGCAAAGTTCCTGAACTTCATTTTGAGCTAGATACCGTCATTGATGGCGCTATGAAAATTGAAAAAATTTTAGAGCAAATCAAACACGAAAATGATTAATTCATTTTCAAACCGGGTTCCCCGGTTTTTTAAATAAAAATGCGGCTTTTCCCGCATTATTGAGTTTTTATATTAAATGTGTCATCAACACTAAATGATAAAGTTCTCTGGTCACGAAGTTTAAAAATTATATTTGGATCTGAATATCCTCTTTTTACTTCTTGCTCGTATTTACTTAAACTTTTTTTGTAGTATAAAATTTCACTTTCAATAGCTTTGGAGTTTTTAATTTTTTCACCTGTTTTAGGATCTACAGGATAAACTACATCATTTTTACTATTCAGTGCGTTGCCAAAAACACCTATATTGTGAATTATGTAATTAACATTTTTTTGATCACTAAAATTCAAATAATCTTTTAATCTTTTGTCCGATATGTCAGTTCTTGTGTCTTTGGTAAAGTAGTTTTCTGTTGTAGATTTTTTTATTCTTGCATAGAAATTAACATGGGCATGCGACATCCAACCGCCATTTGAAGCATTATTTCCTAAAAAACCAATTATTTGATTTTTATTAACACTAATTGGATTTTTTGGAGAAGCTTGCGGAGCTACAAAATAGTTTTTGCCACTTTTTGAATATTGCTGAGAACTTAAGCCAAGTTCAGAATTATTAAGTGTTTTAGCCCCATCCAAATGAATGTAACCAATGTAAACGTAATCAACAGAAGGGTCTAAATAAATTTCTCTTTCTCTTGGAGTTAAATTCAATTTATCATGTTTAACTTTTATTAAAGCTACAGTCCCTACGCCCTCAAACTCTCTCTTTTGTTCAATTTCGTAAACACCAATTAACTCGCCATCAAATGGCATCAATACTGGTTGAAAATCAGGGGCTAAATAGTCTTCTCCCCAGTGTAAAAAGCTAGGGGTTTTTACTTTTTCTGAATAAAATGACCTTGAAGTTCCATAACCGCCCGTAAATAATTCAGATTTATAGTGACCGAAAAAGTCTTTATTGATGCTTGGCAATAATTCTTGAGTTAGTCTATTCATTTCAAAATTATATGCTTGAATGTTGTTTTTTGTAAATTCTTCACTATAAAGCAGACCATAATTCTGTGTTCCTAACATTTTGACCAATTTCAATGGTTTTTCAGTATTTTTCAACTTAACATTAAGACTAACTGCTGCAGATCTAAAATTATTTGAGGTGATTTTATCTAATTCAATTTTTTCAATGCTTTCATTATTAAATTCAACAAGTAAATCATCGCTTGTTATCTTAGATAAGTCAGTATTTATATCAGGGTTAACAACTGTTTTAACTTTGATTGATTCTGCAAGTTTTAATTGTTTTAAATATTCATTATTCTCAATGTTTACTAAAACAGGTAAATCAAATCCGAATTCATTAAAGTTTTTTTCTTTACCATTATGTTTAGCCCCTATTCTTAAATTGATTCTGATGAAGTTAGGTTCTTTTTCATCGAAATATACTTTATTAACAGTAGCCTTAATCTCAATATTTTTTGCTTTTAGTTGTTCTGCTATTTATTAAATTTCTTGTTTTGGGTATTAAAAATTGTTGAAATTTGCTTGGAATTTAATTCATTAATTCCATATTTCTCGATCAATTCTTTGTGTGAATCATCAATGTTTATTGAAGTTGTGAAATCTTGAGCATTAATTGCTTCAATGTTCTTAATTGAATCTTTAAGTTCTTTAAGATTTTTTTCTTCATTACTAGACATCTTGACGTTTTTTAAATAGACATTAATTGTTTGCTGACTATATAATCCTTTTGGATAATTTGCTTTTTCATGATTTTCTAAATCAAGTCTAATAATAATAGGAACTTTTACATCAAAATTGTTACCTAAATCCCTATAAACATTGCTATAGTCAACCTTAAATTTAAGTTTATTTAATACTTTATCACTTATATTAAATTTACTTTTTACAATATTTTTAAATTGATTTTCGTCAAATTTCATGTATTTATACATGTAATTGTTGGCCATCATGTTCTTAAACTCAACAGTTTCTGGCGAGCCGCCTTCTGTGTATTTAAATAAATCATAATTTCTATTCTTTTCAAAATATTCATTAATTTGTGAAAGAGTGTAAACTTGATTATAAAGTTCGTAATTTTGGTCTTCTTTGTTTTGGGTTCTGTTAAAAACTAACAATTTACTGTTTTGTTGTGCTGATCCTTGTTTTCGCGAATCTTGCTTTTCTTGTTGTATGCATGACGCTACAAGAAATGGAAAACTGGCTATTAAACTTAATTGGGCTAGAATTTTTTTATACTTTTTCATATATGCTCCAAATATTATGAAAGTGAAATATTAACATTCTGTTTTATTTTAATTGCAATAACCATAAAGCCAACTAAAATTGGAATTATTATTGAAACAATTGTTATAAAAATAAATCTTAAAAAACTATTTAAATATTGTTTTTTAAGCTCTTTTCTGGCTTCTTTATTGCCTTTTAATCCGATAAGTTCAATAGTTTGGACAAAAATTATAATTAATGGGAATAACAAGTGGAATTCAAAATATCCAAAATATGATGAAATTATTGTTATGAATCCAATTAGTAAAATTTGAATTAAAACAACTTGGAAATGGTTTGTATCATAATTAGTTTTGTTTATAAAACCTGTAAAGGTTGTTGCTAAAACAAAAAGCGCAATGAATACAATCTCTTTTGTACCTCATGAACCAAAATTTGTTTTTGTGTCACTTTTAAAAAACTGGTAAAAACTGTAGTTTTTTAACTCGGAATAATCTTCATTATTTTTAAAGTAGCTTTTTATTCCTTTAAACGAAACTCAAAACAGAATCAAACCAATCAATGCACAATAATTTGCCCCCCAAAAATGTATGGAATACCTTTTAAAAGTGGTGCGGGAGGTTGTTTAGATTGACCAATTACTCCGTATCCTTTAATAATGCTATTTGTTATTATATTAAATGGATTTATAAATGGATAAATTGCTGTTTTAGCTCCTATACTGCCTAATCCAAATGGGAATAATATAGCAATTGCAATAACGACAATATAACCGCTCGACATAAATAATTTATTATGTTGTTTTTTATTCATTATTGCAATCAATTTTCAAATTAGCAATAAATAAACAATCAAAAACACACTTATTATTTCAAAACTAAAAACAGTTGGATTTCAATATACTTTTAGTGCTGAACCAGGTGTATTAAACATGTTCCCCCCTTACTTAATTTCATATTTTTTTAGTATTGCTTCAACATCCATGTCAAGAATGCTATCAATTGTTTTTTGAGCATTTTCAATTATTTTGTCTTCTTGTTCAGTGTTTTTTTCATAAGAAACTTTTTCGTCTGTAGGTTTTTGAAGTTCTTGGCAGACTATTTTGAATGTTATTTTTTGAATGTTTTCAATCTTAATTTTTGAAAATCCTTCACCAACTTTTGATGTTGGATAGTTTTTAATTAATTCAATATATGTCTCGTTATTTGTATTTTTTACAAAAAGTTCACTATATTGGTCAACAACGTTAATTGACTTAACATTTATCGGAGCAGTTTTAAATTGCTTGAAGATTGGTTTTCCTAAATGTTTCTTAGATATTGGTTGAATATTTTCGACCTTTACAATCTTAATATGTTTATTTTCGTCAATTAGCGCCACTAAATTTTCATCATTAACAATTGCAAAATCTGCCACTAAATCCGCACCAGATAAAAAGCAAGATTTAACGCCTGAGGCCTTAGTGCCATAAATTTGCATGTCATTTTCGCTATATTTTGAAGCAAGTCCAAAATCAGTAACTATCAAAATATCGCCAAAACCATTAGATAATTTTGCACCCACTAATTGGTCATCAGCTTTTAAACTAATTGCATTGAATGCTTTATTATTTCTAGAAACCTCAAAATCTTTTAATAGAACTCTTTTACCTTGTCCTTGTCTTGAAAGTAACACAACATACAAGTTATCGTTAAAGTCCTTAATTTCAATTGCTGACACAAGTTCTTCACCTGTTTTTAACTCTACAAATTCTGACAAATGATTCCCATATTCTTTTCATTTAGCCTCATTTATCTTATAAACAGGAATTAAAGCATAATTACCTAAATTTGTAAATAGTAACAAGGTGTTGGTTGTTCTTGTTCTATTTGAAAATATTATTGAATCTTCTTCTTTTACTCCAAAGGTAGTTCAATCATTCGATTCATAAACTCTGTTTGAAAACCTTTTTATATAACCGTGTTTTGAAATTGTTAATACCGCTTCTTCATCAACAACTAAATCAGCTTCACTGTACTTAATTTTTATTTGTTCATTAACTATTTCAGTTTTACGTGGTTTTCCGAATTCTTTCTTAATTTCTTTTAATAATTCAATTATTCATTGATCAAATTTGCTTGGGTGAGTTAATAAAATTTCGCATTTTTTTATTAACTCCAACAATTCAATTTCTTCTTGTAAAAATGCTTGTTTGTCGGTTTTAGAAAGTTTGTACAATCTTAATTCAGCGATTGCAGAAGCTTGATTATTTGTAAATGCAAAGTGTTTAATTAAATTCTCAATAACACCTTGTTTCCCATTTTCACTTTCACGAATAACTTTTATTACTTCATCAGTAATTTCTGAAACTTTAATAAAACCTTGAACAATTTCTAGCCGCGCTTTATATTTTGCTAAATCATATTGAAGTGTTTTAGTTTTGACCTCTTTAACGTGACTAATATATGAGTTAAGCAACTGATGTAAACCACATAATTTTGGTGAATTATCAACAATAGCAACATTATTTGAGTTTAAATAAACCTGCATTTCAGTCTTTTGCAATAAAAAGTTCAATATTGTGTCAACATTGCTATTCTTATCAAGTGTAATTAAGATGCTAATCCCATCCCTGTCAGACATATCCTTAACTTCAATTAATCCATTAATATTTTCGTTTGCAATCAATAAATCAATATCTTTAACTAATTTAGATTTTACAACCCCATATGGAATCTCAAAAATTTCAATGTACTTAAATTTATTATCATCATAAATTTTGTATTTTGATACTAAAGTTAGTCTACCTTTACCAAGCTCAAAACCTTCATAAATTCCTTGTGTACCGAAAATAGTCCCACCAGTTGGGAAATCTGGACCTTTAATAAATTTCATTAATTGTTCAAGAGTTGCAGTTGGATTTTTTATCTTTTCAATTGTAGCATCAATGATTTCGTTCAAATTATGAGGCATAATTTCGGTTGCAAAACCTGACGCAATACCTTTAGCTCCATTTAATAATAAATTAGGAATTATTGAAGGTAAAACTACTGGTTCTTTTTCGCTATCATCAAAGTTTGGTGCAAATTTAACTGTATTTTTCTTTAAATCTCCAAGGATATATTCACTGATTTTTTCTAATCGCACCTCAGTATAACGCATTGCGGCTGCCGGGTCATCATCAATACTACCAACATTACCATGCATCTCAATTAAGGTTTGTCCCATTTTTCAATCTTGAGCCATCCTTACCATTGCTTCATAAATCGAACTATCTCCATGTGGGTGATATTTACCAATAACATCTCCAACAACTCTAGCTGATTTTTTGAATGGTTTGCTTGATAACAAGCCTAAATCACTCATTGAATAAAGTATTCTTCTTTGAACTGGTTTTAGACCATCACGGATATCAGGCAACGCTCTTTGCTGAATAATGTATTTTGAATAGCGACTAAAACGATCTTCCATTACTGAATCAATATTTTCGGAAACAATCTTTTCAATAATTTGGTCAATTTTAGACTTGATATCTTTTTTCATTTATTGCCTCCTTAATATGTAAAATCATCTTCCATTGTGAATTCAACATTAGCATTAATTCACTCTTTTCTCGATTCTGGATTATCCCCCATTAATGTAGAAACTCTTCTTTCCGCTAATGAAACATCATTGATACGAACTTGGATTAAGGTTCTAGTTTCAGGGTCCATAGTTGTTTCTCAAATTTGGTCGGCATTCATTTCACCAAGACCTTTGTATCTTTGAATTTCAGAATTTTTGAATTTTGGGTCACTTAAAAGTTCTCTTAATTCACTTTCATCTCAAGCATATGTAACTTGTTTTGACTTGTTGGAAATCTTAAATAAAGGCGGCAATGCAATGTAGACCATTCCTGCATCAACCAATTGACGCATGTGTCTAAAAAAGAATGTTAAAAGTAAAATTTGAATATGAGCGCCATCGGTATCGGCGTCAGTCATAATAACAACTTTGCTATATTGTGCTTTTTTAATATCAAAATCTTCGCCAACACCAGCGCCAATGGTATTAATTATTGTCGCTATTTCTTCATTTTTTAAAATGTCATAAAGCCTTGCTTTTTCTGTATTCAAAACTTTTCCACGAAGAGGTAAAATAGCTTGAAATTTTCTATTTCTACCTTTTTTGGCAGTACCGCCTGCAGAATCCCCTTCCACTAAAAACAATTCTTTTTCAGCAGGATTTTTTGATTGTGCAGGGGTTAATTTTCCACTTAAAATTTGTTTTTCTTTTAAAGCATTTTTTGTAGAACGCGCTTCAAGTCTTGCTTTGCGCGCGCTTGCGCGAGCTTCGGCTGCTTTTTTGATTTTGTCAAGTATTTTTTTAACTAGTGGTTTATTTTCAACTGACCAAATTTTTAGATGTTTAAAAGCAACTTCCTCAACAGCGCTTTTGGCTTCAGGTGTACCTAATTTATCCTTAGTTTGACTGACAAATTCAAGATATTTTTCGGGAATTTTTACACTAATTATAATAGTTAAACCTTCGCGAATGTCTTCACCATCAAAGGTATTTTTGCCTTTGATAATTTTTTCATCCATTGCAATTTCATTGAATAATTTCGTTAGTGCTGTTTTAAGTCCAACTTCGTGAGTCCCGCCATCTTTGGTTTTAACATTGTTAACAAAAGACAAAATTGTTTCATTATAGCTGTCAGTATATTGAAAACCACATTCGACTTCTATTTCTTTTTTTGTTTCTTTAAAGCTATAAATTTCGCCAATCGGCGTTTTTGAATCATTCATAAATTCAACAAAAGCACTAATTCCATTTTCAAATTTGAACTCATTAAACAAATCTTTTGTTTCGTCTTTAAGAGTTATTTTAAGTCCTGCAATTAAAAAACTACTTTCACGCAAGCGCTCAGAAATCTTTTCGTAACTAAATTTAGAACGCTTAAAAACATCATAATTTGGTCAAAATTCAACACGAGTTCCAGTTTTGTTAGATTTTTTGATTATTTTAGTTCGTTGAGTTATATCCTCGCCGCCATTCTCAAAAATTGTTTCATAAACTTGGCCATCGCGTTGAACTGTTGCTATTAGTTTGTGACTTAGTGCATTTACAACTGATGCACCAACACCGTGAAGACCACCTGAAGTTTTATAGGCGCTGCTATCAAATTTACCACCAGTATGAAGTTCAGTGAAAACTCTTTCAACAGCAGTTTTACCTGTTTCAGTTTTTCCCACGGGTATTCCACGCCCATTATCCTCTACGATTACCGACCCACTTTTTGTCAAAGTAACTGAAATTTCAGTGGCAAACCCGCCTAGTGCCTCGTCAATTGAGTTATCTACGATTTCTCAAACTAAATGGTGTAATCCATTGACATCAGTACTACCAATATACATACCTGGTCTTTTGCGAACAGCTTCAAGCCCTTTTAATTGTTGAATACTATTTTCATCATATTTATACATATTTTATAATTGTAATATTTTTTGAATTAATTAAAAAATTTATATTAATAATACATAAATTAAAATTTTCAATATTTATTGATTTTTAACAATAATTTTTCAAAAACCATTGAAAAAAATGGCAAAAAGTCAATGAATTAATTGAGTATAATTAACATATGTTAAAAATATATATTTGCGGACCAACTGTTTATAATGACCCACACATTGGCAATTTGCGCGCTATAACAACATTCGATTTGGTTTTAAAGGCAAATCGTTTTTTAGGTCAAAAGTTTAAACTTGTTCACAACATTACCGATATTGATGACAAAATTATCAACAAATCCATTGAGCTAAAAGTAACTGAAAAAGAAATTAGTGAAAAGTACACAGAACAATACTTTGAATTGCTTAAACAATTAAATATTGATACAATAACAGATGTAGAAAAAGTAACCGACAATATTGGCGTAATTATTGATTATATAAACAAATTGGTAAATTTAAATCAAGGATATAAAGGGTCTAATTCCGATATATGATTTAATGTTAAAAACAATGAAAAACAGTATGGAAGTGTATCGGGTCAAATTCTAGAAAATATGGAGTTTGATGAAAAATCAAACGACAAAAAATTCAATGCCGACTTCGCACTATGGAAGTCAACATCAAAAGGAATTCAATATAATTCACCTTTTGGTTTGGGTAGACCTGGTTGGCATACTGAATGTTGTGCATTAATAGATAAACATTTCGGAAAAGACGGAGTTGATGTTCATGGCGGTGGGATGGACTTAACTTTTCCACACCACGAGAATGAAAACATTCAACATTTTGCACTCCACAATCAAAATATAACTAAAGAATGAATTAGATGCGGTCAGATTAATTTAGACGGAGTTAAAATGTCCAAATCATTAGGAAACATAATATATCCGCAAGATTTCTTTAACAAACATGGTGTTGAAATTTACAAATTACTAATTCTTACAGCTAAACTATCCGCTCCAATAAATATGAGTGATGAATTAATTGAAAATTTAAAAAATATTGAACAAAAATATAAAAAAACAATGTTTTCAATTTTTGTAAATCATGGTACCAACCTAGTTGGTTTTGAAAATAATAAAGAAATTAAAGAAATTTTCGAAGCTTTATCAAAATATGATTTTGCAAAATATAACCTTTTATTAAATGAACAAATAAAAAAATACAATAAAACAAAAGACATCCAATATGCTAGAAATATTCACAAAACATTGTCAATAATTCATCCTACATTAACCGATGTTCAAAATTACAATGAATTTATCCAAATATATTCAAAATGAATTGAATTAGTAAAAAATAAAGATTTCGAACAAGCAGATATATTAAGAAAAAAACTTCAAGAATCAGGACTTTATTAACATTTTCAAAATGGAAAAAAATATAAAAAATAAGAGGTGTTATATGGAAAAATTAATGTTGTGAGGAAAAAATTCTGTTTTAGATGCAATAAATTCAAAATTACCTATTGAAGTTATTTATGTAAACTCAGTTAAATCCTCACAATTAATCACAAATCAAACAAAAACCAGAGTTATTGTTGAAGATAATTCATTTTTCAACTCAATAACTAGCGAGAATCACCAGGGCATAATTGCTGTTCTTAAAGATTTTCCAATTTATGATTTGGATATATTAAAAAAAGACAAACCTCAAAACATTTTAATATTAGATCATATTCAAGACCCGCACAATTTAGGTGCAATAATGCGAAGTGCAAATGTTTTCGGTATTAAACATATCATTCTAACAAAGGAAAGAAGCGTTGGCATAACTTCGACTGTTTTAAAAATCAGTTCAGGCGGATTTATAAATATAAAAATAATAAAGGTCAATAACCTTGTTGCTTCACTAAAAAAACTCAAAAATATGGGTTATTGAATTTACGCATCTGAATTAAACAAAGAAGCAGTTAGCTTTGACTCGATTGAGTACAACAAACCTGCGGCATTAATTATCGGTAATGAGTCGTCCGGTGTGAGTAAACCAGTTTTAAATGAGTCTGATGTTAAAATTTATATACCACAAAGAGGAACAGTCCAATCCCTTAATGCTTCAGTAGCTGCTGGTTTACTATTGTACAAATTAACAAAGGAATAATATGACTTTAATTGAAAAATTTACACAGCTTCCAGAAAACGAAGTTGGTGAATTTTTAAAGCAACAAAATTTACTTAAATCAATTAAATTGATTGATTTTCGTTACAAAGATATTCTAATTTATACAATTAAAAACAATTTAAATAAAAAGGTTAACTCAAGCATTGAACCACAAGATATTTACAATGATTTTTTAGGTGGTATTAACAAAATTATTTTGTCTTTCAATCAAGAAAAAGGTGCTACTTTTAAAACATTTATTCTTAAATCCTTAAAAAACTTTACTTATATGTATAATCGTGCTAATTCCACTTAAAAAAGAGATGCCAAACTAATCCCGATACCATCTAGTGAATTATTTGATTTATATGACAATGATTCGGAGGGAAGATTTAACAAAGAATTAACAATTGAAGATTGAAAATCATTCATTGAAAAAAACAAGAATTTTTTCAATGAATTAAAACAAAAAATCAATTTATGAAAAAATTCAAAAATGGTTACGACTTCAAAAATTAACTCACTGCGATTTGAACTTAAAAAAAGATTATTTCATATGTATAAATATAGTGTAAAATAATAACAGTGCTTGGCACTTTTTTATTTTGCTTTAGGTGGTGTAAAATATTATTATGAAAAAAACTAAGGTATTACTTAGTTGCTCAGAATGCTTTGCCATGAATTATGCAACTAATAAAGGAGCAGGAAATCTTTCGAGAATTGAGATAAAAAAATACTGCCCAAAATGTAGAAAACACGCTATTCACAAAGAGGAAAAATAATGGACAAGACAAAAAAACCAAAAAAATATAGAATCAAAAAGTTTTTTAGGGAGCTAAAAAGGGTTAGATGGCCATCTAACAAAACTAATTGAATTTCGTTTTGAAAAGTAATATTTTTTGCAACATTATTCACTATTATTGTCGTGTTATTTGCAACCTGTGTTGGATTGCTATGAAGTAGAATTGGTATTAAATAGAGGTTAATATGGAAGAAAGAAAATTTTTATGATACATGATTAGTACAGTTTCAGGAAAAGAAGATATTGTTGTTGAATCATTGAAAAATAGAATTGTTTCTGAGCAAGTTGATGATTGTTTTAACAATGAAGCAACTCCTGAAGGTGCTTTTAAAATATTCAAAAAACCTAGTTTAACTGTTAAAGAAGCTGAAAATAAATTAAATGGTTTACCATACAAAGTTAAAATGATTAATATGTATAGTCGTTACATTTTTATAAACATGTACATGAGTGATGAGGCTTGATTTGTTATTCGGAACACTCAATATGTAACTGGATTAATTGGTTCTTCAGGAAAGGGTGCTAAACCAACTCCAGTTTCTGCAAGCGAAATTAGAAAATGTTTCAAATCTGAGCAAAAATTACTAAATGACTTTAATGAAGGTAAATTAGAAACTAAATTCGCTATTGGCGAAATAGTTGAAATTATTGATGGTCCATTTAAAGGTCAAAGTGGTAAAGTAACTCAAGCAAACGACTCTACTAAAATGGCAACCGTTGAAGTTGAATATTTTGGCAAATATGTGCCAACTGAATTTGAATATGAATACATAAAAAGTCAAGAAAAATAGTGGCGCGCCACTATTTTTATTTAATTATTGAGCAACCCATATAAGGTATTAATGCTTTTGGAACACTTATTGTTCCATCTGGATTTTGATAGTTTTCTAATATTGCAGCGACCAATCTGTCAATTGCAACCCCGGACCCATTCATTGTGTGTGCATATTGTGTATTGCCATGCTCATCTCTGTATCTAATCATTGCTCTTCTTGCTTGAAAATCACCCATGTATGATACAGATGAGATTTCTCTAAATTTGATTTCAGAAGGAAGTCAAACTTCTAAATCAATTGTTTTTCTTGATGAAAAACCAGTATCACCAGTACATAATTGCACTTCTCTAAATGGTATTTCTAATAATTCAAGTGTTTTCTTTGCTTGAATTAACATTTTTTCAAACTCAATAAGCGCATCTTTTTCGTTTGTAATTTTTACCAATTCTACTTTTTTAAACTGATGTAGGCGAATTATTCCTTTTGTATCTTTACCGCTACTTCCCGCTTCTGACCTAAAGCATTCAGTGAAAGCGGTATAGCATTGTGGTTTTGTTAAATCCACTATTTCATTATTCAATAAGTTTGTCAATGTTACTTCGGCAGTTGGAATTAAATATCACCCATTGCTATCTACACTAAATAAATCCTCTTTAAATTTAGGAAGCTGGCCAGTACCAAATAAAATTTCTGGTTTAGTAATAACGGGAGTTGAATATTCAATATAACCGTTTTCAGTATGCAAATCAAGTAAAAAGTTTTGAATAGCTCTTGTAAGTCTTGCTCCAAGTCCGCTATAAACCACAAATCTAGTTCCAGATAATTTGACACCTCTATCAAAATCAACTAAATTTAAATCACGAGCTATTTCATGGTGGGCTTTAACCCCTGAAACTAGACCTCTGCCAAGTTTATCGTGTGTAGCGATAACAATATTTTGTTTATCAGAATCTCCGACCGGAACATCATCAAGCGCAATATTGGGA
The DNA here is from genome assembly GCF_900660525.1 of Mycoplasmopsis bovigenitalium. Lineage (NCBI taxonomy): Bacteria > Bacillati > Mycoplasmatota > Mycoplasmoidales > Metamycoplasmataceae > Mycoplasmopsis > Mycoplasmopsis bovigenitalium. The sequence continues at coordinate 17,423 of NZ_LR214970.1, read as the reverse complement.
ATTATGTGTAAAATTTCCTCGGTTTTTTGTTCAAGTTTTTTTGCTATTTCTTCTAATTGTGCTTGTTCTTCTTTTAACTTAGATGCCTGTAATTTCAATTCATTTAGTTTATTTTTGTCATCTTTAAATTCAACAAATTGTTTACCGAATTTTGATAATTCTGCTTTTTTACTTTGTGCATCAAACATGCATTTTCCGCGTTTTTCAAGTAATGAAAGAAGTTCATCATAAATCTCTACATTGAAATTTCTTTTCTCAAGTAAGTCCCTAACTTTTTGCTTGTTTTCTTGTATATATTTAATATTTAGCATACTATTTTATCCTTATATTTTTTATCTTGTAAATTATAACACTAATAATACATTAATCGATTTTGACTGTATTTAAAAATATTATTGTTAAATTTTATAATTATTATATTTTATTTATTTATTCATTTTTCAATTGAAAAAGTAAAATTTAGAATCAAAAATAGCACACTTTTATCAACGTTTTAAAAAGAGCAAACAATTGTTTTGTTTTAAATTGTTTAGTTTATAATATAAAAGCGTTTTATATATTTAGATAATAAAACTTAATACAGGAGGTAATATTATGAGTTTAAGAACATACCAACCAAATAAAAGAAAACACGCTAAAGTTCACGGCTTCCGTGCAAGAATGGCTACTGCAAACGGCCGTAAAGTTTTAGCAGCTAGAAGAGCAAAAGGTAGAGCAAGATTAACTGTATCAAGTGCTAATTAGTTTTTTGTTTGGAATTAAAAATGAAAAAACAATTTAGATTACAAAAAAGTTGAGAATTTGACAATGTAATTAAGCACAAAAAGCAAGTTGTAAACAAGTTTTTAATTGTTTATTTTAAGGAAGCATCAGAATTTAAAGTTGGAATAACAGTGCCAAAAAAATTCTGTAATGCTGTTTACCGAAATTATTACAAAAGACAATTAAAGGCTATTTTTCACGAGTTAAATGTTTATCATTTAAATTATCACTTTGTTGTAATTTTGCGTAAAGATTTTTTAACCCAAACTTATAAAACAAAATTTGATACTACCAAAAGGTTAATTAAAAAGGTAGAAAATGGAAAATAGATCAAAAAACTTTGATTATTTCAAGCCTTCAGGACAATCAAAAAAAGGAAAAGACCCTAAAAAAATCAGAAAAATTGTCTGGCTTGTCGTAAAAATTATTTTTTACGTATTACTTTTTGCACTAACTCTGGGTGGTTGCGTTCAGACAATGATAGTCAAAAGCTCTGGATTTACTGGAGCTGGTACTGAATTTTATGATTCATCAGCAAAAATATCACCTACTGTTAGAACATTTAAACAATCAACCGCACCAAAAGGTGACAAGAATTTACAACCAGGCGAATATTACTCAATAAATTATTCTCCTGAATCTAACTTTCACTTATCACACAAAGAATATTCAAAAACAATTCAAGAATTGAGAAACCAAGCTGAATCAGATGGTGCAAAATATGGCGAATGACATGGTTTTTCTTCATCAATTCAATATTTAAATAGCAAAAATGAATTTGCTGTTAAAGAACAACCAATTCATAAAGGCGAAAAACCTAATAGATACTTATTCGCTGTTGATAACTCAAGAAATCAAGATGCAAAAATGAAAAAATACGAATCAATTTACAATAGTTGAAACGAAATCGTATTTCTAGATCCTGATTTCAAACTTGATAAAATATTCAAAAAAGAAGGTGAATCATACACCTTAAATAAAGATAAATTAGAAATTAAACACCCTGAAAATGAAGATATTACTGTTAAAAAGGCAAGTTTATATTCTGTTTATTCGAACCAAAATATTGATAATCCAAAATTAAAATACGCGCGTGATGTTTTGGAATTCTTATACAGAGAAACATTCCTAAAAGAAGGAAATTACTATAAACGCGTATCAAATATTTCTTACAAAGACTTAATAACTCAAGTTTTAAATGATCAAAAAACAACTTTAACTTCGAGTGAATACGAATTTATCAAAAATTATCAAAATGCTTTAGCTGAATACTTAAAAATAACAGATATGACTAAACCAAGTATATTTAAGCCGTTATTAGATAAAAATGGTGTTCAGCAATTTGATAAAAATGGCAATGTTAGAGACTCGGGTGTTGCCGATGAAAACTTAGTTTATGGATCACCGGTTTTTGCAAACCATACTAAATTAATATTGTCGGCAGATGAACCACAAATTGCATTTACTTCATTTGCTGAAACAGCAAAATATGGGCCATTCTTTATGTTTCTAATTTGGCCAATTGCACAATTAACAATGGCAATTAGGGTTCCATTACCTGCTGCCGCTGGTTGAACAACAATTTTGTGTTTAATTGTTGCAGTAATAATTACTCGTTTATTAGTTCTTGCAATCACTTGAAAAGCAACAATGTCTCAATCAATGCAAGAAGAATTACGTGTTAAAAAAGCAAAAATTGATGCTAAATATGCTGAATTTAAAAACAATAAAGAAATGAGAATGCGTCAGCAACAAGAGGTTTCAGCATTATACAAAAAAAATGGTATCAACCCATTTGACTCGATGCTTTCACTAATAATTTCAATACCAATTTTCTTGGCTATGTGGCGTGTTATTCAATCAGTACCTGAACTTAAATCAACAAGCTGACTAGGTTTCGACTTCGCGGCCACATCTTACAAACGTTTACTTTCTGGTGAATGATGATATATCTTTTTATTGGTTACAACAGCGCTGACACAAGTGTTGTCAATGCTTATTCCAAGATTGCTAAACAAACGAAACAATAAACACCTAACTATCGAACAAAAACAAGCAATGAGAAAAAATGACAAAATGCAATGAATTATGATGTTAGTTTTCATTGTTATGACTGTAATCTTCAATGCGGGTGTTCAAATATACTGAATAATAACCAATATTTGATCAATATTACAAGCAATCGCAATTCATTTCTTTAAGAAAACTGAATTCTACAAAAAAAGATATAACAAAAAAATTGTTTCATAATAAATTCGGGTAATTAACCCGGTTTTATTTTGCCATTATCAATTGTAAAATAAATCTAATGGTAAAATTTGTTTATAGAAAAGAGGCAAAATGAAAATATATAGAATCAAGGAAACTAGTCCTTATATTACACTCCCAATTGAAAACATAATCCTTAATGACCCTGATATGACGGGTGATATTTTAATTTTATATCAACACGATAATGCAATAATTATTGGCGCTAACCAAAACACACACGAAGAAATTAACAGACAATATGTTATTGAAAAAGACATTAAATTAGCAAGAAGAAAATCAGGCGGTGGCGCCGTATACCATGATATGGGAAATATTAACTTTAGTTTTATTACTGATTACAATGGCCAAAGCGGATATGAACGCTTTTTAGCTCCTATTATTGATTTTTTACGCTCACTAGGTTTAAATGCTGAATTCCACGGGCGTAACGATGTTCACGTTAACGGCGCAAAAATAAGCGGTAATGCTCAATACCTAAGCAAAAATAGAATAGTAAGTCACGGAACCATTTTATACAATGTCGATTTAACCAAATTATCAAATGCACTAAACCCGGCTAGAATTAAATACGAATCAAAAGGTATTCAATCTGTTAGATCACGTGTAACCAATGTTTATGACGAATTAATTGAAAAAATGGATGTAGAAGAATTTATACAAAGACTTATCGCATATTTTGTTGAACATAAAAATGCAAAATTGCATGAAATTCCATACGACAAGTACAAACAACAACTTGATGAATTATCTAAATTTGTGAGTTCAGATGAATGAATATACAATAAAGCAGCGACTTTTACATTCAAAAGCGGAAATAAATTCAAGGGTGGAATAATTAATGTTAAAGGGAATATTGAAAAGGGAATTATAAAAAATATCAAATTTGAAGGTGACTTTTTAAGCAAAAAAGATGTTAGTGAAATTGAACCATTATTTAATGAAATTTTACTTTCAGAAGATGCTATTCGTTCAGTATTTACTAAATTTAATTTTGCTGAATATTTTGGCACAATAACTCAGGAAGAATTGCTTTCACTAATACTAGGATAATAGATGATAAGAAAACAAATTCAATTGAAAAATGAATCAATTAGTTATTTAACTGATGAAAAATTATCAAATATAGTTGTCTTATTTTTGCATGGTTTTGGAGACGATGCAACACGCGCAACAACACTTTTTCAATGCAAAAATAGACTTTATTCAATAGTTTCCATTGATATGCCAGGTTGTGGCAAATCAAGCAATAATGTTGGCCAGCCGACTTTACAATATTATTGTGATATTGTAGGCGAATTTATTGATAAATTCCTACCCGATCGCGAAATTTACATAGTTACTCACTCTTTAGGCACGATCCCGGCTTTATATAATGCAACAAATAACCCAAAAATTAAATATGTTTTTGGGGTGGCGCCAGCAATGCCAACAACAAATGCTTTAAAAAATGATAGACGAATTAAATGAATGTTACCAAATAACCCCGAGGACTGATATGACTCTCAATTCAATCTTTTTTCCGAATTTGACAATGAATGAATTTTAAGACCTGATGTAAAACAAAAAATATTAGATACTCCGCAAGATTATATTGATGAACGTAAGCGTGTATTTTCTGTATTGGCACACGAAATTTTTGCTATGACTTTTATTGAAAATGTATACAAAAAGTTCTTTGCAAAAAACAAAAATTTTACTGCTATTGTAAGTAGAAATGATAAATATATTAATTTTTCTGATGTTGAAAATTATATAAATCTATATAATTTGGGAACGTATGAACTGAATGATTCAGGGCATGCCATGTTTTACAAAAACACACAAAAAATACATAATTACATAAATAATTTTATTATCAAAAAGGAGGGTCTATATTAATGGATCAATCTGGATCAAATAATACAAATATCATTAACAATATTGTTTGACTGAGTCTTGATTTTAATAAACCAATATCTGCGTGAACTGCTTGAGTTTTCGGTATAGTGTCAATAATTTTAACTATTGGCGTTGGAGTGCCTCAGTTAATAAGCTTAATTAAAAACAAAGACACTGGAGACGGGATAAAATATTATACTTTTTGAATCTTTTTTTCAGGTATTTTAGGATGAACAATCATCGGTTCATTTGATGCTGCTGAAACTAAAAAATTAGCGACAGCTATAGCCAACATGGTGTCTTCAATTATTTTTGCAATAACAATATTTTTATCATATTTATACTCAAGAGACCAAAAAAGAAAATCAATGGCTTATATAATAGGGGCTTTTTCAATAACATTAGCACTAACAATAGCTGGCGTGTCATTATACGGAATTATTGCTAATAAACGTATGCCCGGCTGATTAATGAATATTAGTGTTTGAGTCTTCCCAGTTCTTACTACATTTAGTTTCTTGCCTGCCGCAATTTCTTCATTTATGAAAAGAAAATTTGAAGGTATGTCAAGTGGAATGTTGATAACTTTATTAACACTAAATATTGGTTGATTAGGTTATTGAATTGCTCTTGGACTAAACTCTTCATTCGATTTTGCCTTAAATATGGCAATAGTTTGACAAGTACTAGCGTTATTAATCTACTTATCACTGACTGTTCTATTGATTGTAAATGTATCTCAAAAACAAAAAGACAAAAATTTCGCTCGTTAAAGCGGGATTTTTTATTATTTGAATTTTATCAATGAAATCAAATTTTACTAAAAGTACTATAATATGAATATATAAATAAAAAGGATAAAAATGAAAAAGAAAATTATTTGAGCGTTAGCAACATTAAGCACATTTCCATTAATTGCGGCTTCGTGCCAAAGTAAAACTAAAAATAACCCACAACAAACGACACCGAGCGAACAAAATGTATTAAACCAACAAGAAGTTAAACGAATTAAAGAATTAAAACAAGCCGTAAGGATAAGCAAACAAATATACCAAGAAATTGAAAAATCTAACCCAGAAGACAAACTTGTAATAAATTTCAAGCCTACAATTCAAAAATTCTATACTGATTTTGAATCTAAATTAAGCAAAGAAATAAAATCTGACGATGTTGAACATTTGAGAAACAAGTTTTCGCAATTTTTAGATTATTATTTAATGATTATTTATATTAAATATGATTACAAAGACTTACGAGATCACATTTTAAAGACATTCCCTGAAGCAAAAAATGAAATTAACCAAGTGGATGCTAGGTTCAATGAATTATCAAACAGAGATGGTTATGAAAAAAATGCATATAGTTCATTACTTGGCAATTTGACGGTTATATACGGTGATAAACTTTTAAAGTATCTAGATAAGAATCCAGATGCAGATGTCACTTTTCCTCCTGACTCACGTTTTTCAAAAATATATCCAGAAAAAAATCTTAAAGAAATTAAAATGACTTATTCTGGAATGTATAAATCAGTTGAAAGTTTAGTTAAAAATAAACCAGAATATCAAGAAAAAATTAAAAAAATAAATGACTCCCTTAATCATTCTTCAACGATGCGAGATTATAGTGCCGCACTATTTAGATTAAACCATTTACTCCTTAAATTGTTTAATGAAGACGTAAATAATGATAAAGAATATAAGGCAGCAACTGAAAAATACAACGAAACATATGAAAAAGCAACTGCTTTATTTGATAAAGAAAAAGATAAGTCACTATATGATAAATTAATGCGAATTCATGAGCATTTGTCATCGACAGCGAACATAATACAATTACAAGAAGCTACAAGTAAAATAGAAGAATTAATCAAAGAAAAGAATAAAACTGCCTAACCGTTTTCAAATAAAAATCAATAATTTATAAAACACTGCAATAAAACCAGTGTTCCTAAATAGTAAGTGCATGTGTTGCACTTGAACTTACTATTTAGGAATATCGAATAAATTAGATATTTTTCCTTATTTATCACGAGGCAAAGGCTAGAAAAACAAAATGTAATCAAAAGAGATGTCAAGAAAAAAAGCATTGGAGAATTGATTACGGAAGGACCTGATTCAGTTAATCAAAGATTGAATGATAATGATTATAAATTAAATACAGTGATTGGAACCGCCTCTCATAAATACTGTATTCTTACACTTATCAATCGAAAAACAGGAATGTTCTATTTTACGGTTGTACGGCGATCTGCTTTGGCTGTTAAACAAGCATTAATAACAATGATAAATAAATATCTCTTAACTATTGACACCTTGACAATTGATAATGGAAGCGAAAATTACAGACTTTCAGAAATTGATTGTATAAAAACCATTTATCATTGCCAATCCATATTCTTCATCAGAAAAAGGTAGCATTGAAAATTGCCATCGCTTATTAAGAAGATACTTTCCAAAAGGAAAATCGCTTGATAAATATGCAGATCAAGACGCATCAAAAGTTATGAAATATATCAATTCACATGCTAGAAAAATATATAGCAAGAATTGTGTTTCAAATGCTTTATCTATGTAAATTTTATTAAAAAAATGTTCGTTTTGGCGGGTGCCGCCCCCTAGGGCCTTGGTTTCTATATTCTTTTTTAGTTTTTCACCCTAAAAAAGAATATTGAAAACATAAATTTAGTATTATTTATCATGTACTTAATGAAGGCGTATTTTACTTTTGGAATTTACAACTTAACTAATGTAAATTCCATTTTTCATTTATAATTTAAAGTATAGGACTATTTTTTAATAAAAGAGGAAAAATGGACAAATGCACAAAAATGATGGATTCTTTTGATATTTATTTAATTTTCTTTCAATTCTTTTACTTATAGGAATATACGTAGCAAGCTTAATTTTTCAAAAAGCAAGCATTAATAATCCCAAATATGAAATTGGTATTTCAATTTCATTAATACTAGCATTAGGACTCCAAATATGATTAGGCTGGCGAACAAGCTGATTTTCAATAATTACAAAAATTTTTGTATTAGTTTTTATTGCATTTTTTGCTCTTCAAATTACCAAGACAGTTCAGCATTATTCGAACAAAATATTAATTGAAGAAAAAACTCTTAAATGAGTAAATATTGGGTTTGATATAGCGTTATGTTTTTATTGACTTTGAATTCTTATTGGTTCAATTATTAAAATGGTTTTAACCGGAAAAGAAAGAGAATGAATCTAAACTAGGACAAAAAAGTTAACAGTTTAATATTATTTTAACATCATAGCATATTGCTGTGGTGTTTTTCAATTTAAATTCGATTGAATTCTATAGTTGTTGTATCAAAATATATAATCTGCAATTATTTTTTTCAGATCTTCCAAAGTTATTTTACTGAAATCTAATTCGTTTAAACATTCAGTTTTAATAATTAAAAATCAGTATTCAGCCTCCCCATTATCTAAAGAATTTCCTACACAAGACAATGAAACAGTTCCACCCATTTTATTTATTTTGTCAATATAGATTTTTGAAGTGTATTGAAATCCGCGGTCTGAATGAATAACAAAATCTTTATCAATAGACTTAAATGTATTTATATTATCCATAACTAAATCAAGATCATTGATTACAGATAATTTAAAATCTCTGATTTTTTTAGTTTTATGCTCAATTATTACGGACAAAAATACAAGGTTATCCTTAACATCTCTTGGCGCTTTTACATATGAAACATCGGTAGCAAAAATATTTCTGTTTAATTTGTCATTTTAGTCGCGTTTAACAATATCTGGCAACGCGAATTTAGTGTTCTTAATTTCACTCTTTCTTCTTTGTTTTCTAATTTTGCATATTAAATTCAATCTTTTAAATGTCTTCCAAGACTTCGAGGGTTAATAAAAATATTATATTTCATAGAAATATAAGCACTCAATCTTAAGCGACCATATCTACCTTTGTTATCAAGAAAAGATTTTCTAATTATTGTGTCATTTTTGTGTTCCCTTACTTTTATAACTCTAGTTTTAGATTTTACTACTGCTTGTCTGCATACATTAAAAAATTTTGCAGATTTGCTATAACGAATATTTAGTTTTTTAGCTTCACTAAGTTTTTCTGATTTTGATTTATTTTTATTGATTTCGTTATATCTCTTAGCTATTTCTATTAATTCTTCTTTTGTAAATTCGTTTCAATCGGGTTCGATTGGTTTTTTAGGTCTACCACTCCCTGGCTTTCTGTTTGCACCCTTTTTATCTAATAATTGATCTTGCATACCATTATTATAGTATCTTATAATTTTTCCGATTCTTCCAAGTAGATGTTTTCTGGTTATAAAATTTGTATCTGGCGAAATATCATTTATATAATTTATTGTTTGTTTCAATCCAAATTCGTTGTAGATTTTATAAATCATATCAAACTCTTCTTTGATAAAGTGTCTTGACATATGTATTCTCCTTTTTGTTGCATTTGAAAATTTAAAAAAGCTAACACTTTTGATGTTAGCTCCCTACCTTAAACTCGGACAAAAAAAGCCAACACCTCAGTGTTAACTTTTTTTGTCCTGTGTAAATTCCAAAAGTAAAATACGCCTTCATTAAGTACATGACAAATATTACTAAATTTATGGTTTCTATATTCTTTTTTAGGACAAAAAACTAAAAAAGAATATAGAAACCAAGGCCCTAGGGGGCGGCACCCGCCAAAACAAACATTTTTTTAATAAAATTTACATAGATAAAGCATTTGAAACGCAATTTTTGCTATATATTTTTCTAGCATATGAATTGATATATTTCATAACTTTTGATGTGTCTTGGTCTGCATATTTATCAAGGATTTTCCTTTTGGAAAGTATCTTCTTAATAAGCGATGGCAATTTTCAATGCTACCTTTTTCTGATGAAGAATATGGATGGGCAATATAAATGGTTTTTATACAATCAATTCCTGAAAGTCTGTAATTTTCGTTTCCATTATCAATTGTCAAGGTGTCAATAGTTAAGTGATATTTATTTATCATTGTTATTAATGCTTGTTTAACAGCCAAAGCAGATCGCCGCACAATCATAAAATAGAACATTCTTGTTTTTCGATTGATAAGTGTAAGAATACAGTATTTATCAGAAGCGGTTCCAATCATTGTATCTAATTCATAATCATTATCATTCAATCTTTGATTAACTGATTCATGTCTTTTCTTAATCAATTCTCCAATACTTTTTTTCTTGACATCTCTTATGAATTTTCTAGCAGAAATATTATTTGCATTTGTAGAAATATTGCATTTTTCAAGAATGCTTTCTCAGTCTCTTTCTTGAATAGCATAATGTACATGTTTTATAATATACTTGTTTCTTTTTAAGTTTAGTTTCTTAAATCCTATACAAAAATCAATTTTAGATATCTTATACACATTCATATATAATATATTCACCTTTTTGTTTTTTTGTTACTTAAATTTTATATAAAAAGGTAGTAAAAATGCATCTAGATTTTTATCTATAAACCAGGGTTTTTATTTGCCTAATTCATTCATAAATTAATTCATTAAGTAAAATATAAAACAAATTTATTTACCTTAATTTATCCTTGATAATGTTATTTTTATTTTATTTTTTTGTCAAAGTTATATAATAAAAAGATACTAAATTAGGGGGTGTTATATGTGAGAACAAAAAATATTAGACATATATACTTTAAAAGCTGATAGTCCCATTTCTGGGTGAATAGCTTGAGTATTTGCAACAATTTCAATTATTTTAACTGTAAGTATTGGCGTGCCTCAACTAGTTTACTTACTTAAAAATAAAGACACAGGAGAGGGCGTCAACTTCTACTCATTTTGAATAGTTTTAGTAGGAGCTATTGGTTGAATGCTAATAGGCTCGTGAGACGTTGCGGAAGTTAAAATGGCAGCGTCAGCAATTGCCAATATGTTGTCATTGCTGTTATTTATATTTACAATATTCTTCACTTATAAATATGCAAGAAACGAAGCAAAAAGAAAACAAGCTTGAATCGCGTTAACTGTTGCTGTTGTGGCAGTGGCTTTATCAAGTGCTCTAGCTATTTATGGTTTAGTTGGCAAAGATGCAAATGGAAACCAACTAAGAATGTGACCACAATTGCACGCTGTTTGTGTTGTTGTCTTCCCTATGCTTACAACATTCAGTTTCTTCCCTTCTGTTATTAAATCTCTTGAACAAAAACGTTTTATGGGTATGTCAAAAGGAATGCTTTTTACACTTGTATCAATAAACATAACTTGAATAATATATAGAATTAACCTAGGAATTAATAATGGTGAATTCACAGCCGGTTTAATTACAACAATGGTGTGACAATTTGTTTCATTATCTATTTACCTATCACAAGTTTATTTATTAATTAGACAATACGTAATTAACAAACGCGAAAAAAGAATCATAACAAAAAATGCTAACGAATAAAAACGTTAGTTTTTTTTGTGTGATTATGACATATTGTTTCTCGGCAACTCGTAAAATTATATTGTCTTGCGTAGTGATATAGACTGCGAGGAACAAAAAATGAATATTTGTAAGTTTTCATTGTTAAAGTAAAATACAACAAAAGTTTATTGATTTATTTCTTTATTATTACCGAATTAATAAAAAATTATTAAGAGTATTGTTTCCTCAATTCTATTTTAAATTGATTTTACACTTATTTAAACTCGATTTTTCAATTTATAATCATTTTAACAGTGCTTGAAAAAGTTAAGCAATCTACTTTAAGAATTTATATTATTTATACATTTTTCCGATATATTTGTTAAAATTTTTGCATATTGTAAAATTCATTTATTTGTCTAAATTAAAAACGAGGTTTAATAATGAAAAAAGTTAATACAAAAATAAATAGAATCAGAGAGAGAGAGAGAGAGAGTAATTCACTTTTAAAAAGTTCTTTATTTTACTGAGTTTTACTTATTATTTGAAGTGCATTAACCATTTGGTTGCTTTATTACGCATTTAAAAATATTGTTAATTTGCCTTTTAATATAGGGCAAAAGGATTTTTTTGGGAACATAATTTTTGAATCAAAAGCTAGAAAAGTTGTAGCCATAATTTTTATCATTTTAAATACTATCTTTATTTCTTACTTTTGGCTAAATGGTGTAAAAGATGTAATATATGTTATTTGGTATTACATATTTAAACATCATATGTTTAAGAAGTATACAAAAGTCTTAAATACTAAAATTACACAAGATGATAAAGTTTTATTAGTTTATTGTTGTTGTGACGATATTGTTGAGGCGTCACTAGAAAAATGCTTCAAACAAAATTACAGAAATTTCGATGTGGTTATATTAGATGATTCGAGAAAAGAAGAAGAAAAAATAAAAGTTGATAATTTTGCTAAAAAACACAACATAAAAGTTGTGAGAAGACCGAATAGGGAAGGGTTTAAGGCAGGTAATATAAATAACTACTTAAACTCGGATGAATGTAAACAACTAAAATATGATTATTTTGTAATATTAGACTCGGATGAAATTATTCCTAAAAATTTCATCGAATCGTCATTAAAATACTTTTATACATATGATAATGTGGGTGTAGTTCAAGCTAACCACATTTCAACCAAAAATAAAAATTTCTTTATGAACTTATTCCATATTGGAGTTAATTCTCACTGACCGGTGTATCAATCAATGAAGCATTATTTCGGTTTTTCAACAATGTTAGGACATGGAGCAATGATAAAAGCTGAATGCTTTTATAAATTAGATAGTGGATTTCCACACCTTGTTGCCGAAGATATATGTATAAGTATTGAATTAAGAAGTTTGGGCTATTATGTAGCATTCGCTCCAGAAATTATATGCGAAGAGGAATATCCCGTTGATTATGTAGCATTTAAAAAGCGACACTCTAAATGAACCCAGGGCAATGTTGAGTTTATAAAAAAATATACTAAAAAAATATTCATGTCTAAAATGAAGTGGTTCGAAAAATTAGATATTGTTTTATTTACCTTCAATTTACCTTTAACCGCATTATTCTCTCTCTATATAATAATAAATATAGTTGCAGCACCTTTTATAGGTTTAAATCTTACTAAGATATATCCGGTTTGATTCTTAATTCCTACTGTACTATTTTTTTTAGCGCCTACACTAAATGATATTATTTATTGAATTTTTAGAATGAACATATTTAAATTTATACTATATTTATTTTCAACAGTTGTTTTGTATGGGTCTATGTTAACGATTTCACTTTTAACAAGTTTTTTAGTTTTGGTAGGTAAAAAAGCAAAATTTGTGGTTACGCCAAAAAAAACTAGCAAATATAAGTTTTTTGATATATTCAGATATCAATGGAAAGAATTGTTGTTTGCTGTAGCAATATCTGCAATAAGTTATATTTTTCTAAAAAGCGTGTTGCCGGTAATACTAATTGTACTAACAGCAATTCTGCCCATATTTCTAATCTTTTTTAGTAATATAAAAATCAAGAATTATATGCAAAAAGACCAAAAAACAGCAAAAATTTCAATCAATAAAATGAATAATGTTTTCAAAAAGACTTGTAATGTTGATTTAAATTTATTGAGTGAATACGAAACACAAAATTTCGGGCAACCTGTTGAATAAAAAACAACAAAAATTTTGGCCAATATAATTTACTATGCCACATATATAAAAACTCAGTTTATTGCTGAGTGTTTTTTCTTACTTGAGAGTGTAGTTTAATCAATTTAGTTAAAGCTATTTTAACATTACCTAACGATCAATCTCCGTTTATAAAGTTATAAACTTCATCGATTTCCTTAATGAAATCAACTTGTTCTACAAACTCTGATTTTAATCTTTTATAAAAGTCTTTAAAAATACCATTAAAGAATGAAGTTTCGGTTTGTTTTTCTATATAACTTGTTTTAGGGAAAGGGAATTTAACTAAATCAATATTACTTGATACTAATTTTAAAATTTGGTCTATAGCGTTTTCATAGTTGCTATACTTGGGATTGCTAGTTAATTTTTTATTGATATCTTCAAGACTATCTTTAAAGCTAGGGTGATTTTCTTCTAAATATTTTTTTAAAATTTCATAATCATATTTATAAAACAATAGTTTTAAATCTGTTTCATAAATATTGCCAAATTGCTCAGTTAGCCTTTCCGAGTCTTCACTATTTTTTCAAGAAGATTCTGTATCAATTATTTCTTTCTTTATCTTTAAAACAAGTTCCTTATTTTTCTTAATAACATTGTCATTTGGAAACATAATAGACAATTGTTCAAATCAATCAGTAACCCTAATAATTGAAGAAACTATCATATTTTTTTCTATAAGAAATTCAAACCGTCTAATTAATAATTGCGGATGCAACAATTTCAATCCTTCTAATTTCTTAATTTTTATTTTCTTATTTATGTTTTTAGCCTCACCCATTCACCCAAATATAATAGAGCTTTTACTTTTTTCATCTTTTTGTCTATCAACATTTGGATTGTCTTTATGTTTCCTTATAATAGGTAACTCAAGTTTTGTAAGAGGTTGAGTTTTTTTAGTTTCAACATTTTTAGAGCAAGATGCAGCCGCAAATACCGGTGCAATAGCAACTATAGGTGTTAACAAAAATAATTTCTCGTATTTTTTCATAATAAATCCTTTAAGGTAATTAATTTTTAACAAAATATGCTTTATTGTTTATTCAAACAACATCGCCTGAAAAAATTTTAGTATTTCTCCCATTCACGACATTGTTATTAATTTTAATATTATTTGTTTCTATAAAAAATTTTGCTTGCCCACCTGTGGAAATGATTTTAGTTAATTTTAAAAACTGACCTAATGTAATTGAATTACCATCTATTAAAACCACATTATTCATTTTATCTCCTTAAAGGGGTTATCAATTGTTTTGAACCGGTGTCTGAGTGAGAAATAATTAAAAATTTAGCAACTCTTTCGTCAACAAGAATTGAAATTTCTCCATCAAAAATTGATATAGCATCTTTTAAAAAATTATAATTTAAATCAAATTCTATTAAATCCCCTGAGTATTTAAATTTATCTGTAGTTGCAACAAATAAGCCTACCTCTACAACATTATTAGTGATTTTTAAGCTGCCTTCTTTAACCGCAAAAGAAAGTCTGTTTTGTTTATCGCCGTTTGCTAATCAAACTCTATTTAATAAATCATTTAACTCAGTTTTTTCAATTTGAATACTATGTTTAATATTTAAATTTTCAAATAATGGTTCAGTGTCTTTAAAAGGAATTGTGACCACCCTTGAAGTTATAACTGTATTTTCATATTTAATACCTACTTTTATATCGTTGTAGAATAGTGTAATTTCTTCGGGGGCATCTATTGGTATTAGCGAACTTAAATCTTTAGCAACAACTGATATATCAACATTTTCTGTTATTAATCCATTGTGTTTTAATTGATAAAGTGCAAGTCTGTATGAATCGGTTGTCGTGAAGTGTAGTGAGTCGTTTTTATTTCTTATATTAATACACTTGTAAATTAAATTATTGTCTAAACTTGCCGCATGTATAACGCTTTTAATTGCCTTTTTAAGCTTAGATGCATTAATTTTTATTTCCTTGACATTTATTATATTGTCAAAAGCTGGAAAACTATTTTCATTAACTAAAGATACTTGATAGTTTGAAGTTCCCTGAGAAATGGTTAATAATTGATTATTATCTGTTGAGATATCAATATTTCCCGACAGTTTTTTAATAATAGGTTTAATAACATTAGTTTGTATTAAAAATTTTCCTGTTGATTCAACTTTTACGTTAATATCATCAACGTCTATTTTTTTAATTATATTTATTGAATCATTTGAAGTTTTAAGAATTATTTTTTCGTCAGTGACTTCAATTAAAACACATCTGAAACCATAAAATGTACTAATAGCATCAGAGTACTTTGAGACAATTTCTAAAACTTCATCAAATATTTTTTTATTTATTTGAAATTTCATGTTATTCCTTTCATAGAATAAATATATTTTGTGAATTTGTGAATAAGCCATAAAAAATGGTTTTATAAAGCAATTTTATAAGTTAAATTCATTTTTTATCATATTTTGTTTTGTTAATAAGTTTATTGTAATTTATAAATTTCGTCTGATATTGCAGCAATAGCTCTGTTTGTCGCTTGGTCAGTTAAATCTTTATTATTTTCTATTTTATTTATAGCATTTAAAATTGTTGTATGATCCCTATTCCCGAAAAATTTACCAATTTTTTCAAGAGGAAGCTCTAATTCAGTTCTTATGATATAAATTGCTATATGTCGCGCTACCACTATGTCTTGTTTTCTGCTCTTGCCAATAATTTCTTTTTTAGCAACTTTATAATATTTCGAAACATAATCTAAAATAACATCTGGAGTAACTCGTTCTTTGTTATTAGCAATTGACGAAAGTATGTTGTTTACAATTGCTTCGGTATATTTGCCATTAGTATTTTCTTGTATAGCTTTTCCGTAAAAAGCTAGTCTGTCAATTGCACCAATTAAACTTCTAATTGATTCTTTAAAATTTCGAGTAACAAAGTTTTTGGCCTCAATTTCTCAATTTTCAGGGCTTAATTTTTTAATAGTTATGAAATATTCTAATATTTTTAATAAGTCAGCTTGTTTAGGAGGCTTAATTTCAAGCTGTAAACCTTGTGTTAATCTTGTAATAAGTCTTCTTTCAAACATGGTATTTAGAGCAGAAACTTGTTTATCAGAAGCGAAAAGCGTATATTTGTCAGGGGAGTTTAACCTGTGGTCAAGAATCTGATTTATCACATTTAAGGTTGATTTTTTGTTACCTTGACCATAATTTTGAAAATCATCAAACATCAACACAGAAACTTCATTAAGTTCTTTTATTCTTGAGTATATTTTTTTTTGATTATTTTCTTGAAGAAGTATTGATATTTCTGTGACAAAATTGGTTGGGTTTATGTAAATTACTGATTTATCTTGTTTTATCAATTCATTGCCAATAGCGTTGAATAAGTGAGTTTTACCTAATCCAGAATTGCCAAAAATAAAAACAACATTGAAGGGATTTAATTCACCATTTACTAATGATTTTGCCATCTTGACAACGTCTTTATTGAATTCGGATTCAATGTAATTTTTAAAAGTAAAGTCAACTAAAAAACTTTGATTATTTTTAATGTTTTTTACTACATTTTTCTTTATTGCGCCGACATTTGCATCAAAATCATTATCTTGTTTTTTTATTTTTTTTACACTATTAATAATGTAATTTACATATCTTCCAAAAACATCTTTTAATATTTTTTCCAAATTTTCTCTCATTGAAGATTTTATGATATTAATACTTTCTGTTGTTAACTCAGCATCAATTTCAACATTATCTCCGTTTACATTAACAATCTTTAATGCCATAAAAAAGTTTTTTAAAATCATTTTGTCAGTAATTTCTGATTTTGCAACATTTAAAAAACTTTCATTATAAGCCAATAACTTTTCTTCTTTTTGTACCTGAATACCCAC